>ONOG01000010.1 GCA_900319385.1 uncultured Prevotellaceae bacterium | reverse complement strand
TTGTAGCCCGTCGATTGCGGACAACTGCTGTAGGCCACCTGAAACTCGTTGGTGCCCACTGGAACGTAGTTATAGACAAAGTTGCCGATGTCGAAGTAGGAACCGCGCTGTTTCCAGTCGGCATTGTTGAAATCCCATGTCACAAAGTGCATGGCTGCATTCATGTATTCGCGGTAAAGGTCGGCATTGGAGAGCCCCATCAGTTTCATATACACCTGGTTGACGTCGTCGCCCCACACCGTGGAACCGCGCCAGAGGCGTCCCACCATGTCGATGCCGTGGCGGTCGCACCACCAGTAGTTCATCCAGTAGGCCTGGTAGCGCATCCATTCGTGGGTCATGGCTGTGTTGTAGGCCTGGCGATAGATGAACATGCTCTGGGAATACATGATGTCGGGATAGGCCATGGATGCTTGCCAATCGGCCGTTGTTTCCCAGTAGCCGCATCCGTTGGGACCGAAGTTGTAGCGGAATCCTGCTGCCCCGTGCAGGTCGCAGAAGACCTGATACTGGAACGAATGGCCGATTTCGTGGGCGATGGTCGAGCCTACGGGGTGGCAGGTGGAGGGGCTGACCCACATGCCGCCGATGACATCGTCGAAACCGCCGCCGTAGGCCATCCACTCCGTCGTGTAGTAGAGGCAGATAATCATCTTGTAGCGCGAGAGGTTGGAGTTGCTGAGGTCGGCAAAGCCCAGGCGGTTGACGTTGAGGTCGTAGAATGTTTCGAGCTTGGCCAGCATGTCGTCGATATCCACCCGATATTCAGCCGGCACTGCTGCCGAGTTCGGGTCGTTGTTGCCGTAGCCTGCTGCCCAGAACACGATGATGTTGTCGCTTTCGCGGCTGCGATACCGGCACCAGGGCACATTGAGGTTGTTGGTGGTCGTACTGGGGTCATAGCCCTCGTCCTTCAGTGTCTGCTGAGGGATGTAAACTGTCTTCTGCGCCACACACGTCAGTGTCAAGGCAAACAGGAGAGCCAGCGATGCAATCTTTTTCATTGTTCTGTATTTATTGATTGAAGTTTCTGAATCTTATCGCATGACAACTTTTTGTCCATTGACAATGTAGAAGCCAGGGGGGATTTCGCCCGACGTTGAAGGATGAACGCTGTAGGGGAGGCGTCTGCCCTGCAAGTCATAGGCCACATCCCGTCCCCATCCGAGAGAGGGGGTGTCGCTATTCTCTTTGCACTGTTCACCTTTCACTTCCCCAATGCCTGTTGGCGTGGTGTCCTCGCCCAACTTCTCATAGTCGGAGCGCAGGATGCCATAGAGCTGGAAACGTCCCACGTCGGCATCTTTCTTGTTGGCGGCAATCCAGCTGCCATCGCAGTATTGCCCAGGGTTCCACGGACCGAGATAGCCCCAGTCCTCGCTGTTCATGTCGTTCAGCCCCACCGAGGCGCAGGCGTTAGCGCGTGGATAGACACCATTGAGGAATGTCCAGAAGTCGCCCTCGGCATCGTATTGTGGTATCACGGCTGTCCATCCGACGGGATTGGGTTGGTCGTGTGTGCGATAATGCCAGGGGCAAGCCCATTCGGTTTGCAGATAGAGGGTGGGGTAGCTGAGGTTGCGCAGCGAGTAGCAGGTGGTACCGTCGTTCCACGTCCACCCCTCCGTACGGGTCAGCATCCATGCTTTCGTGGGGTCGGCTTTGGGACTGATGGGGAACTGATAGTTCATGCTTTTGGTAAACACACCGTTATAATCGACCACAGCCGGCGCAAGCCCCATCATCAGCGGGTGGTCCCTGTCGGTCAGGGCAAAGTACCATTCGTCCACGTTGTCAGGGATAGCTGTCAGCCGTGTCCATCCCTTCAGCACAGCCTCGGTGTCGGTCGATGCGGATGGGATGCGCAGCAGCCTGGTATTGGCCATTGCGGTCCAGGGGCAGTCGTTGCCCTCATGGGCCTTGATACCCAGTTTCACGTTGCTGCGGGCTTCGTCGAGCGTGAACACCACGCTCACATCATTGTAAGCCTCGGTCAGCAGGGGAGCTCCGTCGGTTTCGTCTGCCGAGAAGGTAAAGTGGGGTGGATAGGTCCCTTTCCACGAGCCGTTCACCTCTGTTCCCCAGCCAAAGCACGAAGCAGTGGCCTTGTAGGTTCCGGCTGGCAGCGGACCAGTCAGCTGATAGATTTCGAACCCACTGGTGGACGGTGTGGGGCTGATGAGTCCGTAGGCTGCCGTGTATCCGCCTGTAGGCTCAGACGTCGTAATCCACTGTACTTTGTTGTTGATGACAAAGTGGAACGTACCTTCATTCCTGTTGTCGGTGAACCAGGCATCGGGCACGGGTGCCCCGATTTTCTTATAAGATACGTCGGGCGTGTTGAGCAGGAAGGTAAGGTCGAAGACCCCGGTTTCAGCCGGTTCAGCATCGGCGAGGTACTGAAGTGATGCTGTGTGTAGGCGCTCCTTGATGGTTTCCAGCTCAGTCTTGGTTTGTGCACTGGCAATGTCTGTCGCAGCCTGTTCGAGTTCATATTCAAATCGCTGGTGAGCTCCTTCCACAATCTCATGGAAGGGCTGTTCAGACATGGCACGCGCGTGAAGATAATAGGTATAGTAGGGCTCACGCTGCTGTTCCAATGCCTCTTCGTCCATGCCCAGAATCTTCAACTCCTCGGCAGCGAAGCGGCGGCCGATGAAACGATAGCCACGGGCTGTGAAGTGGATATAGTCTGATGACGTCTCACAGCCCTCGGCACTGATGACATGGGCGGTGGGAATAACACTGGGCAACTTGTCAATGTTTTGGGCATTGGTGTTGGCGAACAGGGTTCCGTTGTAGAGCGTTTCGCCTGCCAGCAATGGGACTTCCTGGGCATTGAGCCCCAGGTCGGCGAGCAGGTCGTCATAGACCTGTTTCACGTAACCTGTCCAGGCCGCATCGCCCGTGTCGGCCTCGCCCTGCAGCATGAGGATGCCCTTAATGACGCCGTCCTGCTGCGCACGTCGGCCCAGTTCGACAAGTGTCTCGTAAAGACGGCGATTGTATGTTTCATAGGCAGTGCGGAAAAAGGCATCGTTGGCACTGAAGTTTTCGTTGTACGGATCGGCAATGCTGTGGTCTTTCATGAAGCCTTTGATGCTGATGCCGCCAATGGCTACCATGGCCACACCGATGCGCTTGTCGGGAAGACGTTCGGTCATGGTACGGCCGAAATAGTCAACAGGTGTGAGAAAGCAATTGGGGCGGCAAAGCGGCGGCGTGGCAGTGGTCCATTCGAGGCGAGTGCGTCCACGTGGAGCGTCGTCACATGCCGGCAGCAGGAGGAAACGGTCGCTGACCCCCGTCATGTCTTCGGGCTCGAACTGGGTTTGATTCCAGAAACCCTCCATGTTCGACTGTCCGAAACAGAGATAGACGTAGAAGTTGGGGTCTTGTGCCTTCATGATGCTTGCCGATGTCAGAAGGGCAAACAGAAGAAGGACTTTAGTCAGTCTTTTGTGTTTCATACGAAAATATAATAGTTAAGTGTGATTCGTCGCTTGCAAAATTACGGCAAAGAATCGGCAATGCTTTTCATTTTTCGTTCACATTTTTTCGGAAATCTGCCAGTGTGCTTGTAAAAACATTTCAAGCACTTGCAATAGTGTGCCAACAACGCTGGTTTCAAAGTATCTGCAAAGCAATGGCAGCACAGGCTTCGGCATCAGCCAGGGCATGGTGATGGTTGGCCAAATCAAAACCGCAGAGCGCAGCAATCGTGTCCAGCTTATGGTTCTCGGCACGCGGAAAAACACGCCGTGAGGCGATGCAGGTGCAATAGAACCTGTAGTTAGGATAATCCATTTGGTAGCAGCGGAAAACGGCTTTCAGGCAACGTTCGTCGAAAGCCTTGTTATGGGCTACCAGCGGAAGATCGTCGATGAGTGGGGCGATCTCTGCCCAGACATCGGGAAAGAGTGGGGCTGTGTCGGTATCTTTGTGTGTCAACCCATGTACTCGCGTGTTCCAATAATAATAGTAGTTCGGTTCGGGCTGAATGAGCGAGTAGTAGGTATGGACAACCTCGCCACCACGCACGACTACTACACCTACCGAGCATACACTCGTTGGTTTGTTGTTTGCAGTTTCGAAGTCGATGGCAGCAAAGTCTTGCATGATTTATCTCAAATAAAACAAAGTGTCAGTTTTCGTTGTATAGATACTGGTTGATGAAGTCGCGTACACGCTGGGTATATTCCTCACGCTGGTCGTGGTAGCTACGTGCATGAATTACGTCGCGAACTTCCCATATATCCTTGTTGCGTGGCTTGGCATCGTACAGTTGGTGCACCATGTCGAAGGGCACATAACGGTCGGCTGTTCCATGGATGAACAGCATGGGGGTGTCAACATGGCGCAGGGCTTCGACACAGGAGGCATCGCGAAAATTCCAGCCGTACAGCCATTGGCACATCTGACTGGCCAACGTGATGCAGGGCACTTCGGGCAAACCATAATCACGGTCGGCTACGTAGGCTATTTCTTCTTGCACAGAACTGTAGCCACAATCTTCGATATACGCCCGAACAAAATTGTGCTTGTTCTGTCCTGCTACAAACATCGTGGTGGCAGCTCCCATTGAAATGCCGTGAACAACCATCTGGGTTTGTCCACCATAATCCTTCCCAAACTCGTCATTGGCCCATTCCATCCACAGAAGCACATCCTTGGCATCCTGCCAGCCGAAACCGATGTGGGTACCTCTGCTCTTGCCATGCGTACGAAGGTCTGGCAGTACGACGTTGAATCCGAGATCGTGGTGATAGAGATAGGCGATGTGAAGCATCTCGAGTGCCTTGCTTTTGTAGCCATGTAGTACAATAGCTGTGTTCGGTGTGGGCTTCGATGCCGGAATGTAATAGGCGTGGAGCAGGGTAGAGTCTACATCAGCATAGAGCTTAGTTTCCTTTAGCTGGTGGTATGCTCGGAGTCCGCGTATCCAGCGGCGCAGAAAGGGATAGTCGCTCTGCATGATAGCCAGCGACTCCTCATCGTTTTGGACCGAATTACAAAACGTTTCACTGTTCCAAGTGTTGGGGCATACGGACTGACGTAACACAAAGTAACTGATTCCGAATATACTAACAGTAGCGACAAAAAGTAGGATTAAAAGCATTTCAAACAGACAGAAACCGAAGCGCGGATGGTGGCGTTTCGGTTCAGAGGTCGAAGAATCTATTTTCTTCGATGGATTCGACTTTTTTGATGATGTGGACTTCCGTGGTGGCATGACTATTCATTCCAAAAACGCCAGGAAGCCATGGCTTGTAAAATCAACATCTCCAGTCCACTCTTGGTCTGTGACCCATGCTCAGCACCACGGCGCAGAAAGAGGGTCGGGTCTGGATTATAGATAAGGTCGAAAAGCAGGTTTTCTTCGGTCAGTGCATCATAGGGGATGTTAGGGGCTTCTTCTGTATTTGGGTACATGCCAACAGGCGTGCAATTTACAATAACTTCGTATTCGCGAATTGCAGCCGCATCAAGGTCTTGGTAAGTGACCGTGCCTGGACGTTGATAACGTGACACAAAGATAACTTCCAGTCCCAACTTCTTGGTCAAAGCATAATGGATGGCTTTCGACGAACCACCTGTACCCAGGATGAGTGCTTTCTTATGGTGGGGCTTGAGTAGTGGTTCTATGCTGTCAGCAAATCCTATGACATCGGAATTGTAGCCATGCAGGCGCACGCCGTTGCCTTTATGCTCGACACGAATCACATTGACGGCTCCAATCTCGCGCGCCTCCTTGCTGATGTTGTCAAGGTAGGGCAACACCTTTTCCTTGTAGGGGATGGTGACGTTCAACCCCTTGAGCGTCTTGTAGGAATTGACGATGACAGGGAAGTCCTCGATAGAGGGCAACTCGAAATTCACATACTCGGCATTGATGCTTTCACTGGAAAATTTGTCAGTGAAATAACTTTTAGAAAACGAATGGCCGAGTGGATAGCCAATGAGTCCGTACTTGTCCATAATACACTATATGTATTGGTGTTGAGAAGTTAGATCTTTTCTGTAGCATAGAGCATACTCATACCGAAAATCTGCCGTTGAAATCGCACATTCTGAAAACCTGCTTTCTCGAAAATGGCTACCATAGCATCGCCTTGAGGGATGGCATCCATTGTGGCGGGCAGGTAGGTGTAAGCATGGCGGTCGTGTGAGATGAAACGTCCGATGACGGGCATGGCGACATGCTTGTAGCACCAGAAGAGCTGCTTCATGGGGAACGACGTAGGTGAACAGAGGTCTATCGCAACCAGCAGTCCACCTGGTTTCAAGACACGAAACATTTCCTGCAGGCACTGGTCAAGATTCTGAAAATTCCTTAGTCCGAAAGACGAAATGACTGCATCAAACTGATTGTCTGCAAACGACATACAGGAACAATCTTCGTACTGTAGTTTTATCCTATCTGCAAGACCTTTCTTCTGAATCTTCTCACGACCGATGCGCATCATTTCCTCTGAGATGTCGATGCCAGTGATGTGCTCTGGCTGAAGTTTTTCAGCGGCTAAAAGAGCGAAGTCGCCCGTACCTGTAGCCACATCGAGCAGCTGTCTCGGTGGTTGTGTGGCGTGCTGATGCAGATAGTTGATGGCATCACGACGCCACAGACGGTCCACCCCAAGGGAAAGTGTATGGTTGAGTGGATCGTAGGAATGTGCAATTTCATCGAACATCCGCTCCACCTGCTTGCGCTTCGATCCTTCCTGGCCGTAGGGCTTGACTTCCTCTTGTGCGTACACGTTACAATTGTGCGAGATAGTCGTTGACGTTCTTTTCAATACGAGCTGCAAGGTCCTCGGTGTTCTCAGCCTTGTGGAAAGGCTCACCGACAATGTGTTCGTACAATTCGATGTAGCGGTCAGAAATGCTCTGAACGAATTCATCAGTCATTTCAGGAACCTGCTGCCCAGGCTGGTTCATGAAGTTGTGGTCGATAAGCCACTGTCGTACAAATTCTTTAGACAACTGTCGCTGAGGTTCTCCTTTAAGGAATTTTTCTTCGTAGCCATCGGCATAGAAATAGCGGCTGGAGTCGGGTGTATGCACTTCGTCAATGAGATAAACTTTTCCGTCGCGCTTACCAAATTCGTACTTGGTATCAACCAGAATCAGTCCTTTCTCAGCTGCAATCTGTGTGCCAAGGTCAAAAAGGGCATAAGTATATTGTTCCATCTGCTCGTAGTCTTCACGGCTGACGATGCCTTGCTCTATGATTTCTTCCTTCGAGATGTTTTCGTCGTGTCCTTCGTCTGCCTTGGTTGTGGGAGTGATGATGGGGCGTGGGAAACGTTCGTTTTCCTTCATTCCATCGGGCAGTTTTACGCCACAAATCTCTCGGGCACCAGATTTGTACTCACGCCATGCACTGCCGGTAAGGTAACCACGGATAATCATCTCGACACGGAAGCCCTCGCACTTCAGTCCGACACTGACCATGGGATCTGGGGTAGCGAGGAGCCAGTTTGGTACAATGTCTTTTGATGCCTCGAGGAAGCGTGCTGCAATCTGGTTGAGCACTTGTCCCTTGAAAGGGATGCCTTTGGGCAGAACGACGTCGAAAGCGGAGATGCGGTCGGTTGCCACCATGACCATGATGTCGTCGTTGATGTTGTAAACGTCACGGACCTTGCCGTGGTAAACGCTCTTCTGTCCAGGAAACTGGAAGTCGGTACGTGTGAGGGCTTTCATAAGTGTAGAGTGTTTATTGTTGAAAGTTGAATGTACAGTGATGGAAGTGTACTAAAACAGGGTGGGTTCAGCCTCCTTGCGACGACGGTCGTAGTCGTCATAGGCATTGACGATGCGGGTGACGAGCTTGTGTCTAACAATGTCTTTTTCGCTCATTTCAACGAAAGAAATACCTTTGACGTCTTTCAGGACGATGAGGGCTTCCTTCAAACCAGAACGGACGGCACGAGGCAGGTCAATCTGCGTCATGTCGCCCGTGATGATCATTTTGGTGTTCTGCCCCATACGGGTGAGGAACATCTTCATCTGTTGTGTAGTGGTGTTCTGTGCCTCGTCAAGTATGACCACAGCGTCGTTGAGGGTGCGGCCACGCATGAAAGCAAGAGGAGCAATCTGAATCACGTTCTGCTCCATGTATTCCGTCAGTTTTTGCGCTGGAATCATGTCTTGCAAAGCATCGTACAGCGGCTGAAGATATGGGTCGATTTTCTCTTTCATGTCGCCAGGGAGGAAACCAAGTTTTTCACCTGCTTCGACAGCTGGTCGCGAGAGGATAATCTTGCGGATTTCTTTGTTCTTGAGTGCTCGCACCGCCAGCGCAATACTCACATAGGTTTTGCCCGATCCGGCTGGTCCGACGGTGAAGATCATGTCATTCTGCTCATAAGCTTCGACCAGCAGCCGCTGGTTGTCACTACGGGCACCGATAGGTTTTCCCGTGACGCTATAAACAATGGCCGAAGCGTCGCCATGCCCCCCTCCATTGGGCGTTTCTCCCTTCACGATGCTGAGGATGGCTTCTTCGTTCAGTGAATTATATTGAATGCAGTGCTGGCGCATGCGTTCAACATTCTCCTCGAAGGCACACATCTCGACTTCGTCGCCCAGCACCTTGATGATGTTGCCGCGGGCCACGATGCGTAGTTTCGGATAGAGAGCCTTGAGCATCTGGAGGTGAATGTTGTTCACCCCATAGAATGTCAACAGGTCGACATCGTCCAGCACGATATGCTTCTCAATCATGAATCTTTTTTTACCTTAAAGATGCAAAATATGCTGCAAAGTTACGATAATGTGATTGAAAAACAAAAAGAAAGATAAAGTTTTTCGCACAACTCACTTCAAGCCGTGGTTCATCATACGATACTGAGCCATTTCTTCATACTTGGTGCCAGGCAGACCGAAGTTGGCATAAGGATAGATGCTGATACCGCCACGAGGAGTAAAAATGCCGGTGACTTCGATGTATTTTGGATTCATCAGACGGATGAGGTCCTTCATGATCTTATTAACACAATCTTCGTGGAAGTCGCCGTGGTTGCGATAACTAAAGAGATAGAGTTTAAGACTTTTGCTCTCAACCATCCGCTCGGCAGGGATGTAGCTGATGCGTATCTCGGCAAAGTCAGGCTGGCCAGTGATGGGGCAGAGTGAGGTAAACTCTGGGCAGTTGAACTGCACCCAGTAGTCATTGTCAGGGTGTTTGTTGACAAACGTTTCCAGCACTTCAGGGGCATAGTCTTGACGGTATTCCGTCTTTCGACCTAAGGCGTGCAAGCCTTCCGTTTCGCGTTCCTTATTCATGGGAGTCTTTTTTCTTTTTAGTAATTTCTCCTTTGTTTTAAGTATTCTTCCAGACCGTGACGACGCAGTTTGCAGGCAGGACAAAGTCCGCAGCCGTCGCCTTTGATGCCATTATAGCAAGTGAGCGTCTCGTTGCGAACAATGTCAAAAACTCCCAATTCATCGGCCAATTTCCAGGTTTCAGCCTTGTCAATCCACATGAGTGGTGTATGGATGACAAACTGTTCCTCCATTGCGAGGTTGAGTGCCACATTCAGCGAACGGATGAAGGAGTCACGACAGTCGGGATAGCCGCTAAAGTCGGTTTGCGACACCCCCGTGACGATGTTCATGATGCCGTGCTCACGTGCATAGACTGCAGCGATGGATAGGAAGAACAGGTTACGACCAGGTACAAATGTGTTGGGCGGTAGGTTGCCACGTCGTTCCTCGTCCATCTGAATCGAAGTATCTGTCAGAGAACAGCCGGAACTCAACTGACTGATGAAATGGACGTCTTTTTCTTCAAATGGAACCCCAGTTCTCTCGGCAATACCCCGTGCTATGTCCACCTCCACCTCGTGTTTCTGTCCATATCGAAAGCAAAGAGCACGTACTTCGTCGAAATGCTTCTTCGCCCAAAACAAGCAAGTTGTGCTGTCCTGTCCTCCAGAGAAAACAACTAAAGCCTTTCTGTGGTCAAGAATCATAATTCATTTACCTTAAATATGTTATAGGAAATATTTTCGTCATACACACTGATCTGCTCACTGCGCTTGATATATTTGACAATGATGTTGGTCAGCGGTAAGACAATGATTTCGTAGAGCGTTTTGGCCGACACCTGCATGAGCATCATTTTTGCCAATTCCGAAGCAGGCATCAGTCCACCGAAAGCCAGGGGGAAGAAGATGAGTGAATCAGCACTTTCACCTGCCAGCGTCGAGAGGATAGCACGGAGTGAGAAGCGTCGTTCACGGTCGCGGAGCTTCATGCGGCTCATCACCCAGGCATTAAGGAAAGATCCTACGAGGAAGGCAGACAGACTGGCTACGGCTATGCGAGGTGCCAAACCGAATACGAAGGTGAATGCCTCTTCGCCCTGCCAAAACGGTGGGGCTGGGATGACAGAGGCGATGCCACCTAAGGCGACTACGAAGAAATTCATCAGGAATCCCATCCAGATAATGAGACGAGCCTTTCGAAATCCCCACACCTCGGCGATGCAGTCATTGATGATGTACGAGACGGGGAACACGATAACACCCGCGGTCAACGGGAACGGTCCCACCTGAAGGATTTTAGTGCCCAGCAGATTAGATGCGACGAGGCACACACAGAACAGTATCCCCATAATCATGAAGGATACACTGACCAAACGATTTTGTTTCATACTTCTTGTTTTTTACGTGGTGTTCAAGCACACGGCAGCGGACAACAGATTTCGCTGCGAGGAATAAACGGCTGCAAAGTTACGCTTTCTATTTCGAATTTCGAACAAAACCACGGTGTTTTTTCCACATTTTTCATTTTTCTGCAAAATTTTTAAGTTTCAATTTTCAATTTTCAATTTTATGTCGTACCTTTGCACCGCTTTTGGAGGAGCAGTTCTGTAAAAGGGGCTGTGTTGAGGCTGAAAGCTAAGAGGTAGATCCGCTAGCTCAGTTGGTAGAGCACAACACTTTTAATGTTGGGGTCTTGGGTTCGAGCCCCAAGCGGATCACAAATAAATATCTAAAGAAACGGATGCATTTTCACTATGCATCCGTTTCTTTGTTTATGAAAGTTCGTGTTTATGTCTGAAGCGGTTTAGCGGCTTACGAACTTAGCTTTCTTGGGTGCTTTCTTGGCTATGCTAGCAAATTCCTGGGGTGTGACACTGACAGGCTCACGCATGAACTCGGGTACGTTGTAGGACCGCAAGTAAAAGTCGTAGAAAGAGGGATCGCGCTGGGGCAGTTCAAAGGCTTTGTGTGCACGGCCCTGTCGGTCGAAGTAGGCCATATAAAGACGGGAGAAGTTGCTGTCGTCGCGACGCGAAATAAAGAGCATCCACCGACCGTTGCTCGACCATGAATGATAACTCTCTGCACGGTTGGAGTTGATGTTCTCCAGTTTGCGCTCCTTCATGGTCTGAAGGTCGATGATGTGGAGGTCGGCATCTGGATGCCAAACGTGGAAGCAGCCGAACTCTCCCTCTCCGAAAAGCAGGTAGCGTCCGTCTGGACTGATGCGTGGAAAAGTGGCACTGCGTCCTTTAGCTGAGGCGGAATAGACGAGCTGGTGTGCCCCGAAACGATGGGTTGCAGGGTCGAAGGATTTGCGGTAGATGTCGTATTTGATGTCTTTATAGCGGTCGATGACCTGAGTTTCGTGGTTGCCGCTGTCGGCAAACTCGAAGTGAGCGGAGCAGTAGTAGAGCGTTTTGCCATCGGGCGTCCAGGCTGGGAAACACTCAAATTCCGTCGTGTCATTTTCGATGTGGCTGACTTCGTTGCGTTCGATGTCGTAGAGGATAAGGTCGGAGCGTGAGTCCTCCACTTCGATCTTTGCGTGACTCTTGGTGTGGAACGATTGTCCCGTGGCATTGGTAGAGTAGGCGATGAGGGGGAGTGTAGGGTGCCAGGAAGGATAGACTCCTGCCGAGATGGTGGAGTCTGTCTTGAGATCGACTTTCTGTGGCTTGCCATTATAGACGATCATGGTTCCGCCGTTGCCTTGACGCATATGGAATTACATGTTCTGTGTGCCATAGTTTTGGTAGGAGTGGCAGTTGATGCACTGTCCATTGTCTTCGGCCGAGACAATCATGTTGTTATAAATTTCGCGCTCGTCAAAGTTGCTCAGATTGCGCTGGTTGATAGTGAGCATTTCGTAGGCTACATAGGAGGGCGCAATGCTGCGGTAGGAGATGTAGGGATCGATGCTATCGTTGGCAACGGTTATCGTAAAAGGTTTGAATGAAAGCCATTTACCATCTTTGTTCTGACCAAATACTTCAACTTTCATCTGCTGGCCTGTCGAGGCTGCGATGAGTTCATGCCATTCGTTTTCAGGGAAGAGTACGTTGTAGCGGTCGCCATAGGTCTGGCTGTTGCCTTTTGCATCAGTGATGCGCGCCACACAGTGTTCGCATCCTTCCATAAGTTTGAAGTTGAGGGGAGCGATGTTGGGTGGGACGACAACGTCGGTGTAGTCAGGATATATGACAGGTTGACGGCTGACTGAGGTGTACTCGGTGGGCACGTCGGGGTGTGTGGTACACGCTGTGAGTAGGAGCAGAAGGATTCCGATGCCAGCTCCAAAGGTGGGGAAAAATGTTCGCAAGGCGTGAGTGAGAGGTTTCATATCGAGTGAGGGGATTGGCTATGGGTGAATCATTTGTGTTAGCTTAATAGGAATGGATGTCGCGGCAGAAGAAGTAGAACCACCAGAAGGTGTCGCCGAAGGTGGCTTTAGTGGCTTCGCCTACTTGCTTGGTGTCCATGCCCTGGGATAGCAGTTGCTGGGTAGCTTGGTTGAAGCTTGCATAACGATTAACGATGCGTTCGGGGTCGAAGGGCATATTGCTGATATCGACTTGGTGTTCGAGTTGTCCGTACAGGTAGGCTGCTTCTTGATAGTGAATGGGCATGGTTTCCTGCTCATGCATTTCGGCATAGCGGAAGAAGCGGGGCCAGAACATCTGTATGTCTTTCTGTATGAGGGCGAAGACGAGCGTCTGTTCCTGAAGTTTTGGGGTCGATTTATGGACGTGGCTGAAGTAGTTGATGATATACATCTCGCAGAGACCTTCGTCGCCGTCGAGTGTGTTGTTGAAGAGGGTCATGGGGTGGATATTGCGGTATTCTGCAGATTGGTAATACTTCTGGCGGTCATCGAGCATGGCTTGCCACTCATCAGCCCACTGGCACTGGAAAGTAGTGTTGTGGAGGGTATTGAGGTACTTTTGTGCAGCACGGAACTCGCCCGACATCATGCTGGTGCGGACGAGGATTTTGAGTTGGTTGACGTCGTAGCCAAATTCCACGCTGTTCTCGATGGCCCAGCGGCAGGCAAAGTTGCACTTGCCGTAGTTGTAGTACATCTGTGTGCCGCAGGTTTGGACAAGGTGGACGCGCAGAGAGTCGAACACATAGGGTGGTTCGCCTGTGTTGGGATAGCGGAAGAGGTTGTCGCCACAGATGCCTTTGTGCATGAGGGCGATGTTCTTGGCGATCACCATCTGTCGGGTAATGGCGCCTGGTGCCTGACGCACTTCAGTGAGCACGTCGTCATAGCGGCATTCGTCAATGGCACGGTAGATGCGCAGTTCGGCTTTGTAGTTATAGTTGTCGTAGGAGAAATGTCGTGTGGTGAGGCAAAGGCCGGCAATCAGGACAGCGGAAGCGGTGAGCGCACTGATAAAGTGGTTGCGTCGGACTTCTGTCTGATTTTCTTTACAACCTTGGAAAGGGAGTAGGATCAGGGGCCAGATGGCGACGAGGATAAAGGGGACGGTGAGCCAGAAAGAAATCGCGGTGTCGTTCTGGAAATAGGGGAGCATGACGGTCCAGGCATCTTCGAGGCGCATGCGGGTGTAGAGTTGGTAGTAGAGCAGGGGAATGAGCATGGCAACAAGGAGGCCTCCCCAAAGTGGGAGTGTGCGACGCCATCCGTCTTTACGCGCGGCCAGGGCAGCCATCCATACATCGGCAATGAGTGCCCAGAAGCCGATGAGGGGATAGAGGGCAAGGGTGGAGAGGAGGATGTAGGCACACTGCATGAGTCCACGGCGTCGCTGCAGGCGTGAAAGGGCTTGGAAGCCCCAAAGTGCGAGCAGGGCTGTGAGGATGGCAACAGGTTGTGCAAACCAGTAACCAGGCTGTTTCATGTAGTAGAGCCAATAGCCGAGGTCAACCTCGCTGAGAAGGAGTGCGAAAAGGGGTACGAGGACGAGACTGCTCCAGAGGGTCCTGATGCGCAGCGTATGCATAAACAAAGCAAAGATGGCAGCCCATAGGAGTAGAAGAAGAAGTGTACCGAGGGCAGGATAGTAGAAGAACTGGGTGAAGTAGCAGCCGAGCCATTGTGCCCATCCGCCAACGACCATCATTTTGTCGTCCCAAAACGAGTGGTCACCGACCCACAGCGAGTGTTCCTGCACGGCATAGAGGTAGTCGGCATTCTTCACAGCCAAGAGCCAGTAGGCAAATAGGGCAAAGATGCAAAAGAGCAGGGTGGGGATGAGGAAGCGGAGAATCGGTGTGAGAGTGATGGCTCGGGGAACAGATTTCGAACCACGGGCTGGGGGATTGGCAGCCGTCTGGGGTTTGCCGACAGCGTTGTTACGTTGTTTGTTTTCCTTAGTTCTGCGTTGTGTCATGTCGGAAAAAATCATTTATTTGGCAAATTTACAAAAAATCATGATAGGGTGTGCATGGTTTGGGTAAAATAATTAAATTTTAGATTTTTAGATTATGTAATAAGGACAAAATAACACCGCAGTGCGGATGAAGTGGCACTGCGGTGTAGTGATCTGTGAGGGGGAATCTGGCTACCAGTTCCAAGCATTCTCGCTGTAGGAGCTTTCGACGGGACGTTCAACAGCGTCGTCGAGGTTGCAGAAGAAGTTGATACCAGTGAGGCTTTCGAGTTGTTTGATGCTCATGGCATGAGACTTCATGAGGTAGTTGGGTGCGCGGTGGTCGGAGCTGTAATTCTCGCCTTTGGCATCGACGTAGTCTTTGTGCTCCATCCAGAATCCGACAGCTTGGTAGGAGCCAGCCGTAGTCTGTGCGAGGACAGCCATGAAGTTGTACTTGGGCACTGCGACACGGACGCTACGACCGTTGGCACTGGTGGTATTGAAAGTGCCGAGTCGTTGGTCGTCACGGATGGTGCCTCCTTTGCAGACATAGACTTTGCTGTAGCGGGTGCTACGTCCCCAGCTTTGTACGATGGCTTCGAGCACTGCCCAGTAGCCGCCGTTGTAGTCGTAGAGCTGCGGAGTCATGTTGGACATGTAGAAGGTCTGCTGGTTAGCCTGTGTGGAGTTGAGACGGTCGGCGGAGGCACAGATGTGTCCGCGTGTGTAACCAGAGCCTGAGTAGGAACTGGTGGAGAGTCGCACTTCGAGGGGCAGCGAGGGGTCTTCGCTCCAAGCATTCGTACGGCTTACTCGGCGAGCCTTGTTGTCGTTGTCGAAGACGAAGGCCACCCAGCGGCTGTGCATGGCCGATGCATCCCACTCGAGGCAGTAGTTCTGGGCTGTGGTCGAGGTTTCGTCGCTGATGCGTGCATCGTGGCTTACGAAGTAGATACCGTCGCCCTGTCGCAGTGCAGGCACTTCGTAGCCCAAGGCTGCAGGATTGCCTGTCCATGTGTTGTTAGCACTCTCGCCTCCCTCGGTTGGTTCTTCGTAGGCGTTGGGGCCATTGTAGTCCACGACGATGATGCCTGTCTGGTCGTACAGGTCTTCGTTGTCGTCCTTACAGGAGGTGAGGAGTGTGACCATGCTCAGCGTGCAGATGCCTAGCATGGTCAGAGTGAATTGCTTGTTCATTTATTTCTTCTTTCTGATGAAACGTTTCTTGGCAGAGTCGGGACGTGTGCCGATGGTCTTGGTGGTGACGCTTCCTGTGGCGTCGTACACTGTAAATTCGGCATAGCTGGTAGAGCGGATGCCTGCCACCTTGAAGAAGGTTTCAAGCGAGCCGTAGAGTTTGATTTCTGCTCCGAGTACATCGGAGTTATCCATGAGGTTGAGCTGGTTGCGGATTTCGCCTGATGGTAGTTGGACGGGGATGCACTGCTCGACGCTGGTGGCTTGCGGGGTGTATGAGACGAGAATGTTGGTAGGCGCTGATTTTCCTGCTGCTTTGAGGGCAGCAGCCTTTTCGAATGCGTCGTACTGGAAGAGTGCATTTTCCTCATATTTTGAACCCTCTACGAAGCCTACGATATAGCCAGTGACGTAGGTGTTGAGTTTCTTCCCATCAACCCATGCCTCCTGTGCTTGTTGCACGGTGAAGGGCTCGTCGTAGGTACCACCAGCGGGCTGGGGCTGTGGTTCGGGACCGCCAGTCTGTCCGTTGAGTGAGTAGAGGTAAGCTTCACCCTTGGAGGTCTCGGGTGTGTTACCTTGATAGTTGGTGAGCTTGCCGCAGATAACAACGTCGTCGCCCTGCTTGAGCTGGGTGCCCGACTCATACTTCTTGTTGCCGAGGTAGAGGGCTTGGAATACGTAGAACTGCGAGGTCGTGGTGCCGTCGTCGCTGATGTAGAAGGTGGCGTTGCCGTATGCGGTGCTGTAGTTCTCCTTGATGCTGGCGACTTTGCCTGCGATATAAACTTCGCCCGTCTTTCCGTTCTTTGCGAGTGCCGAGGCAACTTGGTTGGCCATTGCTGCATTGTAGGGGTCTTCGAGGGTACCACTGCCCTTAGGTGTGGCTGTGGGAATATCGTCTTCGGTCTTTCCGTTGATGGAGTAGATTTTGCTACCCTGTGTGAACTCGCGAGTGTGGTTGCCATAGTAGATAACCTTACCATAGACGATTACTTCGTCACCCACGTTGATGTCGCCTTCCTTGATGTCTGCACCGCCGAGGCCAAAGCCGCGATATACTTCGAGCTTGACGTTGTTCTCGGGGTCGGCGATGAAGTAGGTGGCGTTGCCAAACGAGTTGCCTGGCTTGTCAGCTCCCTTGTCGTCGCCCAACTGAACGATGGTTCCCTTGGTATAGACTACTTCCGACTCCTTATTGCCCACCTTGTTAATGAGTTCGATGGTGGCTGCAACGTTGTAAGGATCAGCCTTGGTACCAGAACCGGTGGGTGTGCCATAATCTTCCTTGGGAGCAGCTTTGCCGTTGAGCTCGTAAATCTTGCTGCCTTGTGTAAACTCGGGGGTCTTTCCGTTGAAGAGTACGAGTTGTCCGCCAACGATGACATTGTCGCCTACCTTGATATAGTCGGCTTTCGTCATATGTTCGCCGCCCAGTCCATAGCCACGATACACTTCGAGGGGGGTGCCCGTGGGTGCGCCAGCGGCATCGACGTCGCTGATGAAGTAGGTAGCGTTGCCAAAGCTGTTGCCAGGTAGGTCGGCTCCCTTGGCATCGCCAAGCCGTGTAATCTGTCCGCGTACAAAGACTTCGTCGCTTGGTACAGCACCGCTGCTGAGTAGCAGGAGTGCATCGGCTACGGTGTAGGGGTCTTCGAGTGTGCCCGAACCTTCGGTATCGACTTGGACGGGCTGCTGGCCTGTGCCTTCATAAACGCCGAAGTTCTTGATTTCCCAGGTAGCACAACCATCGCTGTAGCCTGTGTATTTAAAGGCGAAGCGTACTTTGTGACCTGCCAATTCGCTGAGCGAGATATCGCCCGAGGTGATATAGGTCCAGTTGTTACCTGCGGGCCATGCTACGTCGAGCTCGGTCCAGTTGGGCATGACGGTCTGTCCAGGAACTTCTTCTATGCCGTCAACCACACCTACATAGACTGCCAGCCCTTCGCGGTTACGATAGTTGAGGGCGTGCATGAACTGGAGGTAGCTGTCGCCTTCGGGCAGCTGGATGTCGGGCGAGAAGAGCCATGCTTCGCCGGCGTGATAGACACGGGCTGCCTCGGTGCTGGCGTCGGCGTCATAGCCGGTTGCGACCCAACCATAGGCTGAGCTGTTCTTCCAGACATCGAAGGTAGTGCCGTCTTGCATTCTGAAGGGCTGTGCGGTGAAGTCTGCTGTCTCGCCAAGGAGTGTGCTGAAGAAGATGGCATCGACCTCGGGAGTAGATTCACCCTCATAGGTGCCTTCCTTGACGCTGAGGTTGCGCACTTCCCAGGTGCTGGCCTCGTTGTCGGGAGCTTCGTAGTAGAAAGCGAGATAGACTTTCTTCTGTCCCATGACATCGGTGGGCAGGTTGGCTCCGGCAGTCGAGAAGGTGGTATAGTCGGTGCCTTCCTTCAGTGTGATGTCGAGGAGTTCCCAGTGGCAGGTGGTGGGGTCACCGCTGTAGTCGGTGCTGACGAGAAGCTGCTCCTTGGTGGTCGTACGCTTGAATCGCAGCACATACTCATAGACGACGTAGGCCTGCTCCATGTCAGTGAGGTCGATGGCCGGCGACACGAGCCATGTCTTTGTTGCCTTGTTCACGGAATTCTGGTAGCCGCTGATGTAGGCTGTGTTGTAGTTGTTGGTCCATTCGTATCCGTCGGCCGTTTCGTTGAACACGGTCCACTTGCCGAGGCTGTTGGAGAAGGACTCTTCGAAGATGACCCCCTGCTGCGGCTGTCGGGTGAGCAGGTAGTAGGGTGCGGGTACATCGTCGCATGCCGTCAGCAAGCCGAGGGCCAGGACAGGCATGAGCAGTTTTTTGAGAATACTTTTCATATTGGTTGTGATTTTATTGTTATCGTATCGTGTGTTATGACTTTATTTGTAGTCGATGTGTCCGTCGGAGTATTGCACATCTCCGTCGTCGGCACCTTCGACACTGCGGTCTTTGTTGCTGCGTAGCGAGAACTGCCAGTCGTTGTAGCGTGAGAGCACGGCTACGACATCGACATATCCGCTGGGGATAGTGTCGGACGAGAAGCTGGAAAGCACGCTCTGGCGCAGGCAGTAGGGTGTGTTGCCAATCCAGATGGAGTCGTTCACACCGTTACCGGCGTCCTTGTCGTCATAGACGGCATAGACCTTGCGGCGTGCGCCACTGACGTAGTTGCCTGTGATGCGTACTTTGCGCAGACGCACGAGGGTAGGGGCCCACTGGTACATGAACGAGGGATTCTGCTTGCCCTGTGCCAACCATGCAGCGTCGATGTCGATGGGCTTGGTTTCGGGGGCTTTGTCGTTGAATCCGATAACCTCGATATAGCTGTCGGTCATGAACTTGGCCATGCCTCCCAGTCGTGTGTTATCTTTACTGGTGATGTAGGGCATTCCGACTTTGGGCACGTAGCTGTAGGTGCCGAGGTAGAGCCCGTTGAGCTTAACTTTGACGTGTGTGCCGACAGGGTAGGTGGTCCAGAGGCTGTTGTCGTTCACTCCGACGACGATGGTGTTGTCGTTGCCGTCGGCGTCAATCTTGCGCACATAGATGCTCTGGTAGAGGTTACCGGTGATGTCGTTGGCACAGACATAGCCGTCGAAGGTGACATCTTCGTCAATCTTTTTGAAGTTGTTCTGTGCAGAGAGAAGATTTCGGTAGTCCTGCTTGAGCTGAGCAAGCGTGGTGGTACAACCGGTGGCTTCCTGATCTTGCGTATAGACGTCGTGGCTGGTGTCAGGCTCGGAGTAGTCGAACTTGTTGCACGATGCCAGTGAGAAGCTCAGTCCGAGTGCCACGGTGGCTATGATGATGTGATTCCTTTTCATACGCTTTATAATATAATATAGGTGTTAGGTTAGAAACGGTAGTTCAAGTTGAGGAAGGCATTGAAAGGATAAGCGTACATATACTTCGGGTTGCGTCCGAAGTCGTACTGCTTGGTCTTGCCTGTCTTGTCAGTGTTGTCGTTACGGTTTTCCTCACGTCCACGCAGCACCATGTTCTTGTTGTTGGTTACGTTGGTGAGGTTGAGGTTGATGCTCAAACTCTTGCCTCCGTGGAAACGGATGAACTTACCAATGCTCAGGTCGAGCATCCAGGCACTCTTGAACTTTTCCTGCTTCTTGGGGATGTAGCGGTTGACGGTAACATTGCCATCGGCATCAGCCTTGTTGAGCAGTGCTACACCGCTGTAGGCAAGGTCTTCGCTGGTGAACGACCATCCTTCGCCCACTTTCTCGATGAAGGTGGGAGAGACGTCGGGGATGACGTCGGAGAGTCGCAGGTAGGGCGAGAAGTAGATGTACGAGCGATCGTAATAGTTCAATCGGGCTTCGAAGAACCAACCGCTGATGTTGTACTTGGCTCCGAACGAGAGCGCTGTGAGCGGGGTGCAACCTACGCGCATACCATCGGTGATGACCTTGAGGGGTGTGTCGTGCACTTCGTCCCAGAACTGTACCTCGTCGGCATTGTCGTAGGTGATGAAGGCATCGGCATTGTTGCGATACTTGGCATCGCCGATGGCACCCACAAAGTCGAGTGAGAAGTTGCTGGTGAAGTTATATTGCAGAGCCAGTTCGACACCATAGTGGAGTTTCTCCACGTTGGTCATTGTGAGGTAGGAGTATTTCTGCTTGATGTCGTCGAAGAACTGTGTCTGCTCCACCTGGTCGGTGAACTGGGTGTAGTAGCCCTTGAGCATACCGTCCAGGCGTCCGAAGCTGAACTTGTAGTTGGCGTCGAGGTGGAAGATGAACTCGTTCTCCAGGCCGTTGACAAAGTCGTTCTTGATTTGTGGGTCGATGAAGGCACGGTTGGCCAATGGCGGACGATATTCAAAACCACCGCCGAAGTTCAGTTGGCTGTGTGCATCGAATTTGTAACCCAGCTGGTACTTCGCACCACCCGAAAGGAACTTGGCAGTCTCGCTGTGTCCCTTCGAGTGGAGGGGTGAACGACCGTTACGCATGAGACCTTCGCGCTGGATGGTGGTTCCGCTGATGTTGCCGCTGAGCACGAGCGAAAACTTGTCCTTGTTGTAAGCGTGTGTAGTCCAAAGCTGTGCCTTGTTGACATAGATATTGTAGTTGTAGCCGAACTTGTCGCCTTGGAAGATGCGTCGGTTGGGGTTGTCAAGATCGTTCTGAGCCTCAGGGCTGTAGGCACCGAAATCGCTCGATGCAAATCGGTCGGTGTCGGTGTGGTAGTTCGCGCCCAGCAGGTCGTTCATGGTCTTGTAGTGCTTACCGGTCGTGTGGTTCAAGTTCAGTCCAAGGTCCATCTTGTACTGCTGGCTGAAACGTTTGTTAAAGGTCGAGGCAAAGTTCCACGCCAGCTGGTCGTTGTGGCCCTCTTCGAGGTAATAGACGGCCTCGCCACCTTCAGCCACACTATTGTGGTTGATCATGTACATTTTGTCCCAGTTGATTTGGCGGTTTTCCTCGGATGCACGCCAGAAATCAACATAGTTCTGCCATTCGTACAACTGCCATTCGTCGGGCACATCCTTATAGACCTTGAACACGCTCGAAGGCATGTAGTGGTAGTAGTCGGGACGTGGGTCGGCGGCGTTGTTGGTACGGTTGATGTAGGTCTGGCCATACTTGGCATAGCGGAAGATGGTTGTGGTGGTCAGCTTGGTGCGGTCGTCGATGTTCCAGTCCCAAGTAAGGAAGGCTGTCGGTTCGAAAGTCTTACGCACGCGCGAACTTCTTTTTTTACCATTCTGATAGCCCCAATAGGGGTTGTAGTAGTGCGAATTGGCGAGCCAGTATGCTTCCTCGGTGGTCCAGCTTGCCGTAGCCTGCTCGGTGGGAGCAGCCATCAGCGAGAGCGAGAGCGAATGGTGGAGGTTGAACTGGCGCTCGACAGCGAGGAAGAGGGCTGCGCTCTTGAGGTAGGTACCCTTGGCATTACCTTCTTCGCCATAGCGCCCGCCAGCCGAGATAACCCAGGCCCATCCGTTCTTAAGTCCGGATGCATGGGTGAACTGCAGACGTCCGATGTAGTTTCGGTTGGTGAGCGAGAGTGTGGCACGGTTGCCGGCACCGAACTGGCTGGCGCGCAGGTTGAGGTTGCTGCTTCCGCCGATATCGGCATAGTTGAGCGAGTTCTCCTCATAGAGGGTGATGCCCTGCTGGTTGCGTGTCACATGGCTCAGTCCGCCGAAGACGGACGAGAAGCGGAAGCCGCCCAGCTCCACGTCGTTGATAGGAGCTCCGTTGACAAACGTTGTGCGGTAGCCCTGCTCATAATGACGAGGGTTGTAGTAGCTGTGACCGAAGCGGAAGTTGGTCTTTGTCAGGAACAAGTCCTCGTTGTAGGAGGCCATCGACGAGGTTGTCTGCGACGACATTCCCTCTTCATCGACGTCAAAGTCCGAGACGACGAACGCTTCCGCATCCTGCTCGTCTGCCAGTGCCAAGCTGTCGGCCTGCGTGGGATTCTGAGCCCAAATCCAGGCAGGAGCTGCCAGCAACGGCAGGAGCAATAAACGTTTCTTTCTCATAGATTGTTATTTAGTTGATTTTAATTTGTTAGTGTCTCTTTCTGTCCCTCCCCCAAAAGGAAGGGGAACCGTATTGCTGCTGCGGGTGGTGAATTCGTGATAGCACTCTACACTTACCGCAAAACATTCATGGTAAACTTTGCAAAAGTAAAAATTTTTTTGCGAACGAGAGAAACATTTTAAGAAAATTTCAAAAAAAATACAAAAATCGCTTGCTTTCTAGAAAATTATCACGAACTTTGTGCTGTTCGTATGACTTTTTACCTTACAGAACAACTTAATATCACCTATATCACTCTCATGAAAACGACACACATCCTCACAGCAGTGCTGATGCTCTTGGCGTGCACTACGCTTCAGGCTCAGCAACAGGAAGGACGCCGCATGCGTGTGTATGCCGTAGCCTTCTACAACCTTGAGAACCTCTTCGACACCATCCATGATGTCCGCTATGAAATGGTGGACGGTCAGCAGCAGAAGGTGGAGGACAAGAACGACTATGAATACCTGCCCGATGGCGGAAACCAGTGGGGAACGATGAAGTATCGCAGTAAACTCCACAACATGGCTCGCGTGCTGTCTGACCTGGCTCAGGACCGCCTGCCATGGGGCGTTTCGGTTGTGGGAGTAAGCGAAATTGAAAACCGTCGCGTGCTGGAGGACTTGCTCAAGGAACCGGAGTTGGCTGATCGTGGCTGGCAGATTGTTCACGAGGAGGGACCAGACCGTCGTGGTGTTGATTGTGCTTTTTTCTATAACCCAAGGTTCTTTAAGTATGAGTCGCACAAACTGGTGCAATACGTTTATCCTGA
The DNA here is from genome assembly GCA_900319385.1 of uncultured Prevotellaceae bacterium. GTDB lineage: Bacteria > Bacteroidota > Bacteroidia > Bacteroidales > Bacteroidaceae > UBA3839. The sequence continues at coordinate 80,909 of ONOG01000010.1, read as the reverse complement.
GGGGGAAACGGAACACAAAACGCGTGGTTTCCTGGTGATGTCAGGATGGTTGGGAGGCGAACGTACGCACCTGATTGTGAACCACCTGCCTTCGCGTGGTGCCACGAGTTTCTATCGTGAACTGGGTGGTACGCAGATTCGCGCGATTAAGGACTCGCTGCAGCGTACGGAGCCGGAGAGCCACATCATTATCATGGGCGATATGAATGACGACCCCGACGACAAGTCGATGGCTGTGTCATTGGGTGCCAAGCGCAAGCAAACAGACTGTCAACCGCAGGACTTGTGGAACCCTTGGTGGGACGTGTTGCGCAAACAAGGTGTAGGCACGTTGAAGTATAACGGCAAGTGGAATCTGTTCGACCAGATTATCATGACGGGTACGCTCCTCCATAAAGACCCTGCTCGTCTGCGCTTCCTTCGTCAGGAGGTGTTTAACCGTGACTACCTGCTGCAGCAGGAAGGACAGTTCAAGGGCTATCCGCGACGTACACATGCTGGAGGCGTTTGGCTTAATGGGTTCAGTGACCACCTGCCAACGATTATCTATATCGGAAAAGAGGCCGTACATGAATCACCTCGGCGATAAATTGGATCAATTTGATCCGAATTCTTTGAAACCAAATTTACCTGTTTAATTTTGATATAGACTTAGTTGCGATTTCGTTAACTACACTTCATTGCCGTAAACGTCTGAGAATCGCGAAAAAGTCAGTTGCCGACCCTTTGCCTGCAAATCGCGCAAGCTTCGACACTAAGTTAAGTCTGCCAGACAGCCAACGACCGGCACTTCGTCGTCAAACGGCCGTCGGAATGTCGGCAGACGGCGCTTTTGTCGTCGGCAAACGGCACATTGGCTGTCGGCAGACGGCGCTTCGGCTGGCACTAAGATGGCACTTCTGCCGACGCTCAGACGGCGCTCTGCAGACTCTCAGGTGGCGCTCTGCAGACTCTCAGAGGGCACTACGCCGACGCTCAGACGGCGCTCTGCCGATGCTCAGACGGCGCTCTGCCGACAAGCAGATTACTCTCCGACGACTCTTCAAAAGTGAGTTTTGGCAATATTTTGGGCAATAATTGCCCCTTAATGTTCATTTTTTACGTTTCCTTTGTGACTTTTTTGTGTGTTTATGACGCGAAGCATCTTTCCGAACACTACTTTTAACACTTATTTCGTCCGAAATTCTCCCACAAAAATGGTGGGCTAAAATGTTAAATTCCTTTTTTTTTAACTTAATCAATCGAGCCAATCCGCATCAAGTCGTTTCCCAATTACTTTTGTCTATCCGAACAATGCGTGAAGTTTATACTCATTTAGAGTGAAATAATATTTTATTCGAATAAAAATTTGTTCGTATCAGAATAAAAGCGTAATTTTGCAGCGAATATACACTTAATATGTTTAACTACTAAAAACAAAACGTTATGAAAAAACTATTTACTTCGATGAAGTACGCTATGACTGCCGTCGCACTCATGCTCTGCGGCACGGCCATGGCAGATGAAATCAGTTGGAGTGGACAGAGCGACTGGTCGAACATCGGCACAGGAGCAGAGAATTCCACAATCACACTCCAGACTGATTCTTACACTATGACAGCCGTCAAGAATAACGGCTCCAACAACCCAACTGTGAATGCTACAGCTGGCGACCTGCGCATCTATGCCAAGGGTACATTGACCATCTCGACAAAGAAGACGATGACTGCCATCGTGTTCAAAATCAGTACCCAGGGCAAAAAACGCCTCACAGACATCACAGCATCAACAGGTAAGGTGAGCATCGACGCTTATGCTTGGACTGTGACTTGGACAGGCTCCGCCTCGGAAGTCAGTTTCACCGTAGGCGATAAGGCAACTTATGGCACCGACGGCAATACAAAGGCTGGTCAGTTCGACATCGACTCACCTATTCAGGTGACGACATCCGACGATGGTGTCTTCGTTCCTGCTCCCGTCATCACTCCTGCTACAGGTACTTACACAGAACCCCAGACCGTGACCATCACGGCACAGGATGGCTGTGAAATCTGGGTGAGCAAACAGATTGGCGCTTCATTCGAGAAGTACACAGCCCCCTTCACTGTTAACGAAGACGCTACAATTACAGCCTATGCTGTTGATGCTACGGGTGCTCAGAGCACAACGGTTACGGTAGCCTATACTTTCGTATCAACGAGTGATATCACTGGTGACGGAACGGCTCAGAATCCTTATACTGTGGCTGACGTTATGCTGCTGTTTGATAGCAATACTCTGCCCACAGAAAAGGTTTATGTCAAGGGTGTCATCACGCAGGTGGGTATTGAAAAGGATGGTCAAATGACAGACCTTCCAGGTTCTGAATACGGTAATGCTACCTATTTTATTGCAGACGAAGGTAGCGACGTTACGTTGGAAATCTACCGCGGTAAAGGTTTGAATGGTGAAAGCATGACCACGGAAGATTATATAAAGGTAGGCGACCAAGTGGTTGTTTACGGTCTGCTTAAGCTATTCAACTCCACACGCGAAATGGATCGCGACAACTACATTTTCTCGCTCAACGGACAGGGCGGTGTGGTTGTCGAGCCCGACCGTTACGAAACCATTTCTGCTGCCGCTGCAGCCGCTACTGACACGCACAAGGAGGCATATATCGCTGTTTCTAATGTGGTTGTTACCTACATCAACGGATCAAACGTCTATGTACTTGAGACTTCGACAGGTTGCGGCTTCCTGCTTTACGGCACCAATGGCCTGCCCGAAGACCTGAAGGTGGGAGATGTGCTCCAAGGCACCCTCTTTGGCGAACTCTACACCTACCACGGATTGCCCGAACTCGTACCCAGCTCTAACAATACGGCACTAAAGGTTTCGGAAAACATGACCATTGAGGCAAATCCCGTAGAACTTTCTGATTTGTTGGCTGACCCTGCTTCTAATGCCAGCTTGCTTGTGAAAGTTGAGAGCTTTATGATTGATGGCACAGCTCTGACGGACAAGAAGGTGAATATCAACCAGTACGGCGATGAAGCTGTTATGTTCGACCAGTTCCAGGTGCTTACAGGCGTTACCTTCGATCCTGATGCCGAATACACAGCTACTTTCATCACCACGGTACGTGACGGAGTTCTTCAGCTCTATCCCATCAATAAGGATGAGTTCGATCAGGGTGGTGGTGAACAGCCTGTTGAGAATGCTTACTACACCATTCATGAACTGGTTTCGGCTGCTACTGAAGAACACGCAGTGGTAACCTATGACTTCCAAAACAATCCTCTGCTCGTTACTTACGTAAGCGGAAAGAATATTTACGTTACTGATGCAGCCACACAAACTGTAGGATTCCTGCTCTTCGGCAGCGTTGAGGGCTTTGCTCCTAAGGCTGGCGACATCATCGGTGGAACGATGGAAGGTGAACTCTACCTCTACCACGGTCTGCCTGAACTGGCCTTCACCAAGGTGGATGCTCAGGTTCAGTCGGAAGGCAACAACGTTGAAGTTAATATAGCCGAACTCGCCAACATCCTTGCCGAACCAATGGGATTTGCCAGCCGTCTCGTCAAACTCGAAGATGTTCTCTTTGCAGAGTCCGCCCTCAATAGCAAATCTGTTGGCATCAGCCAGAATGGCAATGAAGCCGTGCTTTGGGACCAGTTCAGCGTTGCCGGTGGCATTGAATTCAGCACTGAAGAAACATACTCGTTGAGTGTGATTGTTACCGTTCGCGACGGAGCCGTTCAAGTCTATCCCATCAACCGCGACGAACTGCTGGCCAACGAGCCCCAGTATGAGTACGAAGGCGAAGGCACTCAGGAAGTTCCTTACACCCTTGCAGATGTTCAGCACCTCTGGGTACCGAAGCAGCCCAGCAACCCCGTATGGGTACGCGGTATCATCATCGGCTGCGTAGATGGTACATTCACTGAAGACAAGTTCAGCACAACGGGTATCTATCCTGGTGCAGGTAAAGACGGAGCTGACAAGGAAGTGAAGTCGAATATCATCATTGCACCTGTTGAAAACGCTTCGAAAGCACGCAAGGCAGTGGCAGGAGGTTACGAACTCAGCGACTGCGTCCCTGTTGCCTTGGCAGCTGGCTCACCTCTGCGTGACAAGCTCAACATCGTGGACAACCCTGCTAACGTGGGCAAGGAAGTTCTGCTCCTCGGCACGATTGAAGACTACTTCAACATAGCAGGTGTGAAGAACCTCGAAGACGCTATCATCGACGGCACAAGCCTTGGCGTAAATGGCATCGCAATGGACAAGGAAGTCCTCAGCGGTGACATCTACACACTCGCCGGTCAGAAAGTCAACGCTATCACACGCGGCGGCCTCTACATCATCGGCGGCAAGAAGGTCTTCGTGAAGTAATCAATTCCCTAATCCTAAAGCCCCTATGCGCCTCAAAGGTGGTGCATAGGGGCATCATTTTCTCTAAAATGTTCTATCTAAACGTATGAAAAATCGTACATTTTTATCTTTCTTACTGCTTACGGTAGCTACAGCGACAGTAGCTCAGCCCTCGGCTGACTATTACCAGAGTATCGACCAGACCAGCGGCGCCACCCTCAAGAGTCGCTTGCAGACCATCATCAACACAGGAAAGGATCTCGAAAACTATAAGAAACTCTTTGTCTCTTACGAAAAAATTGACTACATTGAAGGGAAGAAGAATGCAGCCGGACAGTATCAGGTGTTCGACTACTACAGCGAAGAAGTGCATTACTTCACAGGTAATGGTGATGCTCCCTCGGGAATGAACAAAGAGCACACTGTACCTCAGAGCTGGTGGGACGGATCTCCTGGCTGCTACAATGACGTCTTCCAGGTACTCCCTTCCGAAAGCCAAGCTAACAGTTCAAAAGGCAACTATCCCCTTGGCGTGGTTATCGGCTCTGTCTCATACAGCAACAAACGCATGAAGACAGGCAAGGGCGCCAGTGGAAAGATGGTGTTTGAACCCATCGACGAGTACAAGGGCGACTTTGCACGCATCTACTTTTACGTTGCCACGGCCTATCCTGATGCCCAGTGGCAGAACCGCAGCGATGTTGATGTGGCACTCCGAAAAGAGCCCTATCCCACGCTCAAGCCCGAGTTTCAGGAACTCTTGCTGAAATGGAACGAGCAGGACCCTGTCAGCGAATGGGAGATGACGCGTCAGGAACGTGCTGCCCTGGTGCAGAAGAATCGCAACCCCTTCATCGACTATCCCGACCTGGCTAACTACATCTGGGGCTCGAAGAAGAATACACCCTTCGACCTCGCAACGGCAGAACTGCACGTCATCACCCCTGTTGATCCCGTTGATCCCGATCCTGTTGACCCGGATCCCGTTGACCCCGACCCAGTCATCGCTGGCGATTACACCAAGGGAACCCTCTTATTCCAGGAGACCTTTGCTGACTGCTCCGAAGGCAATAGCTCTAACTCCAGCGGAGCGGGCAAGACTTGGAGTGGCAACAGTCAGATTACGAACGTGGCAGCAGGCTATCAGGCAGGCGGCGCCGTCAAACTGGGCACCAGCAGCAAGCAGGGTGGATTCACCACCACAGCGCTCAATTACGCCGGTGGACCTCTCATCGTTGAGATTGACGTGAAGGGTTGGACCACTGTCGAAGGCCAACTCACCGTCAGCGTGGGCTCAGAGCAGCAGAAGGTAGATTATACCGCCACCATGAGCGATGACTTTGAGACGCTGACCCTTGTGTTCAACAATGTTCCTGCACATGCTACTATCGACGTGCAGACCACCAACAAGCGCTGCTACATCGACGACCTTCGTGCCTATGTCGGCGTGCCGGTCATCCCTACTGGCATTACCGATACGACGTCCATTCGTCATGACAGCACACAAGAAGGGCTGTACTATGATTTGACTGGTCGTCGCCTCAAAGCACAGCCCACTCATCCAGGCATCTATATCATCAACGGAAGGAAAGTCCTTCTCCGTTAGCATCCACCACAATCTCGCTTTCGCGGCTCACTTGACCCGACAGGATTTGTTTAGAGAGGTCGTTGAGCAAGAGTTGCTGTATGGCTCGTTTCACAGGTCTTGCACCAAACTCCGGGTCATAGCCTGCACGCGAAAGTAAATCAATGGCGGCATCGGTCAAATGCAGACTGATGCCGTTTTCTTTAAGCATCCGCTGCACGGCCTCTACCTGTAGGCGTACAATCTGACGGATTTCAGTCTCGTTCAAAGGCTGGAACATAATAATCTCGTCAATACGGTTGAGGAACTCCGGACGTATTGTCTGCTTCAGCATGCTGAGCACCTCGCGCTTTGCCTCTTCGGAAGCACGCTCGATGTTGCCATGCGCCTCAGCAAACTTCTCCTGAATCAGGTGGCTGCCTAAGTTCGACGTCATGATGATGAGGGTGTTCTTGAAGTTTACCGTACGTCCCTTGTTGTCCGTCAGCCGACCGTCGTCGAGCACTTGCAGGAGTGTGTTGAATACGTCGGGATGTGCCTTCTCTATTTCATCGAACAGAACAACAGAGTAAGGTTTGCGGCGCACGGCCTCGGTCAGTTGTCCGCCTTCGTCGTAGCCAACATAGCCTGGAGGCGCACCAATCAGCCGGCTCACGCTATGTTTCTCCTGGTATTCCGACATGTCGATACGAGTCATCAGGCTCTCGTCGTCGAACAAATAGTCTGCCAACGCTTTCGCCAGCTCCGTCTTGCCCACGCCCGTCGTTCCGAGGAAGATGAAACTTCCGATGGGTCGGCGCGGATCTTGCAATCCAGCACGGCTGCGGCGCACAGCATCTGCCACGGCGCGAATGGCCTGGTCTTGACCTACCACACGCTTGTGTAATTCGTCCTCCAAATGGAGCAACTTCTCACGTTCGCTCTGTTGCATTTTGGCCACAGGAATGCCCGTCCAGCGACTCACCACCTCAGCAATATCGTCGGCCGTCACTTCCTCTTTAATCATGGCATTTCCACCCTGAGTCTTTGCCAGTTCAGCCTGTATGTCGCGAATTTCCTGTTCCAGGGCTTGCAGACGTCCGTAACGTATCTCTGCTACACGTCCGTAGTTACCTTCGCGCTCAGCGCGGTCAGCCTCGTATTTCAACTGTTCCATCTGCTGCTTGTTCTGCTGAATCTTGTTCACCAGTTCGCGCTCAGCTTGCCATTTGGCTTTAAATGAAGACTCCTGTTCCTTGAGTTCTGCTATCTTCTTCTCAATGTTTTGGAGTTCCCCGCCTTGGGAGGGGATGGGGGAGGCTTCTTCCCGTTTGATAGCTTCACGCTCAATCTCCAGCTGTTTAAGCTGACGGCTGATGTCATCGAGTTCCTCGGGCACTGAGTCGCGCTCCATGCGCAGCTTGGCCGCAGCCTCATCCATAAGGTCGATGGCTTTATCGGGCAGGAAACGTTCAGTGATGTAGCGGTGCGAGAGTTCGACAGCTGCAATGATAGCCTCATCCTTGATACGCACCTTGTGGTGGTTCTCGTAACGTTCTTTCAGCCCACGCAGGATGCTGATGGCATCCACTGTGTCGGGCTCGTCCACCATGACCGTCTGGAAACGGCGTTCCAAGGCTTTATCCTTTTCGAAATACTTTTGGTATTCGTCGAGTGTTGTGGCACCGATGCTACGCAGTTCACCACGTGCCAGCGCAGGCTTGAGGATATTAGCAGCATCCATCGCGCCTTCACTTTTTCCTGCCCCGACGAGCGTGTGGATTTCGTCGATGAACAGGATGATGTTACCATCGCTTTTCACGACTTCGTTCACCACACTCTTCAGCCGTTCCTCAAACTCTCCCTTATACTTGGCACCGGCTATCAAAGCTCCCATGTCAAGCGAGTAGAGCTGTTTCTGTTTCAGGTTCTCCGGCACGTCACCCCGTAGGATTCTGTGTGCCAGTCCCTCGACAATCGCAGTTTTACCCACACCAGGTTCGCCGATGAGCACAGGATTGTTCTTCGTGCGTCGGCTAAGGATTTGGAGCACACGTCGGATTTCCTCGTCGCGCCCAATCACAGGGTCGAGTTTGCCAGAACGAGCCTGCTCAATCAGGTTCGTGGCATATTTATCCAGAGCCTGATATGTGTCCTCGGCCGACTGACTCTTCACCTGCTCCCCCTGCCTTAGTTCCATGATGGCACTGCGCAGTTCCTTTTCGGTGAACCCCATGTCCTTCATCATCTTCGATAGTGAGCTATCGACCATGAATAGCGCAAGCAATAGCGGCTCCAGGCTTACATACTCGTCGCCCAGCTGTTTTGATAGATCTACAGCTCGTTGCAAGACACTGTTAGCCTCACGACCCAAGTAGGGTTCGCCACCGCTCACTTTGGGCTTAGATTGAGCCTCTGCCATTACCATGTTTTGGAAGTTCTGCACAGAGATGCCCAACTTCTGGAATACAAAGTTCGTTACATTTTCGCCGACCTTCAGCACGCCCGCCATCAGGTGAGCCGGCTCGATGGTCTGCTGCCCCAACTGCTGCACGAGGTTTACAGCTTCCTGCACAGCTTCCTGGGCTTTGATGGTAAAATTGTTGAAGTTCATAGTTGTAAATAGTTAATGTTTAGTATTCTGTTTCATTCCTCATCCGTGCAACGAACATTCCATTGCCCAAACATACAGACAATATGTCTTGTTTTAAGACAAAATGTCTGGTATGCTCTCACTGTATAACGGATTATATGTCACAGCTTCGCTTGAAGAAAAACTGTAACAATATATCCGACCAAACGTAGATTGACCGAAAACGGACAGAATATTTTGCCATGTGCCCAGAAAGTGCTAAATTTGTCGCCGTTTAACAATAAACACCTTTCGGCTACGTTATTAAAAAGATAAAGAATACGCACACGCATGGGCGATGCCAGCATAAGTCAGAACGAGATTGACCATTTATCGCCCCTCGAAAGGGGGCTGAAAAGGGTGGGGGACGTGGTAGGTGCTATCGTAGGAATGATAGTGCTTTCACCAGTCTTTCTCGTTATCTACATCTTGCTTAAGGTTGATGGTACCGACTCTGTCATCTTCCGTCAGGAACGCATCGGACTGGGAGGTCAACCATTCCATTTGCTTAAGTTCCGAACTATGCACGACGAGGTAGAAGACACCCCAACACTGGCTGAGGAAAATGACACACGCCTCACTCGCTACGGAAAATACCTACGCCGTCATCACCTTGACGAGTTGCCCCAGCTATGGAACGTGCTACGTGGTGATATGTCGTTTGTTGGCTACAGACCAGAACGACAATTCTTCATCAATCAAATCATCGAGCGCAACCCCGATTATGTGCTTCTCTACTGCAGCCGTCCTGGTATCACCAGTGCAGCTGCCGTGCATAATGGCTACACTTATACCATCGATCAGATGCTCCGTCGCCTTGACATGGACCTCGACTACCTGCGTTACCGCACCCTTTGGACCGACCTACGTATCATGTTTGAGACCCTGACGGCACTGTAAAAGTGAAAAGTTAAAAGTGAAAAGTTAAAACATGACCATGAATAAGAAACTTTTATTGTTCATCACCCTCCTGTTCGCTGCAACCTGCGCATTTGCTCAGTCGATGAGCGACGACCAGATTGTTCACTTCATCAAGACCGAACAGGCTAAGGGTACTAACCAGCAGACTATCGTCTCGAAACTCATGCGTCGCGGTGTCACCACACAGCAACTGCAACGTGTTCGCCGCAAATACCAGCAGCAACAGCAGCAGTTGGGCGCTGTTGATGCAGCGCAGCGTGTGAGTGACGAAAACCGTATGCGTTTGGATACCGAAAATGGTGCTTTCGGTTCGACAAACAATCGCATCATGTCCACCATGGAACGTCGTGAAGCCATGAACGAAGAACTCATGGCCTTTGGACAAGACAGCATTATGGCCGGTGGTAGCTCTGATCCCTACGAGGTGTTCGGGCGTAACATTTTCAATAACACCTATCTCACCTTCCAGCCCAATACCAATATGGCTACTCCGCAGAACTATCGTCTCGGCCCTGGTGATAAAGTGCTTATCGACGTGTTCGGAGCTTCGCAGGAATCCTTTCAAGCCACAATCTCGCCCGACGGAGTGATTGTTATCCCTGGCATTGGTCCCATCAAAGTGGGTGGATTGTCGGTAGGCGAAGCCACAAGCAAGGTGCGTGGGACCATGGGGCCACGATATGCATCCTCTCAAATCACCATGTCACTTGGTGAAACCCGTAGTATACAGGTACAGGTGATGGGCGAAGTTGTGCTGCCTGGCACCTATACTCTATCCTCGCTCTCTACCGCCTTCAATGCCCTCTACGCTGCTGGCGGTATTAACGACATCGGTACTTTGCGTGACATCGAAGTGTATCGAAATGGCCGTGTCATAGCTCATATAGATGTCTATGACTATATTCTCAACGGAAACTCGGCAGGTGACGTTCGTCTGCAAGACAATGATATCATACGAGTCGGCACATACGACTGCATTGTATCGGCTCGTGGACGTGTTAAGCGTCCTATGTACTACGAAATGAAATCCACCGAAACTGTGGGAACTCTCATCGACTATGCTGGTGGATTCACAGGTGATGCTTACCGCAAGAACGTACGACTCATTCGTAAGAGCGAAACAGGATATTCCATACACACCATCGAAGAGTTTGATCAGCGCAATTTCACCCTCCACGATGGCGACTCGCTCTATGTCGATAATGTGCTCGACCGATTCTCAAACATCGTCGAAATCCGAGGAGCCGTTCGTCACCCTGGACAGTTTGAGAAAGGTGGTCCGATTAGTACTATTCGCGAACTTATCAATGCTGCAGAAGGTCTGCGCCCCGACGCCTTCGTCACACGTGCCGTCATGCATCGCCAAAAGGCAGATCGTACGCTTGAACTCTTGCCCGTCGATGTACAAGGCATTCTCGATGGCAGTGTGCCCGATATTGTGCTCCAGAACAACGATGTCATCTACATTCCCAGCAAGACAGACATGCTCGGCGAACAGACCCTCAGCATCTATGGCGAAGTACAATTTCCTGGACGGTATGCCTACGCAGACAAGACCACCATCGAGGACCTCATCCTTCAAGCTGGCGGTCCCACAGCAGCCGCCTCGTTCGCCAAGATCAATGTTTATCGCCGCATCATCGACCGAAATGCCACAGAAGCTAACGACACCATCACCCGCACCTACACCTTCTCGCTGAAAGACGGATTTGTCATCAGCACGGAAAAGGATGTGGAAACAGTCTTTTATCTCCAGCCTTTCGACATCGTAGTCGTGCGCAAGAGCCCCGCCTACGAGCAACAACAGAATGTCCGCGTACAAGGCTCGGTCAACTTCCCGGGACATTATGCCATGTCATCGAAGACCTACCGCTTGGCAGACCTTATCAAAGATGCCGGTGGACTCTCGCTCGACGGTTGGGCTAAAGGTGCGCGCCTCGAACGTCAGCTTACAGCAGAAGAACGCGAACAGCGCGAAACCTCGATGCGTGCCCAGCAGATTGCACTATACGAAGAGAGTATGACCACCGACAACAAAAGCTTCGACCTTGAACGTGCAGACTCGTTGCTCGAACTAAAACTTGACTTGGGCTACACCTACGTCGTAGCTATTGATCTTGAACAAGCCATCAAGCATCCCGAAGGTGATGAGAACATTGAGCTGCGCGACGGAGACCGTCTCATTGTCCCTGAATACTCTAGCACAGTGAAGATCAGCGGCGACGTTATGTACCCCATTTCTGTAAACTACAAGAAAGGCGAGACCCTTGGATACTACATCAAACATGCCGGCGGATTTGGTGACAACGCCCGCAAACGTCATGCCTACGCCATCTACATGAATGGCTCGGTGAAGAAAATCAGCAAGCATTCACGCAAGGACATTCAGCCTGGCTGCGAAATCGTCATCCCGTCGAAGAAAATCAAGAACCAGATGACTCCTGCTGAAACTATGGCACTGGGTACCTCTGCCACATCCATTGCCACCATGATTATCACCGTAGCCAATATTCTGAAATAATCAACTAATATGGAAGAACAAAATATCAACAATACCGGCATGCAGAATCGAGAGGTGATTGACCTGCGCGAAGTGTTTAAAAAAATATGGAAGAGGAAGAAACTCTTCATCTGGGTGTGGATTATCACGACCATTGTCTCAGCTGCACTTATTTTACCGGTTCCAAGAACCTATACGACCGATCTTACGTTGGCACCGGAAATGGGTGGCGACATGGCCGGCGGTGGGCTCGCATCGCTGGCAAGTACTTTCGGTATCAACATGAGCAACATGGAGACCAACGATGCTTTCTATCCCGAGCTCTATCCCGATGTCATCGCCACTAATACATTCATTGTTGATTTGTTTGACGTTCCTGTCGTTTCACTCGACGGTGAAATCAATACAGATTACTATACCTATCTGAAAGATTATCAGCAGGAAACAGCATACATGGTTCCCGTCAAGTGGCTCAAGAATCAAATTTTATCTATCTTCAAAAAAGAAAATAATCGTCCAGTAGCTGCAACTGAGGATGGCAAAAAAGACCCCCGTATGTTGTCGGAGGAAGACAACGGCATTGCAGAAATCATTCGAAGCCATATCTCATGCAGCGTTGACAAGAAGACAATGGTTATCTCCATTGCCGTTGAGGATCAAGATGCCAAGATTTGTGCTGATATCGCCGACTCTGTTCGTGTCCGTCTTCAGAACTTTATCACCGACTATCGTACGAACAAGGCTCGTGGCGATTTGGAGCACTACCGTCAGCTTCGTGACAGTGCCTATATCGAATACCAAGACGCCATGGCTGCTTACAGCAACTACTCCGATTCGCACCAGAATACCATACTTCAGTACTATCTTTCGCAGCGCGACGAACTGGAGAATGCTGTCCAGATGAAACTGCAGACCTATACAGCTATGTCCACACAGTTTGAGGCAGCCAAGGCAAAAGTACAGGAACGCACTCCTGCTTTCACGATCTTGAAGGCAGCAACAGTACCCTTCAAACCGACCTACCCCAAGCGCGTTATTTTTGTTGGTGCGATGCTCATCATCTCCACAATGATTGTTGTTGCTTGGATTTTCAAACAGGAAATAGTGGCACAGCTGACTCATTTGAAATAATTTTCTTTTCGTTGGAATTATTTTATTCGATTAATCTCAGAAACTTTCTACAGCATCTTCTGCATGTCGTTTACGAACAGACTCAGATACATTGACTTGTCGTTTTTTCAGCGCTTCCGCTATCTAGACATTTCTCGTTTCTACCTCCTTAAAAAGAGGCAGATCGCTTTGTCGCTGTTTTATGCAGCCATGCTGTTCGCCTTTTTATCGTCCCTTCGAGTTTGGTTTTGCTGGCCCTTCGTTAACAATTATGCTTTGTTCTCGACTATGCTGCTAGTACCATCTATGCTCATTAGCAATTCGATGGACCACCCCATTTATGACCGTAAAGATGCATTTTGGCCAACTATTTTCGTTGGCATCATGTTGCTGTATATGTTGCTTGTGCAGGAAATAACGGTGATAGCTTTCCTCATGTTGTTCTTTCGGGTGTTCGTTTTCTTTGCGCTTTTCCGCATTTCACCGTCTTTCCACAGCCATTTTGCCACGCTTTTCAGTAAAATCCTAGCTTGTATGCTGGGAATTTCGCTGCTGATGTTCATTCTTTTCCATCTTGGTTTGAACTTGCCAGGAAGAAATGCAGAATTCTCAGAGACGTATCGTTTTACCAATTATTATTTTTTTCTCATCCGTGACTGGGGGCAAGTAATGTTAATTCCTCGTTTTCAGGCATACTTCCTTGAACCAGGTCATATGGGCACTGCTATTGTCCTATTGCTGGCAACTCAGGTGGGGCAAATGAAGAAGTGGTACAATATCATTCTGCTCATCGCTCTCCTCTTTTCATTTTCACTGGCAGCCTATGTACTGCTCGTTATAGTTATGCTACTCCATTTGTGGATGAAGCGTAAGCGCATCATTGCTAAGATTCTTTTTGTGTCAGTCCTCATTGCCATTATTCTAGGTAGTGCGTCGGTGTATAATGGAGGTGACAATATGCTCAATCAACTTATTTTCATGCGTCTGCAAATGAATGAAGAAGGTGATGACATTGAGGGTAACAATCGTGTCACTTCTAGTTTCCAGACAGAGTACGATAGTTTTCTTCAATCGTCCGATGTGTTTTTCGGACGAAAGGTCAATCAGGACATCATGCATGGTAACGCTGGCTTCAAAGTGTTTGTCTATACCTATGGTTTCGTGGGTTTTATTTTATGCTACCTGACCTATTTTATTGCCATGCATAAGGCATTCGATCGCAGAGCATTCTGGGCTATGGTTGTCTTATCATTAGCCAACTTTATGGTTCGAGCATATCCCTTCTGGATGGGATTCTTTATTTCTTATTATCTTCTTGCATTTGTGCATCCTTCAAATCTTGCTTTAGGAACCAGAGGAAAGGAGGATAGCTATGACTGAGCCGATGGACAATAGCTGCAAGAACCGTCGTATTGCCCGTAATGCTGCGGCCCTTTACATTCGCATGTTTTTGCTGATGGCCATCAGCCTCTACACTTCTCGTGTTATACTACAAGTATTGGGTGTAGAGGATTTCGGTATATTTGGCGTTATTGCCGGCTTTGTTGCCCTGTTCGGTGTTCTTAGTCGGTCTTTGTCGAGTGCAGCCAGTCGCTTTCTGAATTTTGAACTAGGCAAATGTGATGGTGGCAATGCTGAAAAACTCCGTGGCGTTTTCTCTACCATCTTTGTCATCCACCTGCTGATGGCTGTGCTCATTGTTGTTTTGGGCGAACCGATAGGCTATTGGTTTGTCCATCATCAGATGAATGTCCCCACAGGACGTCTGACGGCAACAATGTGGGTGTTTCATTTTTCCGTCATCAATTTCTGTATCAACTTGTTAATAGTTCCTTTCAATGCCGCCATCATTGCTCACGAAAAGATGTCGGTATTTGCATACATCAGCCTTTTCGAAGGTATTGCCAAACTGCTCATGTGCTTTTTGGTCATCCATTCCCCCTTCGATCATCTCATTTACTATGTTGGTCTCACCGTAGTTGTACAACTTATTATTGTAGTTGTCTATTATTTATACTGTAAATGGCAATTCAGCGAATGTACTTTGTTTGCTAAAAACGATCGCCAAACCATCCGCGATATTACGTCTTTTGCTGGCTGGAATATCATCGGATCCTCCTCAGCTATTCTTGTCAATCAGGGATGTAATATTTTGCTCAACCTCTATGGCGGTGGCCTTGTTGTCAATGCTGCCCGCACCATATCCAATCAGGTTCAGCATGCCGTCCATGGATTTATCGAAAACTTCATCACGGCAGTCAAACCACAAATCACCCAGTCATACGCAGCCGGAAACCTGAACTATATGATGATGCTCGTACTGACTGGAGCTCGATTATCGTACTATCTGATGCTTTTTGTCTGCCTGCCTCTCTTGTTGAATGCCGATTTCATACTGCATGCTTGGCTCACCGAAGTGCCTAATTATTCAGTTGAATTCGTTCAGTGGACATTGGCGTACATTCTGGTAGAATCGCTCTCAGGAACACTAATCACAGCCCAGTTAGCCACTGGCATTATTCGCAACTATCAGCTCCTGGTAGGTGGGCTGCAGCTATTAAATCTACCCGTGGGGTATCTCATGCTTATCTTGGGCTGCAGTCCTCTCTCCATTTACTACGCAGCATTGGCTTTCGCTGTCATTTGTCTGGTGGCTCGCATCTACATGCTATCTAGTACAATGAAATTTAGTGCACGCGCATTTATAATTCAAGTACTCGGACGTGTTGCCGTGACAACCATTGTGGTTTCGTTTCCCTTAATACTCTATACCCGATTTCACCCTACAGATTGTTGGACTGACGCGCTACAGAACGTCATTCTGTGCATCCTCATTAATGCTCTTGTGATCTACGTTGTGGGATGCACGCAGAGAGAGCGGTCAACCATCAGGATGTATCTGAGAAAAATCATTCATCAATAGCACCATCGTCATGATACATATCACTGATAAGCACCAGTGTAGCGGATGCACAGCCTGTTCTCATGTTTGTGCACATCAAGCCATCCACATGGTCGCCGACTCCGCAGGTTTTCGCTATCCGATTGTCGATATGCAAAGCTGTACCCAGTGTGGGCTATGCGATAAAGTTTGTCAGTTTTCCCCCGATTATCAGCGCAGCACAACTCTTCCTGTCCCACAAGCATTCGCCGCTCGCCATCGCGACATGTCAGAGATAATGAAAAGTCGCAGCGGAGCAGTCTTTTCAGCTATTTCCGACTTGATTCTCCAGCAGGGTGGGGTGGTTTATGGAGCAGTATTCGGCCCAGACTTTACAGTTCGCCACGCACGGGCAACAACAGCGGAACAACGAGACAAAATGCGTGGGAGTAAATATGTTGAAAGTGACATCAGTGGCATTTTTCCACAGGTCAAAAAAGACCTTCACGATGGTTTGCCTGTTTTGTTCACCGGTACACCATGTCAGGTCGCAGGTCTGTCTGCCTATATTCCCTCAAATCAGAAAGGAAACCTGTGGCTCGTTGATATCATTTGCAGCGGAGTACCTAGTCCACGTCTGTGGGGTGAGCACATCCAATGGCTTTCCAGACTACATGACACCCCCCTGCAATCCATTAACTGCCGTGACAAGGTAAGCTTCGGCTGGAAGGCAATGCGTGAGACCTACGTACTGATCGGTGATCAGCAAATACACGCAACACCCTATCTATTCTACCAATCTATGTTCTTTCGACCCTCATGCAGTCAATGTCCCTTCACCAATACACGCCGTGTTGGCGACCTTACCCTAGGTGACTATTGGGGATGGGAACGTACCGACCCACACTTCAATGCTGACGACAAAGGCTGCTCTCTGGTCATCTGCAACACAGAGAAAGGACTGCAATTGTTCAATAGTGCCACCCCTAAGCTGACGGTCCTTTCGGTCCCCCTCTCCGATATTATTCAGAACCGCCTGCGGACACCTACTCCCGAACATCCCCAACGGTCTGCTTTCCTGCAATATTACCAGGCACATGGCTACGAACATGCTCTCCGACATTTCGGATTCATAGGTTGGCGCCGGAAGGTGGCCAATCTCAAGAAACGCATCCTCCGCCGACTCGGAATTTCATTTTAATACTTACAACATGAAAATAGGCATCCTCACCTATCATAGAAGTCACAACTATGGTGCACTCCTACAGGCCATAGCCCTGCGGGTAGTCCTGCAAGACATGGGGCATGAAGTCCTATATGTCGACTATTGGCCCGACTACCATAAAAGCCTATATGCTCCAGTCTCCTTTTACCAACTAATGCATAAGTCGCCCAGGCTATCTCTTTCCTACCTTCGTGACCGCATGACTCATATATCCCCAATCCTGAAGCGTTACCGTACATTCCAGACATTCATCCGACAGTATATCACTCCCTACACTGCTTCCCCCAACGAGACCTATGATGTCATCATCCATGGTTCCGATCAGATTTGGAGAAAACAACCCTTCATTTTTTCCTATAACCCTGTCTATTTTGGCCAACATGCCATTCCCTGCCAGCATCGCATTTCGTACGCAGCCAGCATGGGGCAAGTGACTACCACCGATGCCGATAGGTTACAACTCCGTAAACTTCTCTCCAATCTTGACTCCATCTCTGTTCGAGAATCCGACCTATGTCAACTCGTCCAATCACTTGGCTACCCCTGCCAGCTGCATCTCGATCCGACCATGTTGCTTAGCAAGCAGCGCTGGATTGACATCTTCCACCTTCAATCACCCACAGATACACCCTACGCCCTATTCTATAATCTTCTTCCCCATTCGTTCCAGGACGAAGCCATTCGCCAATACACAAAAGCTCATGACCTTCAACTGAAAACTATCTACGGAAAAGGTACAGGACGGAACACCTCAACCAATATCTACAATGCAGATCCGCGATCTCTGGTCCAACTTATATATGGAGCACAGTGTGTCTTTACTTCTTCATTTCATGGGCTTGTCTTTGCCATTATATTTCAGAAACCCTTCTATGCAGCCTTTTCCACCAATGGAGGACGAGCGCAATCCATCCTTCACTCCCTCCACATTTCCGACCGCCTTCTGCCCCCTATGAGCAGTACGATCCCCAGCGACATCCCCCCCCTTCATTACGATTTGATCACCCAGACATTCTCAACACTTCAGCAAAAGTCCCTCAACTACCTCAGACAGCTATGACCCACAACACCCCTGTTCTCACAATTGTGATGCCCATCTACAACCATCCAGCAGAAGTGAGCATCATGATAGATTCCGTTATCGCCAATCAGTACCAGGATTGGGAACTTTTGCTCATTGACGACGGTTCCGAATCTGAAACACTCAATATGCTCCGCACCTACACACAGTCCGACCCGCGCATTCAGCTGATTACACGTCAGCGTCTTCCAAAGGGAGCACAGACTTGCCGTAATATCGGTCTGGAACAAGCCAAAGGTCGCTTCATCGTCTTTTTCGACTCCGATGACCGAGTTACTCCCACCTGTCTCGGACAACGCATCGAAGCTATGTTAGCAAACCCACAGTACGACTTCCTCGTATTTCCTTCTGCCGTCATCCAGAATGGAGAAACCATTACGGAACCACACCACCAATCCTTTGGCTATCCCATGGGAGGGGACGACCTTGCACGTTTTGCAAAGCGATTTCTGCCCTTCATAGTTTGGTCTAATATCTATCAGACACAATATCTCCGTCATCACAACATTACCTGGGACGAAAAGATCCTGTCGCTACAAGATTCCGACTTCAACATCACAGTCCTCCTCTCAGGAGCTCGCTACACATACATTCTCACCGCCCCAGACTATTATTACCGCATCAAATACTCCCCCACAACTGTATCAGCTCACATCTCAGACCCGAGTCATCAGAACAGCCACCTCTACACCCTGCGGAAAAACTACCTCAGCTATCAAAGCCACTTTGGCCATCGCTACGACTTCTCCCTCTACATCGGAACATTGTTTTTGATTAACAGAGTTTGTGCTGACATTCCACAGCCTCAATTTCTTAACAAAATTAAAAATATTGTCTGCCATTATTCCTCTCTCTATGGATTTCTACTTGCGCTTCAGATTTGTACACTTAATTTTTTGCGTCATATTCTTCCATATCGTTTTGCGCGCTTAGGCATACTCGAGCCATATTACCTTTACCGTACCCTTCTAACAAAAAGCAAGCTCAAACACATAAAAAAACAACAACAGCTATGAATCATCTTCTCACCATCTTTCTTTTCCTAGTAGCTATCCTTGGCCAAGCACAAGAATCATCTACCCTGATTTGGAATCTTCAGCGCCTCAATCGTTCAGCCATCTTTCCCGAAGTTGATACCTACATCGGTACACCATCTCCCGTTGTCACCGACAAGAAAGTCAGCATCTCAGGAGACCCTCATAACTTCGAGAGTTTCAGCATGTACTTTTGGCCCGACACCCTCTCCCCCGATTCCCCCTACGTCTATCGCGACTGCCTGCGCAATCCTGAAGGCGATACCTACGACCTCAAGAAGATTAATGCACTTGCCAGGCGAACTCGTCTCCTCAGCCAGGCCTACCATCTTACCCGAAACCAGAAATATGCGAATCAGTGGCTCACTGATATTCAGGCGTGGTTTATTGATAAACAAACCCGTATGAACCCTAATTTCGACTACGCCCAGTTTGTAAAAAATCTCAATAACAATCGAGGCAACTACTTTGGCATCATCGAAGCCTATGTCTTTGTTGATATCATAGAGAGCATCCGCCTCATGCGTTCGTATGGTCAGCTTGATCGATCCACCGACCGCAAACTGCAAAAGTGGTTCCGTCAGTTCGCCCGTTGGCTGCGCACAAGCCCCCTCGGCATCAAGCAAAGCCAAGCCCCAAACAACCTTTCCGTAGCCTACGACGTCATGTCCTGCGCCATCGACCTTTATATCGGAGATACTCCACATTTCAACTTCCTCATGCAACAATTTGCCGACCGACGACTCTATGCCCAGATACAATCCGACGGAAGTCAGCCTCAAGAAATGCGCAGGGCCCTCCCCCTCACCTATGCAATCTACAACCTTCAGCACGTCACCGACTTCTGCGTCATGCTCTACCACATCGGCATCGACTACTACCACCAGCATCAGGCACGCATCGACGCAGCCATCAAGTACATCCAGCAACAACTCGCCGACACCACCCGTCTCAACGCCGCAGAACAGACAGACCATCACAGCCTCACAGTCAAAACCCGCATGATACAGGCACAACTTCAATCTATTTCCACGAAGTAGACATCGCTAACAAAAATCGGTATTCTTCTCACTTCACGCTTCACATTTCACTTTGATAATCATCTATCATCATGCGTCACCTTTTGCGAACACTCGGCACCCTTCTGGCCATGCTCCTCCGTCGCCTCACTCAGGTCACCGAACGACACATTCTCCGTCACATCCGAACCGGTTACATCGCACACGGCATGCTGTACGTTGGGCGATGTACAGTCTTTGCACCACGTGTCCGGATAGATGGACGTGAAAACATTAGCATCGGTGACTACACCACCATAGGTGCCTCCACCATACTCTCCACCTGGTATGGTGTACCTGGCGTCGAACGTCCCCGCCTGGAAATAGGATCCTATGTGTCCATCCCTGAAAACTGTCATATCACTGCTGCTCGTCATATTCGTATTGGTAATCATGTGTTGATTGGCAAACAAGTGACTATTACTGACAATGCTCACGGATTAACCACTCTTGATCAACTCATGCAGCCGCCAGCCCAACGCACCCTCCAGTCGAAGGGACCTGTCGTTATTGGTAACAATGTTTGGATTGGTGACAAAGCTACCATTCTCCCTGGTGTAACCATTGGAGATGGTTCCGTCATTGGAGCTAACAGTGTAGTCACACACGATGTACCTCCTCAATCCATTGTAGTTGGTAATCCTGCCCACAAGCTATGAATACAAGTTTCAACAGTGCTTTTGAGTATATAATAAAAGAATTCTTCTCTCGTTATAAAAGAAAATAAAAAGATATGAACAGAAAAGCTCGAGTACTGGCATTCTACTTACCACAGTTTCACCCTATTCCAGAAAACGATCGTTGGTGGGGCAAAGGATTTACAGAATGGACCAATGTTGGAAAGGCTAAATCCCTATTCAAAGGCCATTACCAACCACGAGTACCTGCCGACCTTGGCTATTATGACTTGCGTATGCCTGAGGTGCGCCAGGCTCAGGCAGACATGGCTCGTGAGGCTGGCATTGAAGGTTTTTGCTACTGGCACTACTGGTTTGGTGATGGTCGTCAGATTCTGGAGCGTCCTTTTTCTGAGGTACTGAAAAGCGGAAAGCCTGATTTTCCCTTCTGTCTAGCATGGGCTAATGAGTCGTGGACCAATAAGTCATGGCATGTAGGGTCGCGCAAAATGGAACTCTCAGTACTGATGGAGCAGCGGTATAGTGAGGCTGATGACATCAAACATTTTGAAGCTGTATTACCTGCTTTTCGTGACCCACGCTATATCCATGTCGATGGGAAACCCTTGTTCGTTGTGTACCGTCCTTGGGATTTGCCTGATGTGAGTGCGTTTATCAAGCGTTGGCAGGAACTGGCCAACAAGAATGGTATTCCTGGCATTTATTTTGTAGCTGTTCAGCAAAACTATATACATGAGAAAGATTTGACGATTAGGGATGTATTGCGGAAATCCATTCCTGATCAGAGTTCAGAACTGTATCCAAGGCTGATAAAAGCAGGATTCGATGCCGTTAACTCACGAGGCTATCATCGGGCTGAAGATCTCTCGCGTAGTCTCTTTGATTATGTAAAGCGATTTGTTGTGCGAAATGTGTTGCACCAGTTTGTTGTTTCTAAATGTTCGCAAAAGAAAGTCAATAAATATATGTATGTAGAGCGTGACCGTCAGGAGAATGTTTTTCCGACGCTGTTGCCTTGTTGGGATCGTACCCCGCGTAGCGGCAAGAAGGCTCGTATTTATGTTGATAGCACTCCAGAGGAGTTTGACCGGCAGATGCAGACAGCTCTATCTTTAGTAAAAGACAAAGAAGCAGAACATCGTATTCTTTTCCTGCAGTCGTGGAACGAATGGGCTGAAGGCAATTATGTCGAACCGGATTTGAAGTACGGGCATGGGTTTCTCGATGTGTTGAAGAAGAATCTGATAAATGATGAATGTGAGACATGAAGGTATTTCTGATAGCACGAGGATTTCCGACAGCACGTTCTCCGCAATGGGGCTGTTTTGAAAGGGACCAGGCCGAAGCATTGGTTTCTGTAGGTAATGAGGTGGTTGTACTTAGTGTCGATACACGCTTTAGGTTGTTTTGGCGCAAGCCAGGTATTAGCTGCCATACAGATAGAGGAATACATTTTGTCAACTGCTTTTTAATACCAAGCAGTGTCATAGGTCTGTTGGGTAAGAGTATCCGTTGGAAAGTTGAGCAGTGGCAGCTGCGCAAGGTATATGAATATGCCAGCAAGCGTTTTGGGAGACCTGATATCCTATACAGCCATTATTTGTTTGTAACCGCTAATGCAGTCCAACTGAAGCAGCGTTATGGTGTTCCGCTTGTTGCCATTGAACACTGGTCGGAGCTGGCTAAGAAGAATCTTCCAGAATCCATGATTCAGAGTATTAGAAAAATCTATACTAAATTAGATCGTCTCATCACAGTTTCCCCAGCTCTCCAGCAGAATATTATTAAACTGATTGGGCAGCCGTCTGAAGTTGTGTATAATGTTGTGGGAAGCGATTTTCAGTATAATGAAAAACCGCGACGTCGTTCTCGTGTTCGATATATTACGGTGGGTTCTCTGAACAATGGAAAACGTTTTGACGTGATGCTGGATGCCCTGTCCAATCTCAACGGTGTAGATAGCAACTGGGAACTTGTCTTGATTGGTGAAGGAACTGAACGTACACGTTTGGAGTCACAGGTTCATCGTTTGGGACTTGACGGTCAGGTTCGTTTTCTGGGACGACTGACAAAATCAGAAATAGCTCGACAGTTTCTGGAGAGTGACGTATTTCTGCTGAGTTCCCAGATGGAGACTTTTAGTGTGGTATGTATAGAGGCCATGGCTTGTGGGCTGCCTATCGTTGCAACACGTTGTGGCGGACCGGAATCTATTGTACAGGAAGCAGACGGCTTGCTTTGCCCTATCAACGATGCAGATGCCTTCTTTCATGCTTTGGTGTTCATGCAGCAGAACTTCTTAACTTATGACCGAAGAAACATTGCAGAACGGTGTCTTCAACGATTCGGAGCTGAAGTCATCGGACGACAGCTTTCATCCATCTTTCTTGATGTTGTGCAACATTCAACCTCAAGTCATTCTAACTGATAAACCAAAAACTTTCCCCGTATTTGTAATAATTCCGTATCTTTTACGTTATTCTGATAAATATTCATAAAATCGCTCTTATTTGTAAAACAACTCTACCCCTTGAAACATTTGATAATTATCGGTGCCGGAGGAATGGGTCGCACTTTCTTCGATATGGCCCAAGAGAGCCTGGGTTTTGGCACAGACTTTATAATAAAAGGTTTTATCGACGATAATATCCAGGCCCTTGACAATTTTAAAGGATACCCTCCCATGCTGGGAACCATCTCAGCCTATCAACCCGTAGCTGACGATTGTTTTGTATGCTCCATTGGTGGGCATTCGCGTCGCAAATGTATGGAAAGAATCATTGAACGTGGGGGGCAATTCTACACCATGATACATCGGACTGCTCGGATTGGAACTAACGTCACCATTGGCGAGGGTACTGTGATTGGTGCCTATACCTCTATCGGAGCAGAAGCCAAGATAGGAAAATACAACCTCATCCAGTCGTATACAGTCATAGGACACGACTCTGTCATGGGCGACTGGAATCGAGTGGACACTCATGTCACCATGGTGGGCGGGACACAATTGATGGACGAAGTTGATATCTACACAGGTTCTGTTCTTAATCACGGTGTTATCATCGAGTCCAACTCACGAGTCGGAGCTCTCAGCTTTGTCGTTCGTCGAGTAAAGAGCGGGACAACCGTGATGGGCTCGCCAGCAAAAGTGTTTTCAATCAACAAAATTTAATTCTATGGATATCCAAGCATTTATCGACAACGTTGCCGATCAGTTTGACATGCTCAGTGTCGAATTGACCCCCGAGACCCGTTTTCGTGACTTAGACGAATGGACCTCGCTCACAGCACTGCTCATCATCACGATGATTGACGATGAATATGACATCGTACTTTCGCCTGAAGAAATGCGAAAGACACACACACTTCAAGAACTCTACGACATCGTCGCATCGAAGCAATGAGCACACCATCCCCATTCACTCTTGCTCAAAAAAACATACTCATTACGGGTGCATCCAGCGGAATTGGACGAGCAACAGCCATCCAATGCGCTCACATGGGAGCCACTGTTTTCATCACCGGGCGAAACCAACAGCGTCTGACAGAGACATTCACTCAACTTCCGGGAGAAGGGCACCAAATGGTTTGTGCCGATCTCACTTTGCTTGCTGATGTAGAACGGCTCGTATCGATGTTGACCACGGTCGATGGTCTTGTACTGTCGTTTGGTGTAATTGGATTGGTGCCACTGCTTGCCTATACAGAAGAGAAACTGACACAGATGCAGCAAGTGAATCTCAATGCACCAGTTCTGCTTCTTCGTTATATACTTAAAAAACGCAAGTTTGCACCTCGTGCATCCATTGTCTTTGTATCGTCGGCAGCCGGTGTCTATAGAGTGACACCAGCCAATGGTATTTATGCCTCTACCAAGAGCGCACTTGATGCCATGATGAGAACAGCAGCACTCGAACTTGCTAAGCGAGGCATACGTTGCAACAGTGTCAATCCGGCCATCATCGAAACGGAAGGTTCTGCCACCCTAAGTTGGACAGATGAGCAACGCGAAGCCGAATGTCAGAAATACCCCCTTCGCCGATTTGGCCGTCCCGAAGACGTGGCATACGGTATCATATACCTTCTTTCTGATGCAAGTAGCTGGGTGACAGGAACATCCATCAAGATAGATGGGGGACGTACGCTCTCTTGATAAAAATCTCTACATTTCATATGTTGCTATCCCATAAAGTTTGTATCGTCACAGGTGCAGCACAAGGCATTGGACGTGCCATTGCCGAGCAGATGGCTCACGACGGAGCAATCGTCTATGCCGCCGACCGCCAGCAAGGCGTGATGGAAGAGTGGGCGAGAGTGCTTGCCGCTGGTACCAACACCCGCGTCATACCTCTATGCTTCGACGTCACCGATCCTGCCGCCGTTAAAACAGCCATGATGCAAGTCTTCAAGCAAGAAGGCCGCATTGACGTGCTTGTCAACAATGCCGGCGTCGTCTTCAACCGCAAGATAGGCATGATTCTGCGCGCAGAGACCGAACTCATGTTCCGCATCAACGTTATCGCCGTCATTGAACTTATTCAGCTTGTTTCCCGTCTCATGGCCAAGACTGGTGGTGGAAGTATCGTCAATATAGCATCCGTCACAGCAGTCCTCGGCTCGCCAGGACAAGTAGCCTATTCCGCAACCAAGGGAGCCATCATAGCCCTCACCAAGTCCGCCGCCAAGGAATTGGCAGCGCAAGGAATCCGAGTCAACGCAGTGGCACCAGGCATCGTAAAGACCGAACGCTTTGCCGAACTCTACGAGTCCAGCGGAGAAAAGATTGACCAGCGCATCAGCCGCATCGCCCTCGGACGACTTGGCACCCCACAGGACATAGCTACAGCCTGTGCCTTCCTGGCCAGCGACCGCGCCTCCTACATCTCGGGACAGATACTCGGAGTCGATGGCTGTGCTTCAATCTAATATACTTTCAATTTTGAAATTTAAAATTTGAAGTTTGAAGTTTTTCACTTTTAATGTAAGCCGACATCGTCGGGAAATTATTCAAATTGTTTTCAAAAATTTTACAAATTAAATTTGCTTAATTGGGACCAAATTTGTGAAATTTCCACATGAAGTGTGTCCAAAAGAATATTTTCACTTTTCACTTTTTCCCATGCTCCTCAACTTAGATCACATACCCTCCGACCACCCAGCCGTCATCGATTCCGAAGGCAATACGATCACCTATGGACAGATTGTCAGACAGGCCGAAACCTTTCGGAAACAATACACGGAGCGCACCCTTTGTTTTCTCCTTGTCGAAAACACAGCCCAATGCGCCCTGACCATCATGGCCGCCCTTGCCTCCGAACGGCTCGTTCCCCTCATCCTCAACCTACACACCGAGCCCACACTCCTTGAACATCTTAACGATACCTATCAGCCCGTATTCGTCTGGAAGGAAAAAGAATCGTTCACCCTCGCATCCGAAGTCGCAGGCGAAGCTCTCTACCCCCAACTCTCCCACCTGTTGCCCACCTCCGGCAGCACAGGCAGTCCCAAACTCATCCGCCACAGTTACGACAACATCGAAGCATCCGCCCTCAACATATCCACCTTCTTCCAACTCACCGACCAAGACCGACCCCTCCTCGTCCTGCCACTCTACTACACCATGGGACTCTCCGTCCTCTTCAGCCACCTAAGTGTTGGAGCCACCATCCTACTCACTGGGCAGAGCATGACATCCGCCCGCTTCTGGCAATTCATGAAGGAAGAACAGGCTACCAGTTTCACCGGCGTACCCTACAGCTACCACATTCTCAACCTCATGCGATTCTTCCGTATGGACCTTCCCCACCTGCGACTGCTCACGCAGGGAGGAGGAAAGATGCCCACCGACCTCAACCGACGTTTTGCAGAATACTGCCGCGACACCGGACGACGCTGGATAGCCACTTACGGCCAGTCGGAATGCACCGCCCGCATGGCATGGCTACCTCCCGAATGGGCCTGTGACAAGGTGGGCAGCATCGGAATCGCCGTTCCCAACGGCGAACTCTCGCTCATCGACACCCAAGGCAACACCATCACCCACAGCCATGTCCAGGGCGAAATGTGCTACCGAGGACGTAACGTCACCCTCGGCTATGCATACACCCGTGCCGATTTAGCCATGGGCGACGAGCGTCACGGATTCATACACACCGGCGACCTTGCCTATCGCGACGACGACGGCTGCTACTATATCGTCGGTCGGCTCAGTCGTTTCCTCAAGCTATACGGACAACGCATAGGACTCGACGAATGCGAACAAATCGTTCAAGGCATCGTCGGCAACGAATGTGCCTGTGTCGGAACCGACCAGCAACTTATTGTCTATATCACCGATGCCACCCGCTCCGCCGAAGTCAGCGAGGCACTCATTGCAGCTACACGTCTGCCCGCCACCAGCTTCCAGCTACGCGTGATCGACCGCATACCCAAGAACGAAGCCGGCAAGAAACTCTATCAGCAACTGCCACAATACTGAGCGTTTTCGTCCAGCCAAATGAGCAAAGTCAAACTTCTTTAAACTTTGCCATGACGAGAAAACGTCTGATGGTAATCGAACATTCATTCAAGAATTCTTTGATTCCAGAAGGGGAGAATTCGCGATTTTTCGCTTTCCTTCCGTTTTTTTTAGTTTTTTTAATAATAAAAGCCAGAGCCTTCCGTTACTATTTAAAGTAATGGAAAAAGCTAAAACGGAATGAACAATACAGAACAACTGAATGCCATCTTCACCGAAGTGTTTGGCGATGTGGCAGATCATTTGGGCAAGGATTTTACAAAGGATACTGTTGACGGCTGGGACTCGGTTCACCAGCTGAACATCATTAGCCTCATTGAGGATCGGTTTGACCTGATGCTTGACCCTGAGGACATTGTTGCCTGCACATCGTACGAGGCTGCACGTGAGATTTTGCACAAGTATGATGTCGAGTGTTGACCGATGTGTGTTGAGCAATGGCGCAATGGAAGATTGAGAACGTAAGGATGGCCGGTGTGTCGGCTTGCGTTCCGAAACAGATTGTAAAGACGGAAGACCTGCCCTTCTTCACGGCAGAAGAAGCTGAGGTTTTCAACAATACTGTGGGCATACGCCAGCGGCGCATTGCTCCGCTGGATGTTTGTGCGTCCGACTTGTGTCAGGCTGCTGCTGAACGTCTGTTGGACGAACTGGAATGGGCGAAGGAGAGTGTTGACGTACTTGTCTTCGAATCGGTGACGGGTGACTATCGAACTCCTCCGACTGCCTGTTTGCTGCAGGAGCGTATGGGACTGAGCGAAACCTGTTTCTGCTTGGACCTGCCGATGGGCTGCTGTGGATGTATGTATGCGATGACTGTGGCTGGCAACTTGCTACAGAGTGGACAGGTGCGGCGTGCATTACTGCTGGTGGGTGACACTGCCCTACGAATGGGTTCGATGAAGGACAAAAGCCGTGTGCCCCTGTTCGGTGACGGTGGTACTGCCATCGCCTTGGAATATGATTCCCAGGTTCGGCCGATGGTGATTGAATTCAACACGGACGGCAGTGGCTCACAGGCATTGATGACGCCGCATGGCGGTTTTCGTCATCCTTTCTCTGCTGAGTCGCTGGTAGAGGAGGACTTTGGCCATGGCATTGTGCGTGCACCGATGCACACGCTGATTGACGGCATGTCGGTGTTTTCGTTTGCTATCTCTAAGCCCCCCCGCAGTGTGGCTCGGTTTATGGAGCGTGAAGGCATTGACAAGGATAGGGATGTAGATTATTTCCTGATTCACCAAGCTAACAAGCTGATTGTTGATCGGGTGGTAAAGAAACTGAAACTGCCGGCAGGGCGTGTACCTTATAATTTGGAAGAATTTGGTAACCTTGGCGGTGCCAGCATCCCGACGCTGATGGTGACTCGCATTCGTGAGCGTCTCACCTCAGGCGAGACGGTGCGTTTGCTCTGTTCTTCGTTCGGTCTAGGACTGAGTTGGGGCACGATGTGGCTGGAGTTAAAGGATGTGGTGGTGCCCGAACTGGTTGAAATTTGACGGCTTATGTATAGACATTACCTAAAACGTATCATAGACTTCTGTTTGGTGGCTGTTGCCCTCCTGTTGATTGGCTGGTTTATCTTGTTGGTGGCTTTGGTACTTTATATTGCCAACGGTGGCGATGGCGCTTTCTTCTGTCAGGATCGCCCTGGTAAGGATGGAAAAATCTTCCGAGTCATTAAGTTCAAGACTATGAACGACCGCCGTGGGGCTGATGGTGAGCTGCTCCCAGATAAGGACCGGCTGACCCGTGTGGGTCGTTTGGTTCGTTCGCTGTCCATTGACGAACTGCCACAGCTAATCAACGTTCTGAAGGGTGACATGGCGCTTATTGGGCCTCGCCCCTTGCTTGTACGCTATCTTCCGCTCTACACACCTAAGCAGATGCGGCGCCATGAGGTACGTCCCGGTATCACGGGTTGGGCTCAGGTGCATGGTCGGAATGCCATCACGTTTACGAAGAAATTTGAGTATGATGTATGGTATGTAGATCATCTCTCTTTTGGCCTGGATTTCAAAATCTTTTGGCTGACTATCAAGAAAGTATTTATCCGCGAGGGTATTTCGCATGCAGGCGAGGCCACCATGCCAATGTTTGACGGTACGAACTGATAATGTTGAGAAGTTTATTCATTATACTTTGTACATTGATTTTTACCTCGTGTGAGAAGCGTGAGGATGATTATCGCCTGGCCTTTATTGGTGATTCCAATGTGGAGCGCTGGGATGTAAGACGTTTTTTTCCCACTTTCATCACAGATAACTATGGAAAGTCGAATAGTGGTCTCCACTATCTTGAGGATTTTGCTGGGAAATTTCATGGACAGAGAGTGGTGGTTCTCACTGGAACCAATGATTTGGGGCCATCTGAAACGCCCGAGGAAATTCCTCTCTTTCTTGATATGTATTCAGAACGCTATGAACGGGCCATTGAAAACTTGGGCGCTGCAAAAATCTATCTCTTCTCTGTCCTTCCGACCAATACAGAACGCAACGACATGGCTCACATCAAAAATAATATCATCAAAGACTTCAACCAACGGATGAAGCGATGTGCTGCGAAACATGGTTGGACGTACCTCGACGTCTATTCCATGCTCTTGATTGATGAACAGCTCAACCCCTCCTATACTTTAGATGGTTTGCATCCCAACGATGCCTGCTACGAAATCCTCACAAACCAAATTATTCGAAACTATTGACATCAATGCGACAGGTCATCTGCATCCTTATATTTCTCTCAGTGAGTTCCGTAAATATCCTAATGGCTCAGACCAATCGGATAGCCATGCGAGACAGCAGGTTTTTGCAGTTTCAGCATGTTTTTTTCAAACATATGCCCTTGATGTTGGAGCACAGCATCTACTCTGAGAAAATCTCTCTACAGCATTTCAGACTCTACGCCGGCTACAGGCACCAATTTGTGAACAATCATCTACGCCTGCAATGTCTTGCCTACTGGGGCAGTACACACAATGGCATGTATCAGGACTATGGAGCATTCGTCTCGACATCCTACCATTTTGACAGCGCCGACAACTACTCACTCCATGCCACACTGAATCCTCACTACGACACAGGCCTTAACTACAAGACTTGCTGCTCGTTCGAAACCTATGTAGGTGTGTTCAAAGTAGCAGCACTATACCTGGCATTCTCTAATATACCAGAATTCAGACAGCCTGAAGACCGTATTCGCGCCGGCGTACGATTACGCATCCAATCACTTGCCCATGGCACCTTGTCGGTCTGTCCGCAAATGTCAATCCCGTTGCAGCAGCGCTACGAAAAGATTCGACTACATGTCAACTTTGCATATTGCTTTTGAATGTAAAGCGTAAAGCGAACGCTATGCTGTTGTGAATCGATTTCATCAGTCTTCACTTCACGCATCACGCTCAATAATAGTAAACATTTAATATGAATCTCAGAACAAAGATTTGGGTAAAACTAACGTATTGGTATCCCGCACTTTTGCGGCGAATTTACCATATGGACCTTTCTCAGGGCGTTCGTCTCTCGTATAAAGCCCATTTGGATAAGAGCACCAATCCTCGAGGCATCCACATCGGAGCCCACACATGGGTGCTTGCAGGGGCCTACATACTTGCACACGATCATTGCCGTCAGCTACGCGCCGACACCCACATCGGCCACGATTGCGTCATCGGCATCAATGCCATCATCATGCCAGGTGTCACGATCGGTGACGAAGTCATCGTCGGCGGTGGCAGCGTCGTAACCAAAGACGTTCCCAGCAATACCATCGTTGCCGGCAATCCCGCCCGCATCATTCGCACCGGAATTCATGTGTCACACGGAAAAATAGTTACTTCACTATGATTACCTTTCTCACATCCATCCTCCTGCTGCTGCTCGGATTCCTGCTCTACGGCACATTCGTTGAACGAGTGTTCGGAGCCGACGCACGCCGCAAGACACCCTGCTACACCATGCAGGACGGTGTCGATTACATTCCCATGCCCACATGGAAAGTTTTCCTCATCCAGTTTCTCAACATCGCAGGCACAGGCCCTATCTTCGGAGCTATCCAGGGCATCCTGTTCGGCCCGGCAGCTTATCTCTGGATCGTGCTTGGCTGCATCTTCGCAGGAGCCACTCACGACTACCTGAGTGGTATGCTCTCCCTGCGTAGCAGTGGCGCCAGCCTACCCGAACTGGTAGGACAGCAGCTCGGACGAACAGCAAAAGTATTCATTCTTATCTTCTCGCTCGTCCTGATGATTCTGGTCGGCGCCGTCTTCGTCACTACGCCTGCCACCCTGCTTGCCACAATGACCACGTCGTGGGGACAGTGGGGCAGCTTTCTCGTTTGGAGCATCGTCATCTTCCTCTATTATCTCCTCGCCACACTCCTGCCCATCGACAAAATCATTGGGCGCATCTACCCCGTCTTCGGCATTGCCCTCCTCATCATGGCTGTGGGCGTGCTTTACGGAATCTTTGCACAGCAAGGACAACTGCCCGAAATCACCGAAGCCTTTGCCAACCATCATCCTCAAGCAGCCAAACTGCCCCTCTTCCCCATACTCTTCATCACCATCGCCTGTGGAGCCATCAGTGGATTCCATGCCACTCAAAGCCCCATGATGGCACGCTGTATGAAGAACGAGCGGCTGGGGCGCCCCATCTTCTATGGAGCCATGATCACCGAGGGACTCGTCGCTCTCATCTGGGCGGCCGCAGCCATCAAGTTCGCCGACAGTCTTGCTGTCGAAGGTGCTACTCCCTACGAAAAACTACTCACGGCGATGACGAATCCCGAGACAGGAAAGATGAATCCAGCTATCATCGTCAATCAGATATGTCACTCATGGCTGGGTACCGTCGGAGCCGTACTCGCCATCCTCGGCGTCGTGGCAGCACCCATCACCACTGGTGACACCGCCTTCCGTTCGGCACGGCTCATTGCCGCCGACTTCCTCCGAGTGCCCCAGCGCCGCGTCTGGCAGCGCATTCTCATGTCAACCCCCCTCTTCCTCGTCTCCTTCTTCCTCATGTTTGTCAACTTCGACATCCTGTGGCGCTATTTCGGGTGGGTCAACCAAAGCCTCGGCATGGTCACCCTCTGGACCATCACTGTTTGGCTGGCACGTCGCCGCAAACTGTTCATCATCACTCTCCTGCCCGCCATCTTCATGACTATGGTGTGCATCAGCTACATCTGCATAGTCCCCGAAGGCTTTCACCTTCCCCTCGCGGTAGGTTACGGCATCGCAGCCCTCGTCACCCTGCTGTGCCTTACAGTCTTTCTGTTCACGTTCTTCAAAAATCGTCGTAAGAATGAAACGCATCCGTAAATCCGCCTGGCTGCCCTGGACACTGCTGCTCGTCGGCACTGCCTTCTATGTCTATTATGGAGTAGAGTGGGGAGCGTGGACCGTCAATCTGCCTAACCTTATCATCTACGTCGTCATCATCCTCACCCTCTACTGGGTGTTGCGTAAACGCGAGGAGATGGAGGATCGTCACGACCTCTGAACCACGCACATCTTCCGTTCACGTCCATTTTAACCTGCGACGACGGGCGTTGCATATCAAATCACACTGCAGTGTCATTTCCTTGGCACTGCGGTGTTTTTTTCATCGCTCGGCGCTCTGATTTTCTTGGAAGTGCACAGCGGATTTCATAGCAGTGCACACTGAATAACTTTGGGTGTGCACAGCCAGTATGGCTCGCAGTGCGCACTGAATTTCTTGGCGGTGCACACAAAATGAGCCAAAGATTTGCAGACGTCGGGCTTTTTCTGTAATTTTGCGCTACGAAATGCGAGATATTAGTTATATCTAAATATTAAATCTGTAATTATAAATGATGCTTATGAAGAAAACATGTATGGCACTGCTATTGCTGATGCTGACGTCGGCCAGTGCCTTTGCCCAGTTTGAAAAGGGCAAGAAGTATTTGGGCGCATCGCTCACAAGTGCCGGTTTGTCGTACAGCGACTACGACGAGTTCCAATTGGGTGCCGACATTACGGCGGGTTACATGTTCCGTCAGGACTGGATGCTGCTGGGTGAGGCGGGCTTCGACCTTCGAAAGGGTGACCTGCAGACGCTCTATCTGGGTGCCAAGGGCCGCTACTACATCGAGCAGAACGGTCTCTACCTGGGTTGTGGCCTGCGCTACTTGCACAACTTCAGCAACTTCAACGACTTGCAGCTCACGCCCGAGGTGGGCTACTGCTTCTTCCTTGGTGGTCATATCACGATTGAGCCTGCTGCCTACTACGACATGAGCTTGACCGACTTCGGCCATAAGAGCAAGGTGGGCGTGAAGGTGGGCCTTGGCTACTATTTCTGACCTCCTGATCATGGAAGCGACGTATCATTTCCTACACGTTAAGCCAGGGGTGAAGCTTGGCTATCGCTGTTGCGAACGCATGGTGCAGGTGGGACGCCAGACGGGTGCTCACCTTGTCTATTGCGACTACTATGCGATGAAGGCTGGTGAGCGCGAGGTGTATCGTTGTCTTGACTATCAGCTGGGGTCGGTGCGCGACGATTTCGACATGGGTGCTTTGCTGATGGTGAGCGATACGGCCCTGTCGCAGTATCTCGCCCTGCATCCCGATTTGAGCATGGAGCAGCTGACCCGACATGCGACGCTCTACGACTTGCGACTCTTCATCTCTCGGATGACAGACGTGCCACAACCGATTGTGCACTTGGGCGAATTGCTCTACACGGTGGAGGAGACAGACCTGAGAAAGAGTGGACAGAAGCAGTTCGACTATGTTGACCCTCGCAATGCCGAGGTACAACGGGAATGTGAACGTATCTGCACTGAACACTTAAGGGCTATCGGTGCCTGGATTTCTCCCGAATCTGTGCACGATGTCGCCTATTCCGAAGGTTTTGAATACGAGGCTTCTGTCATTATCCCTGTTCGCAACCGTGTACGCACGATTGAGGATGCTGTCCGTTCGGCGCTGAGCCAGCAGACGTCGTTTCCTTTCAATGTGATCGTGGTTGATAATCATTCGACCGACGGTACGACGGAGGTGTTGGAGAGGCTGAAGGGTATGGACTCGCGACTCGTGCATATCATTCCGAAGGAGAATGACCTGGGTATCGGTGGTTGCTGGGACTTGGCGATTCGCCACGAGCAGTGTGGACGTTTTGCTGTCCAGCTGGACAGTGACGATTTGTATAGCGGCACGGACAGCTTGCAACGCATTGTCGATAAGTTTCATCAGGAGCATTGCGCCATGGTCATCGGTTCATATCGAATGTGTGATTTTCAGCTACAGACGCTACCTCCAGGACTTATCGACCATAAAGAATGGACGGATGAGAATGGCCGCAATAATGCATTGAGGATTAACGGACTGGGCGCACCACGTGCATTCTACACTCCATTGCTTCGTGAACAGGGGTTTCCTAATACAAGCTATGGTGAGGACTATGCGCTGGGACTGGCATTTTCACGTCGTTACAGGATTGGTCGTATCTATGAAGAATTGTATTTGTGCCGCCGCTGGGAGGGAAACTCTGATGCTGCTTTGTCGCACGATCGTGTGAATGCGAACAATCAATACAAAGACTCGCTCCGCACGATGGAAATATTGGCGAGATTAAAATATGGAAGGCTGTAGGGAGGCTGTTGACTTTTTCGACAGACAACTGAAATCTTGGCCTTTGGCTCAGCAGAATGTGGCGGCACTTCGTGGGGTAAAGGTGAAGGTGTTGGAAACGGAAGTGGTTGCATTGGCTGTGCAATTCAATCCGGCTCGTATCGTTTCGACTGGTGCAAAGATTGATAAGAAAACGATTGCAGAGCGCCCATGTTTCCTGTGCAGCACGAATCGTCCTGCTGTTCAAGAGGCTTTGCCTCTGCTCGATGGGCGCTATGAATTGCTTGTCAATCCGTTTCCCATACTTCCGCTGCATTTCACGTTGCCCTCGATGGTGCACGAACCGCAGCGCATCCGCCAAACCTATATCGACATGATGCACATGGCGGAGCAACTGACAGGACTTTTCCTCTTCTATAATGGTCCTCGCTGCGGTGCTTCTGCCCCTGATCATTTGCATTTCCAGGCAGGCCGACGGGCTGTGGTGCCGCTGGAGCGTGATTTCAATCTCTTCTATCGACCGCAATCAACAACCGACGGCATATATGTGCTGAGCAATTATTGTGTCGAGGCTTGGTGCATCGTGGCTGGCAGTGCAGAGGAAAGCGAACGGTTGTTTCTTTCGCTCTATGATCGACTTCCGATGGACGTGGAAAGTGGTGAACCGATGATGAACCTGCTCGCTTGGTTTGAGGAAGCCGACAAACAGTGGGTCAGCATTGTCATTCCACGCACCAAACATCGTCCTGCTTGCTACACGGCTGATGGAGACGCTCAGTGTCTCGTCAGCCCTGGTGCATTAGACATGGCAGGGCTCATCATCACGCCGCGAAAGGAGGATTATGACCGTATGACTGCTGATAAGGCTGTCGGAATCCTTCAAGAAGTTGGCAAGGCTAAAAGCGATAAGCGAAAAGTGAAAAGTGAAATATAAAGACGTACACAGGCAGCCATTCATCCGTGTAGGCATTCTGCATTCGAAGGATAAGCCCGCCTATCAACTTCATGCCGACGGCACTTTTACCATCAAGAGTGTGTGCATCGGCATCAACTTCCATTGGCAGCGCTACGAAGATCAGACGTTTCGTGGCGAACTGCAATTTGTGGAGGACGAAGAGGGTGTCTGGGCTGTGAATGTGTTGCCGTTGGAAGACTATTTGGAAAGTGTGGTGAGCAGCGAGATGAGTGCCGAAGCCTCGTTGGAGTTTCTCAAGGCGCACGCTGTGATTGCCCGCAGCTGGGCAATGGCTGCGCCGAAGGATCACCAGCTCTTCGATGTTTGTGCCGACGACCACTGCCAACGCTACCAAGGCTTGCACCGCATCACCAATCCCAATGCCATCCGAGCCGTACGAGAGACCTCTGGCGAGGTGCTGACCTACCAAGGAACAATTTGCGACACCCGATACTCGAAATGTTGTGGGGGAAAGACTGAGTTGTTTTCTACTTGCTGGGAAGGTGACGATGTGCCTTATCTGCAATCTGTCCCCTGTCCGTATTGCAACACCCACGACCCACATATTCTGCATCAGGTACTCAATAGTTATGATCAGGAAACACAGGACTTCTACCGCTGGGATGTCAGCTATTCACAAGAGCAACTCTCGGCATTGGTTTGCCGAAAGACAGGTATTGACTTTGGTACCATCACCGATCTCATCCCTCTGCATCGTGGCCCTTCGGGACGTATCAGCCAACTGAAGATTGTAGGCACCAACGCTTCGGTTGTCCTTGGCAAGGAACTTGTCATCCGTAGGGCATTGAGCGAAAGTCACCTCTACAGTTC
Organism: uncultured Prevotellaceae bacterium; assembly: GCA_900319385.1. Lineage (GTDB taxonomy): Bacteria > Bacteroidota > Bacteroidia > Bacteroidales > Bacteroidaceae > UBA3839. The sequence goes on along the minus strand of ONOG01000010.1, from coordinate 44,024 downwards.
TGCCTTCGATGTGGAGAAGACTGATGGAGGCTTTGTCCTGCATGGACGTGGCTGGGGACATGGCGTCGGGCTATGCCAGATTGGTGCGGCTGTGATGGGAGAACAGGGGTTCACCTACGACCAAATCCTTCAGCATTATTATCCAAATACTATTATCTTAAAAGGTTATGGAAAATCGTAAAACAGAGAAACATACTTCTCCTTGGCTTTGGATTCCTTCGCTCTATATCGGTGAGGGACTTCCCAATGTGATTGTCGTGATGGTGGCTGTATATATGTACGCACAGCTTGGGATGAAAGACACAGAGATTGCGCTTTACACCAGTTGGCTGGGCCTTCCGTGGGTCATCAAGCCGCTGTGGAGTCCGTTCGTCGATCTCTTCAAGACGAAACGCTGGTGGGTACTGCTGATGCAGGTTCTGCTGGGTTCGTCGCTGGCCGGTGTGGCTTTCACCTTGAAAACTCCTTTCTGGTTCCAAGGAACGATGTTCTGTTTCTTCCTCATGGCTTTCAGCAGTGCCACCCACGACATCGCTGCCGATGGCTACTACATGCTCGAACTGACCTCGCACCAGCAGGCATGGTTTGTCGGCATCCGCAACACGTTCTATCGCATCGCCGTCATCTTTGGTAATGGCGTGTTAGTACCTGTCGCTGGAGTGCTGCAGGTCCATTTCCGTAGCGACATCGCCTTCACCTGGAGCCTCATTTTCTACTTTCTCGCTGCCCTGTTCATCGGTCTATGGTTGTGGCACCGCTACATCATGCCCCGCCCAGCAGCCGATCGCACCCTTGATAGCAATGCCAGCGAAGTTTGGCGAGGCATTAAGCAGATGTTCGTCACGTTCTTTCAGAAAATGCCACCACGTGCCACTCTCTTTGCCATGCTTTTCCTGTTGCTCTACCGCTTTCCGGAGGCTATGCTCACGAAGATGTCGGCTACGTTCCTCATGCGTCCCAACTCGGAAGGTGGACTTGGGCTTTCACTGCAGGAGATAGGTCTTGCCAATGGTACGGTGGGGCTGATTGGTCTGTTGCTCGGCGGTATCGTCGGCGGATGGCTGGCCAGTCGCGACGGCCTGAAACGCTGGCTGTGGCCTATGGTGATGGCAATCACGTTGCCCGACATCGTCTATGTATATATGTCGGCAGCGTTGCCCACCAATCTTTGGCTCATCAGCAGCTGCCTGTTCGTCGAGCAATTCGGCTACGGACTTGGTTTTACAGCTCTCACGCTCTATATGCTCTACTACAGTCAGGGTGAGTTCAAGACAAGTCACTATGCCATCTGCACGGGGCTCAGCTATTTGGGCTTGATGCTGCCTGGTATGGTGAGTGGCTGGCTGAAGGACATGGTGGGCTACCACACCTTCTTCATCATCGTCATGGCATTCTGCGCCATCACCTTCGCCGTAGCTGCGCTGATTAAGATAGACGAAGAATTCGGCAAAAAATAGCAAACTAACGCCGCAACAATACAAAAAATCCGCTGCCACACCGATGTAACAGCGGATTTTATTTTAATATGGGGTAGGGGATTAGAGACCCAGCTTGCCCTTGACGTCGGCAGCAGCGTTGTCGATAGCATCGCTGGCCTTCTGCTTGCCAGCCTCGACAGCCTCGTTGGCCTTCTGAGCAGCATCAGCCTTCACGTTTTCTACCTTCTGCTGAGCAGCGGCAGCAGCGCCGGCAGCAGCACCTTCAACGGCGTCTGCAGCACCAGCGGCAGCATCCTTCACCTGCAGGCCGAGTGAGCTGGCCAGAGCAGCGACGTCGGTAGGCATTTCAGCCACTTTGTTGACGAGAGCGCTGACAGTTTCGTTTCCGGCAGTGAATTCAGCAATTTTCTCCTTGTTCTCAGCAACAAACTGCTTGAGCTGTTCAGCCAGTTTGCTGGCTTCTTCGGCCTTGCCTTCGTCGATGAGCTTCTGGATGTAAGCCTTGAATTCTTCAATCTTGCTTTGCAGCGTGTTAGCATCTTTAGCCTCGACGGCTTCAGCAAGGGCAGCTGTGGTGGGAGCAGCGGCTTCGCAGCACTCTTCTCCGCACTTGCAAGTCTCGCACTCGCAGGGAGCGCAGGTGCAAGCTTCGGTACATGTCGAGTCGCACTCGGCTGTGTTCTGTGTCTTGTTACCGCATGCGGTGAACGAGAGGGCTGCAACGGCAGCCACAATAGCATAAAGCTTTTTCATGTTGAATTGAAAAATAATTAAAAGTTAAACAAAAAATGCGTTACTAAATAACATTATCAATAACGAATGCAGGCGCACCTTTATTACCTGTGTAACATAGTTTTAATGTCACAGGTTCAGTGCTTTACGGACAAAACTCAGGAGGAGTTCGGCCGTACCTTCGATGCCGAGAATGGAGGAGTTGACACAGATGTCGTAGGCTCGGCTGTCACCCCAGTTCGTTTCGGCGTAGAAGTTGTGGTATTCGCTGCGCATTTCGTCGATCCGCTCGATGAGTTCCTTCGCCTCCTTGTCGGTGCACTGATGGCGACGCATCAGTTGTGCGACACGATCTTCGTAGTTAGCCCGTACAAAGATGTCGAGGTGGCGTGGATGTTCTCTCAGGATGTAGTCGGAGCATCGTCCGACGATGATGCAACTTTCCTGCGCAGCTTTCTGCCGGATGATGTCGGCCTGCACCTGGAAGAGGGATTCTTTCGACATCGAATTGTTGTAGAGGCTGTTGAACGAAGCGAAGGGGGTGGAAAGTCCGCGCAGGATGTGCGACATGAGGCCTTTACCAGGTGTTTCGTCTGCCTTTTCAAACACTTCGGGAGCGAGTCCGCTTTCCTGGGCAGCCATCATGATGAGACGGCGGTCATAGACAGGAATTCCGAGTTCTTTGGCCATCATTTCGCCGATGGACTTTCCGCCGCTGCCTAGTTCGCGGCCGATGGTAATCACATAATTTTCCATAATCAGTTATTATTAAGATTAGTTTGGTTAAATGCTAATGGACGAACGGGTGATGCCTCCTGTCCGATAGAAGTGCCAGAGCATACTGGCTGCGGTGATGACACTGATCAGGTCGCTGACAGCAATGCTGAGCCACACGCCATTCGTTCCCCAAATCTCGGGGAAGATGAGGAGGAAGGGGACGAGGAAGAGCAGCTGGCGACTCACGCTGAGTAAGATGCTCTTCTTCGCCATGCCGATGCTTTGGAAGAAGTTGCCCACGACAATCTGGAATCCCACAAGCGGCGACATCGAAACGATGATGCGCATGCCGTCGATGGTCAGTTGGGTGAGAGCAGGGTCGGAGGTGAAGAGCAGGACTGGCAGGTGAGGGATAAATTCGCAGATGACGAATGAGCAGCACATCACCAGTGTGGCATAGAGAATGCTGTAGCGCAGCACCTGACCCACACGTTCATATTTCTGCGCTCCGTAGTTGTAGCCGGCAATGGGTTGCATTCCTTGCGTGATGCCCAGCACCACCATGACAAAGAGGAAGGTGATGCCGTTGACTATGCCGTAGGCTGCAATGGCGAGGTCACCGCCATGGCGTTGTAATCCCTTGTTGATGAGGATGACGACGAGGCAGGCACAGAGTTGCATGCAGAAGGGCGAAAGTCCAATCTGCAGGATGTTCTTGACAATGCGTTGACGCAAGCCGTAGATGCCGCGTTGCAGGTGCACAAGCTCGGAGGGTCGGCTCAGGAACACCCATACATAGGCGAGTGCAAACACCTGTGACAGGATGGTTGCGATGGCTGCTCCACGGATGCCCATGCCGAAGGAGAAGATAAACAGGGGGTCGAGCACCGAGTTGACAATGACCGTGGCGATGGTGGCTGTCATGGCGATGGTGGGGTGCCCAGTCGATCGCAGGGCAGCATTGAGTCCGAGGTAGAGGTGTGTGACGACATTGCCGAGCAGGATGACGAACATATACTCGCGGGCATAGCTCAACGAGTTTTCACTGGCACCAAAGAAGTAGAGCAGGGGGTCGATGAACAGCAAGCCCAAGATGCCAATCGCGATGCCGACAATGATGTTGAGCGTCACCACGTTGCCCAACACTCGCTGGGCAGTCGTGTCGTCACGTTGTCCGAGCTTCACACTGATGAGTGTCGAACCACCCACGCCGACCATGGCGCCGAAGGCTGCCGATAGGTTCATGATGGGGAAGGTGACGGCAAGTCCCGACAGAGCCAATGCTCCTTCGCTTGCCTCGCCGATGTGTCCGATGAAGATGCGATCGACAATGTTGTAGAGGCTGGAAGCCGTCATGGCAATCACTGCCGGCACGGCATAGCGCATCAGCAATCGCCCAATCGGTTCTGTACCGAGTTCCTTCGTGCTATTCGTCATTAAGAATTGAAAGAAGTCTCCCCCTCAACCCCCTCCTATAGAGGGGGAGTCCAAATCGGGAGGCTTTTAATTTTTAATTTTTAATTTTTAACATTTCACTTTTATCGCAGTTCGCTCCATTTCGGAGGGTTGACTCCCAGCAGATTCTTGACGAAGAAATCGTAGCGTTTGTGTTCGCCATAGCTCTCACCCATCGTGTGGTGAGCACCAGGAATGACGACGAGTTCGAAGTCCTTGCCAGCCTTGATCAGGGCATCTGCCACCTGCATCGTCGAGGCAGGATCGACATTGTCGTCCTGTTCGCCCACCACGAGCATGAGCGGACGTTCGAGGCGGTAGGCATTCTCGACATTGGAACATTCCACATAGCTCGAGTCGATGGGATAGGACATCCACTGCTCGTTCCACCAAATCTTGTCCATGCGGTTGTCGTGGCATCCGCAAGCCGAGTAGGCAGCCTTGTAGAAGTCGCCGTGGAAGAGAACGGCAGCCAGAGCCTCCTGACCGCCGGCCGAGCATCCGTAGATGCCCACACGGTCGATGTCCATGTAGGGATACTTCGCGCCGGCAGCCTTGATCCACAGCATGCGGTCGGGAAATCCCGAGTCCTTCAGGTTCTTGTAGCACACCTCCTCGAAGGCACGGCTTCGGAACGAGGTAGTCATGCCGTCCATCTGGACCACGATGAATCCCAGTTCGGCCAAGTCAGCCAGGTTGTAGAGCCATGGAGTAAACGATTTCGGTACGTACTGGTCGCCAGGACCGCTGTAGATGTATTCAATGACAGGATACCTCTTCGACGGGTCGAAGTTTGATGGACGCTGGATGAGTCCCCAGATGTCGGTCACGCCGTCGCGACCCTTCGCCACAAACACCTCCGGCGCTTTCCAGCCCTGCGCCACCAGACGGTCGATGTTGGCCTGTTCGAGCACCTTGATGACATGTCCGTCGTCCGCAGAGCGCAGCACGCTGACTGGTGGCGTGGTGACGGTGGAGTAGGTGTCGATGAGGTACGCCATGTCGCTGGTGAAGGTGGCGCGGTGGTTACCCTCCTCGGGTGTGAGGCAAGTGAGCCCCTTGCCGTTCAGCCCCACTTTGTAGTAATGGATGAGATAGGGGTCCTCCTGCTCGTTCTGTCGCAGTCCCGTAGGACCATTGGCGGTGAAGTAAATCACCCCTTTCTCCTCGTCCACTCGCACGACGTCGCGCACATAGTATTGCCCCTTCGTGATTTGTCGGACAAGCCTTGCCTTTTCCTTGTCGTACAGGTAGATATGATTCCACCCGTCACGCTCACTCGTCCACAGCATCCGTCGTCCGTCGTCGAAGTGGTGGCGGAAGATGCGACCGTAGTTGATATACTTGTCGTTCTTCTCCTCGAGGATGCAGCGCACACGTCCCGTCTCGGCAGAGAGTTCGAGCAGGCGGTAGGTGTGGTGACCTCGTTCGTTGAACTCAAAGCGCACACTTTTCATGTCCTTATTCCATTCCGGACGCGACACCTCATACTGGCTTTCGAACAGCTCGGTCGAGGGTTCGATCACACGTCCCGTCGCCACTTCGACGATGACGGGGATGCGAAAGTCGAGTGTGTCGCCAGGCTTGCGATACTCCTGCTTATGCAGCACTGGTTGCACGCCGCGCACACCGCCGCCCGTCTCCCACTGGGTCAGTTCGCCCACGCTCCGGCTCACGTTCGGGTGGTTGCTGCGACCCAGCTTCTCGATGTCGCCGCTGGGCACAGCCTCGACATAATAGACATAGTGCTTGGGGGCAGGGACGATTTTTGTCGTAGCGAAATATTTCCCGTCGTCCGAGAACGTGCCCCATCCGCTGTAGTAGCACGAGTCGGTGCCGTCGGTAGTCAGCGGACGCTCCGAGTCGATGGGGTGTTGGTCGATGCGGGGCTCGTCGGCCGAAGCCGCCTCAGCCGGCCGAGGTTCGGGGTTGTTCATCACCCACAGGTTGTTCTGCTTGTGGAAGATGCTGAACTTCTTATCCGGCGAAGTCTGCCAGCCGCTTTTCTCGTCGCCCGTCTCCATCCAGTGGCGCTGACGCGAGTGGCGGGTCACCTCGTGGTTCACCCTCACGGGCACGCTCTTTGCGGCATCCTCTTCCCGTTCGCCAGCTTGTCGGCCCCACTGCCGGCGGTTCTGTCCGTCGCGCTCGGGGTTGCCAGGCAGGAGGGTCACCTCGCCCGTTTCGGCATTCACCTGCTTGTACTGCGTGCTGTCGCCGTTCCAGACGGAATACCAGAACGAGTGCTCGTCGCCCTGGCGGTGAGCCTGCACGTCGCCGTGAGTCATCTTGCCGGAATACTTGTTACGGATACCGTAGGCACGCTTGTAGTCATCGACGGAGCCCTGAGCCAGAGCCGGCAGGGACGTCAGGAGCATCAGAACCGATGCGAAGAGAGTCTTGTTCATGTTGATAAGAGAGAGAGAATAGAATGATACATAGCGCAAAGTTACAAATTAACTTGTAAAACAAGAAATGATTTCGACGATATTTTCTTTGGGTAAAGCCAAAATAATTCCATTCTTATATTAAAAAATGATGAAATGGTGGAAATAAGCGTCTGATTGCTTCGCTGTATGCATTGTTTTTCGTAACTTTGTAGCACGAAAGCCGGCTCTGCCGAGCTGCGCCACTCCTAAATGTTGATTCACTAAAAGAAATCTTACTGCTATGATGGAGGAAGATAAAACTCATTTCGCTAAGGGGAAAACGAGTTCCCCACGCCGCTTCTTGCGGAACAAATGGCTCTGGGCAGCTGTGCTGGCGGCTGTCGTCCTGGGTGGCATCGCCTATGCCGTGCTGAGCTTGACGCGCGGCACGGAATTGACGGAACAGGATGCCTGGAACCGCGTCACCCAGTTTCAGGCAGCTGCGCAACTCGACTCGCTCGACGCTGCCCTCGATGCCTACCTTTGGACATACACCGACGGACGCTATGCCGAGGATGCCCGAACGCTGCGCGACCGACTGCGGAACGAACGCGACCGCTTCGAGCGCATCGCCGACGATGGCTACGACACGGAGAGGGCTGTGCAGGCCCTCGATGCCTATCTTGAGGAATACCCCGACGGTTTCTATCGACGGGATGCCCTCCGACTGCAGGACTCACTCGAATTTGTGCTTGCACTCGAGGCGCAGACGGAGGATGCCCTGCTCGACTACCTGGAGCAGCATCCCGACAGCCGATTTGCCAAAGCGGCCCACGAGGCGCTGAAGAGGGTGGGCAAGCAGGCTGCCAGCGAGGAGGAGGCGAAGCTGGCTTCGGACTGCATCCGCAACCACTTCGAGGCGATGCAGCTGTATGACGAAGAGGGGCTCGTGGCCACGCTCTCGGATGTGATCTCGTCCTACATCGGCAAACCCAATCCCCTGCACGAGGACATCATCGCCTATATGGAGCACTTCCACAAGGGTCGGGACGACAAACGGCTGACGGCTTCGAACTTCGACGTGCAGAAGATGCTGAACCCCGACGGCACGCTCTACAACGTGCAGTTCGACCTCACCGAAACGATCAATCCCAAGGATACGGCCAAGACTGTGGTCAGGCAGCTGAAGGGCACTGCCATCAAAAAATTAAAAATTAAAAATTAAAAATTAAAAATTAAAAATTAAAAATTAAAAATTAAAAATTAAAAATTAAAGGCCTGACGGTCTGGACTCGCTCTCTATGTAGGCCGACTTCGTCGGGATGTTACATTCGTGTAATTCGTGTAATTCGTGGTTAAATTTCAATTTTCAATTATTAATTATCAATTGAAGAAAAGATATATACAGACGATGTGGGCGGTTGCTGCCCTGATGCTGACAGCTTGCGGCGAGGATCGCACGCATGAATATGAAGAGCTGACTGTTCGCGACCACTGGATGATGGAGGTCATGCAGCGGGAATATCTGTGGGGTGACCAAATGAAGGAGCTGGAATGGAGGGACTATTTCGCCAAACCGACCGACTTCTTTGCCAAACTCACCGCCCAGGCCCCCATCAGCGACACGTGGTCGTGGTGCAGCATCGACACGCTCATGGAGGATCATCACGAACGTGGCTACTTCAACCACCTCGACAGCTACGGCATGGACTTTGTCGTGATGGTGGACCCGACGGGTGGTACCAGCCGGCAGTATGGCCGCGTCATGACTGTCTATGCCGATTCACCGGCTGCTCGGGCTGGGCTCCAACGCGGCGACTTCATCAGCAGCGTCGATGGCTCGAAGTTTACGAGTACGCTGGCCAAACGACTGATCAACGGCAAGAAGCACACGCTGGGCATCGAGCAGCTGGGCTACAGCGCCGAGGAGACGGCGCCTGTGTGGACGGGGTCCAAGACGCTCGACATCGAGGCGTCGGAATATGTCGAGGATGTGGCATTCCCTGTTCACAACAGCTATGAGACGTCGTCGGGCACCGTGGGCTATCTCCTGTGCAACCGACTGACAGAAGGACCGACCGAGAAAGCTGCTGCTTCGACTGCCTACCGCGATGCCCTCGATGCCGTGATGGCAGCTTTTTCCACCCGCACGTTCAGTGCCTTTGTCCTCGACCTGCGACTTTGCAACGACGGTACGATTGACATGGCACGCCGACTGGCCTCCTATCTAGTGGGAACTGACCAGAAAGGCAGCACCTTTGCCCGAACGATCTACAACAGTGCAAATGCCTCGCGAAATGCTACGATTACATTCGACGACAATTGCATCGACCGCCATCTTGACATCCAGACGCTCTACATCATTACGTCAGGGCACACGAGCGGTGCTGCCGAATGGCTCATCCGCGGCATCCGCAAGGCGAAGGGAAATGACTATGTCATCACTGTAGGCAAGACGACCAACGGACAGGTGGTCATGACGTCAGCCATCCCCAGCAGCTATCAAGTGACGCTCCATCCTGCTGTCTGCTATGTCGCCGACGTGGATGGCGACCACGACTATGCGGCGGGACTCACTCCCGATATCGATGTCGATGAGCAGACAACCCTTTTTCTCTATCCCTACGGCGACACCCGTGAGGTGCTGCTCAATGCAATTCTGACCCGTGAATAATATCCAAGGACTCAATGCGGCACAGGTAGAGGCCAGCCGGCTGCGCTTCGGACAAAATGTGCTGACGGAGAAAGAGCAGGAGGCCGTATGGAAGAAATTCCTGCAGAAATTTTCCGACCCGCTCATCCGCATTCTGCTGGTGGCCGCCCTGCTGTCCGTGGGCATTTCCTTTTACGAATACTATTGTTTGAAAGCCGGCAGCGAGGTGTTTCTCGAACCCCTCGGCATCATCGTGGCCGTGCTGCTGGCTACAGGACTGGCCTTCCTGTTTGAATACCGTGCCGAACGCGAATTCAGGCTTCTCACTCAGGTTGACGACGATGTGCAGGTGAAAGTGATTCGCGAGGGAAGGGTACAGGAAGTGCCTCGTCGCGAGGTTGTCGTCGATGACATCGTACTTCTATCGACTGGCGACGAAGTACCAGCCGACGGCTTTCTCCTGGAAAGCAAGAACCTGCAAATCGACGAATCATCGCTCACTGGCGAACCGCAATGCCGCAAAAGTGCCGACACGACACAGGCTGATCCATCAGCCACTTTCCCCTCAAACCGTGTGTTACGAGGCACAAACGTGCTTGAAGGTCATGCCACGATGCAGGTTGATGCCGTAGGCGATGCCACGGAAAATGGCAAAGTGTTCACTGCCGTGCGGCTGGACGACAGCGTCAAGACACCCCTCAACGAACAACTCGACCGGCTGGGTAAGTGGATATCAGCCATCAGTTTCTCGCTGGGCGTGATGATCATCGCTGCCAAACTCATCACCTACGATGGATGGGCTGCGTTCGACACCGTTGACTTTGTACTCTATCTGCTGAAAGCCACCATGATTGCCGTCACGCTCGTGGTGTGTGCAGTGCCCGAAGGATTGCCGATGGCTGTGACTCTAAGCCTTGCCTACAACATGCGCCGAATGCTCCATACCCACAATCTAGTGCGACGTCTGCATGCCTGTGAAACGATGGGTGCCGTCGATATTATCTGCACAGACAAGACCGGCACACTGACTCAGAACCAGATGCGTGTAGATGCCCTCCATCTGGTAGGGGATATCGACATGAAGCCATACGTGCTCGAGAATATGGCTGTGAACTCCACCGCCTCGCTCGATGGCGACCACGTGGTGGGCAACCCTACCGAAGGCGCACTGCTGCTCTACCTACGTCAGCACGGGAGCGACTACGCAGCGATGCGGCGCAAGGTTGAAGTGCTGGAGGAAATACCTTTCTCGACCGAAATCAAATACATGGCCACAAGGGTGCGTTCTGCTCTCGACGGCCAGACGCACCTATATATGAAAGGTGCTCCCGAAGTGGTGGCACAACTCTGTGGAGGCGACATCCCAATGGAATGGGTCACCGAGCATCAGCAGCGAGGCATGCGTACCCTTGCCCTGGCAATGGACCATCAATTGCAAGCCTTCGCAGCCATCAGCGACCCTATACGTCCGGAAGTGCCCGAAGCCATACGGCAGTGTCATGATGCCGGCATCGACATACGCATCATTACAGGTGACAGCCCTGCCACCGCACAGGAAATTGGGCGGCACCTGGGCATCGAACCCGACAAAATCGTAGCCAGGGCACGGCCGATGGACAAGAAACAAATCGTAGAACAACTGCGAGACGAGCAGGGCAGGGTAGTAGCTGTGACGGGTGACGGCACCAATGATGCGCCAGCACTGAAAGCGGCACACGTAGGATTGTCGATGGGCGACGGAACCGCTGTAGCCAAAGAAGCCAGCGACATCACCATCCTCGACAACTCGTTTGCCAGCATCGTGCGTGCCGTCATGTGGGGACGTTCGCTCTACAAGAATATCCAGCGATTCATCCTCTTCCAACTCACCGTCAATGTCGTAGCCTGCGTCGTTGTGCTCATCGGAGCATTCATGGGTGCCGAAAACCCGCTCAATGTGACTCAGATGCTGTGGGTCAACCTCATCATGGATACCTTTGCCGCCATGGCTCTCGCCTCGCTGCCGCCCACACCCGACGTACTGAAGGAACGTCCACGCCGACGCACAGCTTTCATCATCAATCGCCGCATGATCGGCAGTTTGATGCTCAGTAGCCTTGTGTTCATCCTCGTTCTGGGTGGTCTGCTCTTCTGTTTCAAGACCCATGACTTTGATGAGTTGAACGATTTCCACACCCGAATCAATGAAGAGCATCACAATGCACGACTGCATGGCTTCGAGCTCACCTTCTTCTTCACCTTCTTCGTCATGCTTCAGTTCTGGAACCTCTTCAATGTACGATTGCTCAACGTCTCATCATCTCCCTTCCAAGTCTCCTTCGGATGGGGATTCACGATGGTCGCCGGCATGATACTCATCGGACAGATACTGATTGTCACGTTCGGAGGCGAAATGTTCGGGGTTGAGCCCTTGGACTTCACAACCTGGGTCGTCATCATCGCCGCAACATTCATCATCAACATTCTGCTCTTCGGACTCAATCATACCCTTTTCAGAAACCACAACCTCGTTCCTTATGAAACAACAGCGAAAACGTCGTAAACAACATCCCTTTTATATAGCTTTCGCACTAGTCGTAGCCTTGCTTGCAGGTCTGCAGGCACTCTTCCACTTTCGTCTGCCAGCTACAGCCACGGCTGCAGTCGTTGCTCCCCAGCAGCAGATTCCACAATCCGCATCCGTTTATGAAGATGTGCAAACAGATGAAGACGCATCGGATGCAGAGGAAGTTGATGACATTATTGAAGCAGCAGTTGACACTGTTATGGAGGTACCCATACAAACCTCCGTCGGCACCCGACGCGGCACCTATATCTGGAGTTATTCTGAGTGCTTTTCCGACTCACAAGCCACTCAACTCTCAGCTGCACTGCTCAACGGAATCACCCCTGCAGAATCTCGAGACCAACTGCAAGCGATGCTCAATCGACGTCAATTGATCGACATTCGCCACTCATCCCTCTACGCTGTAGATCCCCTCAATCATTCCATGCCCTATCTCGTACCTAAAGCACAGCAACTGCTCAATACAATTGCCATTAACTTTCTCGACTCTCTCCATCGGAAAGGACTGCCTCTCCACCGTCCTATTGTTTCCTCCGTCCTGCGCACTGTTGACGATGTCGCACGTCTGCAACAAGGCAACAAAAACGCCACCACCAACTCCTGCCACAGCTATGGCACCACCATCGACATCACCTACCATCGCTTCCAACCCCTATCCTCCGGCACACGTCACAACGTCACCCGATACGATGATGAACTCAAATACGTACTGGCACAAGTCCTTTTCGACCTCCGCCGCCAGGGACGCTGCTACGTGAAATATGAGCACAAACAGGCTTGTTTCCACCTCACCGTACGCTGAAAACCCTGTTTTTTTAATTTATTTCCAAATTTCTGCAAAATTTTTCACTTTTCACTTTTCACTTTTAATTTTTTATCGTACCTTTGCATCGCTTTTCGCAAGAAAGCACTTCAGCCAAGGGCTCCGGAAGGATGGGTGAGTGGCTGAAACCAGCAGTTTGCTAAACTGCCGTACGGGTTACCGTACCGGGGGTTCGAATCCCCCTCCTTCCGCAAACGTTGTAAGGCAACCTACTGTTCAGACAGTGGGTTGTCTTTTTTTTACGATATTCAACAGCTTCCTTTATCCTATTTCTAATTTTGTAATCAAACAATTTCGGCCAGTCAAATGTCTTGACTGGCCGAAAACAATCTTTGCTTTAGCTGTGTCAAAGTTTCAGCGTCGTGCAGAGGGGATGCGGATGACGCTGAATGTGTAGGGGGGCAGTGAGTATGCGAAATTCTCGGATACTTCGATGGTGCTTTCAACGGGTCGAAGGTCGCGATCGGCTGGTTGTCCGCCGAGCTGGCTGACCTGAGCTTTGTTGGCATAACCCTGAAGCGATCCAGGACGGATGCTGAGGTCAGCACGGAGCGATGTCAGGTTGACGAGCTTGAGGATGAGGTCGCCAGTTTTTTCATCACGTACGACAGAACTACCGATACGGAGTGCGGCATCTGCACTGGCAGGTTTACGTTCTTCACGTCCTTGGACGTCGTGTACCGACTGAACAGCGAGGTCTGCGGGAAGGTAGCGGGTACCTGCATTCTGACCGCAAAGCTGCTGGACATAGTAGTTAACAGTGGGGAATGCATCAGTGCCGTTGAAATAGATGAGATCGGGGTTCCACTGGGTGTGCCCATGACGAGCGAGCAGGGGTGCGTAGGAGGACATGACAACCACATCGGCATTGCGCTCCAGGTTTGTGACGTGGAGTGCTTCGGCGAGGGCGTTCTCAAGACGATTGCCGCGCGAAGCCCATTCGCCGAGATATACTTTGGTTCCGTCGCGGTCGTAGCGGTCATAAAAGTTCTGGTTGTGTATATACCATCCAGGATTGACGTAGTAGTGCTCGTCAACGATGTCAATGTGTTCCTGACGTGCAAGCTGCCAGCCATATTCATAGTCAGAGCCCTCGAAGAAGGGACCGACGGTGCCTACAACCTGTATCTCGGGATGTGCGGCTTTGATGCGGCGGTTGATGTAGTTAAAACGCTCTGTGAAAACGTCGCTGATGAGGTCTTCGTTACCAACGCCAAGATACTTGAGGTTGAAGGGGCGGGGATGACCTGCCTCAGCACGCATACGGGCAAGGGCTGAAGTTTTGGGGTCACCGTTTGCCCACTCGATAAGGTCGAGAAGTTCTTGGGTGTATGCTTCCATCTCTTGCATAGGAAGTCCTCCTTGCTGTCCAGCTCCACCTCTGGAGGAATTTTGGCAAGGTACTCCGGCAGGCAGGACGGGCAGGGGCTCGGCTCCGATGTCTTCGCAGAACTGGAAGTATTCGTAAAATCCAAGGCCGCGCGACTGGTGGTAGCCCCAAATGTTGCTCTGTGGCTTGCGTTCCCACAGAGGTCCGATAGTTTCTCGCCAGCGGTACATGTTGTCAATGCCGTTGCCGTGGCTCACGCATCCACCCGGGAAGCGGACAAATCGTGGATGAAGGTCGGCCAGCAGCTGAGCAAGGTCTGGGCGAAGGCCGTTGGGACGGTTCTTGAAGGTCTTGCGGGGGAAAAGGCTGACGAAGTCGATGGCGAGTGTTCCGGTGGTGAGGGGTTGGATGGAGAGTTGGGCAGTGGTGGCGTCGGAGGTGGGTCGGAGCATGGCGCCGAGTTGACGCCAATCTGCTGAAGCGGTAAGGGTTGTGGTGGCGAGCACTTTGTCACCATCCATGAGGGAAACTCTCACTTTCTGAGAGCTACCGTCAAGGCTTCGGAGGAAGAGTGAGAGGTCGTAACGCTCCGCTTGACGAAGGACTATGCCATCGAAGCCTGTGTTACGGAGTGTGGCTCCGAGGGCGTGCCCAGTGCGGAGGACAGCGTAATGAGAGTTGTTGGCATGTATGGGTTGGTCGGTGGCGATGTCAAGAGTAGTGCCTTCACCTTTCAATTCCCAAAAGCTGGTAGCATTCCACTCGGGACGGTCGAGGTTGTTGTACTCGAAGTCGCGGTTTTGGATGAGTTCGGCATAAAGTCCGCCATCGGCACTGTAGTTAATATCCTCGAAGAAAATTCCGATGAGATTGGGGGAGATGGGTTTGGAGAGATTTGGATGAATGTCGAGCGTTGCTTCGAGGTGCTGGATTCCCTGGAAACGGGTGGCATCGTCGCGCATAGATTCGCCATACTTCTGGTCACGCTGTGCCGCATCTGCCACACGAAGGTTGAGCTGAGTGAGAATGTCGGTGGGGACGCGATTGATGGTGCCCGTGACGGTGTGTCCTTGAATGTTGAGGGTGACACTACGCCGTGTTGCATTGTACTGCTGTTCGGTAATGGCTTGTGCGGGGCTCCACTGGCGGAAGTCGGTGCTTTGAGTACGGTAGTAATTCCCTGCGGGGGTGGTGTAGGTAACGACAAAATGTTGGCCTTGCTTGTTGAGTTGGGGCTTAGCAACATTGTCGCTGGTAGTCATGTAGGGATAGTCTTGCGGTTTCCAGAGCCAGAGGTCGGGGGTGTATGTGGTAGCAAATTGGTTGGCACGCTCGTTGAGTTGCCATACTGCATAGAACCGTCCGTTGGTGTAGAGAACGGAGGGGTGGTACATCCTTTTTTCTGCCCCCCAGGTTCCGTAGTCACTGGTGACGAGGTTGCGCTCAGGGGTGAGTGGTGTCCAACGTTGACGGTCGTAGCTGTAGGCGACACGGAGTCCTCCTTGTGCAGGGGCTGTCTGATAGGTGAACAGATAGACAGAATCGGTGCGATTGGGTTGCGAAGCATGTAAAGCCACTGTTAGGCATAGTGCACCGAATGTCGTGAGAAAGTGTTTCATTATAAATTAAAAATAAAAATTGTAAATAAAAGGTCCCCTCACTATGGGGAAGTCATGGGTACTGAAGGATGTTATTTTACAGTGAGGATGGCGAAGACGCTGGAGGGATTGGCTACGTAGGGTCCACCCTGAGCATTACCTGTAGAAACAGAAACGCGGGTGACATTGAAGACAATGCGATAACCGGCAGGGGAATCGGGTGCCTTAAAGGTGAAGGTGGGGTTGGCAAGGTGTTCGCCGATGAGGGAACCGGTTGCCAGTTCCTTGTTATAGTCGATAGTAGCGTTGATAGCTCGTACGCTGTAATCCATCTTGATGACGTCTTTTCCCGTGTACTTGTAGGTGACGGTGGCAGTGACTTCTTCACCTGGTGCCACGGTACTGGGGGCAAGGGTCAATTGATCAAGGACGGGAGGCTCTGCACCGGTAGCGAAATCGTCGTTGTCGCATGAAGAGAGAAACAAGGTACAAAGTACGAGGTACATTGTACAACGCAAGAGCGTGTGGATGGTGAATTTCATTATGTTTTACTTTAAAAGTTATTTTATGAGAGTTTTAATTGTATGCATGTCATATTACGTCCTGTTCCGATGCCTTCACGCCGAGCGGAATAGAAGTCGGGATGAGTCATCGTACAGATGTCTGACACGTAGATGTGGCGGGCAGGGATGCCGATGTGTTCGAGTTGTTGCCGGTTGCAGAGCTTGAGATCTATGTGCCACTTTGTGTTTGAGGGTGTGTCTGCATCTCGAGTAGGGAAGCGTCTTGCAAGGCTTTCCATATCGAAGGTGGCATCGCTGAAGCGTTCGTACACTTCGTCTCCCACTTCAAAACTCTCGAGCGAGATGCCAGGGCCAATGATGGCGTGAGAGTCAGCTCCTTGTGTGCCAAAGTTTTCCTGCATCTGAGCGAAGGCGTGTTCGGCAATGCGTCGGACGGTGCCCTTCCATCCTGCATGGATGGCTGCAACGGCATGATGGCGTTTATCGTATATTATAATAGGTATGCAATCGGCGGTAGAGATACAGATGAGGGTGTTGGGCAGTGCGGTCATAACGGCATCGATGCCTTCGAGACATTGAGTACGGTGGTCTTGGGGGAGCTTCATGAAGGGTGTATCGACGAGGAGACAGCGGATGTCATGCACTTGATGGGGAATGATGATTAGCTCGGGTGATAGTCCTGTGAGACGTGCAAGGGGCATTGGGTTGGTTCGTCGTGCATCGACGGCATGGGTGGTCGTGAATGCACGGACGCAAGGCCCTAAATCGTACTCAAGCGTTTTCATCTTCTTCGTCGATGTAGTCAAAGTCTTCGTAATCTTCGATGTCTTCGATGTCCTCGGAGATGTCTTCTTCGTCGTCCCAACCGAGTTCTTCGTCTTCGCCTTCGTCTTGAAGTTCGGTGCGCAGATGGCTGAAATCCTTATCGTGGTGGACAATGGTTTCGTAGCCTTGGATGGCAGCAATTTTGTTGCTTTCGCTATTCATTTCCTGCCAAAGCACGTCTTTTAGTTCTTGCAATCCCATACCGGTGACGGCGGAGATGAAGACGATGGGGAGTCCCTGAGGCAGGGTGTCGCGCAATAGTTCCATGAGTTCATCGTCGAGCAAATCACACTTGGTGATGGCGAGCACACGTCCCTTTTCAAGGAGCTCGGGGTTGAAGGTGGCGAGTTCGTTGAGCAGGATTTCGTATTCGTGCTTGATGTCGTCGGTGTCGCCAGGAACCATGAATAGCAGGAGTGAATTGCGCTCAATGTGGCGAAGAAAACGCAAGCCTAAGCCTCGTCCTTCGCTGGCCCCCTCGATGATTCCGGGGATGTCGGCGATGACAAAGGAGCGTCCATCGCGGTAGGGGACAATGCCGAGCGAGGGTTCGAGGGTGGTGAAGGGATAGTTGCCGATTTTGGGTTTTGCCGATGAGAGGGCATTGACAAGCGTCGATTTGCCGGCATTGGGGAAACCGACAAGTCCTACATCGGCGAGGAGCTTGAGTTCGAGGATGACGGTCATTTCTTGCATCGGCTCGCCTGGTTGTGCATAGCGGGGTGCCTGGTTGGTGGGTGTGGCGAAGTTGACGTTGCCGAGCCCTCCACGCCCTCCTCGTAGTAGGATGACTTCCTGCCCGTGTTCGGTGACGTCGCAGATGTATTGCCCTGTTTCTGCGTTATAGACGACGGTTCCGCATGGCACGTCGATGTAGGCATCGGCGCCTTGTCGGCCGGTGCTCTTGTTCTTTCCTCCGTTGCCTCCATGTTCGGCATGGATATGGCGGTCGTAGCGTAGGTGGAGGAGTGTCCAATAGTTGCGATTACCGCGCAGGATGACATGTCCGCCACGTCCACCGTTACCTCCGTCGGGGCCTCCCTTCGGTTGATACTTGGCACGGTGCATGTGTGGCGAACCTTTTCCGCCTTTGCCGCTTCGGCAATAGATTTTGACGTAGTCGATGAAGTTGCTTTCTGCCATTAGTTCTCTGCGTCGATTCCCTTGAAAATCTCTTCGAGCATCAGTTCCTTCGAACCTTTCCATGTGAAGGTGTGGCGGATGCCCTCTTGTTCAAACCATTGTGCGAGTGGTTCGGTCTTTTGATGATAGACGGCGAAACGTTTCCGGATGGTTTCTTCGTTGTCGTCGGCGCGTCCTTCGATTTCGGCACGACGCAGGAGACGTTCCATGAGTGTTTGTTCATCGACAACGAGTTCGATCATCATGCCGAGGTCGTGCCCACGCTGGGTGAGCATCTGTTTGAGGGCTTCCGCCTGTGCGATGGTGCGTGGGAATCCGTCGAAGATGACGCCACGTCCTTCTTCATGCGAGTCGTACACTTTGGCGAGGATGTCGATCATGAGGTCGTCGGGGATGAGTTGTCCCTGATCGATGTATCCTTTGGCAATTTTGCCGAGTTCCGTACCGTTTTTGATTTCGCCGCGGAGCACATCGCCTGTTGAGATGTGTCCCATGTTGTAGCGCTTGACAATTTCGTCGCTATAGGTGCCTTTGCCTGAGCCTGGTGCACCGAAGATGATGATATTCTTCATGAATGTTGAGTGTTTATTGTTTGGTGTTTAGTGTATCAAAGTTCATTTTCTTGTCTTAAGCCTCAATCTTCCACCACGGTGTAGATGTCGCGGTAGTTTCGTCCCATGCCGTTGTAGTCAAGGCCATAGCCGACGATGAAGGCGTTGGGGATTTCCATCGCGCAATAATCAACCTTGAGGGGGGCAGTGAGGCATTCGGGCTTTTGCAGGAAAGTGCAGATTTTCACGCTCTTGGCACCCTTGTTGATGAATTGAGGCAGGAGGTTGTACATGGTGTTGCCGGTGTCAACAATATCCTCGACGATGATGACGTCGCGTGCCAAGATGTTGGCATTCACGCCGATGAGTTCTCGCACGACACCTGTGCTTTGCATACCATCGTAGCTGGCAAACTTGGCGAAGAGGATTTCCGGTTGGAAGGTGAGTTCGCGCACAAGGTCGGCTGCAAACATGAAAGCGCCGTTGAGGATACATACCATGACGGGGTTCTTGCCGGCATAGTCTTCGTTGAGTCGTGCGGCCACGTCTTTCACTTTCTCTTGAATCAACTCGTTGGGGTACGACAACTCGAAGTTGCGATCTAAAATCTTAATCATAGCGTTACGGAAATTGGAGGTGTTACGAATAAATTTCTGACAAAGGTACTGAAAAAACTTTGAACCTTTGCACATTTTACATTTTTTAAGCGCCCAAGCTGGCAAAATCGTATAAAAAGCCGGCAAATCATCCCCGAAATTACCCATTTCGAGTGCAGAAACCTACTTTTTTCTGCTTTCCTTGCCGAAAAATGCGAATTTATCCTTAATTTTGCCCCAACAATAAGATTTGTGATTCTTAATTTATCGTCAAAAATAGCCATTTCTGGAGACAATGAAAATACTGAATGCACTACAAATGCGCCAACTCGATGCCGCTACCATCGAACATGAAACGATCACGTCGGCCGACCTCATGGAGCGTGCCTCGCAACAGGTGGCAAGGGAGATTGAAAGCCGATGGCCGCAAGACACACCTGTCGTCGTGTTTGCCGGTCCTGGCAACAATGGCGGGGATGCCCTTTGTGTGGCTCGGATGTTGATAGAGAAAGCATATGCCGTCGAGGTTTATCTTTTCAACACAACATCTGCGCTTTCGCCCGATTGCCTGCTCAATAAAGAGCGTTTGCAATCATTGATCGAGGGAAAAGAAAATGCGCATTTCTATGAAATCCGGCAAGAGTTTACGCCACCAGTGCTGACGCAAGAGACACTCGTCGTTGACGGGCTTTTCGGTACAGGGCTTTCGCGCCCCCTCACCGGTGGTTTTGCGGCTGTTGTGCAATACATCAACGGCTCGCCGGCGACGGTGGTTTCCATCGACGTGCCTTCGGGGTTGATGACCGAGGACAACAACCTTGCTCTGATGAATGAGGTGATCCATGCCGACTATACGTTTACCTTCCAGCATCCGAAGCTCGCATTCCTTTTCCCCGAGAACGAAAAGGCGGTGGGCGACTGGACGGTGCTCGACATCGGCCTTGCGAGCGACGAGGA
This sequence comes from uncultured Prevotellaceae bacterium, assembly GCA_900319385.1. GTDB lineage: Bacteria > Bacteroidota > Bacteroidia > Bacteroidales > Bacteroidaceae > UBA3839. Next base: position 23,746 of record ONOG01000010.1, on the reverse strand, counting down.
GGTGGAAACGCCCTATGCGATGACAGAGATTTCGGACCTCGATCTCCAAGCTTTGTGCCGTTCTCGTTTTGCTCACAAGGGCACGATGGGTCATGCATGCCTGATTGCTGGCCAATGGGGGATGGCAGGTGCCGCCATGCTTGCCGCCCGTGCCGCCATGCGTAGTGGGGTGGGGAAGCTGACCGTTCGCACGGAGGAGAGCAACCGTTGCATCCTTCAGACATCGGTGCCCGAAGCCCTGCTCAGTGTCGAGCCAGACGACGCCCTTCGCTTCATGTCGCCCTTCCCGCTCGACGACTTTGACGCTATCGGCATAGGTCCTGGTATCGGTGAACATACGGAGACGGTCAGTGCCCTGGCCGACCTTCTATACAGCGTCGAGGTTCCGCTTGTGATGGATGCCGATGCCCTGAACATCCTTGCCGAGCATCCCACGCTCATCTCTCAACTGCCCGCAAACACCATCCTCACGCCTCACCGCGGCGAGCTCGAGCGCCTTGTCGGCTATCATGCCACGACGTACGACCTCCTGCAGGCCACGCTCCGTTTTGCGGCCGAACATCAGGTGTTTGTCGTCATGAAAGGTGCCTACACGGCCATTGTTACGCCGGAAAAGAAGGTGTTTTTCAATTCTACCGGCAATCCGGGCATGGCTACGGCTGGCTCGGGCGACGTGCTCACAGGCATCATCACGGCCTTGTTGGCGCGTGGCATCAAGCCTTTTGAGGCAGCGCGTCTGGGTGTCTATGTGCACGGCTTGGCTGGTGACATGGCAGCCGACCGCCTCGGGCAGGTGTCCCTGCTTGCTTCCGACATCATCGAATCTTTGCCTCTGGCCTTTCAAGAATTTGAAACGAAATAAATGATACATTAACACTATGATGAATCAAACTCACCGCACGTTGCTCTTTCTCTTCGCCGTCCTCTCTCCGCTAAGTTTTACGGCTGTGAATGCCCAGACGACGAGTTTCAACCCTGGCGTCACGGCTAATGGCGTCACCTATGCCTTGCCGCGCACCGTCCTCCGTGCCGATGTGGCCGCGATCAAGACTCAGTACACCCCTGGCGAATTTGCCCGCTATGCCGAGCGTTACCTCCATGTTCAGAATGTCGGCCAGGAACCTCACACCGAGTATGCCGTCCAGCAGCTTGCCCTCAATCTCGAAGGTACCCCCGACACGCTCAAGACCTTCACCATCCGTCTGAAGGACAAGACGGTGGCTCCGATGGTTGCCCTCACCGAGAGTGGTATCATCCTGGGGGTGAACGGGGGCGAACGCGTGCAGGAAGATGCTGCCATTGATCCGATCTACCGTACAGGGCGCACTACGCATCACCAGCTCGACTCGCGCTCCTACTTCACCGAGGAAATCCTGGCTGCCACGTCGTCGGCCAAGATGGCAGAACTCACGGCGGCGGAGATTTACGACATTCGCGAGACACGCAACCTGCTCGTGCGTGGTCAGCTCGATGCCATGCCCAACGACGGTGAAGCCATGCGACTGGTACTCGATCGTCTGAACGCCCAGGAATCAGCCCTCGTTCAACTCTTCATTGGATATACCGATACGACTTGGATTTCAGAAAGTTATCGCATCGAACCTCACGACTATGAAGATGTACCTCGCTCGGTTCTCTTCCGTTTTTCGCGTAAGCTCGGATTTGTCGATGCAGACGACCTCTCCGGCGAGCCTTACTACATTGAAGTGAAGGACCAGCATAGCGTCGTTCTTCCCAGCGAGAAGGAATTGGCCAAGCGCAAGATTGAGGGCATTGTCTATAACTTGCCAAGCCAGGCGCAAGTGGTGGTGTGGCAAGGCTCCCGCGAGCTGCTCAGCAGAACTTTCCCCGTCGCTCAGTATGGCACCATCGACCAGCTGGCACCAGCACTATTCGGTAAGGACGCCACCACACGCGTCACTTTTCATCCTGCCACAGGAGGCTTGCTGCACCTTCAACAGTGATGCAAAGTTACGGCTTTATTCGCACATCTCCAAATTTCCGACGCTCGTAAGGGCCGATTTTCAGCAGCGTAAGGTCCGATTTTCAGCAGGGAGCGACGGGCAGGGGTGTGGGCACGAAAAAATGTGACTTTGTGACTGTGACTTTGTGACAATTAGTACCTTCAACATTTTCCGAAAGGGGGTGGGTGTGGATGGTTATTATAATATATAATATATATATATAATTATATATATATTATATATTATAATAAAATATTATTACTTACAATTTATAACTATTTCCTCAATCAGTTAGCCGTCAATGTATGGAAACTACTAATTGTCACAGTCACAAAGTCACAAAGTCACAAAATCTGACGACATGGTTTCTTCGCCCCGACCTTGCAAATCGTCAATGTGGAATGTCAAGAAACGGCTCTTGTCATCGACGACCGACAAGGAGGGTGGCGTGGCTGACTCGAAGGACTGAAATCCTATGGCTGGAGGCGCGCATTTTGCCGCGATGACAAAAAATGCTCTTACGATTGCTAAAAAACGCGCAAAACTGGCTGAAATGTTTTCATGTGTCCCGTTTTTTTCGTATCTTTGCACCGTAATTAATAATTCATAATTTTTAATTATAAAAACACTCAACATCCCACACATGATGAAACAAGACAATCAAGTGTTTGCCCTCATCGAGAAGGAGCACCAGAGACAATTGAAGGGCATGGAACTCATTGCCAGCGAAAACTACGTAAGCGAGGAGGTGATGGAAGCCCAAGGCTCATGCCTGACCAACAAATACGCCGAGGGCTACCCTGGCAAACGCTATTATGGCGGATGCGAGGTGGTCGATCAGGTGGAGCAACTGGCCATCGACCGCGTTTGCAAGCTCTTCGGAGCGGAATATGCCAACGTCCAGCCTCATAGCGGTGCACAAGCCAATGCCGCCGTACTGCTCGCCGTTCTCCGTCCAGGCGACACTTTCATGGGCCTCAACCTCGACCACGGAGGCCACCTCTCGCATGGCAGCCACGTCAACACCAGCGGCATCCTCTACAATCCCGTCGGCTACAACCTCAATCCCGACACCTGCCGCGTCGATTACGATGCCATGGAACAGAAGGCACTCGAATGTCGCCCGAAACTCATCATCGGAGGCGGTTCGGCCTATAGCCGTGAGTGGGATTACAAGCGCATGCGTCAGATTGCCGACGAGGTTGGTGCCCTCCTCATGATCGACATGGCACACCCTGCCGGACTCATCGCTGCCGGACTTCTGGACAATCCTCTCCGCTACGCCCACATCGTCACATCGACCACGCACAAGACCCTCCGCGGCCCCCGTGGCGGCATCATCCTGCTGGGTAAAGACTTTGACAACCCTTGGGGCCTCACCACGCCGAAGGGCGAAGTGAAGAAGATGTCGGCACTGCTCAACTCAGCCGTCTTCCCCGGTCAGCAGGGTGGTCCCCTCGAACACGTCATCGCGGCCAAGGCCGTTGCCTTCGGCGAAGCGCTGCGTCCAGAATTCGTCACCTACCAGAAGCAAGTGAAGCGCAATGCCGCCACACTGGCGCAAGCCCTGATGGATCGCGGATTCTTCATCTGCTCGGGCGGTACGGACAACCACTCCATGCTCGTTGACCTGCGCACCAAGTACCCCGACCTCACTGGTAAGGTTGCCGAACGTGCACTCGTGGCTGCCGACATCACCGCCAACAAAAACATGGTACCCTTCGACACACGATCGGCCTTCCAGACAAGCGGCATTCGCCTCGGCACACCTGCCATGACCACGCGTGGTGCCAAGGAAGACCTCATGCTCCTCATTGCCGAGATGATCGAAACCGTGCTCAACGACCCCGAGAACGACCGCGTCATCACCAGTGTGCGTGAGAAGGTGAACAGCATCATGAAGGACTATCCCATCTTTGCATGGTAAGACTCTTAGGAAAAAATATCGAAGAACTGCAAGGCGTGGCGGCCGAAATGGGGCTGCCACGCTTTGCCGCACGTCAGATGGCTCAGTGGATGTACGAAAAACACGTCTCTTCCATCGACCAGATGACCAACCTCCCCAAGGCAGCACGCCTGCGCATGAAGGCCGAAGGCTACGAAGTCGGAGCCGTACAACCCCTCCAGACGCTCCGGAGCCAGGACGGTACCGAGAAATTCCTTTTCCCGACCGAGGACGGGCAATGCGTCGAAACCGTATTCATCCCCTCTGCCGCAGGGCAAGACGAAGGTGAGCGCCACACCCTCTGCATCTCCACCCAAGTCGGATGCAAGATGAATTGCCAGTTCTGCCAAACCGGCAAGCAAGGATTCCACGGCAACCTCACCACGGCCGACATCCTCGCCCAAGTCGTGTGGGCAATGCGCGAACGCACCCTCACCAACATCGTCGTGATGGGTCAAGGCGAACCCCTCGACAACCTCGACAACCTCCTCCCTGCGCTCAATATCCTCACCGCTGAATGGGGAATGGGATGGAGCCCACGACGCATCACCGTCAGCACCGTAGGGCTACGGAAGACACTCATGAGATTCCTCGACGAAAGTCCCTGCCATCTCGCCGTCAGCCTCCATTCTCCCATCCACGAGCAAAGACTCCAACTCATGCCTGCGGAGCGTCAATTCCCCATTGCCGACATCGTGGAAACGCTTCGCCAGCGCGACGACTTCCATCACCAACGCCGCCTCTCGTTCGAATATATCGTACTTCACGGCATGAACGACACACCCGCACACGCCAAGGCACTCGTGCGTCTGCTCCGAGGGCTCGAATGCCGAGTCAACCTCATTCGCTGGCATGCCATCCCAGACGTTGACCTCCCCGGAAGCGAAGAGGCCGATTTGCTGTCCCTGCGCGACTATCTCACCTCTCATGGCGTCTTCACCACCATCCGTGCCTCGCGCGGCGAAGACATCATGGCTGCGTGCGGAATGCTAACTACCCAAAACGCAAAACGATGAAAAAACTGATTTGGATTCTGGCAGCTCTCATCATGCTGACCGCAGCTTGCGACATGCCCACACAGCGTCCGCAACGAAAACACCGTCGCCCCCTGCTCGTCCCCTCCTCCTCTGGCAACCCCTACGAGGTGATGGTCGTGGCCGACGACTCGCTTTGGGGCGGATTCTCCGGACGTGCACTCCGCACCGTGCTCAGCAAGCCTATCCCCATGCTTCCACAACAGGAAGACGTATTCCATGTCAGCCATGTGACGGAACGTCACTACGACCGCATCACAAATCTTTTTCGTAATATTATCGTTCTGAAAATCAATCCTTACTACGTAGAACCCAAAGTAAAGATTGAACGCGACCTTCACGCCTCGCCCCAACTCATTATGACCATTGAAGGCCCCAGCGACGAGGCGCTCTCACCCTTCATCACCGAGCAGACACGCTTCCTCATCCGCTATTTCACCGCCGAGGAAATCAACCGCGAAGCCACACGTCTGGAGGATGAATACAACATCAAGTTCAACGAGAAGGTGAAGGAAATGTTCGGGTGCGAACTCTATATCCCAGCCGACATCCGAAAGATGAAAGTGGGAAAAGACTTTATCTGGGCCTCCGACGACGGTCTCAGCTCAATTCAGAACATCTGCATCTACTCCTATCCATACTTCACAGAGCGCGTATTTAGCGGCCGCAACGTCTATATGGCTTTGCGCGACTCTTTCATGCGCGACAACATCCCTGGCCAGCACCCAGGCAGCTATATGACCACCAACCACGAATTTTGCGACGTGACCAACATGGAAATCCAAGGACACTACGTGCAGGAAGCACGTGGCCTTTGGGAAATGACCAAGGAAGCCATGGGAGGCCCCTTCGTGGCACATTCGCAAGTTGATACGGTCAACAACCGAGTCATCGTTGTCGAAGGCTTCGTCTATGCCCCCGACAAGAAGAAACGCACCATGATCCGACGCCTCGAAGCTGCCCTTTACACACTTCGGATGCCGGAAAAGAAAGAAACTCAACAAAACTAAAAACATCCTGATATGCAAAAACTGAAAGTGGGCATCACCCACGGAGATATTAACGGTGTCGGCTATGAAGTCATCTTCAAGACATTCGACAACGAAGACATGCTCGGCACGTGCACACCCGTCATCTACGGTTCTCCGAAAGTAGCCATCTACCACCGCAATTCGTGCGGCCTCCAAACCAACTTCAACATCGTCAACTCAGGTGCCGAGGCACGTGAGGGACAACTGAACATGGTGAATTGTTTCGGCGAGAAAGAAATCAAAATCGAATACGGCAAATCGACCGAGGAAGCAGGCAATGCCGCCTTCGTGGCCCTCGAACGAGCCTTGCAGGAACTGAGTGAAGGCAAAATCGACGTTCTCGTCACCGCCCCCATCGACAAGCACTCCATCCAGCGCCCCGACTTCCAATTCCCCGGACACACCGAATACATCGAGCAACGACTGGGCAACGGTGCAAAAGCCCTGATGATTTTGGCCGCCGACTCCCTTCGCGTCGCACTCGTCACCACTCACCTTCCCGTGTCGAAAATTGCCGAAAACATCACCAAGGACGGCATCATCGAGAAACTCAATATCCTCCACCAGACGCTACGCCGAGATTATGCCATCGACAATCCCCGCATCGCCGTCCTTTCGCTCAATCCCCACCAAGGCGACGGAGGGTTGCTGGGCACTGAGGAGAAAAACATCATCCAACCCGCCATCGTCGAGAGCTTCAAGCGTGGCATTCGTTGCTTCGGCCCCTATGCCGCCGATGGTTTTTTCGGCTCCGGAAGCTATCGCCACTTCGATGCCATTCTCGCCATGTATCACGACCAAGGGCTTGCACCCTTCAAGGCTCTGGCACAAGACGAAGGAGTGAACTACACCGCAGGCCTCCCCGTCATCCGCACATCGCCTGCCCATGGCACCGCCTTCGACATCGCTGGCAAGAACCAAGCCGACCCTACATCCTTCCGCAAAGCCATCTATGCCGCCATCGACATCTATCATAACCGCAAGCGCTACGATCAGGCGTACGCCAATCCCCTTCGTAAACAATACTACGAGAAGCGTGACGATAGCGATAAGTTGAAGCTCGATCAAGTGGGCGACGAAGATTGATTCAGACAAGGCGTACGTGACATTCAATGTGTAGCGAGTGAGCAATAAGTTTCGCAACATATTCTTCTTCATCGGGTTAGCAGCCGTGGTCATCATGGTGCTAACCCTCGATGTTAGTTTTGCCGAGCTCTGGCAACAGATCCTTCATGCCGGCTATTGGCTGGTGGCCATCATCGTGATGTGGCTGGGGCTCTATTGCATGAATGCACTTACGTGGAGAACCATCATTCGGGGGAGCGGCACATGTCCCATCCCCTTTCTCCAACTACTCAAGGTCACCATCTCGGGCTTTGCCCTCAATTATGCCACGCCCTTTGGCCTTCTGGGTGGTGAACCCTACAAAATCATGGAAATGAAGCCCTACATCGGCGTGCAACGTGCATCGTCGAGTGTGGTGCTCTTTGCCATGATGCACATCTTCTCCCACTTCTGGTATTGGCTCACGGCCGTGGTGCTCTATCTCTTGTTCATGCCTCTGAACGTCTTCACCGGCATCATACTCCTTCTCACGACGATATTTTGCTTGGCAGCCATCTACTTGTTTTCCAAGGGGTATAAGAACGGCATGGTTGTCCGTCTCATTCGCTTCATTGGCCATCTCCCAGGACTTAGGCACTGGGCGCAACGTTTTGCCGAAAGCCATGCCGACGACCTCAAGAAGATTGACGCCCAAATCGCCGCCCTTCAGTCGCAAAACCGCCGGAGCTTTTTCACCGCCTTTTTCCTTGAATACTTCGGACGCATCCTCCAATCGTTCGAAATCTTTTTCATGCTCCTGCTCTTTGCCGAAGCACCCGCCAATGGCCTTACCTTTGTCCATTCGCTCATCATCCTTGCATTTACATCCCTTTTTGCCAACCTCCTTTTCTTCCTACCCTTGCAATTAGGTGGTCGTGAAGGGGGATTTGCCATGTCGGTGGGTAGCTTCTACACCGCACAAGTGAGCATGGGCGTGAGTCTTTTGGTGCGTGTTCGCGAACTTGTATGGACGTTTGTCGGCCTTTTGCTCATCAAATTGGGAAACTCCCACCCATCGTCAACCCTCGCAACAACGGAAAGTCTTCCTGATTCGCAAGATAATGAGGATAAGCATGTTCCCCTCACCTTTGCCATCCTTGCCGCAGGTGAGGGTAGTCGCTTGATGCACGAGGGTGTTGCTACGCCCAAACCTCTCGTCCCCATTCATGGCAAAGCAATGATCGACCGCCTCATCCGCATCTTTGTCGATTGTGGGGCAAACGACATCGTCGTCATCACCAACGACCGATATCCCGAAATCCGGCAACATCTGGAAAACCTTCAGGCACAGGGTCTTCCCCTGCGATTCATTGTCCGAACCACCCCCAGTAGTATGCATAGCCTTCACGCTTTGAAGACGTTGCTGGGCGAGGGACGCTTTTGCCTCACCACGGTCGATACCATCTTCCGCCCCGAGGAATTCCGTTCATTCATTGATGCTTTCCAACGAAGCGATGTTGATGGCATGATGGCGGTCACTGATTATGTGGACGATGAGCGTCCGCTATGGATTTCCACCGACGATGCCCTTCGCATCACAGGTTTTCACGACCAACGGCCTCCACAATGCCAATATATTAGCGGAGGTATCTATTGCTTGAGTGAAAAGTGCTTCCCCATCCTCGACCGTTGCATTGCCGAAGGGCAATCACGCCTGCGCAATTTTCAGCGTCGGCTCGTCGAGGAAGGCCTTCAGCTACGCGCTTATCCTTTCTCGAAAATACTGGATGTTGATCACGCCTCCGATATTACGAAGGCAGAGGAATTTCTGAGCGTATGAGTCGCCTGATAGCCATCTTCCGTTCACCGCGTTTCTCCCCAGAAAAAGTGGAGCAAGACGCCGCTATTCTTCGTGCCGTTACCGCCGAATTACGCCGAATGGGGCACACCGTCACGGAGTTTAGTGAGCACGATTTTCAGCGGCTCTTTGCCGAGCGCCCCGAGCAAGTGTGTGCCGACCTCATCTTCGGCATGTATCGAGAAGAGGCGACCCTCGACCTCATCGAACATCTCGAGACCCACTTCCACATCCCGTGCGTCAATCCTGCCAGCGGCATTCGTCGTGTCACCCATGCCGAGCAGATCAACTTGCTTCACGAAGTGGGTGCCCTCATTCCTCCCACCATCGTTGTCAACACGCCCTCCCAACTTTCAAGCCTTCTATACCCTTGTTGGTTGAAGCAGGGTAGGGGATGGAGTCAAAGTTCAGGCGACGTGGTGTACGTCAGAAATCAGCAGGAGGCCCTCACAGCTCTTCCACATTTCATCCATCCGGATGGCACCCTCTGTGTCGTCGCCGCCACTCATGTCGAAGGCCGCCACGAAAAGTTCTATCGCCCAGGCAACGGTGTGCTTTCCGATATTCTCCCCATCTATGGTGGTGACGCCATCCACACCTCCGATGGCCGCACCTTCATCATTGATATCAACGACTGGCCGTCCTTCTCTACCTGTCGCGAATCGGCGGCTCTCTCCATCGCTCAATATATTGACAACAAAATTCCTCCCGAAGCAAAGAGAGTGTGACTTTGTGACTGTGACTTTGTGACAATTAGTACCTTCGACATCTTCCACACTTTCCATTGCTATACCCAAAACCATGAAGCTCCCATTTCTCTACACCAAATCCTCCGACACCGAAGAGTGGTTCGACCTCATCTTCAATCGTCCGCTCGGCTATCTGTGGGCACGTCTGTTCAATCATTTCGGCGTTCACCCCAACACCGTCACCTCACTCTCCATCATTCTCGGATGCAGGGCTGCTTGGTTTTTCCATTACGATGCCGATACGCCGAAAGGGCTTCTTCTTAATATAGTAGGTGTGCTGCTCTTCGTCTGGGCAGACATCTACGACAGTGCTGACGGACAACTGGCGCGTATGTCGGGCAAGAAATCGCAACTCGGACGCATCCTCGACGGTGCTGCCGGCGACTTCTGGTTTGTCTGCGTCTATTTCGCTATTGCCTTTCGTCTGTGCGACAAGCCCATTGAGTTACTCCCTCACGCCAATATCAGTTGGGGCATCTGGTCATTTGTCCTTTGTGCTTTTTCGGGCTTTGTATGCCATGCCATTCAATGTCGGCAATCCGATTATTACCGTACCATCCACCTTCATTTCCTTGATGGCACACGTCTCGACCGCGCCGATGCCGAACGCCAGAAATACCAACAGCTCTCGTGGCGTCACGACTTCATTGCCAAACTCTTTCAGTGGTTCTACGTCCGTCATACGGCAGGTCAAGAGCGTTCCACCCCACATTTCCAGAAACTCTGGCATGCCCTTCGCCAGCGTTATCCCGACGGAAATCTGCCCGACGAAATTCGCCATGAGTTCCGACGTCGCAGCCTTCCCCTGATGAAGTATTGCAACTTCATCACCTTCAACATTCGTGCATTCGCCCTTTACATCGCTGTTCTCACCGACCATCCCTGGTTCTATCCCGTCTTCGAAATCATCGTGCTCTCCGCCGTCTATTTCTACCTCCACTGGCGACACGAACGTCTGAGTCGCGAAATGCACGAGATTGTAATTACTAATTTTTAATTTTCAATTTTTAATTTTCAATGTCCCTCATTTTCGACTACGGCGGCACCCTCGACACGGGCGGCATTCACTGGGCCGACCTCATCTGGCAAGCATATCAGCAAGCAGGCATCGGTGTCGGACATGACATATACTACTCGGCTTACGTCGATACAGAGCGACGCCTCGGACAAGAACCTATTATCCGCCCCTCGCATACGTTCCCCGATGTGCTTCGCACCAAGCTTCAGATGCAATTCGAGGCTTTGAGCATCAACGATGGGAAACGGCAGACGCAAGTGCTTGACCTTCTCTTGAATCATGTTCAGCGAACGCTTGAGCAAACTCGCACGGTGTTGCAACGACTTGCCCAACGACACACCCTCATTCTCGTCAGCAATTTCTATGGCAACCTCCCATCCGTCCTTCGCGACTACGAACTCGCTCCTTTTTTCTCCGATGTCATCGAATCGGCCGCTGTAGGACTTCGAAAGCCCGACCCCGCCATTTTCCGACTTGCACTCGAGCACAACCGACTTTTGCCTGAAGATGTACTCGTTGTTGGTGACAGCATGAAGAACGACATTCTTCCCGCTCACGAACTTGGTTGTCCGACGGTTTGGCTTCAACCCTCCTTGCCGGCGACCGTCCCTCAGTGCGCAACATATTGCATCACACATCTTGCGCAGTTGCTTGACCTTCACCCTTCGAATGGCTAAATAGAGGGCATTTCTGCTCCGTATGTCATTGGCGTTGGGATGATTTAAGTTTTTTTATCAGAAAAACTTTCTCTGCGTCATTCGTTTTCAGTATCTTTGTCGAAAATTTAATATACACGAAAATAATGAAACAACAGCAAGTATTACCAGCCGAGGGACGTCTCGGCATTATGATTGTAGGAAATGGTGCGGTGGCAACAACCTTTATGACCGGTGTGCTGATGGCTCGTAAAGGATTGGCCAAGCCCATTGGCTCGATGACTCAGATGGACAAAATCCGTGTGGGACGTGGCGACGAGAAACGTTATCTCCATTACAACGAATTGGTGCCGATGCCGAAGTTGGACGACATTGTGTTCGGCACATGGGACGTTTATCCTCAGAATGCATTTCAGGCAGCGATGTATGCCGAGGTGTTGCAGGAAAAAGATATCCTGCCCGTTCGCGATGAGTTGGAACAAATTGTCCCCATGCCTGCCGCCTTCGACCGCAACTATGCCAAACGTCTTGACGGTACCCACGTCATGACGACGGCCGACGGCAAAATGCCCACTCGCTGGCAGATGGTCGAACAACTTCGCAAGGACATTCGCCACTTCCGCGATCAGCATCAATGTGCGCGTCTTGTGGTGCTATGGGCGGCATCGACCGAGATTTACGTACCTGTCAACGAACAGGTTCATTATCACCTATCTGACCTCGAGGCGGCCATGCGTCAAGACGACCGCCAACACATCGCACCCTCGATGTGCTACGCCTATGCCGCCCTCATGGAGGGAGTTCCCTTCGTGATGGGAGCACCGAACACGACGGTTGATATACCCGCCATGTGGGAATTGGCAGAGCAGCAGCAGGTACCTATCGCCGGCAAGGATTTCAAGACCGGTCAGACACTGGTGAAGTCGGGATTTGCACCCATCATCGGCACCCGTTGCCTGGGACTCAACGGCTGGTTCTCCACCAATATTCTCGGCAACCGCGACGGCCTTGTGCTCGATGAACCCGAGAACTTCCGCACCAAGGAAGTGTCGAAACTCTCAACCCTCGAAACCATCCTACGTCCCGACCTCCAACCTGACCTCTATGGCCACGGCAACGACGACGATACGCAGTACTATCACAAGGTGCGCATCAACTACTATCCTCCTCGTGGCGACCGTAAAGAGGGGTGGGACAACATCGACATCTTCGGATGGATGGGCTATCCGATGCAGGTGAAGATCAACTTCCTCTGCCGCGACTCCATCCTTGCCGCTCCCCTTTGTCTCGACCTCTGCCTGCTCATCGACCTCGCTGCACGTGCCGGCCGTAGTGGCACCCAGCGATTCCTTTCCTTCTTCCTCAAGTCGCCTCAGCATGACTACACGCGAGGCGAACTCCCCGTCAACCACCTCTATCAACAGTACACCATGCTCAAGAATGCCCTGCGCGAGATGGGAGGTTACGAGGCAGACGAAGAAATGGATTAATAAAAAAAATGAAAAATGAATATTATCATATATGCAATTTGTCAGGGAAATCCAATAAGATTTCTCACCTGTTCTTATTGTCTCTGTTGATATTCTTCATTTTTCAATTTTCAACATTCAACTCATTTGCACAAGTCACCGGCACCGTTCTCGATGCCAAGACCCGTAAGCCCGTTGACTATGCCAACGTCTTCTACGACGGCAAAGGCGTTGGAGTCACGGCCGACGAACGCGGACGCTTCATTGTGAGCGAGCATGAGGGATGGAATATCCTCACCGTCTCCTCCCTCGGTTATGTCACGCAGACAGTACGGCTACAGCCAGGTCGCACCAAAAACCTCACCGTGCGTCTCGAACCCCAACCCCGTGAACTCGCTACCGTCACCATCGAATCCCGAAAAACGCGCTATAGCCGAAAGAACAACCCCGCCGTCGAACTCATGCGGCGTGTCATTGCCCACAAGCGGAGCAACGACCTCCATTCCCAGCCCTACGTTTCTTTCTCCAAATACGAGAAGATGACGTTCTCCATCAACGAAGTCACCGACAAAGTCTTCGACATCGACTCCGCCAAGCAGTTCTCCTTTCTGAAAGACCATGTCGAATACTGCGCACAGACGGGCAAACTCATCCTCCCACTGACTGTTGACGAAACCCTCTCCAGCACCTACTACCGTCTCGACCCTCGCACCGAGAAGACCCTCGTCAAGGCCAAGAACTCACGCGGTATCAACGAACTCATCAACACCGGCGAAATCCTGAACACCGTACTCAAGGATTGCTTCACCGATGTCAATATCTACGACGAAGAGTGCAAACTCGTCCGTCTCCGCTTCAAGAGCCCTATCGCAAATAGTGCCATCGGCTTCTACCGCTATTATCTGCAAGACACACTCGCCATCGACGGCGACAGTGTCATCGACGTCGGATTCATCCCCAACAATGCCCAGGACATCGGTTTCTCCGGCCATGTCTATGTCATGAAGGATTCCACCTATCAAGTGCGTCGCGTCGAGCTCAGCATCCCCCGCCGCAGCGATGTCAACTGGGTAGAATCCATGACCATCACCCAAGATTACCAAGAGGTTGGCAACAACCACCGAGTAGCTGTCAACGGCGATATGCTTATCGAACTCCGTGTCAATTCATGGCTCGGAAAACTTCAAGTGCAATATACCACTCGCAAGTTCGACTATGCCTTCGAGGAGATACCGCAAACCCTCTTCAAGTACATCAAAGGCACCACCTTCATCGAACCCGATGCCGGTATGCACACCGACGACAACTATTGGAAGTCCTTCCGTCCCGTCGAACTCACCCAGAGCGAGCAGAAGATGGAATCCTTCCTCGACCGCCTTACCCACATCCGTGGTTTCAAATACCTGATGGTGGGCGTCAAAGCGCTGCTCGAAAACTTTGTCGAAACCTCCGACTCCCTCCAAAACAACAAGTTCGACTTCGGTCCCATCAATACCATCATCAGTCACAACGACTACGATCGTTTGCGCCTGCGTATCTCCGGACTTACCACGGCTCATCTCAATCCCCACCTTTTCTGGAGCGGTTACCTCGCCTACGGCACGCATACACACAACTTCTACGGACGTACCCAACTCACCTACAGCTTCAACCGCAAAGCATATCTCCAGCGCGAATTTCCCAAGAACAACCTCACCTTCAGCTATTGGAACGACATCATCTCCCCCTTCGACCGTTTCATTCCGACCGACAAGGATAACGTTTTCACCACACTTCGCGCCTCCAAAGTCGATCAATATACCCACACTCGTGAACTCTCCCTTAACTACGAGCGTGAGTGGTACGGCGGTACCAAGTTCAGTGCCAATTTTAGCCACAGCAGCAACCGACCTGTCGATGCACTCTTCTACCAACCCCTTGGCACCGACCCGCTCGTCACAGCGTCTCACGACCTCTCCCAACTGACCTTCGACCCCGCACATCACATCTCTTGTCTTCGCACCACCGAACTCCGCATAGGCCTTGAGTTCGAACCTGGTGCCACCTACATCAACACCAAGCAACGCCGCATCAAGGTCAACAAAGACGCACCCGTCATCACCCTCAGCCACACAGTCGGTCACCTCAACCGTGCCGCCAGCATTGGTGGCAGTTGGTACAACGTCACCGAAGCCAGCATCTTCAAACGTCTTTACGTCCCAGGAGGGTGGGGATTTATCGACACCGACCTCAAGGCAGGCATCCAGTGGAACCGCGTACCTTTCCCCCTGCTCATCCACCCCGCCGCCAACCAGTCCTACCTCATCATGGACAACACTTTCATGCTCATCTCGCCCCTCGAGTTCCTCAACGACCGTTACGCGCAAGCCATGGTCAAGTGGAACCTGCACGGCAAGATCTTCAACCGCATCCCCCTGCTTCGTCGCCTCCAGTGGCGCGAAACCATCGGTTTCAACCTCCTTTGGGGACAGCTCAGCGACAAGAACAATCCTGCTGCCAGCGGCTACACCGACTCCCGCCTTCTCTACTTCCCTGGCCACTTCGTCACAGGTCCCGACGGCACCATCACCTATGAGAGCAACACCGTACCGATGGACACCTCCCGACCTTACGTCGAACTTCGTCTGGGCATCGGCAACATCTTCAAACTTTTCTATGTGGAGTACGTGCGCCGTCTCACCTACCTCCACAATCCCAACACCCACCGTCAGGGCATCCGCATCGCCATGCGCATGATGTTCTGACCCCCATTTCATTTTTCATTTTCCCTTTTTAACTTTCAATCATTTTTACTTGCATTTTTGTCAACTTCGCATTTTCGTCGTCATCGTCTGAGAATCGCGCAAAAGTCAGCAACCGACCTTTGGCATGTAAATAGCGCCAGCATAAAGCGCTAAGTTAAGACCTCCCAACATCCTTCCTCCTACACGTTGTCGGCAGACGGTCGTTTCATCGTCGGCAAACGGCGCTCTAAACCACCACTAAACGGCGCTTTGCCAACCGTCAGACGGCACTCTGTCAACCGTCAGACGGCGCTCTGCAGACTTTCAGACGGTGCTCTAATTAGCGTTCAGACGGCACTCTGACGACAATGAGACGGCCGTTTGACGTAGCTCAATAGTCAGATTCCTGCATACAGAATTATATTTAGTTGGCACGCAGAAATCACAGAAATACACAGAAATTTATTTTCTTTAATTCTGATGAGGATAATTTAATCTTTATATTCTTTACATTCTTAAATAGTTGCGCCCTTTCTGTGTATTTCCGTGATTTCTGTGAGATAAAAAACACAATTTCTGCGTGAGAAAAACATGCTATTTAACATTCAGAGATTCTATTTTGCTCAAATTTCTCCCACAAAAACAGAGTGCTGAAATGTTAAATTCCTTGTTTCTTTAACTTAATTCATGAAGCATTATATATGCTGTCCCCCTGTGTTCAGCAGATTTTTTAATTCTCAATTTTCAATTTTCAATTTATTGTCGTACCTTTGCAAAGAATATACATATTTAAGGTAGAATGATAACAATTTCGGATTTAGCGATTCAGTTTGGAAAGCGTACGCTTTACAAGGATGTGAACCTGAAGTTCACGAATGGAAATATCTATGGTGTGATTGGTGCCAACGGAGCTGGCAAATCGACGTTGCTCAAGGCTATCAGTGGCGAACTGGAACCTGCAAAGGGTACGATTTCGCTCGGTCCTGGCGAACGCCTCTCGGTGCTGTCGCAGGACCACTTCAAGTTCGATAACTGTACGGTAATCAATACGGTGATGATGGGCCACTCAGTGCTCTGGGACATCATGCAGGAGAAGGATGCACTCTATGCCAAGGAGGATTTCACCGACGAGGATGGCGTGCGTGCGGCAGAACTGGAAGAAAAGTTTGCAGAGCTGGACGGTTGGAATGCCGAGAGCGATGCGGCCATTCTGCTGAGCGGACTTGGAATCAAGGAAGACCTTCACTACAAGATGATGTCGGAGCTGACGGGTAAGGAGAAGGTGCGCGTGATGCTGGCGCAGGCTCTGTATGGCAATCCCGACAATTTGCTGCTCGACGAACCGACCAACGATCTCGACCTCGATACGGTTACGTGGCTGGAAGATTTCCTCGCTAACTTTGAACACACGGTGCTCGTAGTGAGCCACGACCGCCACTTCCTCGATGCTGTCTCCACACACACGGTCGATATCGACTATGGCAAGGTGAACCTCTTTGCGGGCAACTACTCGTTCTGGTATCAGTCGTCGCAGCTCGCTCTGAAGCAGTTGCAGAACCAGAAGGCCAAGGCCGAGGAGAAAAAGCGCGAACTGGAAGAGTTTATTCGCCGTTTCTCTGCCAATGCAGCCAAGAGTAAGCAGACGACGAGCCGTAAGAAGATGCTGGAGAAGTTGAATGTTGCTGAGATTCAACCTTCTACCCGTAAGTATCCAGGCATCATCTTCACGATGGAACGTGAGCCAGGCAATCAGATTCTGGAAGTTGAGGGCCTGACCGCTGTCGAGGACGACGGAACGGTTTTGTTCCAAGACCTCTCGTTTGTGGTCGAAAAGGGACAGAAGGTCGTGTTCCTGAGTCATAATCCCCGTGCCATGACTGCGCTGTTTGAGATTATCAACGGAAAACGTGAACCGCAGGCGGGGACTTACCGATGGGGCGTGACCATCACAACGGCCTATCTGCCACTGGACAACACGGAGTTCTTCCAATCCGACTTGAATCTGGTCGATTGGCTCGGTCAATTCGGAGAGGGCAACGAGGTGTTTTTCAAAGGCTATCTCGGACGTATGCTCTTCAGTGGTGAGGAGGTGCTGAAAAAGGTGAATGTGCTGAGCGGTGGTGAAAAGATGCGTTGTATGATTGCGCGTATGCAACTGAAGAATGCAAACTGCCTGATACTCGACACGCCGACCAACCATCTCGACCTCGAATCCATTCAGGCATTCAATAATAATCTACGTCAGTTCAAGGGAAATATTCTCTTTGCCAGCCACGACCATGAATTCATCCAGACGGTGGCCGATCGCATCATCGAACTCGGTCCTAAGGGACATATCGACAAGTTGATGGAGTACGACGACTACATCGAATCGGACGACATCAAGGCTTTGCGGCAGACGATTTACTGATTAAATAATTGAAAATTGGAAATCTTTCGTTTATCGTGAAGTGTGAAGTGAATACTGATGACGTCGCTTCACGTTCAACGCTTCACACTTCACCTTCAACACTTCACTGCTCACTTTTCGCTTTTCACTTTATGTTTTTCACTTATCTCTACTATATACACCATGAAACATCTGAACATTGACATCCCAGTTGACTTCAAGCAGGAAGACGAACTGGATGAACAGGAGCGGAAGCTGCTCACAGAGGCGAAGGAGGCCACACATCGCAGCTACTCCCCGTATTCCCATTTTAGCGTCGGAGCAGCTCTGTTGCTCGACAATGGTACGATTGTCTGTGGATCGAACCAGGAAAACTCAGCCTTCCCGTCCGGACTTTGTGCCGAACGAACGGCATTGTTCTATGCCAACAGCCGCTATCCCGACCATGCCGTCAAAGCCTTGTGCATCGCGGCGCGAGACACTTCTGGTCAGTTTACGGAACGTCCCGTAGCACCCTGCGGCTCTTGCCGTCAGGTGATGGTCGAAACCGAGTACAGATACCAGCAAAACATCCGTATCTTGCTTTATGGACAGGAAGGTATCTACATCCTCAACTCGGCACGCGACATGCTTCCTGTTCATTTTGACGGAAGTTTCCTGTAAAATGCGACGTATATCGGTTAATAATATTATGACATGATGAAACGTATCATCCTCTTCGCTTTACTTTCTACTTCGTCTTTCGTCCTTTCCATGGCACAACAGCGCAACAGCGCCTATGAAGCCTATATTGAAAAATATAAAGGAATCGCCATCGAACAGATGCAACGCCATAAGATTCCTGCCAGCATCACGTTGGCTCAAGGAATACTTGAGAGTGGGGCAGGGCGTAGCGAATTGGCACAAAAGAGCAACAACCACTTTGGAATCAAGCGTGGAAGTGATTGGCAGGGACCGACCGTCACCCATCATGATGATCAGCGTGGTGAGCATTTCAGAAAATACGACAGCGTCGAAGAGAGTTTCGAAGACCACTCGCGTTTCCTGTTGCGCGAACGCTACCAGCGTTTATTCCGTTTGAGCATACTCGACTACAAGGGTTGGGCACGTGGACTCAAGGCTTGCGGATATGCCACAAGTCCTGTCTATGCCGATCGGCTTATCGAACTCATTGAATTGTATAAGCTAAACGACCTGGACGAAGACCCTAACAATCCACGCATCTATATCCCCGAACCCATCGAACCGACCCCCGAGATTCATCTCAATTATCGGGTGCGCACGCTCAACAACAACCTTTCGTGCACCATTGCCCGTAAGGGTGACACATGGGAATTGCTGGCGGAAGATCTGCACATGCCCCTTCACAAACTGCTCGAGTTCAACGAGGCCTTCGAAGATGTGCCGATTCATGATGGAGACTTCATCTATTTGCAAAAGAAAGCCAGCAAAGGTCCAAAGGATATGAAGGGGCAATGGCACAAAGTCACTGCTGACGACTCGATGTATTCCATCGCCCAACGCTATGGCATCCGCTTGCGCAATCTGTACAAGCTTAATTACAAGGACGAAGACTACCAACCTCTGCCTGGCGACTTGCTTCGGGTGAGATAAAGTAGATAAAAGATTTATCCACCTTATTTTATAATGCAGCCTTTTCGGCTGCATTTTTTGTTTCCTTGTTGTTGACCAAACGCTATCCTCAATTTGTCTAATTTGTTGTTAATTTGATAAATTTCCAACCGAAGGCTGATGATGGTTATAACCGCCTTTGGCGGGAAATTATCCAAATTTGTCCAAAATTATACAGATAAAGAATATGAGAATTTCCTGACGAAGGCTGCCGAATCAAGATGAGTAGTGCGGCTATCCCGCTTTATCTTACGGAGTAAGAAATAAAATCGATTTTTCGCAAAAATTCCTTCTGCGATATTTTTGTCAAGCATAAGAAAAACCGTTTCTTTGCAAAGAAATTATAAAAAAAAGAGTAAATCATTGTAGTTTCGATAAAAATCATGTAAATTTGCCCAGGTTATCCAAATCCTCTGTTGTTGGGAGGAGCGGTAGTTATATATAAATGGCGTTTACTACGCTTTGATTGACTCTTTCAAACTTCGCACCTTTGAAATCCTCGTCATGAAAGGCAATGGTGACGCCACTCTGGGTATAGATATATTTATGGCATGGGGCCTCTGTTTTTCCCCTGACCCATGGCATATATCATATTCGGCGTGGGTCGTTCGCATTGCTTGTCTTTACGAGGAAGGTAGTGCGAAGACCTGAAAGAGTGGGACAAGCGAATGTAAGCTGAGCCCACGTCTTTTGTATATAGGCACGACCATTCTTATTCACCTAATCACCGAATCTAAAATTGCTGTCTCTCGGGCTCTGAACAGCAGGAAGGAGTATTGCCTATGCCACTTTTCAGAGTCACCGTCAAGAACGTCGTCAACTCCAATGGTGTCTATCTGACTCCCGGAATGAGCGTCAATGTCAACACCTCGTCGTTCGCCAACCCCGTCACCACCAACGGCGGCCAAGCCGTCGCCGATGCCTTCATGCGTATCTACGGCGTTGACCTCCGACGTGCCAACGCACTGACAACGTCAAGATTGAATGTGGAAAGAATCGAATAAGAAAAAAATAAAAAGTCTATAATTCTCAATAATTATTATTTGAAGAACTTCAAGAGAACATTTGTTTAACTTAAATTTTACAAGATTTATTTATGGATTTATTTAACTTTATCGGTACAAGTAATAGTTCTATTACTTCGTTTCAGTGCCCCCATTGTGGCAAACGTACGCAACATACAAAAATAACCCTTGCAGAATTTTGTGCAATTAACCCCGACATGGGAGGAAAGGGAATGAAGTATCTGGGAGCTGCATTGGATGTCTTTCAAATAACTAGGATTGCAAATATCGCAGGCATATCACATTGGAAATGTTGTAATTGTGGATTAACGACCATTAGGAAATCTAATGGAGAAGTAGACACAATTGGCCAAAGAGGTAAATAAAGCAAATATAATATTGGGGAATATAAACATAAATTGACAATGGAAGGAAATGAAATTTCGTCTTTGTTAAAGACATCTATCAAGCTAGTCAAACTGCTTGATAAAGGAGCAGAAACGATGCTTCCCCAACAAATTGTAGATGTAGTTAAACTACACAGTAAACTTGCCCTTGGTTCAGCATGGATTCCTGTCCCAGGAGCCGACGTTGCTGCTGGTGCTGCTTCCATTTGGAGTATGTATGTACGTATTAACAACAAAATTGGGCTATCCGCAAAAGATAATGCTCTGAAAACGATTGCATCAGGCGTTGCTACTAACTTGGCATCATATGCTGCCACTGCAGGTGTAGCTAGTGCCTTAAAGTTTATTCCCTGCATTGGTACGATAACTGGAGCGGTGTTAATGAGTGCAACCATTTATGCAATGACGCTAGCCTCAGGTTATGTTTACTTGAAAGCTCTGACTTACATGGCTGAAAAGAATGGAAAAAATCTTGACATGTCAGGATTGTCGGATGCTGTCAAGCGAGTGTTAAAAGAGAAGTGTGTCATTAAAGAGTTTATTGATACGGCTAAGAAAAACTATAAAAAATAACTTTTAATTCAGATTAATTATATTAATTATGAGTTTTTCAAAAGTAGAAACCTGTCCCAAATGCGGGAACGTGGTAGATGGTAAAATCAAGCGTTCTACCTTCAGTAAAGGAGTCCGAGGTGTTATTAAGAAAGGCGGTATGAAAGCCACTTTAGCCGCCGCAGGTACTGTCGTTCCCGGATTTGTCACGGTCTCTGGATTCTTGGCTGGTGCAGCAATAGATTTGTTTTATGGCGACAAAATTAATCAACTCGTTGACCAAACCGCCGATTCATTCATCAAGGATGAGCAATATGAGTTTTCATGCCCAAAGTGCGGACATAAGTGGACAAGTCATGTCAGCATTGATAATCGTAAGATGGATGTTGATGTGAATGATGAGTTATTTTCAAAGATGAAAGTAATCATTATGAACATATTGGGTGTTGATGAATCCGAGATTACCCCTAATGCAATAATTGTTAATGATTTGGGAGCTGACGACCTCGACACTGTCGAACTAGTCATGGAATATGAAAAAGCTTTCGGCATAAGCATCTCTGATGAAGAAGGAGCACAGATTGTAACTGTCGGCGATGCCTACCATTGTATCATGAGCCATTTAAGTGAAGAAAACTATGAAGAGAACGATGAAGATGATGAGGATGAAGAAGACGATGATGATACAACATTAGAAGCTTATTTCTACTATCGAAAACGTTCTTGTATAGAACATTATGTGAATTATCTGCATACTATGGAGTTTACGACCGTGGAAGAACTCTATCAAAGAATTGCTGAAGATACAGGAGCGGAGGTTGAACTGACTCAGGAAGATAATCTGGTGGATCTCTTAATGGACGAAGTGGATTGGGATCTTTGCAAGTGGCACAATTTTATAACCACCCTTCCTCATGGCGGTAATGATGAGCCCTTCCACCTGAATATCTACTATTACGGAACAGATGACGAGGTTGGAGTATATCTGATTGGTGTCATAGAGTCTGGAAGCATCGCCACAGCAGACATCATCTTGTTATGTGCAGAGAATGAAGAACCAATACCTGCTAAAATAGAAAAGGTTGAACTATTTGAAAAAATATTGGACGAAGCTGAAGCTGGCGATTCGGTGGGATTAATCATTGATGTAGACCCCGACCTCATTCCATCTGAACTTGCATTTGCAATTAAGGAAGGCGAGCAACAAGAAGCACCATCTTCTCCCAACAGCCTGACAGCAGGAGAGCAGGAATATCTGAACGAATACCAGGAAATGAAGGCTGATGGTGAAATCCCTGACCGCGACCGACGTTTTCTTGAGAAGATTAGGAAATCTAATGGAATCTCAGAGGCTCGTGCCAAGCAACTGGAGGAAATGGCTGAACTGCCTGCGATTTCTGAAGGTGAACAGGAATACTTGAAGGAGTATCGTGAGATGGTTTCCGAAGGCGAGTTGTCAGAACGCGACCGTCGTTTCCTCGAAAAGATTCGACAAACGAATGGAATCACTGAGGAACGTGTCAAACAGTTAGAAGCGATGGTTAAAGGCAATGCATAAAGTCCTTATTTCCAGATTGATGATGACAAAAATCGAAAAACAACGAATTAAAAAACATCCACTATTTTATGAACATTCAAATTCCATACCGTGAAATCGAGGACTATGTCGAGAGAAAATATCGACAATCGGTAAGACTGACTAACGTGAACAACAATACATTTTGTGTGAGTAGGGACATGAAGGTTCTGTTTGCCACAAAAACCGTAAGCATTAATTTGTCGGTAATCCAAGTTGTAGGCAGCGACATAACCCTCTCCTATCAGGCAGGTTTTGGTATAGAGTTGCTTGTAAAAGGGGCTTTGGTATGGTTTAAGGAACAAATGACAGGGGTTGTAGAAGAGTCTGGTAACAACCAGCTTGTCGTTCATCTGGCCGAGATACAGCAACTCAAGAAGACTTTTTCAGTGATTTATGTACAAGATGTTAATTTTTCCCAAAAAGATATAAACATTCAACTGTTCTTGAGGTAAATACATCCGAAATATCTTTCATGGAGGATACTTTTCCAGATTCAATAAAGTCGAATGCTGCTGTCTGTGAAGATGGCAGTATTTTTTTCATCTGCCTAATAATGAATACGAATTTGTTTACCATGTACCACTTATAATCTCTTATTGGTGTCCGGTAAAAGTTTTTATTGTTAAAGAAGTGGCTTTCAATCGCTGATTATATGCGATAGTGAGTTGCGTTTTCCAAAAGTAAGTCCCTAA
>ONOG01000012.1 GCA_900319385.1 uncultured Prevotellaceae bacterium | reverse complement strand
AAGAAAAGTGAAAGGTGAAAAGTGAAAAGTGAAAAATGAATGGATGGAAGCCCCAGAGGGGCTTGACAATGGTAGCCAGCCATTTCAATGGCTGGGGAAAGGCAATAGAGTGAAAAGTGAAGGGTGAAAAGTGATACGTGGCTGCGATATTTGCGGGCGAGCGGTCGGTCGCTGACTTCTGCGCGATTCTCAGAGGGGTAAGACGTAAATCCTTACTTGCTATTTTGACAACTAACTCGGCTCGGCGGCCGAGGGCTTTTAACATTTCAGGGGTCGGCAGCAGACCAACACTTTTTCAGACGTTTTTCAATTTTCAATTTTCGATTTTCAATTTATTATCGTAACTTTGGCTCCGCCGAAGTTACTGGCACTCGGGAATGCAAAATGAAAAATGCGAGCATTTTTATTTTGCATTCCACTCGTTTTTGCGTAACTTTGCACAGCATTAGAGACGATCCCTATGAAATCAATCCTCAAAATCATGGCAATATCACTTGCAATGGCTGCTCCGGCGGCAGCACAGACTACAGAACAGACCGACGACTTTGCATACAACAACGAGCGGTTCGCCGACCTGCAAATGCTGCGTTACAAGGTGGAAGGCTTCGAACGCCTGAGCCTGCGCCAGAAAACGTTTATCTACTATCTGCAGGAGGCTGCCCTCACGGGTCGCGATATCCTGTTCGACCAGAACGGTCGGTTCAACCTGCGCATCCGCCACGCCCTCGAGCGCATCTACACCGACTATAAGGGCGACCGCACAAGTGCCGACTTCCAGGCGCTGACGGTCTATCTGAAGCGCGTGTGGTTCTCGAGCGGCATCCACCATCACTATGGCAGCGAGAAGTTCGAGCCAGGGTTCTCGGAAGAGTTTTTCCACCAGGCAGCCCAGAGCGTGGGCGTGGCTCCGTCGCTCATCAACGAGATATGCCCCGTGATGTTCAATCCCGACATCATGCCCAAGCGTGTCAACCTGGCGGAGGGTCAGGACCTCGTGCTCACCTCGGCATCGAACTACTACCGCGACGTGACGCAGCAGGAGGCGGAGGATTTCTACACCGCACAGAAGGACCCCAACGACCCCCACCCCGTCATGTTCGGCATGAACAGCCGGCTGGTGAAGGAGAACGGACGGATCGTGGAGAAGAAGTGGACCACCACCACCCTCTACGGACCGGCGCTCGCCCGCATCGTCAACCTGCTCCGTCTGGCTCGGCCCTACGCCGAAGATGCCGACCAGCAGGCAGTCATCGACAAGCTGATCGAGTTCTACACCACGGGCGACCTGCACACCTTCGACCAATACACCATCCTCTGGGCGGGCAACACGGCGCCGCTCATCGACTTTGTCAACGGGTTCACCGAATGCTATGGCGACCCGCTCGGACTGAAATGTTCGTGGGAGAGCATCGTCAACTTCAAGGACCTCGAGGCCACGAAGCGCACCGAGACACTGAGCCAGAACGCCCAGTGGTTTGAGGACCACAGCCCCGTCGATCCCCGTTTCCGCAAGGAAAAGGTGAAGGGCATCAGCGCCAAGGTCATCACCGCAGCAATCCTTGGCGGCGACCTGTACCCCTCCAGCGCCATCGGCATCAACCTGCCCAACAGCGACTGGGTGCGACGTGAGCACGGATCGAAGTCGGTCACCATCGGCAACCTCACCGACGCCTACAACAAGGCTGCCCGCGGAAGCGGATTCCTCGACGAGTTTGCCATCGACCAAGCCACCATCGACCTCGTGCGACAGTACGGCGACCTGACCGACGACCTGCACACCGACCTGCACGAATGCCTCGGACACGGCTCGGGACGTCTGCTCCCTGGCGTCGACCCCGACTCGCTCAAAGCCTACGGAAGCACCATCGAGGAGGCGCGCGCCGACCTCTTCGGACTCTACTACGT
Organism: uncultured Prevotellaceae bacterium; assembly: GCA_900319385.1. Taxonomy (GTDB): domain Bacteria; phylum Bacteroidota; class Bacteroidia; order Bacteroidales; family Bacteroidaceae; genus UBA3839. The sequence goes on along the minus strand of ONOG01000012.1, from coordinate 67,750 downwards.
GGCCGACCCCAAGCTCCGCGAGCTCGGTCTGGTACCCTCGGATGAAGCCTATAAAGCACAATACTACACGTATATGCAGAACGGACTGCTCACCCAGCTCGTACGCATCCAGCCAGGCAACAACATCGAAGAGGCTCACATGCGCAACCGAGCCCTGATTGCCCACTGGTGTCTGGAACACGGAAAGAAGGACAACGTGGTTGAATTCGTCCGTCGCGACGGCAAGACCTACGTCCGTGTGAACGACTACGTGAAGCTGCGCGACCTGTTCGGACAACTGCTTGCCGAAATCCAGCGCGTGAAGAGCGAGGGCGACTTCGCCGGCGCCCAGGCCCTGGTCGAACAGTACGGCGTCAAGGTCGATCCCGAACTGCACCGCGAAGTGCTCGAACGCTACCAACGCCTCAACCTCGCACCCTACAAGGGATTCATCAACCCCGTCTATACGGCTGTCCGCGACGCCCAGGGCAACATCACCGACGTCACGATCGACTACAGCGAAGCCTACGACCAGCAGATGCTGCGCTACTCACGCGACTACTCTACCCTGCCCCTCGTCAATGACTGACACGCTCCGACATATCAAGCAAGACCTCCACGCCATGATGAACGGTGTGGCATCGGCAGCGATGCGCGACGCCGGCATGACGCAGGACTACCGCACCAACTTCGGCGTCGAACTGCCCCGACTGCAGACGATGGCCGAGGAACTGAGGCATGACCACGCCCAGCAGCTCGCTCCCCTGGCGCAGGCCCTGTGGAAAGAGTCCGTGCGCGAGTGCCGCATCCTGGGCCTCATGCTCTTCCCACCAGCCGAAATGGACGGCGAACTGGCTGAGGTCTGGCTCGCCGACATCCACACGCTGGAACTCGTGCAGGTGGCGTCGCTCCACCTCTTCAGCCGCATGCCCAAGGCGACAGACAAGGCTTTCGAGTGGATGGCAGCGGAGTCGGAACTCGTGCAGATGGCCGGCTACTACACCATCGGCCACATCCTGCGCACCCACACACTGAACGACCGCGCCATCGACGAGCTGCGCGACCAGGCCACAGCCGCCCTCGCCAGCGAGAACACACAGCTGCGCATGGCTGCCCAGCGCGCACTCGCCCGACTATCAACCGACTGACCACGATGGAACAGAAAGACGTACAGCAAACGGTGAAGGACATCCTCACGCAGTATCTCGTGCAGAACCAAATGCGCTGCACGCCCGAACGCTACGCCGTCCTCCGCTGCATCTACGAGCAGAAAGGGCCCTTCTCAGCCCAGCAACTCTACGACCTGCTCGACCAGACCTACCACGTCACGCGAGCCACCATCTACAATTCGCTCGACCTGTTCCTCACGCTCGGACTCGTGATCCGCCACCCTGGCCATTCCATGGCGCTGTACGAGAAATGCTACGGCGTGCGCGACCACTTCGTGCAAATATGCACCCACTGCGGCCGCGCGACGGACTTCCGCTCGCAGGTGGTCACCAATTCGCTCACCACAACGCACTACTCGCGTTTCCGCCCCGAACACATCGCCGTGTGTGTCTATGGCATCTGCTCCAAATGCCAGGCGCGGCTGACGCGACAACAGAAGAAATACCTCAAAAGCAAGGCGTCAACACAGACATCAATCTCTAAACACTGAATACATGAACAAAGTAGATGTGCTTCTCGGCCTCCAGTGGGGCGATGAGGGCAAAGGCAAGGTGGTCGATGTGCTCACCCCACGATACGACGTGGTAGCACGCTTCCAAGGCGGTCCCAACGCGGGCCACACACTTGAGTTCGAAGGACAGAAATACGTCCTGCGATCCATTCCCTCGGGTATCTTCCAGGGAAACAAAGTCAACATCATCGGCAACGGCGTCGTGCTGGCTCCCGACCTGTTTATGGACGAGGCCCGCGACCTCGAGCGCAGCGGGCACCCCCTGCGCGAGCGACTCCACATTTCGAAAAAGGCACACCTCATCATGCCGACCCACCGACTGCTCGACGCCGCCTACGAGGCTGCCAAGGGCAAGAACAAAGTGGGCACCACAGGCAAGGGCATCGGACCCACCTACACCGACAAGATTTCGCGCAACGGACTGCGTGTGGGCGACATCCTCGCGTGTGGGCGACATCCTCGAGGGTTTCGAGGCGAAATATGCCGCACACAAAGCGCGCCACGAGCAGATGCTGAAGGCCCTCGGCTACACCGACTACGACCTCACAGAGGTGGAACGTCGGTGGATGGAAGGCATCGACTACCTGCGCCAGTTCCCGCTCGTCGATAGTGAGCACGAAATCAATCGCCTGCTCAACGAAGGCAAATCCGTCCTGTGCGAGGGTGCACAGGGCACCATGCTCGACGTCGATTTCGGTTCGTACCCCTTCGTGACGTCGTCGAACACCATCTGTGCCGGAGCCTGCACCGGACTGGGCATCGGTCCGAACCGCATCGGAGAGGTTTTCGGCATCATCAAGGCCTACTGCACCCGCGTGGGCGCCGGACCCTTCCCCACCGAACTGTTCGACGAAACGGGCCAGAAGATGCGCGACATCGGCCACGAATACGGTGCCGTGACCGGACGTGAACGCCGCTGCGGATGGATCGACTTGGTGGCTTTGCGCTATGCCATCATGGTGAGCGGCGTGACACAGCTCATCATGATGAAGAGCGATGTGCTCGACACCTTCCCCACGATTCGCGCCTGCACGGCCTACCGCCTCGCCGACGGCAGCGTCACACGCGACTTCCCCTACGACATCAGCGAGGGCATCACGCCGGTATATGAAGAACTGCCCGGCTGGCAACAGCCCCTCACCGGCATCACGAGCGAAGCCGAGTTCCCCGCCGAGCTCAGCGCCTACATCCGTTTCCTGGAGAAGGAGCTCCAGACACCCATCACCATCGTGAGCGTAGGTCCCGACCGCGAACAGACCATCGTGCGTTCCTGACCCGCCGCAGGGAAGTCCCTACTTATTATATATAAAGAAAAGGAGGCCGCAAGGTCTCCTTTTCTTTTGTGTGATATGGGGTGTTCCTTACTTGTAGAGGAACTTCATGCTGCACTGATTGCCCTCGTTGTCGGTCGCACGTGCCACATAGGTCTGTCCGGGCATGAGGGGCGAGAGTCCGACGTTGGCGGCTCCGGCATCGAAGCTGACGCCTGTCTGGAGCACACGCTGCCCACCCATGGTGTAGATGGCGACGTCGGCACGCTGGGTCTCCTCGCTGCGAACGCAGACGTTCGACCCATTGAAGAAGATGCGCAGGCCGTTGTTCGACGCGATGTACGTCTCTTCGACGCCCGTAGGCAGCTGTTTCTCCTGGTCGAACCAGGTCATGTAGCTGTTCTTGATGTTCGACTTCTCGATGGTCGGAACGGTCATGACATAGACGTCGTTGGCTCCGTTGGGATAGCGACCCACGGTCTGGTTGCCGTTGTGAGCCGGATAGCGGAGGATATCGCTCCACGACTGGTCGGCTGCGGTGATCATCACCTCGCCGCCTTCGGCCGCCAGCTTGAAGTTGGCGTGGAGTTGGCTGACGGGCACTTTGTTGTCGCACCACACGATGAGGAAGCCGTGGGCAGGCACAATGGTCGAAGCGTTGGTCGTGCCCTTGGTGATCTGCCAGCGCAGGGGCTGGTCTTCATGGTCGGTGAGGTACATACCAGCCACGTCGATGTCCTCGTCGGTCGTGTTGTAGAGTTCCACCCAGTCTTGCTTCTTGTAGTTATCATCGACATAGACGCTGTTGGCTGCGCTCACTTCGTTGATACGTATCGGCGTGACGCCTTCGGCAGCACGCTCCTCATCCGACAGTTTCTCGAAGACTGCCTGGAGGTTCAGGCTCGTGCCGAGCGGCATTTCATACTCGTTGTCGGTGCTGACGATTGCTCCGCCGGCTTCGCCCGAAGCAGGCATGTAGCTGAGCTGTGCATCCCACCAGAGGTCGCTGCTGGTGCCGTTGCAGTTGTGCACTTCGACGGCGATGACGTTCGTTCCCTTGTGCAGGAGGCTGGCATCGATGGCGAATGATCCGCTGACTGGGTCGTCGCCGACGTACCAGTTGTTGTCCTGATTCGTATAGAAGTCGTAGCTGGAGCCGCTGGGCACATGGAACGAGGCGGCCTCCTTGCCGTTGACCCACACCAGTGCACCGTCGTCGAGCTGGTAGCCGAGGTAGAAGCTGTCGCCTTCCTTCGGCTCTTCGTCGAGGGTGATTTCCTTGCGCATGTAGTACGTGATGCGCTTGTTGCTGGAGTCGTAGCCCCAGTCGAGCGTCGTGGCGGCGTTGCTCATGGGCTTGCCGCTGTTGCCGAAGCCCAGAGGTGCATTGCCTGTGCTCCAGTCGCTGTCGTCGTAGTCGGCATCCTGCCAGCCTGTCTCGTCGAGCGAACCCTGGTCATAGTACTTCCAGCTGTCGTTCAAGGGGAAGATTTCCTCGGTTTCAACGTCGAGGTTTCCTCCCAGGTCGTTCCATCCGACGAAGCGGTATCCGGCGGGAGCCTCGGCACGCAGGGTGACGGGGGCGAAGAGGTGGCCGTTGAAATAGTCCTGCGGCACCTCGATGTCGTTGATAAAGATCGTACCGGCGGGGTCGCTGACGCTGAGTTCGGCCTGCTGCATCTCGGTGTCGGTGAGGTACATGCGCCAGTAGTTCTTCATCGCACGGGTCATGGTCGGCTCGCGGTTGGTGAGGTTGCCGATGAGTTCGCTGGCGAGGTTCATCGAGTTGGGCAGTCCGTCATAGACGAGCATATCCTTTTTGCGCTCGGCAAACTCGTTGATGACCTGTGCGGCACGCGTCGGTTCATAGACGCTGCCGCCGGTGATGCAGAAGCGGTCGATGAAGCCTCGGCGGAATTCATCGTTCTGCAAAAGGTCGCAGAAGATGGCAACCAGCTCGACCTCGCGGTGCCAGTTGGCGACGGCACGTCCGTTCTCGTCGTACACGTCGTAGAGGGGATAGAACGTGTGGAGCGTCTTGTAGTAGCCTTCGAAGCGGTTGAAGGCGTCGCTGCTGGTGCGGAATGCCCAGTCGATGTCGTAGAGGATGTAGCGGAAGCGTCCGCCCTGACGGTTGCGGAACGACTTGATGTTGTTGTGTGGCCAGTCGGTTCCACCCAGGTAGAAGCAGACTGCCATGTAGTTTTGGAACTCTTCGATGTCGAGCAGATCGCGGATCTGTTCATAGACAACGGGGTCGGACGCGCTGGCAGACAGGTCGTAGAGTTTCTCGAACGCCTCACGGTCGCCGCACATCTGCACATAGCCCGAATCGACGTCCATTTCCCAGATGTCGATTTCCTCGTCGTCCCATCCGTAGTTGGCATAGACGTAGTGCTTGTTGTTCGGTTCGCGCATGTTGAGGTTGATGTAGCCCGACGGGTTCCTGTTGTATCCGAAGCTGGAGTAGGTGGCTGGCTGTCCGTTGATCAGGTAGAGGACAGGCTCGGCCGACTGTCCGTCGAGGTCGATACCCGAGGTGAGTGCGACGCGCTGCAGGACGGCGTCGGTCATGCGGCCCGGTTTGCCATTCTCGATGTCGTTGCCCGCGTTGCGGTTCTGCAGGGTCCGGTTGCGGATGTAGGGCTTATCCTTGAAGAACGGATAGTCGAGGTGTTTCTGGTGAGAGACGACGGGATCGTTGCTGACGCTGGTTCCGAACTTCTTATTTCCTTTCAGCTTGAAGGACGAGGGTGCCCAGCCGCGGCTCCATCCGCCAGCCACGCTGAAGGTGACCTCCTGGTTGAGCACGTCTTCGCCATCGACGAGGTACTCGAAGTTGACGGGGCGTTCCCAGTCTTGGTTCCAGTTGGCAGGACTCGACTGGCCGCGTCCGCGCATGCCGTTCGTACCGCGCACGTAGCAGCCTATGGTGTCGTCGTAGAGGTCCTTCGGATCGGCGACGATCGACATGATGGGCAGCGTGTAGTCGCGGTCCTTGTAGATGTAGGAGCGGGTCGCCACTTCGCTGGGCAGATAGCCGTCCTGGAAGAGTCGGAAGCGGAACACGGTGGTCTCTTCGATGGTGAAGACACCGGTCTGACTGGTCTCGCCGTTGTCGAGCGTCGGCAGTGTGCCGTCGGTGGTGTAGCGGAGGGTGGCTCCGTCGGGGATATCGACGGTGAGGGTCAGCGAGCCTTCGAACAGTTGTCCGTCCTTATCGACGTAGGGGCGTTCGAGCTGCTCGTCGGTGTACTGGCTGCCGTTGTTGCTTTCGCCAGGCGTGGGCTGAGCGGTGAAGTCCCACATCTTGCCGCCGTCGGTCGTACGGGCGTAGGACATACGGGTGATGACTTCGGGGTAGGTCTGGCCCACAATCAGGTTGCCCTCGGTGTCGCTCAGGTAGATGGTGCCTCCGTCGGCATCGAGGTTGAAGGCGCACTGCGTCGGGTGTTTCGGTCCGCTGTTGTCGAACCAGATGACCTTATATCCGTGGGCCGGCACCACACCCATCGCGGCGGGCATGTGCCACTTCTTCAGGTTGGTGACGTCGTCGCTGAGCCAGAGTCCGGCGAGCGAGGCAGCCTGGTCGGTGGGGTTGTAGAGTTCGAGCCAGCCGTCGTAGTTGTAGGTTTCGTCCATGAACTGATCGACGTTGCCCGACATGATTTCGTTGAACACGAACTGATCCTTGTTGAACTCAGGGGCCGACACGGTCACCTCACACAGGTCGTCGTAGTAGCCATCGTAGGTCGTCGCATAGATGTAGGCCGTGCCCACGGTGGTGCCTGCGGTGACGAGTCCGTTCTGATCGACGGTGGCGATGGTGGGGTCGTCGCTCGTCCACGTCACCTTGCGGAAGGTGGCGTTCTCCGGCTCCACGGTGGCAGCAAGCTGGATGGTCTCGCCAAAGACGAGGGATGCAGTCTTAGGCTCGAGGCTGATGCCCGTCACATCGACCACTGTGCCCTGATATTCAAGTCGGAAGTTATCGAACATGCACCATCCATAATACACATATTCAGGGTTCGTGATGCCCAGATGCAGGGTGCCATCGGTGACTTCGAACTCGAGCGTCTGCCAATACATGTCGCGACTGAAGGCATCGGCGCCCGACGTCATGTCGTTCGGATAGCGGGCCACTACGGTGCCGCCGTCCCACCATCCGCCTCCACCGTTGTTCTCGGTGTAGTCCCAGTAACCGCCACTGGTCGCTGTCGTGGGGGCGGTGTCCTCGCTATAGATATTGACCAGGGGCTGTGAATCGTCGTTGGCATACAGCATGGCTGGCACGGGGTCGAGACCCGCCTTGGCGTCGTCGCGGCGCTGCCTGCTGTTCGCGCCCGTACGGTAGTAAGCCTGTACGCTGAGACGATAGTGTCCGTTGGGAACGTCGTTTAGCTCGACGGACAAGTCGAAAGCCTGCTCATAGACTTCCATGCTTCCGCTTTGGAACTTTTCACCGCTGCCGGTGAAGGTCCAGCCAGCGTAGTCGTTGTTACTGAAGCTCGGGTTGACGATGTAGGCTTCGGTCACATCCACCCATTCGTCTGTCTGTGCTTGTGTTGTCGCTGCGCCCATGCCGAGGAGCATGAGCAGGGTCAGCATCGTTTTCTTCATTGTGCTATTAAGTTAGTTAATATTCAAACAGTGATACAATCGTTAGGGGCAGGCCCTTCGTGCAAGAGCCACATTCGGTGCAAAGTTAGACATTATATGGAACACGCGCGCACGATGTTTAGATTATTTAAGTAAAATTAACAAATTGGATGCGGTCGAGGTGCAGTTTTTCAGGGGTCGAGGTGCAGGATGACGGTGGTCGGTGCGCAGATTGCCGGTCGTCGGTGCGCCGTTTATGTTCAGCTCAGGCGCAGACGAAAGTCGGCGGGTTGGCAGACGAGAGTCGGCTGCTGCGCGGACAAAACTCAAAATATCACTGGAATTATCAAAAATTCCAGTGATATTTTTACAAATTCCATTGAGATTTCTACAAATATCAATGATATTTTGAGTTTAATTGGCACAGCAGCCGAGCGTTTTCCGCGCAGCAGCCGAGCGTTTTCCGCACAGCAGCCGAGTTGGAGGCGCGCCGTGGCTGGGTTTGAAGCGCAGGGGGCCGACACGACAAGCCCCGAGGGACTTATCGTGTCAGCGCACCAGTTCCTGGCAGATTTTATCCTGCAAGGCACGCGCCGCGTCGCCCTTCATCGGACCGTTGCACAGGATGGCAAAGGCGAGGTGGTGGCCGTCGGCGGCGGTGGCATAGCCTGCCAGGGTGATGACACCCATGCACGTGCCGGTCTTGGCCCGCACATTGCGCTGGGCAGGGCTGCGGAGCATCCGGCGTTCGAGCGTGCCATCGACGCCAGCCACGGGCAGCGAGGGGAGCAGGACGGTGTAGATGGCAGGCTGGAGATAGGCGTAGCGGAGCACCTGGACGAGGGTGCGCGGCGTGACATAGTTATAGAGCGAGAGTCCGCTGCCGTCGGCTACGCTCACGTTGTCGGTGTCGGCACCGACCTTGCGGAGCAGGTTCTCGACCTGTGCGGCGCAGTCTTTCCATCCCGTCCGCGAGAATTTGGCCGACGAGCCGAGCAGGTAGAACAGGGCTTCGGCGTGGAGGTTGTCGCTCTTCTTCATCATCGGCCCGAGGGTCTGCTCCACCGTGTGGCGCTCGACGTAGAGGACGCGCTGGGCGGTCGCCGGCTGCAGGTTGACGGCCAGGGGCTGTGCAATGCCGTCGCGGCAACTGACACCCAGCTGGCGGAGCTCGCGCTGGAGGATGCGCAGGAAGTATTGGTCGGGATCTTCGACGCACTGTTTGCTGCGGGAGTCGATGTCCTGCTCGTGGTTGAAGAGCAGGGGCGTGAGGTAGGGAATGAGGGACGAGGGGACGTCGTCCCAGCACCATCCGTTGCCCAGGGGCAGTCCGTCGGTCATGCTGACGTCGGCCACGAGTTGTCCGGCGATGCTGTCGATGCCGGCATCGTGGATGGCGCGGGCCATGCGTCGCAGGTCGTCGTAGGAAAAGACGGGGTCGAAGCCGCCGCGCACCACGACATTGCCCACCAGCGTGGTGCCCTCCATATAGCCCTGCTGCAGGGCTTGGGTGGTGAACACGGCGTCCTTGCCCAGGCGGTCGAGGGCTGCGACGGCGGTGAGGATCTTCTGTGTCGAGGCGGGCCGCATGGCCTTGTGTGCCCCCGACTCGAAGACGGTCTGGTCGGCAGTCAGGTCATAGACGCAGATGCCGGTGTAGTAGGGCTGTGCGTTGGCCTCGGCAGCCAGGGCGGCGAGGCGCTCGGCGAGGCTGGGGAGAGTCTGGGCGTGGAGGGACTGAACGGGGCTGGGCAGCAAGAGGGTTGCTGCATAGAAGGACAGAATGAGGAAGATTCGTAAATGTGGCATAGTCGTGTTGTTTGGCACAAAGTTAAGGGTTTTTGTCCGTTTTTCCTGCATTTTTAATTTTTAATTTTTAATTTTTAATTTATTATTGTAACTTTGCCCCTCGTTAAGCTTAACATGCTTTGTCATGACACGTAAATTTGATTTTCTCATCATCGGCTCGGGAGTAGCCGGCATGAGCTATGCCCTGAAGGTGGCGAGGGCAAAGAAAGGAAAAATCGCCATCATTTGCAAGACCACACTCGAGGAGGCCAACACGGCCAAAGCACAAGGCGGCATCGCCAGCGTGACCAACCTGCTGGTCGATAACTTTGAAAAGCACATCGAGGACACGATGATTGCGGGCGACTACATCAGCGACCGCGAGGCTGTGGAGCAAGTGGTGCGCAACGCACCGGCACAGATTCAGGAACTGGTCGAGTGGGGCGTCAACTTCGACAAAAACGAAAACGGCGAGTTCGACCTGCACCGCGAAGGCGGCCACTCCGAATTCCGCATCCTCCACCACGCCGACGACACAGGCGCCGAAATCCAGCGCGGACTCATGGCTGCCGTACGTGCCTGCCCCGACATCGAGATTCTGGAAAACCATTTCGCCGTCGAAATCATCACCCAGCACCACCTCGGCATCCGCGTCACCCGACGCACCCCCGACATCGAATGCTTCGGCGCCTACGTGCTGAACCCCAAGACGGGCAAGGTGGACACGTACCTCTCGCGCGTCACCCTCATGGCCACCGGCGGCACAGGGGCGATCTACGCCACGACGTCGAACCCTAACATCGCCACGGGCGACGGTATCGCCATGGTGCACCGCGCCAAGGGAAAGGTGAAGGACATGGAGTTCGTCCAGTTCCACCCCACCGTACTCTACAATCCGAAGGAGACCCACCCCGCCTACCTCATCACCGAGGCCATGCGCGGCTACGGCGGCATCCTCCGACTGCCCAACGGCGAGGAATTCATGCAGAAGTATGACGAACGCCTCTCGCTCGCTCCACGCGACATCGTGGCCCGCGCCATCGACAACGAAATGAAGATCCACGCCCTCGACCACGTCTGTCTGGACGTCACCCACAAGGACCCCGAGGAGACCCGTCACCACTTCCCCAACATCTACGCCAAGTGCCTCTCGGTGGGCATCGACATCACGAAGGAATACATCCCCGTCGTGCCCTCCGCCCACTACATGTGCGGCGGCATCAAGGTGGACCTCGACGGACAGTCATCCATCCGCCGCCTCTACGCCGTCGGCGAATGCTCGTGCACCGGTCTGCACGGCGGCAACCGCCTGGCTTCCAACTCGCTCATCGAGGCCGTCGTCTATGCCGACGCAGCCGCCCGTCACTCGCTCAGCGTCATCGACCAGTACCAGTTCAACGACGCAGTGCCCGAATGGAACGACGAAGGAACAATGTCGAACGAAGAGAAGGTGCTCATCGCCCAGGACGTGAAGGAAGTCGGACAAATCATGTCCACCTACGTGGGCATCGTGCGCAGCGACCTGCGCCTGCACCGCGCCTGGGAGCGTCTGGACCTGCTGTACGAAGAGACGGAACACCTGTTCAAGCGCGTGAAACCGACGAAGGACATCTGCGAACTGCGCAACATGATCAACGTCGGCTACCTCATCACCCGCCAGGCACTCGAACGCAAGGAGTCGCGCGGCCTCCACTACACCGTCGATTATCCCAAACATGCGCTTGACGAGCAGAAGAGCGTGAATCCGTTCAAGTCGAATATCTGAGGGCAAATCCTCGCGTCGCCTGACTGCAATTGTTCCTTACCACCTCGCTACAGTTACTTTGACAAGTAAGGATTGTGTGACTAAGATTCCACTAAACAGGATGTTTTAACCATGAATTAAATGAATTGCATGAACGAATCCTCAACCATGAATAGGTGCCACCATGAATGGTGAAGCCTACGGCTTTATCCTGGATGAGAGAGCCGGCAGATTCAGACTGAGCGAACAGCATCGCCAAGAGGATAGATGCGTAGCATCCAACATTCATGGTGGCTAATATTCAAGGTTGAAAATATTCATTCCATTCATGTTATTCATGGTATAAAACAGGTAGTAGGATGGGCAATATCATTTTGAAAGATGAATTCTACCAAATCATCGGGGCTGCCATGGAGGTGTATAACCAACTGGGCAGAGGCATTTTGGAGCCTATCTATCAGGAAGCGCTGGCCCTGGAGTTTACAAATAGAAGCATCCCTTATCAAAGAGAAAAGCCTATCAACACTTATTACAAAGGAATCCAACTCCAGAAACAGTACATAGCCGACTTCCTGTGCTTCGACAAGATTATCGTAGAACTCAAATCTGTGGTTGAGCTGAATGACTTTCATCGCTCGCAACTTTTGAACTATCTACGACTGACCAAGATGAAGGGAGGTTTACTTTTGAATTACGGACAGGAAAAATTAATATTTGAAACATACGTTAACTAATTTTAATTCTATGAACATGAAGAAAATGTTTGTGGCTGCTGCGGCCATGATGATGTCGCTGGGTGCTTTTGCCCAGGGCATGGAGGCCTTGATGCAGCCCCTGCCTACCGACCCCGCCGTGCGCATCGGTAAGCTCGACAACGGACTGACGTACTACATCCGTCACAACGCATGGCCCGAACAACGTGCCGACTTCTACATCGCGCAGAAAGTAGGCTCAATGCAGGAAAACGACGACCAGAAGGGTCTCGCACACTTCCTCGAACACATGTGCTTCAACGGCACGACACATTTCCCCGGAAACAAACTGAAGACGTATCTGGAGAGCATCGGCGTGAAGTTCGGCGAGAACCTCAACGCCTACACCTCGTTCGACGAGACGGTCTATAACATTAACAACGTGAAGACGACGAGCGAAGGCTCGCTCGACTCCTGCCTGCTCATCCTGCACGACTGGAGCCACGACCTGCTGCTCGAGGGTACGGAGATCGACAAGGAACGCGGCGTCATCAACGAAGAGTGGCGCATGCGTCGCTCGGCCATGCAGCGCATGTACGAGGCCGCACTGCCCGACATCTACCCTGGCTCCAAGTATGCCAACCGCATGCCCATCGGCACGATGGAGGTCGTCATGAACTTCCCGCACGACGTGCTGCGCGCCTACTACAAGAAGTGGTACCGTCCCGACCTGCAGGCCATCATCATCGTCGGCGACTTCGACGTGGACCGCATGGAGCAGAAGGTGAAGGATGTGTTTGCCGACATCAAGGCACCTGCCGCCGATGCTGCCGTACGCGAATACTACGAAGTGCCCGACAACGCTGAGCCGCTGGTCAGCATCCAGAAGGACAAAGAGCAGACCCGCTCGATGGCGATGCTCATGCTCAAGCACGACGCACTGCCCCGCGAACAGCGCGGCTCGATGATGAAGGTGCTGAACGACTATATCAACACCGCCATCTCGTCGATGTTTGCCGAGCGTATCAGCGAAATCGTGCAGAAGCCCAACCCGCCCTTCCTCGGCGCACAAATGTCGGACGATGATTTCTTCGTCGCCAAGACAAAGGACGCTCTGACGGGCGTCGTGGTGTTCGACGACAACAAGCAGGACGAAGCTCTCGCCGCCCTGTACCGCGAGATGCTGCGCGCTGCCCGCTACGGATTTACGGCTGCCGAGTACGAACGCTTCAAGCAGGAGTACCTCTCGCAGCTCGAAGATACCTATTCGAAGAAGGACAAGGTTTACACCAACAACTATGTTGAGGAATGTGTACGCCACTTCCTCGACGGCGATGCCATGCCCGGCATTGAGACTGAGTATCAGGTCATGAAGATGGTCGTGCCGCAGTTCCCCCTCGAACTGGTGAACGGAATGATGAAGGATAACTGCGCCGAGAACGACTCCAACCTCGTGCTCGTGATGTTCGCCCCCGACAAGGAGGGCATCGTGCTGCCCGAGAAGCAGGAACTCATCGACGTGCTCCACCGCGTGCAGGCCGAGCAGATCGAAGCCTACAAGGAAGAAGTGAACACCGACCCGCTCGTCGATGTCAGCAAGCTGAAGGGCTCGAAGGTGAAGAAGATTGAGGACGAAGCCTACGACTCGAAGCTCATCACGCTGAAGAACGGCGTGAAGATCCATGTCAAAAAGACGGACTTCACCCCCAACACCATCACCATGTCGGCCACCAGCTGGGGCGGCACCTCGCTCTACGACGATGCCGAGTACCTGCAGACCGACAATGCCGACCTGGTCAGCATCGGCGGACTCGGACAGTTCTCGACCACTGAGCTCACCAAGAAACTCGCCGGCATCCAGGCCAGCGCATCGCCCACCATCGGCACACGCACCGAAGGCATCAGCGGCCAGTGCGTCACAAAGGACTTCGAGACGATGATGCAGCTCACCTACCTGCGCTTCACAGCCCCCCGCCGCGACGACGACGTCTATGCCTCGACCATCCAGCGACAGAAGGCAGCCCTGCAGAACGCCGAGCTCAACCCGACGACGGCCCTGCAGGACAGCATCATCAGCGCCATCTACAACAACAACGTACACGCCCTGCGCACACGCCCTGCCGACCTCGACAAGGTGAACTACGACCGTCTGATCGAGATCTATAAGGAGCGCTTCGCCGACGGCGACGACTTCGAATTCTTCTTCATCGGCGACATCGACCTCGACGCCACACTCCCGCTGATGGAGAAGTACCTCGGCTCGCTGCCCGTGAAGAAGGGTGCCGAGAAGTACAAGGAAAGCAGCCTGAAGATGGCCAAGGGCGAGAAGACCACCATCTTCGAGAAGGAACAGGAGACACCGAACGCCATCACGCTGTTCGTCTATCACGCTCCCATCGTCTATAACCAGCGCAACGAGCTCACCGTCTCAATGCTCGAACAACTCATGCAGATGCTCTACACCGAGAGCGTGCGCGAGGACGAAGGCGGTGCCTACAGCGTAGGTGTGCAGGGTGGATGCCAGGACTATCCCGAGGAAATCGCCCAAATCATCTTCCAGCTGCCCACCGCTCCGGAGAAGCGTGAGCGCATGACCGCCATCATCTTCCAGGGCGTTGACGACATGTGCACGAAGGGTCCCGACGCCGAGAACCTGCAGAAGGTGAAGGAATACATGCACCGCAGCCACGCCGAGGACCTCAAGAAGAACGGCTACTGGCTGAACAACATGGTCGAACTGGCTCGCTTCGGCCGCGAGAACGTAGCGAAATACGACCAGCTCGTCGATGAAATCTCGGCTGCCGAAATCCAGGAAATGGCCAAGACCATCTTCCGCTCAGGCAACCGCATCGTCGTAGGCATGACCAGCCCCGCGAAGTAAGCGAAGACAGGCTCCATCCAAAAAAATTGTTAAGAAAAGGCAGATTTTCACCTTATGTTTGAGGTGGAAATCTGCTTTTTTCATAACTTTGCAGCCCAAATACAGGACAATTACACCTTATTATATATATGCAAGCAAAAGCCGAAACGACGAAACGCGCTCCGAAAACCGCGGCCAAGAACCTCGTCATCGTCGAATCGCCAGCCAAGGCGAAGACCCTCGAACGCTTCCTGGGCGACGACTACAAGGTGCTGTCCAGCTATGGACACATCCGCGACCTGAAGAAACACAACTTCAGCGTCGATCTCAAGACTTTCAACCCCGAATACGAAATACCGGCCGAGAAAGCAGAGCTCGTCAAGTCGCTGCGCACAGCAGCCAAGAAGGCCGACACCGTGTGGCTCGCCTCCGATGAAGACCGCGAGGGAGAGGCCATCTCGTGGCATCTGGCACAGGTGCTCGACCTGCCCGTAGCGGACACGCGCCGCATCGTCTTCCACGAAATCACGAAGACAGCCATCCTCGACGCCATCAAGCACCCGCGCCACATCGACCTCAACCTTGTCAATGCCCAGCAGGCACGCCGCGTGCTCGACCGCATCGTCGGTTTCACGCTCTCACCCGTGCTCTGGCGCAAGCTCAAGCCCAATCTTTCGGCAGGTCGTGTGCAGTCGGTCGCTGTCCGACTGATCGTCGAACGCGAACGCGAAGTCGAAGCCTTCCAGAGCGAATCCAGCTATCGTGTGACGGCAGAGTTCCTTGCCAACGGCACCGAACTGAAGGCCGAACTCAGCCAGCGCTTCGCCACCGAGCAGGAGGCTCAGGCTTTTCTCGAAAGCTGTAAGGGGCAGCAGTTCAGCATTGCCGACATCTCGAAAAAGCCCATGCGCCGCACGCCGGCACCACCTTTCACCACGTCAACCCTGCAGCAGGAAGCTGCCCGCAAACTGGGCTTCACCGTCTCGCAGACCATGTCGGTGGCACAACGACTCTACGAAGCCGGTCTGATCACCTACATGCGAACGGACTCGGTGAACCTGTCGTCGCTCTGCCTCAACACCTCGCATAAGGAAATCATCGACCACCTGGGCGAAACCTATGCCAAGCGACGCCAATACCAAACCCACTCGAAGGGTGCGCAGGAGGCTCACGAAGCCATCCGCCCCACCTACATGGACCGTCACGAAATCGAGGGAACCAACCCTGAACGCCGACTCTACGACCTCATCTGGAAACGCACCATCGCCTCGCAGATGGCTGATGCCGAAATCGAGAAGACGAGCATCAACATCGAAGCCGTCGGCCAGCAGTCCTTCCCTGCCTTTGTCGCCACAGCCGAGGTCATCACCTTCGACGGTTTCCTGCGCGTCTATCGCGAATCGTTCGACGACGATTCTGAACCCGAAACCCCGTCGGACACCATCGACACCACGCTGACAGTGGGCCAGCAGCTCGACTACAAGGAGATTCAGGCTACCCAGCGTTTCTCCCAAGGTCCGACACGCTACAACGAAGCCTCCCTCGTACATAAGCTCGAAGAGCTGGGCATCGGACGCCCATCGACCTATGCCCCCACCATATCCACCATCCAGCAGCGCGGCTATGTCGAGCGCGGCGACAAGAAAGGCGAACGCCGCAGCTACGTGCTCCTCAGCCTCAAGCAGGGCAAGGACGTGAAGCGTGCGGAGAAGTCGGAAGTGTTCGGCAATGAAAAAGGCAAACTCCTGCCCACCGACATCGGCATCGTCGTCAACGACTTCCTCGTCACCTACTTCCCCGACATCGTCGATTACAACTTCACCGCCAACATGGAGAAGGACTTCGACCACATCGCCGAAGGAAAGGAAAACTGGCAGCAGATGATGGGCGACTTCTATCACGAGCTCGCTCCGCTGTGCGAGAAAGTGCTCAGCGAAAAAGAATCGGGCCACGTCGGCGACCGTACCCTCGGCACCGACCCCCAGGGACGCGTCGTCACCGTCAAGATTGGCCGTTTCGGACCCGTCGTACAGATAGGTACGGCCGACGACAGCGAGAAGCCCCGCTTTGCATCCCTCCCCAAGGGCCAGAGCATACAGAGCATCACGCTCGACGAAGCCCTGCAGCTCTTCCGCCTGCCCCGCACCCTCGGAAAGTTCGAGGGCAGCGACGTCGTCATCGGAGCCGGACGCTTCGGACCTTATGTGCTGCACGACAAGAAGTATGTCTCCCTGCCCAAGGAGGCCGACCCCATGCAGATCACGCTCGACGAGGCCGTCGCACTCATCGAGGAACGCCGCAAGGCTGATGCCGACCGGCACCTGAAGACTTTCGACGACGAACCCGAGCTCGAAATCATCAACGGCCGCTACGGTCCCTACCTTGTGTACAAGGGACAGAACTACCGCATCCCCAAGACCGTCAAGGACGCCGCAGCACTCACCTCGGCCGAGTGTCTCGCCTTGGTCAAGGCGCAAAGCGAGAAACCGAAGGCCCGCAGCCGCAGCAAGAAATGAAGCCCATCATCCTCATAGGCTACATGGGTGCAGGCAAGACAACGCTGGGTCGCCATCTGGCACAGGAACTGCACCGCGATTTCATCGACCTCGACTGGTGGATTGAGAACCGTTTCTGCATGAAGATACCCGACATCTTTGCCCGAAAGGGCGAAGACGGATTTCGGGAAATCGAAAGGCGGATGCTGCACGAGGTAGCCGAATTCGAAGACATTGTCCTCAGCTGCGGCGGTGGCACGCCCTGCTTTTTCGACAACATCGACTACATGAACCGCGTGGCCGACACCGTCTATCTCTGTGCCGCCCCCGACGTCCTGCAGGCCCACCTGGCGATGGGCAAGAGTGTGCGTCCCCTGATCCAAGGAAAGACGCCCGACGAACTGCACACGTTCATCGTCGACTCGTTGCAAGCCCGCAGTCCTTTCTACGAAAAGGCACAGCACATCCTCCACATCAACGTTATCCACACTAAAGAGCAGATTGCTGCATACGTCCAGCAGATCATTTCAGAATTAAAAATTAAAAATTAATAATTAAAAATTGGAGTAACTTTTGTTGCTGGAGCGATGAAGTGCAATAACGTAGTCAGAGATAAAAGTCTGGATTTTGGCGTGAGGATATCCAAGATGGTAAGAATTATACTCAAAAGAATGTATTCAGCCGAACATTCTCTGTGTAGCCAAATCCTTAAATCCGGAACCAGTATTGGTGCCAACATACGAGAATCAGAGTTTGCCGAAAGCAGGGATGACTTCAAACATAAATTAAAGATAGCCCTAAAAGAAGCGAATGAAACAGACTATTGGCTTACCATTCTGCATCGGGCTGAATATTTGAACGACAAAGAATACAACAGTCTCAACGACGACTGCAAGGAGTTAATTGCGCTGCTTGTTGCCATCATCAAGACCAGTAACGAAAAGTAACTCCAATTTTTAATTTTTAATTATTAATTATTAATTTTCCATGAGAAAATGGCGCATTGAAGACTCCAGCGAACTGTACAGCATCGAAGGCTGGGGCGTGAATTTCTTCCACATCAACGAACACGGAAACGTCGTTGCCACCCCGCTGAAGAACGGTGTGGAGGTCGATCTGAAAGAAGTGATGGACGAGCTGTCGCTACGCGACGTTGCAGCCCCCGTCCTCGTGCGCTTCCCCGACATCATCGACAGCCGTATCGAGAAGACTGCCACCTGTTTCCACAACGCAGCCGAGGAATATGGCTACACAGCCGAGCCCTTCATTATCTATCCAATCAAGGTGAACCAGATTAGTCCTGTGGTCGAGGAGGTCATCTCGCACGGAAAGAAATACAACCTGGGGCTCGAAGCCGGCTCCAAACCCGAGCTGCACGCCGTGCTCGCCATGAACATGGAGAGCGACTCGCTCATCATCTGCAACGGCTATAAGGACCAGTCGTACATCGAACTGGCGCTGCTGGCACAGAAGATGGGCAAACGCGTGTTTGTCGTGGTGGAGAAGCTCAACGAGCTGGAGACCATCATGCAGGTGTCGAAACACCTCAGCGTGCGCCCCAACATCGGCATCCGCATCAAGCTTGCCTCCTCCGGCAGCGGCAAGTGGGAGGAAAGCGGAGGCGACGCTTCGAAGTTCGGACTCACCTGCGGCGAGCTGCTCATGGCGCTCGACCTGCTGGAGCAGAACGACATGAAGGACTGCCTGCGACTCATCCACTTCCACATCGGCAGCCAGATCACGAAGATTCGCCGCATCCAGAACGCCCTGCGCGAGGCCAGCCAGTTCTACGTGCAGCTGCGCAAGATGGGCTTCGGCGTCGAGTTTGTCGATTGCGGCGGTGGTCTGGGAGTCGATTACGACGGCTCACGCTCGGCCAACAGCGAGAGCTCGGTCAACTATTCCATCCAGGAGTATGTGAACAACTGCGTCTATACCTTCGTCGATGCAGCCCGCAACAACGACGTTCCCCAGCCCAACCTCATCACCGAGGGCGGCCGTTCGCTGGCTGCCCACCACGCCGTGCTCATCATGGAAGTGCTCGGCACGGTGGAGTTGCCCGTCATGCCCGAGGAGTTCGAGGTGAAGGAGACCGACCATCCGCTGGCCAAGGATCTGTACGAGATCTGGGACAACCTCAACACCCGCACCATGCTCGAGGACTGGCACGACGCCCAGCAAATCCGCGAAGAGGCACTGGGACTCTTCGACCACGGCCAGCTCGACCTGCGCACCCGTGCCGAGGTGGAACGTATGTTCTGGGCGGTTGCCCACGAAATCAACGCGCAGGTTCATACGATGAAACATGCGCCCGAGGAGCTGCGAACGCTCGACAAGCTCCTTGCCGACAAGTATTTCTGCAACTTTTCCATCTTCCATTCCCTGCCCGACGCCTGGGCCATCGACCAGCTCTTCCCCATCATGCCCATCCACCGGCTCGACGAACGACCCAACCGGCTGGGCACCTTGCAGGACATCACCTGCGACTCCGACGGCAAGATCGAGAGTTTCGTCACCCACCAGACCGTCTCCCACATCCTGCCCCTCCATGCGCCGAAGGCCAAAGAGCCGTACTACATCGGCGTGTTCCTCGTCGGTGCCTATCAGGAGATTCTCGGCGACATGCACAACCTCTTCGGCGACGTCAACGCCGTACACATCACCGTCGGCGAGAAGGGCTATAAGATAGACAAGATTGTCGATGGCGAAACCGTGGCCGACGTCCTCTCCTTCGTGCAGTACAACCCCAAGCAGATGGTGCGTCGCCTCGAGGTGTGGGCCAAGCAGTCGGTCAAGGAAGGCAAGATCACGCTCGAGGAGGGCAAGGAGTTCCTCTCCACCTACCGCAGCGGCCTCTACGGCTACACCTACCTGGAATAGCAGACAACAGCCCCCACCCCCTCCGTGTCCTGCCCTGACAGAGGAAATAGGCTCCATCTCGCCATGAAGCATCCCACCCTATTCATTCTCCTACTCCTTTTCCCCCTCCTCATGAGCGCGCAGGGGGAACGGCCTCGCGTCGGCCTCGTGCTGGGCGGTGGCGGTGCCTTGGGCGCAGCCCACATCGGGGTGCTGCAGACACTGGAGAATGCAGGCATTCGCATCGACTACATCGCCGGCACAAGCATCGGAGCCGTCGTCGGCGGACTCTACGCCACGGGCTACAAGGCTTCGCAGCTCGATTCGCTCTTCCGCTCACAGGACTGGCTCGACCTGCTGACCGACCGCGACAGCCGCTTCAGCGAAGAGCTCTACAGTGTGCACGACGGCATGAT
Organism: uncultured Prevotellaceae bacterium; assembly: GCA_900319385.1. Lineage (GTDB taxonomy): Bacteria > Bacteroidota > Bacteroidia > Bacteroidales > Bacteroidaceae > UBA3839. The sequence continues at coordinate 47,366 of ONOG01000012.1, read as the reverse complement.
CTACATCATGGGCATCCCCATCATGCGTATCAAGGGCAAAGGCGAGCTGCCCACCTTCGACCTCACCCGACTGGGCGCCCTGCGCGGCGACAGCATCAGTTCCCGCCTCGCACAGTTGACGCATCTCCCCGACTCCATCGGCTTCGACGCCCTGCCCATTCCCTTCCGCTGCGTCAGTTTCGACCTGCTCAGCATGGAGGAGGTGGTGCACCGCAGCGGCAATCTGCCCGAAGCCCTGCGGGCGAGCATGAGCCTGCCAGGCATCTTCAAACCCGTGCGCACCGACACGCAGCTGCTCGTCGATGGCGGCGTGAGCGACAACCTGCCCATCGAGGTCGTCCGACAAATGGGCGCCGACATCGTCATTGCCGTCGATCTGTCGGAGAAGAACCGCCAGAGCGGCGCGCCTTGCGATGCCGACCTCTGCCTGCGACCGCGTCTCGACGGCTACGACATCGCCAGCTTCGGGCCGAAACAAATCAGCCACATGATACGCCTCGGGCGCGTCGAAGCCCTGGCTCACATGGCCGAAATCCAAACTCTGAAAAGGCGTGTAGAGGGGAAATAACACGCTGCCGGCGCACACAAAACACGCTGCCGGCGCAGAAGAAAGTCGTTTCCTGTACGGAAAAAACTCAAAATATCACTGATATTTGTAGGAATCTCATTGAAATTTGTAAAAATCTCAATGGAATTTGTAAAAATATCAGTGATATTTTGAGTTTTTTCCGCACTTCAATCCAGTTCCGACCGCACTTCAAGCCTGTTCCGACCGCACTTCAATCCGGTTCGGACCGCGGCGGCCCTGAGAACGATGCGCGCACTCAGCCCTTGAACTGCGAGGCGATCCAGAGCACGATGACCGCTCCGAATACGGCTGTGCCCAGCTCGGCCAGGCATCCGCCGTTGCCCTCGATGTTGAAAAGGTGAAGGATGAAGGCGCCGACAAAGCCGCCGATCACGCCCAGAACCAGGTTCCAAAGGCAGCCAAAACCGCCGCCCTTCATGATTTTACCGGCGATGAAGCCGGCCAGAATACCGATGAGTATCGATCCGATGAGTCCCCACATAATGAGTTGAAAGTTAAAAGTGAAAAGTTAAAAGTGAAAAATAAATTGAGTTGAAAGTTAAGAGTTAAAAGTTAAAATGCCTGATAGAGCACGCTTCACGTTCCACGTTTCACCCTCCAAGCTTCGGCATCGACGCATCGCGTTCAGCGGCTGCAAAGTTACACACTTTTTTTATTTTTTTAATATTTAATTTTTAATTTTTAATTTATTGTAGTATCTTTGCCACGTAAACACTCACTATAAACCCAATTATTCACCATTAAAAACTAAAAAAACAATGGCTTACCAAACTGTAACGCACACAAGCTATGGTCAGCGTGTGGGCAATTCGTTCAAGGGCATCCTGACGGGAATCGTCCTGTTCATCGGTGGTACCGTTCTGCTGTGGTGGAACGAAGGTCGCGCCGTCAAGACTGACAAGATGCTCAACCAGGCTGAGGAACTCACCGTTCCGATGGACAACATCTCGAAGGTGGACCCTGCCTTCGAAGGCAAACTCGTCTATGCCAACGGCATGACGGAGACAACCGACTCGCTTTCCGACTCACAGTTCCCCGTAGGCGGCATTGCCGTTCAGCTCGGTCGTGAGGTGGAATACTATCAGTATGAGGAAGAGAAACACGAGGAAACGAAAGACAAACTGGGCGGCGGCCAGGAAACCATCACCACCTACACATACAAGACCGATTGGGTGGGCAGCCCCATCAACTCCAGCAACTTTGCCGATCCTCAGTACCAGAAGTCGAACTTCACCCTGGCTCAGTTCGAGGACGAAGTGCACTATGCCGAGCTGGTGAAATTCGGTGCTTATCGCCTGAACGAGAGCCAGATCCGCAGCTTCACGGGCAACGAAAGCGCCACGATTGATGCCGAAAGCGACTTCTTCAAGACGCTCAACGACAACGTCATCAGGACAGCCCCAGGTGCCGCACCCGTTGCTCCTGCCACCGCTGCCCAGCCCACCACGACTGCCGACTCGACCGCTGCCACGACCGTTGCCGTCAAGGACTACGAATACGTCCACATCCAAGGCAACGTAGTCTATATCGGTAAGAACCCCAGCAGCCCGCAGGTGGGCGACGTACGCATCACTTTCAACAAGGTGATGCCGCAGAAGGTCAGCCTCATCGCCAAGGTGATGGGCGACACCTTCACGCAGTACAAGACCGACTACGGCACATTCTCCACCATCCGCATGGGTGAAGTGGGTGTCGATGAAATCTACCAGCAGGAACACGACAACAACACCATGATGACCTGGCTGCTGCGCCTGCTCGGCGTGCTCTGCGTCATCGGCGGCCTGAAAGGCATCTTCGGCATCCTCGAGACACTGGCCAAGGTCGTTCCGTTCATCGCCAACATCATCGGTTTCGGCGTGGGACTCATCTGCACCGTCGTGGGCTTGGTTTGGTCGCTCATCGTCATCGCCCTGGCATGGATCTTCTACCGTCCGATCCTCGGCATTGCCATCCTGGTCATTGCCGGCGGCCTCATCTACTACTTCTCGACCAAGGGTAAGAAGAAAAAGGCTGAACAGGCTGCTGCCGAAGCCGCCGCTGCACCTGCTGCACCCGTGGCCGGTGCCGCTCCCGCTGCACCAGCCCAGCCGCAGGCACCTGCCGACGATTTCCCGAAAGTGTAACACATAACTCCTACGTCATGAAAGCCTTTTCATGCACCATGCTGCTCCTGCTGTCCTCTGTGACGGCAGGAGCACAAATCATTAAGGACGGGTCGGGCTGGACCGACGGTTCCGTGCTCTTTCAGGCACACGACCACTACACCTCGTCCGATGGCTACCACACCGATTCCTACAAGTTCGAGGGCTGGAGCCCGCACGAAGGCGGATTCGAATTTATCCTCCAGCCCCAGGCAAAGGCCGGCGAGTATCGGCTGTCGGCCGACGAGAGCGACTTCGTCCCCCTGAACGGCGCCGTCGGCTACCGCGTGCAGCGCGTCAGCCAGGACGGACTCGACCTGCTCATCGTGCGCAACGACGAGGGCCGAGCCACAGACTTCCTCCGCCGTGTCCACCCCGACGTTTCCATCATCAACATCTGCGAGCAGGAAATCATCACACTCCTGCGCGGCACGTACCGTCCCAGCCAGCGCACCCAAGGCAACGGCTCGCCCGACACTCGCTGGGTCTTCACCGACACCTCCGTCACCTCGGGCATCGACGGAAAGACCTATCCGCTCCGGCTCGAGCAAATCTGGGACCAGCCGCAGCCGATCGTCGAGCTGGGCGGCAAACTGTACCAGTTCGTCCCCACCGTGCGCGGACTCAACGTCTATGCCTGCCGCTGGGACGAGGAGTCGGAAGAATACATCGTCACCGGCGAACCCACCTGCCTCGAATGGGCCGACCCCAGCCGCAGCCGCTTCCAGTTCCTGTCCGAACAGCCCTGCAGCATCGCCCTGCTCAATTCCTTCGACAAACAGGGGCTGCGCCTGATGCGCAACGACATCATGGCACGCCACGGCTACACGTTCCAAAGCGCCGACCTGCGTGAGCACTTCGCGCAGCAGCCGTGGTACCGTCCCGCAGCCAACAACGCCGCCATCCGCCTCTCGTTCGTCGAGGAACTGAACGTCGAACTGATCCAGAGCCTGGAATACGGAATGGACGAGGAAGAGTTGTAAATTAAAAACTAAAAATCAAAAACGAACATGAAGAAGACTCTGCTATTTACACTCCTGATGGCCACTGTCTGCGCCTGCAACGGAACGGCCAAGACCAACGCTTCGGACGCAGGTGATTCGGTCGCTACGGCCGGCGACAGCACTGTCGCCTCGGACGACGACCCCAACGACGACCCCGACGATGCGCCCTACCTCACGGTGTGCGGCAGCGACGGCCTGCCCGTTGTCTTCTCCTTGCTCAACGAAGACGGCAATCCGAAGGTGGCCTACTGGTGCAGCATCAATCATACGGAGGGCACCGCCGAGGATCACTACCAGCAACTCTTTCGCGAGCACATGAAGGACTACACCGTCGCCATCGACGGCAACATCAAGTACAACGTGCGCTACAAGTCGGAACTACTGCCCGAGGACAACGAGGACGACTGGACCAAAGGCGTGACCACGGGAATGCTCGGTGCCACGCTGCGTATGGCGGGCGTGACCTACGAGTTCACAAGTGCCGCCGCCAAGCGCAACGCCAACGACCCTGAGATGGGACTGTCCGACATGGTGATTACCACCAAGACCTTCGCCGACGAGCATCCCATCCTGTCCGTCGAACGCACGGGCGAGTACGACGACGAAGGTCGGGCAAAGCCCATGCCCTCCGACATCGTCAGTCAGCTCGAAAAGCGATATGGGCAGAAGTGCACCCGCTCCGAACTGGGCTACCGCATCGGTGGACGCTACACCTACGGCGTCATGCAGTTCGAAGCGCAGGGCGACAAGATGCTCGGCCTCGAAGTGCTGACCGACGGACAGCAAATCTGGACCATGGAAATGTGGGGCAACTGCTCCGAAGGTCCCGAATCCAGCGTGTGGAACGTTGACGACGGCGGCGAATATTTCCTCTCCGCCATCATGGCAGCCTGCGAAGGCAAGGACGGTGTGCCCATCCTGTTCTTCGAACGCTCGGCACCCGAAAGCCAGTCGCCTGGCTGGATGACGGTGAAGGACGGAAAGATTGTCCGCTCCTACATGACGATGTACTATGTGTATTACGACTAACTGAAGCCGCGCTATGAGAAACCTCATCTTACTGACAGCCCTGTATCTGCTCCCTGCCCTCGCAGGAGGGGAGTGGGGGGAGGCCGTGCTGCTTCGTGCACAGCAAGCAGCGCCCGAAGCACTCATCAAGAACATCCGTGCCCGCTACGCCGAAGCCATGTCGAATGCCAACCAACAGCTCGCCGGCGAGAGCATGGAAGGCAAGAACTATTCCCAGTCCACGTTCCACTACGTCATCCCTGGCTGCGGACCGACCACCGAAACGCTCTCCTACTACTACCAACTCAACGACGAACCCGAGGAGGATGTTCCGACCTACCTCCTCTACCTCGTGACGCGCAAGTACAACGTCGCCGCCCTGCAGTTCTACGAAGAATACCTCTTCGACCCTGAGACCGACAAGCCCCTGTTCGTATATTACAAGTACGACAACTATGACGCCCCCGAGGGTGCCGCAGCCGAAGAACGCTACTACATGGACGACGGGAAAATCGTGTGGCACACAGCGAACGAGTATGGCGACCGCAACGACGCAGCCGTCCTGCGCGCGTGCCACCGCCTGATGCAGGCCTTTAGCTACCTCCTTAATTCCAGTTTCTGACATCCCAATGACAGGCATCACGCTCCGACAGTTCGCACTCTTTGCTCTCACTCTGCTCTGTGGGTTCTGCGTTTCGGCACAGAACCCCTTTGACGTGACAGCCGAAGCGTGGCGATGCATGGAGCGTCAGCAGCCCGACAGTGCGCTCATGCTGGGCAGGCAGGCGGTCGATTTGTTTGAAAAACAGTTAGGAAAAGAACATCCGCAAATAGGGGTTGCCTACAAGAACCTGGCCGAGATGTGCAGTCAGGCGGGACGTCCGCGCGATGCCATTCGCCACTGTCTGAAGGCCATGGACATCGAGCGCGAAGCCTATGGCGAGGAAGACGAGACATACGCAGAACTGATGCTGGGCCTGGCGCGCTACTACGACGAAGACCGCCAGTTCCGCAAGGCGGTCGAATGGGGTGAGCGTGCGCTCAACTACTACGAAGATGCCTTCCCACCACGCCTGCGCGACCTCGCCACGGCTCAGAGCAACCTGACGTGGTACTATGCCGACACCGGCGACTATGCACGGGCCATCAGTCTCGGAAAACAGGCCCTGCAGACCTGGACCGAGGAACTCGCCGAGCCTCATCCCTACATCGCCATCCTGCACAACAACCTGGCGGGCTACTATGCCAACCTCGGCGACTTCCAGCAGGCACTCCACCACGACGAACTCTGCATGGAGCAGGTGATGGCCTACAACCACACCCCCGACACACTCTATGCCGCAGCCCTCAGCAACCTCGCCTCGCACTACTCAGCCTGCGGACAGAACACGCGCGCCATCGAAATGGGGCAGAAAGCTGTCGAACTCAGACGGACGCTGCAAGGCGAACGGCATCCCAAGTATCTGACAACCCTCGGCGACCTCGCCGCCATCTATGCCCGCATCAACGAACTGCAAGAGGCCATCCGACTGCAAACCGTCGTCGTCGAAACCATGCAGCAGCACGGACTCACACACGGACTGCCCTACGTCCGGGCTCTCAGCAACCTGGGTATGCTTCGGGCTGTCGATGGCGACCGTACGCAAGCCATCCAACTGACCGAACAGGCGCTCGACGTGGCACGGGCAGACGGCATCAGCAGCGAAACGGCTCTGCTGACAGGCAACCTTGCCTTGTTCTATGGCATCGAGAAAGACTACGACCGCGCCATCCGCACCAGCGAACAGACCCTGCGCTGGATGAAAAAGCGCAAGGAGACGCGTTCGCCCTACTACGGACGGACTTTGGCCGACGTCGCGGTGTGGTACGAAAAGAAGGGACAGACGAAAAAGGCTGAGCAGCAGGCACGCCAGGCCATTGCGCTCTATGCCGACCTGTACGGCTCCGACAACGTGGCCGACCTCAACACACGCCATAATCTTGCCCAACTGCTCGCCGACCAGCAACGTTTCGGCGAAGCCCTCGACGTGCTCTCACCTGCCACCGACAAGGCGGTCGCCCTCATGCGGCAGAACCTTACGGGCCTTTCGGCTCAGCAGCGCAACAACTACTGGCACAAGTACAGCAGCTACCTCACCCAGCAACTGCCCCGCTACGTCGTGCGCTCTGGCCGCACCGATCGCGCCGGTCAGCTCTACGACCAGAGTGCCCTGTTCTCCAAGAGTCTGCTCCTGAACACCGAACTGGAGATGACGCGCCTGATTTTCGAAAGCGGCGACTCGAGCCTCGTCGGGCAGTATTACGAAATACAGACACTGAAGGCCGACCTCGAGAAGTTGCGTGCCCTGCCCCGCGACGAACGCCCCGCCGACGCCGACTCGCTGCAGCTCGACATCAGCCGGCGCGAAGCAGCCCTTGCCCAAGCATCAAAGGCATACGGCGACTATTGCAAAAGCCTGTCGGTGAGCTGGCAAGAGGTGCGCGACCAACTGCGCGAGGGCGACCTGGCCATCGAGTTTATCTGTTTCTCCGAAGACAGCACGCTGATCTATGCCGCACTGACGCTCAAGCCCGACTATGCACAGCCCCATCTCGTCGAAGTCTGTCGCGATGCCGACCTGCTGGACCTCCATGCCGAGAGCTACAATGTCAACCCGACCGAGCGCAACACCCAGCTCTGCCACACCGTGTGGAACCCCCTGACTCAGGAGCTGGAGAACGTGCAACGCGTCTATTTCTCGCCTGCCGGCCGACTCTATCAGATTGGTATCGAGCAGTTGCCGTGGGACTCGCTGAGCATCGCTTCCGACCACTACGACTTCTACCGCCTCTCCTCCACCCGCGAACTCTGCACCCGTCAGTTCCAGACCCTCGCCGACAGCACGCAACAACAGCACCGCGCCATGCTCTACGGCGGACTGGCCTACGACATCATACTGGAAGATGAACCGAGGACAAAGGACAATGGGCGAAGTACAAAGGACGAAGGACAAAGTACGAAGGAGGAGACTGCGAACCTGGACAACGAACAGCTGAACCGCGGCGTGGTGAAAAAACTAAACAAACACCTGTTCAAGTATCTGAAGAACACGCAGATTGAGGTCGATGACATCACCGAACAGCTCATCAGCCACGGCTTCGACTGCACACTCCTGAGCAACGAAGAGGGTACGGAGCAGACCTTCAAACAGCTCGGCGGACAGGGCTACCAACTGCTCCACATCGCCACCCACGGTCAGTACATCCCCTACGACCAGGCCGATCGGACACGCCAACAGCTGAACCTCAGCTTCATGCAGACCAGCGACAACCAGAACATTGCCTTCGACGAGGACGTCAGCCTGACCCACTCGATGCTCGCCATGGCCGGAGCCAACACGCTGCTCAACCGCCTTGCCAAGCTGCAAGATTCGCCCCAGGCAGCCGACCAAGCCCTGCGCCACGCCGCCTCCGACGGCATCCTCACCGCCAGCGAAATCGGGCGTACCGACCTTCGCGGCATGGATCTCGTGGTGCTGAGTGCCTGCCAGACAGGACTGGGCGACGTCACACAGGAAGGCGTCATGGGTTTGCAACGCGGATTCAAGAAGGCCGGAGCACAGACCATCCTCATGTCGCTCTGGTCGGTCGATGACCGTGCCACAGCCCAACTGATGGTACAATTCTACAAAAACCTGCTGGATGGACAGACCAAGCGCCAAGCCTTCCTCACCGCCCAGCGCAAGCTGCGCCAGCAGTATGCCTCGCGCCAGAACGCCGAACAGCTCTGGGGAGCCTTCATCCTGCTCGACGCACTCGACTGACAGAAAACCTGCCCCTGCGCACTCCTTATTATATATAGTACGGACAAAAAGACGATACACTGAGATATGTTACGACGCACACTATTGATACTGACCACGCTGTTCTGCCTCACCATCGAGGCGCAGCCGACATTCCGCAACTTGCTCTCGTCAGCCAACGAGGCACGCAAGGCTGGGCACTACCAGCGGGCACTGACCCTCTACGAGCAGGCAGCTGCCATGATGGAACAACAGCGTCCCAGCCAGCAGACCACCGTGCTCAACGGGCTGGCTGCCTGCTATGCCGAAATGGGAGAGTACGACCGCGCGGCACAGTGCTATGCACGGCTCGAACCTATCTACCAGGCAAACGGCCAGGACAACCCCGTGCTGACGCTCAACCGTAGCGGACTGATGCTGCTCACGGGGCAGTATGCACCGGTTGTCTCCATGCTGCGCGACCTGAAGTGCGGCACCGAACGCGAAGAAACTGTGCGCCTGTCTAACCTCGCCTTTGCCTACGACGGCCTGGGACGTACCGACGAAGCACTCGCCCTGCTCGACCAAATCATCGCTGGGGGAAATGCAGAGAAAAACGATGCCGTCCTCACAGCCCTCAACAACCGCGGCTTCATGCTCCTCAAGCAAGGCCGCAACGCCGAAGCCGCCGAAGCCCTGCGCAAGGCAGTCGATGCCCTGCCGAAGGATCATGCCGACCACTGGCGCAGCCTGTCGAACCTCGCTGTGGCTGAAGCTTCGCTGACGAGCATCGACGAGTGCATCGCATGGTTCCGCCAGCAATACGGCACACGCCATCCCGACTATGCGCTGTGCCTGCGCAAGAAAGCCGAAATCCTCATCCGTCAGCAGCAAACCGCAGCCGCATTGCCGCTGCTGAAGCAGTATTTCCAGCTCCGACGCCAGTACATCCTCCACCACTTCCTCTGCATGGGCACCCAGCAGCGTCTCAACTTCTGGGCTGCCGAACGGAACTTGCTCAACCTCTGCTATGCCACCGAGGGACTCGACCCCGAGTTTCTCTACGACGTTGCCGTGTTCTCCAAGTCCGTCATGCTGCAGTCCAATGCCGTGTTCCTGCGGCTGAAAAACCTGAAGACCGACGATCAGGCACTCTACGAACGCCTCGAGACCCTGCGCCAGCAGGCATCGGGTGCCAGCGGCGCCGAACGTACACGGCTGGAGCAGGAAGCCGACGACGTGGAGGTGAAACTCATCCAGCGCATCAACCGCGACGGCAGCTACGAGCGGGAACTCACTGCCACCTGCGCCGATGTGCGCAAGGGACTGAAGCGCCGTGGCGAGGCCGCTGTTGAGTTTGTGCGCTATGGAACGACCGACGTCAGATATGCAGCACTCGTGCTCTATGGCGGTCGCGTCAGCTTTGTCCCCCTGTTCTCCCAACAGGACATCGAACAGACGATGATGCCCAACGGCAAGACGCTCACCCAGTGTGTTGCCTCGCCCAAGAGCCGCGACAAGAGTGCGCTCTTTGCCGACCCACAACTCGGACAGCGCATCTGGCAACCCATCGCACGCCTGCTGCCAGCCGACTGCCACGTCTTCTTCTCGGCCGAAGGCGTGCTCAACACACTCGCCATCGAGTACATGACAGATGCCTATCCCCGCATGACCTTCAGCCGGCTGTCGTCCACCCGTCAGCTCTGTCGGGAACGCATAAGGAATAAGACCAACAAGACACAGACGGAGGAAGCACTCGTCGTGGGCGGTGTCGATTACAACGACGCGTCGCAGTCCGAGCCTTCCGTCACGCTGCCCGACCGCAGCGGTTCGCTCACCTTCTCCATCGACCACATGCTGCCCACGGGCGGCAACAAGTTTGGCTTCCTGCCTGGCTCGCGTGCCGAGGCCGACAGTATATGCAAGATTGTCGCCAAAAACAAGCACTACGAAGGGGCTGCAGCCACCGAAGCAGCCATGAAGCGGGCGATGCAGCAGGCAACACAGATACACGTCTCGACCCACGGCGTAGCCTATGGGCTGAACTCGGCGATGAACCAAGTCGATATGAACAGCACGCTGTTCACGGCTCGCAGCACGCCTCAGGACCTTTCGCTCTCGCGCTGCGGCATCGTGCTGGCCGGTGTGAACAAGACTTCGGCCCAGACCGACGACAACCGCCTGCTGGAGGACGGCATCCTCACAGCCCGCGAACTGTGCGACATGGACCTCAGCGGCACCCGTCTGGCTGTGCTCTCTGCCTGCCAGACCGGCCTGGGCAGCACCGCAGCCGACGGACTGGTGGGCATGCCGCAGGGACTGAAACGGGCTGGCGCCGGTGCGGTGATCGTGTCGCTCTGGCCTGTTGACGACCGCGCCACACAGTTGCTCATGAACTACTTCTACGAGAACCTGAAGGGCCGCAACGTATCGCCCGAGCAGGCTCTGCGCCGTGCCCGCCAGCAGCTACGCGCCACACGGCAGCCCGAGATGCGCACCGTCCGCACCTTCGACCCTGGAACCCTCACCAACAAGGTTTACACCGTCGAGACCACCCGTTCGTTCGACGACCCGTATTACTACAACGCGTTCATCGTGTTCGACGGACTGAATAAGTGATAAGTGATAAGTGAAAAGTGAAAAGTGAAAAGTGAAAAGTAAAAAAACAAAACATAAAAAAACAGTATGAAGAATCTCTTAGCAATGTGCCTCCTGCTGCTGTGTGCAGGCTGGCAGTCGGCCTGGGCCGACACCGACCCCAACGATCCCGACGTCACCTCCTACGAAGTCGTGGTCTATCAGAACGAAGACATGGGCGAAAAGTTCTCCGAACAGTGGTCGCAACAGATGGACGGCCTGACGCGCAACAACACCGAGCGCGGTTTCCTGGGCGACCTCTTCACCGTCACAAAAGCTACGGGCGCAGGACTCATCACCGGCCAGGTGACCAGCCTCATCACCACGGGTGTCAATGCAATCGCCGAACTCACCAAGAGCCGCAAGAATAAGTGGCAGAACGTGATGAAGAAGGCCAACACCTTCGAGACAACCCTCATGATGCTGCAAAATCTTGAGGACTTCTACTCCACCATGTCCACCACCAGTGCCATGGATCCCAGCGGCATGTCGTTCGACGGCATCGGATGCCTGCAGATGCGTGGCCGCGACACCGTGCTCTACCTCTCGTGCCACCTCGACACGACGGTCACGGCGATGAGCCGCATCTTCCGCCACTCGAAGTTCCAGCTGCGCCTCGACACCCTCGTGTTCAGCCCCGTGCTGTGCGACCTGCCCAACGACAGCGCCCTGAAGTATTCGCAGCGCGACCACTTCGACTTCGAACAGCGCGACAACCTGCGCCTGCGCATCGAGATGGCAGTCACCTCGTCTTGGATCAACCAGGCCATACAAGTGGTCAACGACCAGCCCCTCGGCCAGTTCACCATCGTCGTGCCCATCGAGGAGAAAGCCCTCGACCCCGACGGCGTGTTCCGTTTCTACCGCGGCAATCCTAACAACCGCGTCCGCAACTGCAACGTCAACGGTGAGTGCTTCATCGTGCCGCGCAGCTACGTAGGCATCCGCGACGACGAAGGAAACTTCCACGATGCCTGGGGTACGGGTCAGTACAAGGTGACGATGACGCTGAAGGAAACCTGCACCATCGCCCCGAAGTATCTGAAAGGTAAGCGCTGGAAGGAAGACTATCGCGCCTATCGCCGGAAGCACGGCCAAACCTTATCCTTCAACAAAGTCACACGTTCCATCTCGCAGTATTGGGACAAGAACAAACAGCAGTGGATCACCACCTTCCTCGATGCACCGGCACAGTACATCGCCGGTCAGGGATTGGACGACCTCGGTGTGATTGATGCTGCCGCCAAGAAGCCTGCGACGGCAAAGAAAAAGTAAACCCACAATCGCTCCTAATCATGAAACTCAGATTCATCCTCAGCACCCTCTGGCTGCTCAGTGCGCTCAGTGTCTGTGCCCAGCACGCCGACGACAACCGCTACGAAGGCACAGGCTTGCAGGCCTACCTCGAGTTCTGCCTCTCCCAGCGCGAGGCCATGCAGAAGAAATCGACCGACCAGCTGCGCGAGTGCATCGAAGAGAGCACACAGAGCGAATTTCGATTCAACGACGTCCGGATCCTGATGCAGGAACTCGGCGACGACCTTGAGGAGGTCATCGTGCCTGGTGTGCCCAAAGTCAGCATGGAATATACGCCCGACTATGTCGATCAACTCCTCATGCACGACACCGACTATCGCGACGACGAACTCGAAGGTCCAGCCCTCATGCGAGACGCCGAAGCGGCGAATTGCCTCTACACCCACAAGGCGCTCGGCCCCAAACAAGCGGGCGTCTATCGCATCCAGTGCGCTGGCGAGAACCGCCTCATCTGCGTGCCGTCGCCCGACGGACTGGTGTCGGTCAACGTCAGCAGCGAGAGCGGCATGGACGAACCATTAAACCTCGACAACACGGCGACCGACGAGCGTCCCTACACCGACATCGCCTGGGAGATGGACGACGAAGGCAGCGTCCTCATCACCGTGCGCAACCTCAGCGACAAGCCCATCTCCTTTGTGCTGGCCATGGAATAGGCAGCGGCCCAAACGTGAAGCGTGAAGTGTGAAGCGTGAAGTGAATACATCAGTACTCACTTCACGCTTCACACTTCACGTTTTTATCCTTCACGTTCCACCCTTCACGCCCAGCGAAGCGGTCGGCGGTCGGTCAGTTCACCTCCAAGCCGTCGAGGAACACCCGACGGACGAGCGGCGTGGTGTAGGCATAAGGCAGGAAATCGAGCGACGACAGCGGCTCCGTGACGAAGAAATTGGCACGACGGCCCACGGCGATGCTGCCCACTTCGTCGCTCACGCCCATGGCAGCCGCCGAGTTGAGCGTCGCGGCGTTCAGGGCTTCGTCGGGCAGGAGCCTCATCTTGATGCAGGCGAGCGACACACAGAATTTCATATCGCCCGAAGGCGTGGAACCTGGGTTGTAGTCGGACGCGATGGCCAGGGGCAGTCCGGCGTCGATGATGCGCCGACCAGGGGCAAACGGCATGCCGAGGAAGAACGACGTGCCAGGCAACGCCGTGGGAATGAGCCACCCCGCACCTTTCGTCGAACGGGAGGCCAGATGCTCCTGAAGGAGAGAGATGTCGCGGTCGGTCATGCTTTCCAGATGGTCCACGCTCAGGGCATCGTGCTGCACAGCCACTTCCACGCCGCCCGAGTCGGCCAGTTCCTGTCCGTGAATCTTCGGACGCAGGCCCCATCGGGCACCGGCTTCGAGCAGGCGACCGGTCTCTTCAGGTGTGAAAAAGTCGCGGTCGCAGAACACGTCGATGAAGTCGGCAAGCCCCTGACGACCCACCTCGGGAATGGTTTCGCGGATGAGCATATCGACGTAGTCGGCCTGCCGCCCTTGGTAGGCACGCCCCACGGCATGGGCTCCGAGGAAGGTGCTGCGCACCACGAGCGGCGACGTCTCGCGAATGCGCCGAACCACGCGCAGCATTTTCAGCTCGTCCTCGGTGTTGAGTCCGTAGCCACTCTTGATCTCGATCGCCCCCGTACCCTTCAGCATGACCTCGTGCACACGCTGCATAGCCTCGGCATAGAGCTCGTCCTCCGTCGCCTCGTGCAGCCGGTCGGCAGAGTTGAGGATGCCCCCGCCGCGTCGGGCAATTTCCTCGTACGAGAGTCCGCGAATCTTATCCACAAACTCACCCTCGCGGCTGCCTGCATAGACCAAGTGCGTATGGCTGTCGCAGAAACTGGGGAACAGCCAGCCACCCCTCAGCGAGAGGACTTCGCCGGCAGGGAGAGGGAGGGACGATGGGGGGACGGGAGCGGTTCCCCAGTCAGCTATCTTCCCATCGACGATGCGCAGCCAGGCGTTTTCGACACAGGGAAACTCACTCATTTCCGCGCCGCAGCGCACGAGGCAGCCCTCGGGATTGACGCCGTAGAGGCGGCCTATGTCTGTAATCAGGAGGTTCATGACGGAATCGGGGGTTGGTGGGTGCGCAGAAACTCGATGGCGCGGTCGATGTAAGGATACATGAGGTCGTCGTTGAGGATGAAGGGTACCTGGCGGCGAAACTGCTCATGGAGTTCGCAGATCACGGGCGACGACTTCAGTGGCAGCCTGAAGTCGAGGGCCTGTGCAGCATTGAAGAGTTCGATGGCAAGCACACGTTCGGTGTTGAGTATCACCTTGTAGAGCTTGATGGCAGCGTTGGCACCCATCGACACATGGTCCTCCTGATCCTGGCACGAAGGAATGCTATCTACACTCGACGGCATGGCCAGACTCTTGTTCAGGCTCACTACCGAGGCGGCTGTGTATTGCGTAATCATAAATCCGCTGTTCACACCAGGGTTGGCTACGAGGAACGACGGCAAACCGCGACTGCCGCTCACGAGTCGATAGATGCGGCGCTCGCTGATGTTCGCCAGTTCGCTCATTGCAATCGACAGGAAGTCGATGGGCAGGGCGATGGGCTCGCCGTGGAAGTTGCCAGCCGACACCACCAGGTCGTCGTCGGGGCAGACGGTGGGATTGTCGGTCACGGAGTTCACTTCGATGTCCATCACACTGTGCACATAGCGCAGCGTGTCCTTCACACTGCCATGCACCTGCGGCACACAGCGGAAGGAATAGGGGTCCTGCACGTGAGCCTTCACGTTGCAGAGAATCTGACTGCCCTGCAGCAACTTGCACATGCGGTCGGCCGTCTCGATTTGCCCCTGGTGTGGACGAACCGTGTGGACGGTGTGGTTGAAGGGTTCGATGAGTCCGTCGAAGGCGTCGAGCGACATGGCTGCAATGACGTCGGCCCAGTCGCTCAGCTTGCGGGCACGGAGCAGCGACCAGACGGCGAAGGCACTCATGTTCTGCGTTCCGTTGAGCAATGCCAGACCCTCCTTCGACGCCAGCTGGATGGGCTTCCAACGCTTGCGGCGCAGCAGTTCCTCACCGCTGACGATGCGTCCCTGCCATTCGACCTCACCCAGTCCGAGCAGAGGCAGGCAGAGGTGGGCCAACGGCACGAGGTCGCCGCTCGCACCGAGCGAACCTTGTTTATAGACGACGGGGTAGATGTCGTTGTTGAAAAACTGCACAAGGCGCTGCACGGTGTCGAGTTTCACGCCGCTGTAGCCGTAGCTGAGCGACTGAATCTTCAGCAGCAGCATCAGCTTTACGATGTCGTTGGGCACCCTTTCGCCCGTGCCGCAGGCATGACTCTTGATCAGGTTGATTTGGAGCTGCGAGAGCTGGTCCTTGCCGATGCTCACGTTGCAGAGCGAACCAAAGCCCGTGGTCACGCCATAGATCGGTGCGTTGTTTCCGGAGATTTTCTTGTCAAGGTACGTGCGGCAGCGACGGATGCGGTGCTTGGCATCCTCGCTCAGTTCGATCTTCTCGCCGCCATACACGATTTCGCCGATGCGCTCGATGGTGAGGTGATCGGCTGTGATCAGATGTGTCATAGTTTTTCGGAGTATGATAATAGATTAGGAAAAGGCAGAATCGATCACGTCGTCGTCCACGAGCGTGGGCATCGTGACGCAGAGTTGGGGCGTGCGCTCCATCTCGCGACGGATGGCAGACATCGACCCTTCGTTGCGGGCCCACGAACGACGGGCGATGCCGTTGTTCACATCCCAGAACAGCATCTGGCGGATGCGGCGGTCGCAGTCGGCCGACCCGTCGATCACCATGCCGAAACCGCCGTTGATGACTTCGCCCCAGCCGACGCCGCCACCGTTGTGCAGGCTCACCCACGTGGCGCCGCGGAAGGCATCGCCGATGACGTTCTGAACAGCCATGTCGGCACAGAACTGCGACCCGTCGTAGATGTTCGACGTCTCGCGGAAGGGAGAATCGGTGCCGCTCACGTCGTGGTGGTCGCGGCCGAGCACCACGGGTCCCGCCAGTTCGCCGCGGCGAATGGCGTCGTTGAAGGCGAGGGCGATGCGCGTGCGGCCTTCGGCGTCGGCATAGAGGATGCGCGCCTGCGAACCGACGACGAGGTGGTTGCGCCCAGCCTCACGTATCCAGTGCAGATTGTCGCTGAGCTGATGACGGATGTCGTCGGTGCAGTGACGGAGCATGTCGGCCAGCACATCGGCGGCCAGGCGGTCGGTCACTGCCAGGTCTTCGGCCTTGCCCGAGGCACATACCCAGCGGAACGGGCCGAAACCATAGTCGAAGAACAGCGGTCCCATGATGTCCTGCACATAGGAGGGGTAGCGGAACTCAGACCCACCCCCCTGCGAGGGAGGGGTCTGCTTCCAGACCTCTGCCCCTGCCCTGCCGGCCTCCAGCAGGAAGGCATTGCCGTAGTCGAAGAAGTACATGCCGCGGTCGGCGAGCCGGTTGATGGCAGCCACCTGGCGGCGCAGCGATGCACGCACGGCTTCGCGGAAACGTTCCGGCTCCTCGGCCATCATGCGCTGCGACTCCTTCAGGCTCAGGCCCACGGGATAGTAGCCGCCCGCCCAGGGATTGTGGAGCGAAGTCTGGTCGCTGCCCAGGTTGACCTCAATGTCGGAGTCGGCCAGGCGTTCCCACAGGTCAACCACATTGCCCACGTAGGCCATCGACACCACGCGCCGCTCCGCAACAGCCTTTCGGATGGCGGGCAGCAGTTCGTCGAGGTCGGTATGCAGCTCGTCCACCCATCCCTGCTCGTAGCGCTTCTGAGCGGCCAGCGGATTGATTTCGGCCGTCACACTCACCACGCCGGCGATGTTGCCGGCCTTGGGCTGTGCACCCGACATACCGCCCAGTCCTGCCGTGACGAACAGCGGTATAGACTCGCTATCGTCCCCCTGCTTGTGAGGGAAGGTCTTGTTGAGCCTCCTCGCCGCGTTCAGCACGGTGATAGTGGTTCCGTGGACAATGCCTTGCGGACCGATATACATATACGAGCCCGCCGTCATCTGCCCATACTGCGTCACGCCCAGGGCGTTGCCACGTTCCCAGTCGTCGGGTTTGGAATAGTTAGGAATGCGCATTCCGTTGGTCACCACGACGCGCGGTGCTTCCTTGTGCGAGGGGAAGAGTCCGAGGGGGTGTCCGGAGTACATGACGAGCGTCTGCTCGTCGGTCATCTCCGACAGGTAGCGCATCGTCAGCCGATACTGTGCCCAATTCTGGAATACGGCGCCGTTGCCACCATACGTGATCAGTTCGTGGGGATGCTGTGCCACCCGTGGGTCCAGGTTGTTCTGAATCATCATCATGATGGCAGCGGCCTGGCGTGAGCGGTGTGCATACTCGTCGATGGGGCGTGCATACATCTCGTACGTAGGCCGCAGGCGGTACATGTAAATGCGTCCGTAGCGCTGCAGCTCGTCGGCAAACTCCGGTGCGAGCACCCTGTGCTGCTCCTTCGGGAAGTAGCGGAGGGCATTGCGCAGGGCGAGACGTTTCTCCTCGGGCGAGAGGATGTCCTTGCGGCGCGGTGCATGGTTCACCGTCGTGTCGTAGGCAGGCAGGGGCGGCAGGGTCTGCGGGATTCCCTGCCGCAGTTCGTTCTGAAAATCTGTGAGTGTCATAGTATGTAGAAGTTAGGAATAAATATCACTTGCTGAAGTTGAGTGATTTACAGCTTCGCCTCGACCGCCTCCATCACCGCGCGTTCGGCACGCTGGGCCTCGTCGCACAGCCGCTGGGCCTCGGCCACGAGCTGCTGCGCTTGGGCGGTGTCGCTCAGCTGCTTGGCATTGATGCGCACGTTGAGAGCGGCTCCGCGCACGGCTGCACAGGCGGCCAGGGCACCCACGCCGGCATCGCTCACGCTGGCGGGATTGCCTTCCGACGCCATCGCCTGGCACAGGGGGAACACCTCCATCGCCGTGCGCATCGTCTCGAGCGGCACCTCGGCGGCATGGAGCGTGGCAGCTTCGACAGCGGCAGCACGGGCAGCCTGCTCCGCCTCGCTCTTCTTCGGCAACTGGAAGGCGGCCATCAGGCGGTTGAAGGCTTCGGTGTCGTCATCGACCAACTGCAGCAGGCGGGCGAGCAGCGTCTGACCCTTCGCAGCCCAGTCGCTGAACTCCCTCCAGCGGTCGTCCCATCCGGCTTTGTGAGCCGACAGATTGGCGACCATCGTACCCAGGGCTGCACCCAGTGCACCCAGGTAGGCAGCGACGGTGCCACCGCCAGGCGCCGGACTCTCCCTCGACGTCTCCTCGGCGAAATCCTTCACGCTGCGCTCCACCAGCTTTTCACTTTTCACTTTTAACTTTTCACTTTTCACGCCCTCGATCAGGTATTCAATCACCTTCTCGCGGGGGTCGAAGGGCCGCAGGTCGTCCAGTCCCATGCTCTTGACGGCGATGCCGACGATGTCCTGCTCGGGAATGCCGACCGAACGTTGCTGCTTTTCCAGAAAATAGCGGCCAGCCTCCAGCAGCACACGCCGCGGCACGAGACCCACGATTTCCGTTCCCGTGACACGCAGTCCGCGGGCCTGGGCAGCGCGGCACACCTCGTCGAAAGCCACATGCAGCGGTGTGGCGTTGATGTCGGTGATGTTCATCGACACCTGCGCGATGCCATACTCGTCGATATACCACCCGATGGCCTTCGTACCCTTCAGTGTGCCAGGCCGCATGACGGGCTTTCCGTCGGCGTCGCGCACAATCGTTCCGGTGATGGGATTGCCCTCACGCACGGGGCGACCCTTCTCACGCACGTCGAAGGCGATGGCGTTGGCGCGTCGCGTCGATGTGGTGTTGAGGTTGAAGTTGACCGCAATGAGGAAGTCGCGTGCACCGACCACCGTGGCTCCGGTCCGCGCGATACGTTCGTCCATCGGACGTCGGCCGAAGTCGGGGCCCTTCACCTCGTCCAGCAGTTTTTCGGCCAGGGCCTCGTACTCGCCCGCACGGCAGACCGCCAGGTTCCGGTGTTCGGGTCGCAGGGCCGACGCCTCGTAGCAGTAGGTCGGAATCAGCAGTTCGTCGCTGATGCGGCGTGCCAGCTTCCGCGCCATGTCGGCACACTCCTCGAGCGTCACCCCGCTGATGGGGATGAGGGGCAACACATCGGTGGCACCCTGACGGGGATGTGCCCCGTGGTGCAGGCGCATGTCGATCAGTTCGCCAGCCAGCTTCACCGCCCTGAAGGCAGCCTCGCACACAGCGTCCGGTTCGCCGACAAAGGTATAGACGGTGCGGTTGGTCGCCTCGCCTGGATCGACATTGAGCAGACTGACACCTTCAACCCCCTCGATCGCACGCGACAGGGCGTCGAGCACCTCACGTTTGCGCCCCTCGCTGAAGTTGGGGACGCACTCAATCATACGTTTCTCGTTGTTCATGGTTATGATAAGTTTTTACCGGGTACGCAGGCGTTACGCCCGCATTTCAGCCAGAACTGCATCGGTCCCCACCATAGGATGCGGGCGGGGACGCCCGCGTTCCGACTAAATCTCCCACAAAAATACTCCTTTTAGTCGCAATAAAAAAATTTATGGGCGTATTTTTTGCCACAAATGCGTTTCTGACATCATCCGCAAACGCATCACCAAACATTTTGTACCATGAATCACGCAACTTTCGGCCGTTGTTTCTTATGCCATGAATGGGGAAGCCTTGCGGCTTTATTGCCTGCCGAAGAGGTATAGATGCGGAGCATCCACCATTCATGGTCGCCACCATTCATGGTTGAAACTTTGAATTCTAAGCATCCATAAACGGACTATGATTGATGTTATTCATGCAATTCATGGTATAAAATATTCACACACACGGTATCACAACTTCCGATACTTGAATCAATCACCCAAGTTTCGGAAGATGTATTTTATACCATGAATAGCATGAATCACATAAATGATGGCCTGCGAAGCGAGGAGGGCAACCATGAATGGGGAAGCCTTGCGGCTTTATTGCCAGCCGGAGAGGTATAGATGCGGAGCATCCACCATTCATGGTCGCCACCATTCATGGTTGAAAACATAAATTCTAAGCGTTCATAAGCGGACTATGATTGATGTCATTCATGCAATTCATGGTATAAAATATTCACACACACACGGTATCACAGCACGCCTCCGACGCAGCCATGCCGCACCTAATACTCCGCCGCGCCGCGCCTCCAACTCAGCTGCTGCGCCGACCAAACTCAAAATATCATTGATATTTTTGAAAATCTCAATGGAATTTGTAAGAATATCAGTGGTATTTGTAGAAATATCAATGATATTTTGAGTTTTCTGTGCGCAGTAGCCGAGTTTGTTCTACGCCATATCCGCGTTTATACCTTGGATGCGCTATCTTCATACCACGAATGACATAGTTTTCCTAAATAGTCTATACTACGTGAAGGTGCAGAGAGCGTAGAGGAGAACAGATGTCCCATAGGGACAAGCAGTGGTAGCCAGCCATGGAGCAATGCCGTGGCATTGCGCAATGGCTGGTGAGCGGATAGAGGGATAATTGCGTGCCGTAGGTACGCAGCCACGATCTCCTATAATTGATGCGGCGTACCTACGGCACGCCCTCTTCACGCCATACGAAAACCAGCCATTGCGCAACATCCTGCGATGTTGCTCCATGGCTGGCTACCACTGCTTGTCCCTACGGGACATTGCTCCCTCTGCGCCCTCGCCCCATGAGGTGCGCCTCTGCGTCTCTGCGTGAAACAAATACAACTTGCTGGACTTGAAAAAATTGATATACTCGGAATCATCACTTGTAAAACTTCCTTTTCCCGTCCGCCCATGCCGTCTGAGCGACCCTCATCCCCACCCTACGCATTTCCTTTTCCGACACAATGTGTGCGAAAACAGAACACACACATTCCCATAAAGGCCAATTTGTGTTAAACTTTGTTAACTAATATTCGTATTTTCGTACCTTTTGAAACATTGTATGCAAATAATGCCTACCTTTGCACCACATAACCCGAAAAAAGGTTGTTTAGGAATTACACTACGACAGATGAGTTTTAGAGGCGTACGGACTCAGCACAACACACTACTACCCGACGCCTGCCCCTACTGAAATCCACCATCGTACTACTGGAATACAGCCCCACGAAGGAGACCGCCGTGCCACGTGCGACGTCTCCCCGTAGCTCATAAAATAGGATGAAAAGAAGCAAGGCCATAGCAATGGTTCTGGTGCTGCTGTCCACCTGCCTGCCTCGGCTCCAAGCCCAGGAGCAGGAGGCCGACACGATCGACACCGAACGCGACGACTTCGTCACCGCCAGCCTGGTCATCGGTTCGCCGCTGCCAGCCATCTGGTCGGTTTTTGGCCATGCCACCCTCCACATGCAGTGCCCGCCACACGGACTGGACTTTATGTTCACCTTCGAGAGCGACACCAACGTCGGGGCTTTCATGACCGGCGTGGCAGGCAAGGCCAAGGCAAAATACGTGGCTGTACCGGCACAAGAGTACATCGACGACGCCCGACGCGAGGGACGCGAGCTGCGCGAATACCGCCTCAACCTCACGCTCGACGAACGCAAGGAACTGTGGCGACGGCTCGACGAGGAAATGATGGCCGGTGCCTACCGCCACTTCAACCTGCTCTACACCAACTGCGTGACCAACACCGTCGGGACGGTGACCCAAGTGCTGCAAGGCGAACACATCGAATGGGGCCCGACACCCTACATCCTGACCCGCTGCGACGGCGACTTCTTCCGCGATGCCGCACGCAACAGCCCCTGGTCGGAGTTCATGTTCATCACCTTCATCGGCACAGCCTACGACCGACATTCGCCGCTCACGACGAAACTGTCGCCCGAAAACGTAGCACCGATGCTGAGCGAAGCACGGATCGTCAACGACATCACCGGCGAGAGCCGACCCGTACTGGCCGACCAAGGCGTGGTGATACTGCCCAAACGGACCAGCGAAGTCAGCACACTGCCCAGCCCCACGCTGGTATTCACCCTGCTGCTCCTGCTCACACTCCTCGTCACCTGCGCCGAACGACTGCTCCGCTGGCAGTGGCTGGGAACGACCTACGACCTGTTGCTCTTCACGGCACAGACACTCGTCGCCGCCCTGCTCCTCTACATGACCTTCGGGTCCGAGCTCTTCCCTGGCCACTGGAACTGGTACCTCGTGCCCTTCGCGCCCGTACCCTTCGTCCTCTGGGCCCTGCAACGACGCGGACACGACACCACCCGATGGTGGCTCGCCTACAGCCTCGTGCTCGTCGCCTTCGTCGCCGCCACGCCCCTCTGCGGCGCCCTCGACCTGCCCCACCAGCTCATCACCGCCTCGCTGCTCGTGCGAAGTCTGAACAGATATCATTATTCACTAACCCATAAAACCAACTCAAAATGATGAAAAAGATTGTTTACTCAAACAGGATGAAACGCTGGCTGAGCACCGTCGTGCTGAGCGTTATGGCAGTGCTGCCAGCACTGGCAACCAGCAGGTACTATTACAATGCCACGGCACATGTTGGTTCAACTGGAGGTGGAAAGGTGTATGTCGGCACTTCTTCGACGACCAATCCAAACTACCAGGAAACGTCAACCGCGAGCGGCAGCCAAAGGTCCATCGGAGAGGCAAATGTCACATTCTATTATTACGCCAAAGCAGAGGAGAATTATGTATTCGATCATTGGGCAAAAGACAGTGAATCAGGTACAAATGCAAGTTCTGCTGCATCTTTCAACGTTTCAGAAAGCGTAAATTCCGAATCGTCAAGTAACCCAACGAAGTTTAATTATTATGCCATCTTTAAGGAATTGACCGGTTGGATCAAAGTTGCATCAGACAACCCCACCAAAGGCTCTGTAAACATTGACAATGCCGATAATGTCGAAAACGATGTCGTCACCTTGACGGCCTATCCCGACGTTGCCAATGGTATTGTCCTTCTCGGATGGCGCAAGGGTACAGATACTTCAACCAATTTAGTCTCAAAAGAAAATCCTTTCACACTCACAGCAACCAGTGAAACGGCAGGGACGTATTATGCAGTATTTAGCGATCCGCAGAATTCAATCTATTGCCGCATCCAAAACAAAAAGACAGGCCGTTTCTTGAGTTTATATGGAAATACGAAAGCAACAGCACATAAACGTACCGAAGGTGATAGAACTGTGCAAGATGGGTTCACTTTCACCAATAGTTTGAAATTGATTGATGCGGCTGATGCTCAAGGCAATCCCAGCACCGTTTTCCTGCGTACATCAACCCCCAATGGTCAAAACGTTGCAAATTATGCCAACCTGACAGCCCAAGGCGTGTCATTTACTCCTAACCTTGTTTCAAACAGTTATCCGCTTACTTTCGAAAGAAATGCGGATGGTACATACCATATTTATACCAGCATTACAATTACACAGTCCTTTCAAAGTCTAACTACTTCAACCTTCCTCTGCGACGATGGTTCTGATTGGGCTGTCATCAAGACCGAAACGGCAGACGAAAGCGAATGGTATGTATATCTTCTCAACGAAAGCCAGACGGAGGGCGCCTTCGGTGCCAACACCAAGGCAAAGTTTACGAAGGACGGCAAATACTACACCAGCATGTACACGGATTTCCCGTATCAGTTGCTTGATGGCGTAAAGGCTTACATCTTGCCGATTGATGAAAACTCGTATGACGAAGAAAAGAACACCGTCATTTTCACAGAAATTCAGTCTCCGATTCCGGCAAAAACGGCCGTCATCTTGGAATGCGACGACGTTCAGTCGGAAGCCGTTACTGACTCGGAGGTTAAAAACCGCCTGCTTCCCTTAACCGACAAGGACATTACAGGAACGTACTCAGAAGCCGAAAACCTCTTGAAAGGTTATGTCACTCTTAATGGTTCAACTAAGGTAAATGACAAGGAAAAAATGTATGTTCTGTCCAGCAAGAACGACCAACTTGGCTTCTACCATTCCAACAAGGACAATCTGACTCCTTACAAAGCCTATCTCGACCTGAGCGCACTTCCGGAAGAAGCACATGAAGCAACCAAGCGTGCCACCTTCACCTTCGGAGCAAAGGCCGACGAAGACACACCCACGGCCATCAACCTCATTCAGCAGACAGCAGACGACGATGACGCCATCTACGACCTGCAGGGCCGCCGCGTGCAGCACGCCGTCAAGGGCATCTACATCAAGAATGGTAAGAAGATTTTCGTAAAATAAAGCACAAACAGAAACATGAACAGAATAAGATCAGTATATAGTGCACCCCTGATGACGGTGCATCCCCAATCGTTCGCCCTCCTGCTCGACCTCACCGTCAGCAACACCGAGGTGGACGACGAAGCTGCCAAGCAGCGCCCCACCACCGAATTTGAAGATCCCGAATGGGGCAAGACCGAGCAGTCGCTCTGGTAAGCCCTCAACCATACGGAAAACAGGCTGTGTCGAATCCCACAACACAGCCTGTTTTTTTGTACTGGGAGCACAACCGCCCCGCCCGCAAAAAACCGAGAGCACAACCACCCCGCCCGCATCAACGACAGAGGCGCAGTGAAGGCTGCGAGGGCGCAGGGTAAATAATGTCCCATCGGGACAAGTAGGGTAGCCAGCCATTGCGCAACATCGTCGGATGTTGCGCAATGGCTGGTTGTCGCGTGACGAGAAGAGAGCGTGCCGTAGGTACGCCGCATCATCCACAGGAGGTCGTGACGGCGTACCTACGCACGCCATTGGCGTGTAAAAAAGTTTACTCCGCCGACATCCCTCCCACTTTTTCTGCCTTTTTTACCATTTTACTTGGCAAGCTAAAAGAAAATCCGTAACTTTGCGCGATTAAAGTCTGTGCTTCTGAAACAGGGGCTCCGGCTTTTCGCCACGAAACAATAATGGGAACAAAGCATAGCGCAGAAAGAAAAATTTTCCCAGTTTCTCGGTCTTACGATATTCAAGTTACTGATATTCAGTTTTTAATACTGGACTTCAGGAATCCGCAAAGTACCCTTTTCTGAACTGTCCACACGCTCCACGCATGGCATCTTCCACCCCACAGCAGACCCTGCCGACGCCCGAACCACTCGTTCGACGTTGGTACGTCATGCAGACCAAGACGCCGGCACGCGAGACCGAACACATCAACTCCATCTACAATAAAGGCAAGGCCGACGACGACCCCACGCGCTTCGAGGTGTTCACACCCCGCATGAACATGGTGCGGACCAACCGCGAGAACGCCACACGCCAGTCCCGATCGCTCTTCGCCAACCTGCTCTTCGTCCGAGCCCGCCGCGACGACCTCCACCACTACAAACTCGACCGCCCCACCCTCCGCTTTTACAATGTGCGAATGGAGGGCGGCCAACTCCGCTACCTCTACGTGCCCGACCGCCAGATGCACGACTTCATCCGCATCGCCACCGCAGCCGAGCAGCAGGTGCGTTACTACACCCTCGACGAAGGCATCTTCCGCCGAGGCGACATCGTCCGCATCATCGGAGGCGTACAGGTGACCGACGAGGGCGAAACCCGCCTGCTACAAGGCGTCGAAGGCATGGTCGAGAAAACCGGCCGCAACAGCATCCGCGTCCGCGTCATCCTTGACGGACTCGGCAGCGTGCAGACCTGGGACATCCATCCGCAATACGTCGAGTACCTGCAGTTTGCCGACGACAAAGACACCCACAGCCTCGCCTACGACGAACTCGAACGCTTTCAGTCCCGCGCCCTGACCGCCCTGCAACACTGGGTCGGCGGCACAACCGAAGACACCGACCGCGCCAGCTGCCAGATCTTCCTCCGCCGCATGCGCCACGCACGTACCGTCACCACGCTCATGCAGCACAAACTCCGCCTCAGCCTCCTCGTCTGCGCCCTCATCCTCGGCGACCAGACAGCCCAGACAGAGTTCCGCGACCAATGCCAGCAGGCCCTCACCAACCTCACCGCGCCTCAGCTCCGAGCCTACACCCTACTGGTGCTCCACCTCATCAATCCCAACCCCGACTATCTCCAGCAAGCCAACAACATCATCTTCACGTGGAAAGACAGCCCCAAGCTCACCCCCACCCAGCAGCAACTCATCGCCCTACACTCCCTAATTTTGAATTTTTAATTTTTAATTTTTAATTTTTAATTTTTCACTTTTAACTTTTCACTTTTAACTTTTCACTTTTAACTTTTATAATGTTCACCATCCTTATTGCCAAGCTCGCCATCCTCTGGCTGGCCCTCACCATCGTAGCTTTCGCCGTCCACATCTTCACCCGCGACTACATCAGTCTCAGTGCCGGCATCGGCGCCGGCGTCACCTTCGCCGCCTTCCTCATGGGCTACAACTCGTTGCTCACCCAAGCCCTCGTCTTCGCCATCACCACCCTCGTCTTCGCCGTCTCCTTCATCCCCGCGATGATTCAGAAGTCCAACGAGAAGCGAATGAAAGAGCAGGTACCCACCTTCGAGCTCCGAGGCCGGACCGCACAGGTCACCCAAGCCATCGACAACATGCAGGCCCAAGGCACCGTCACCCTCGACGGACAGACCTATACCGCCCGCGCCTCCGACGGCAACCTCAAGCCAGCTGGCACCACTGTCACCATCCTCGATCGCGACCACCACATCCTCATCGTCCGCTGACCGACCCTCTTTTTTCGTTTTGAAAGATTTTCTTCTTTCAGCACGATTACTTGCCGTCAGGCAACAAAAAAGCACCGACCTCGCGGTCGATGCTTCCACAAAAATTCAATTAGCCTTAATTTTTCAGCTCATCAGTCTATGCACTTCCCCCTCGCGTGCCGTTAGGCTTCCCCCTCGCCCTTCGGAGAGGGGGTTAGGGGGTGAGGCTTTTTATCCGTTGTTCTCGTCGCCCTCAGTCGGCTGGTTGTCCTCGTTGGTGTCGTCGATGATGTCCGACTGCAGCTTCTCCAGCTGGATGCTATTCAGCGCCTGACGCAGATCCGAAGTAGGACGGTAGAGAATCTTACGACGATAGACCTGTGCCACACCGGCATCTTCCATCTGTTCACTGGCATGGGCGTTGATGCCGAAGCGGAACACACCCACGTTGGGGAACTGTACCGAGTGGCCCGTGAAGAGGAAGTTACGGAAAGTCTGGGTCACCGCCTGCATGGCAGCATAAAGGTGACCGGGATGGATGAGAGAATTCTCGGCAGCGCGCTCGATGAGCGTCTTTTCGTCAATCATCGGCAGGCTGACACTGCGCGTAACGTACGCATCCTTCTTCTGAGCAGCCAGACGCTGCAGCTTCGACTTTACAAGAATCTTAGACATAGTTCAATTGTTTTTAGTTAAACATTGGGTTAAATGATCACTTGTCTTCCGGATGACGCTGCAAAGGTAGGACAAAAATCATAAATCACTGGGGGATACCCCACCCTCCGTCCGCCGACAAAAAATATTTAACAGTTTCAGAGCCAGGATTCGTAACTCAGTCCACTTATGCAGCGACCTCGTCGCTGCAAGTGCCCTACAGCACCGACGACAAGGTAGATAACCCCGTCAGCCTCTATGCTGCCACGAAGAAGTCGAACGAACTGCTTGCTCACGCTTACTCGAAACTCTACAATATACCCTCCACCGGTCTGCGTTTCTTCACTGTATATGGTCCAGCTGGTCGTCCCGACATGGCATACTTTGGCTTCACCAACAAACTTGTGAAAGGCGAAACCATCCAAATCTTCAACTACGGTAACTGCCGTCGCGACTTCACCTACATCGACGACTTAAATTTCGGTGGATATATTACTCTTTTCGGCAACGAGAAGCAGTGGAAAAAGATAGGTATAGCAGCTGACCGAAAAACCTTTATTGCTCAGTTGGAAGAAATCCGCCAGATTCGTAACGATGTCATGCATTTCCGTTCGAGCGGAGTGGATTGTGAGCAGAAGGAGCGACAAAAAAATTCTTGGACTATTTGCGTGCTCTGATGAAATTTAAGAATATCGAGGGATGCTGATATCTTGATTTCTAACGTTAGTAAAATTAATTAAACACTTCCTTGGTGATAATTGCTTATGATTATTCTATCATTTTTGATGAAGGTGAAAGGCCTTATGGATGTTTTACAAAGTCGTCTGCGCCGTAGAAGAATGTCTGAACGTGCAACATTGCTAGGGGAAAGATATAATTTTGAGAGGGGGTGCCTAATTATCCTTCAGGATGGTTCCAATAAAGAAGACATTGAACTTGGCGAATATGTCACGATATATGGAACAATATCAAGCCAGCATAACGGAAGGGTTAAAATGGGCAGTTATACTCGTTTGGGGCGCAATTCAATCATACGCGCAGTTGATTCTGTAGTTATCGGAGATTATACAGCGATAGCAGATAATGTTGTGATAACAGATAACAACAACCACCCGACAGATGCAAAGTTCAGAAGAAAGATGAAGGAAGATACGCTTGGAGGTGATATGAGATTGTGGAAGCATTCTCCTCACGCGCCTATTGTCATAGGCGAGAATGTTTGGGTCGGTGAATATGCTCGCATACAAAAAGGTGTAACGATAGGTGACAACTCTATCATTGCAGCGGGGGCAATTGTTACAAAGGACGTGCCAGCCAACGTAATCGTTGCAGGAATTCCCGCAAAAGTGATTAAGTCTTTATGAGCGCACCACCAACGAAAAGCAGAGTTGTAAGGAATACATTCATCTTATACGCGAGGATGATTGTAACTCTTCTTGTCTCGTTATACACTTCACGAGTGGTTTTACAACAGCTTGGAGTCGTGGATTTTGGAATTCTCAATGTTGTTGGAGGTGTCATTGCATTATTAAGCTTTTTAGAAAGATCAATTATCACGACATTCCAACGTTTTTTGTGTATTGAGATAGCGAAAGGTACCATTGATACACAAAGAAAAGTTCTTGGTTCTGCATATTGGATTCAGTTCATAGTAGCTTTGAGCGTTATACTACTTGGTGAAACTGCTGGGCTTTGGTTCGTTGAAGAAAAATTAGTCATACCTGTAGATAGACTCGAGGCTGCTAAAGTCCTATATCAAATCACAATAGCCATTTTTGTGGTGAACATGGTTCGGGTTATCTATAATGCGCTGATTATTTCCTATGAAGAAATGAGTGCTTATGCTTATTTGTGTATTTTTGAAGCGATAGGGAAATTACTGATTGCTTATCTTCTTATGGCTACCACACATGATTCATTAATCACATATTCATTTTTGTTATTGGGAGTTAACATTGTAATCACCATCAGTTATTATCTGATTGCAATTAGGAAATGCGGAAATATACACCCAATATGGTTGGGTGTCACAAGTTACTTCAAGAAAATGATCTCTTTCGCTTCTCTTAATATAGTGGGAAGTATGTCACATGTTATCAAGAATCAGGGTCTCAATTTTTTGTTGAATATATTTGGGGAAACTACTGTGCTGAACGCTGCTCGTTCAATCAGTTTGCAAGTATACACAGCAGTCTATTCATTTGTGACAAATTTCCAGACTGCATTCGCACCATTTCAGATGAAAACATTTCATGCCGATTCGGCCACAGGAAACGAGCAGAAGTTATTTGAACTGACACGTTTTTCTTTTTACATCTTATCGGTGATGGCAATTCCTATAATTTATGCTACGGATTATATATTACATTTGTGGCTTGGTGACAATGTACCATACTATACAGTTCCTTTCACGAGGATTGTCCTTTTTATGGGTATTTTTGAAGCGCTTTCGAATCCCTTAATTAACAATATCTATGCAGAAGGAAAAATCAAGATACTGCAGATTCTGGTTTTCATTATTAATATGGGGATATTGACAATCTCTTACCTGCTTTTGTCATATGGATTCGACTGCATATCTGTTTATATTGCAGATTTTGTTGCTGCCATTCTATGCTATGTCACACGCATTTACATTGCATACAGGTACACTGGATTAAAGGTGTGGCACTACATCTTGGAGGTAATACGCCCTTTGGCTTTATTGTCATTTATTGCACTTGCTATTTATTGCCTTTTTGCTTTGATTGGCATCAATATGTGGTGCGCCATCCTTGCTACGGAATTAGCCTTTCTGTTTTTAGTATATTATTATCTTGAACCTCAATTACGCAGTTTTGTTATTGCGAAGTTTAAAAGGAGATAAGACTATGATATTTTCTATTCAAATTATGTTTTGCTTTCTACTAATACCTCTTTATTTCCCACATTTCTTGGCATATGTTAGAAGTAGTAAACAAATGACCATTTTAGAGGAGATCGAGTTGAACGCGCCTCGGCAATTGTTGCGCCATCCACGTTTTATTCAACTGATATGGATGCTCCATTTTGATAGGTACTTTATATCGCTGTTTTTTCATCGTATCAAAGAACAACCACTTCGCCATATACTTTTCCGTCGCTCTGCACACAATTTTATTATACCCTATGATGTAATTCTCGGTGATGGACTTAAGTACGACCATCCTTTTAGTACTATATTGAATGCGAAGTCGATTGGAAAGGGTTGCAGGATAAAGAACACTATCACCATTGGGAATAAAAACGACAACGAATCGTTTCGACCTGTCATCGGGGATAATGTTTACATTGGTGTTAATGCTGTAGTCATTGGGGATATAAAGATTGGTGATAATTGCATTATAGGAGCTGGAACCATATTAACAAAAGATATTCCTGATAACCACGTAGTTATAGGGGGGGGGGGCATAAAATTATGGAAACGATGAATATAGCATATGCAACGGATGATAATTATGCTCAACATGTAGCGGTGTCTATATATAGTTTGGCTATCCATACACAGCAAGACGTCAAAGTACATGTTTACATATTGGCGAATCAGTTGAAGCAGGAACACAGAGTGAACATCCAAAAGACCATTGAGAGCTTTCAGAATGTTCGTCTTAGTTTTATAGATATTACAGCAATAGAAAAGATGATAGGCATTAAAGTGAACGTGAATTCACTTTCGATCAGTACGTACGCTCGTCTATTTTTACCCCAATTGATTCCCGACGTTGACAAACTTCTCTATCTAGATTGTGATACCGTCATAAACAGCGATATCGTGGAACTATACAATGAAGATATTTCTTCCTTTTCCTTGGCTGCTGTTCTCGATACTATGTATCCTGAGATGAAACAGGCGATAGGCCTGCAGGCTGATGCTCCATACTATAATGCTGGGGTTCTACTGATTAATTTGAAAAGATGGCGTGACAACTCCTATCCTTCAATGTTTGTCGATTTTATCCATAAGTATAAAGGGAATGTTCCCCATTTAGACCAAGGAGTATTGAACGGAACATTACGTGATATCAAAACATTACCTTTGAAATATAATGTTCAAACTCCTATCTTTGCGTTTCACCAGCCTGAGGATTTATATCGTTTTTATAGTCTCTCTAACTATTATTCAGAAACAGATATTACTAATGCTAAAGAGCGACCTGCTGTCATACACTACACTTCTTTTTTCCTTAAACGGCCTTGGTTTCATTTCTGTCTCCATCCATACAAAAATCTATATCGAGAATATCTAGCTTTAACCCCTTATAAAAACAGATGCTTAATGAAAGGTTCTGAGTCATTGGCCGATAAGTTTAAAAGTCTCGCTTTCTATTATTTGCAATCCCTGTATCTTAAAATAAGAAAACAAAAATGAGGCGCATTATTATTTTTGCATACGATTTTCCCTCCAACAACGGTGGCATAGCTCGTCTGTGTGGAGAAATTTATAATCAGTGTCATCAGCATGGCATACCTGTATTGATCATAACCTGTGCTGAAGGAGATGAGGCTGACGACATTATACGAATTTATGGTCGACGTGGTGTGGCGGATTGGAAGATGCTTTTAACCCTAAAAAAGAACCTGCACGAAGGTGATGTGATTCTTACAGGAACATATCATCCCGACGGTATGCTAGCCACTTTGACGGGTTATCCCGTCTTTATGTTAGCGCATGGTGCCGAATTCTTACCAGGAAATTCGTTCTTTCGGCAGCATATATGGCCACTATATCGTCGATGGGTTTTGCCACGTGCCACCATGGTAATTGCAAATAGTCATTATACAGCCCGGTTAGTTCAGTCGTGCTCAAGCAACGCAAAAGTCACAGCTCTTCCATTAGGTGTAGATCCTGTCCGTTTCTCTCCCCAAGGAACTTCAACCAAGGACGGATTGCTTCATTTATGCACCATTTCTCGTCTGCTCAAGTTCAAGGCACAGGATTTTGTCATTCGAACGATAGCTTCCCTGCCGGATGAATATCGCTGTCGCATCCGCTATGATATCGCAGGCAAGGGTGAATATAAACCTGAGTTAGAACGATTGGTTTGCGAGTTAAATCTTGAAAACATTGTCAGTTTCAAAGGGTTCGTACCAGACGATGCCCTTAGCAGTTACTATAGCGAGCATGATGTATTCATTCTGACGACTCGTGAAGAACCAGAAAACAAGAATGTGGAAGGTTTTGGCTTGGTCTTTGCCGAGGCGCAAGCGTGTGGTATTCCTTGTATTGGTTCGCGGACAGGGGGAATACCTGACGCCGTGGAGGATGGCAACGGAGGATGGCTCATTGAGCCAGATAACGAAGAAGAGTTGCGTCAGTTGTTAATTCAAATGCTTGACCATCCAAAGATTGTTCGTGAAATGGGTAATCGTGCTATCAAGCGTATTCACGAACAAGGAACGTGGGAACATTATTTTTCATCATTCCTTCAGATGGTTAATAACGCATTAGACATTTCTATACGATGACTACAGGTTTATATGTCGCACTGTATTATATCTTCTTCTTGCTGGTTACTCTGGTCGTCTCAAAATGGAGCTGGCATGGGCGTATGGTGCAAGAGAATGGTTCAAAATGGTCAATATCACTAGTTCTCTTAGTTTTACTTGTATTTACCTATCGTGATATTGACTCTAAGTACTTTGGCGACACAGTTGCATACTATCGAATGTATAGAAATGTGTGTAAATATGGTTTTTCTGAGATTCTTGATTACAAAGATTATGGATACGCCATATTAACCTATATGTGCTCATATTTTCGTTCCGTCCAAGCCTATTTTTTTATCGTTGCATTTTTATACATTCTCCCTGTTTACTATGTGTTCCGACAAAATTATTCGTCAAATTATGTCGTAGCCTTACTTTTATTCATCTGTTCGTTTTCTTTTTTTGGTTATGGCACGAATGGATTGAGAAATGGTATTGCCACCTCTTTGTGTATCTTCGCTTTTTATTCTCCTCGCATAGTGGTGCAGGTTGTCGTTTTGGTAATTGCTTTTTATATGCACAAATCTGCAGCTCTGCCAATTTTAGCTTTTTTGCTAACATGGAGATATAACAACCCAAAGTATTATTTTTGGATATGGGGTGTTGTATTCCTTCTTGTGCTTTTTGGAGGGAATGCATTAGTCGGAAATATATCTAATTATGATTTTTTTGAAACTGATACACGGCTTCATGATTATTCTACAGGCTTTGACCAGTTGGAGCGTGAAGTGGGGTTCTCGTCTACAGGTTTCCGATGGGACTTCGTCTTATATAGTACGATTCCAATGGTGCTTGGTTACATCTATGTGTTCAAATACAAATTTCAGGACATTTTTTATAATCGCTTGCTCTGTACTTATATTCTCTGCAATGCCTTTTGGCTGATTTACATCTATCAACCCTACAACAATCGCTTTGCATATCTCTCATGGTTTCTTTATCCCATCATCATTGCTCACCCTTTATTGCGACAAAAGAATCTTGTTCCCAATCAAAAATTGAAAGAACGATATATAATACTTGGAAATGAACTTTTCACCTTTATCATGTTTTTGATTAATCAAAGTAAAATGTAATCTATGGAATTACCTTTGGTTTCAGTACTAATGCCAGCCTATAATGCCATGCCCTTGGTTCAAGCATCCGTGATGTCGCTGATCAATCAAACCTATTCGCGCTGGGAATGTATTGTGGTTGACGATGGTTCAACTGATGGGACATCGGAATATTTGGACTCTTTACAGGACTCCCGTTTCGTTATCCATCATTTTAGAAAAAATAAAGGTCGGCCAGCAGCACGACAGAAAACCTTAGAAATGGCTAAGGGAGACTATATTGCCATGTTAGACGCGGGTGACTTGTATCATCCCATGAAATTAGAGAAACAAGTCAAACTTATTATGTCCGATAAGAACCTCAGTCTTATAGCTACAGCGATGTGTTCCTTTGGTACAAAAGTTGAATACATACGAGTTCGAGGCAAACAATGGTCGGAAGAATCCATTTTTTACCAAGGTGTTGTTCCACCACATGCCACATGCTTATTACGGGCTGCTATCGCGAAAAAGATGTCATACAACCCAATGCTTAAATTGGGCGAAGATGTAGATTTTTTGGAGAGATATCTGAATGGGCGCTTCTTTAAAGTCATTAACCAGCCTTTATATTACTATTCAGAATTTGATTCGGTAACAAAGAACAAAATCAAAAAAACCTACCAACTATATTACCAAAAATATTGGGAACAAAGGGCATTCAAGCAATCAGCCATTTACTTTTCAAAGTATTTGGCAAGTGTCTTTATCTTTCCCTTCGTAAGTACTCAGTCAATCCTTGACTCCAGAAGTGAAGCAGCTACAGCGGAAGAGAGTAAGGATTACCACATTTTTTGTAGATCATTGATTAATAATCTGTGATAAACAACAAACTGTATGGTACGTCTTGCCCGCAAGATGACAAAGCGGTAAGCGCGAACGAATTGCTGTTTTCAATTAGCACTGGAATAGGGAAAAAATATCGTTCATCACGTTGTTAGGATTTGCTGTCCGTATTTTGAACTTCTTCCCGCTTGTCAAGAAAGGATATGGCGGTGTTGAGTATGCGAGGAGTTTATCTGATATCAAAGGTCTCAATTATATAGTTGTACCATTTGAAGAAGGTATAAAACGGACGGTTTCTAATTTGTAGTCTTATGAGAAAAAAAATATGTTTTGTCATTGCGGTTGTCGATACAGCCCAGGCATTTCTTCGCGATCATATTGAAGCGTTAAGCAAAGAATATGATGTCTATTTGGCGGGAAATATCAAGAATCAAGATGACTTGACGATGCTGTCTGTGGCTGGTGTACATCCTCTTGGCATAGAACGTGGTATATCTGTTTGGCGCGATTTAAAAGCCATCTGGCAGGCTTTTCGTTTTTTTAAAACAATACGGTTTGATGCTGTACATTCAATTACCCCAAAAGCGGGATTAGTAACTGCTGTAGCGGGTTGGTTGGCTGGCATCAAACATCGCACTCATATTTTTACAGGACAGGTTTGGGCGACCCGTCATGGAGCCTCTCGCTGGATTTTGAAGTCTATCGATAAGTTGATTGCTGGTTTAGATAATCATATTCTGGTCGATGGTAAGTCACAACGGGCATTCTTGGAGGAAGAGGGTGTTCTTAGGAAAGGGACGGCACAGGTGTTTGGGGATGGATCGATCAGTGGAGTGAACTCTGTCCGTTTCGCGCCCAATAAATCTGCTCGTCTGTCTATTCGTTCAGAACTCGGGATACAGGATAATACTGTGTGCTATATCTTTGTGGGACGTTTGAATCATGACAAAGGTATCAATGAATTGTATATGGCTTTTGACCGTTTGGCTTCAGAAAAAAATGACGTATTCCTTCTTCTTGTAGGATGGGATGAAGACAATTATGGGACGAATCTGTCATCTTATTCACATATAATTGCAGGAAAGAATTTCTGCTATTATGGAATCACATTGGAGCCTGAGAAGGTTTTGAATGCCGGTGATGTATTCACCCTGCCAACGTATCGAGAGGGTTTTGGTTCGAGCGTACTGGAGGCGGCATGCATCGGTTTGCCTTGCATCTGTTCTGATGCCTACGGGGTTCTTGATGCTTATATTGAGAATGAAACGGGATTACGTTGTCATGTAGGAGATGTTGATTCCCTTTACAAATGTATGAGAGAAATGTACGACAATCCTGATAAGAGGAAGCAAATGGGTGAGCGGGCTCGTCAGCGTGCTATTACAGATTTCAATGGTGCCCGCCTGACAAAATATTGGGTGGAGTTCTACCAACAGATTTTAGCTTAGTCGCATTGATTAGTTCTCCGCCAATGACAGATATCTCATTAAGTATCTGCTGCTCGCGCTCCTTGGATGGTTTTTTGGTCCCATTGATGTATTGAGCAATGAGACTTTGGCTGATGCCCAGACGTCGTCCCACGGCGGAAGCATTCAGCTCGGGATGTGAGAGAAAAACTCGTGATATGCCCGTAGGTTCAGGATCATCATACTCAAAACTCTCGAATGAAACATCTTTGTCGAGGCTGTACCAATGAATCCCCTCGTCGTCCATCTCATACTGATTGCGTGCTTCGGACGAAGCGTTACGCAGCCGACGGTAATAAAGCAGTGACTGCCACAAGGTACGACCATCATCGGTCTCGCCATAGATGCGGTCGTCTGCAAACCAGATTTTAGAAATCTTCATTCTGAACCTCCTTTCCGAAATAGTCATTCCACTTCTCTATTGCTAACTCTTTATTTTTTCAAGAACCATTTCGGCGGCCTTGATATCTTTTGTTTTGATACCTTCATTCTTTACTAATACAATCCCCTCGGGCAAGATGTCAAACTTGGCTTGACCGTCTGCGTTCTTTACATGCACATGGATTGGTTCGTGCTCACGTGAACAAAAGAAGAAGCGCATCCCAAACATTCTAAGTATTAACTACGGCAAAGATAGGTAATTATTTTATTACCGCCAAACATTTATCGTTGAATGTGATTCTATAGGTTGGCAAACTTGCTAATCTTGAGTAAAATCAATATTGACTATGTATCTGTACGGAGCAAGCGGCCACGGGAAAGTGGTGAAAGAGGTTGCTGAGGCTTGCCAGAGGAAAGTGGAAGGCTTCATCGACGACAACACGAAGTTGCAGGTTCTTCAAGGCGTGCCAGTA
This sequence comes from uncultured Prevotellaceae bacterium, assembly GCA_900319385.1. GTDB lineage: Bacteria > Bacteroidota > Bacteroidia > Bacteroidales > Bacteroidaceae > UBA3839. The sequence goes on along the minus strand of ONOG01000012.1, from coordinate 9,961 downwards.
AAGCATGGCTTGGAAGGTGTGGACGAAGTGTTTATCAGCGTGGGTGACAATGCCACGCGAAAGTGTCTTGCACAGAGCATTGCTTGTCCTATCACACCACCGCTCATCCATCCTCAAACGATTATCTCTCCGTCTACAAGGTTGGGTGAGGGAACGGTGGCGATGGCGGGTGTCATCATCAATGCTGCTTCGGTTATCGGTCGGCATTGCATCATCAACACGGGTGCGACAATCGACCACGAGTGTGTACTGGCTGACTATGTACACATTTCTCCCCATGCCACGTTATGCGGCATGATTACGGTGGGCGAAGGTGCATGGGTGGGTGCCGGAGCTGTGGTCATCCCTGGCATTCATATCGGTGCATGGAGTGTGATTGGTGCCGGCAGCGTGGTAGTGGAAGACATTCCCGACGGATGCCTGGCCTACGGTAATCCGTGCAGAGTCGTGAAGAAAATCAATCAAGGATAAACACAAGGGAGCATGGAATAAGACATTTATTCCTTGGCCTTTTCTAATTCCATTTTTCTAAAGTAGAGAATCCATATACAAGTACAACTAATATGTCTGAAAGAAAAAGAATTTATCTTTGCCTGGCCCACATGAGTGAAGAGGGCTGGGAACAGAAGTATGTGAAAGAGGCGTTTGATACGAACTGGGTGGTGCCACTCGGTCCGAATGTCAATGCGTTTGAAGAAGACCTGCGAGCCTTTGTCACGCAAGTGGAAGATGAGAAGTTAAAAGAAAGCCTTGCCGAGAAGCAAGTGGTGGCCCTGAGTTCGGGTACGGCGGCTGTTCATTTAGGCTTGCTGGCCTGCGGCGTAGGTCCTGGCGATGAGGTGCTGGTACAGAGCTTTACGTTCTGTGCCTCGACGCATCCGATTACGTATCTGGGTGCCACACCGGTGATGGTGGACTCGGAACCGGAGACGTGGAACATGGATCCGCAACTGCTGGAGGAGGCTATCAAGGACCGCATCGCGAAGACGGGACGGAAGCCGAAGGCAATCGTGCCGGTGTATCTGTATGGTATGCCTGCCAAGATCGCCGAAATCATGACGATTGCCGAAAAATATGACATCCCTGTCGTGGAGGATGCTGCCGAGGGTTTTGGCTCGAAGTATCACGGACAGGTGTGCGGCACGTTCGGCAAATACGGTGTGCTGTCGTTCAACGGCAACAAGATGATTACGACGTCGGGTGGCGGTGCGCTGATTTGCCCCTCGACAGAGGCGAAGAATAAGATTATGTGGTATGCGACGCAGGCTCGCGAGGCTTATCCATATTACCAGCATGAGGCGATTGGCTACAACTACCGTCTGTCGAATGTCTGCGCAGGTATCGGCCGCGGGCAGATGAAGGTGGTGGACGAGCACATTGCACGTCACCGTCAGATTGCTGCCATGTATGAGGAGGCTTTCCGCGATTTCGACGGCATCGAGTTCCACAAAGAGATGGAGGGGACGGAGAGCAACTACTGGCTGAACACCATCCTTCTCGATGAAAAACTAAAAGTGAAAAACGAAGAATGTGCTTACGCCGAAGCGGTACATGGTGCCGTTGGCGGTGCAGCCGGTGTGGTTCATGGCGGCGGCAGCGTTCATACGGATTGCGAGCCGAACGTGAATGTGGAGGCGATGCGCTTGAACCTGGACAAGGCTGGCATTGAGAGTCGTCCGCTCTGGAAACCGATGCACAAGCAGCCTGTCTATAAGAACGTGCCGGCCTACGTGAACGGTGTGTCGGAAAGCCTGTTCAAGCGTGGTCTTTGCCTGCCCAGCGGTCCGATGGTGAGCGACGAGGATGTGGCACTGATCATCAAAACTATCAAGGAAAGCATACTGTAGTGTATAAAGCACTGACACTTTTTTTTGAGCTCATCAAGGTGTCGTTGGGCGTGCGCGACGCGCTGAGTGCTGCGCCGACAGCGGAGGAGTGGAAACGCATCTTCTTCCTGGCACGGAAGCAGACGCTGGTGGGCGTATGCTTTACAGGAGTGGAACGCCTGCCTGCCGAGCAACGTCCGCCGAAGGAGCTGGTGCTGCAGTGGTTTGCGATGACGCAACAGATTGAGCGTCGGAACCTGGTGATGGACCAGCGCACGGAGCAGACCACACAGTTTTTCCGCAGCCACGGCTTCAAGACGGCCGTACTGAAGGGACAGGGCATCGCCCAACTGTATCCACGACCCGAACGGAGGCAGAGTGGCGACATCGACATCTGGCTGGATGGCGGAAGGGAGAGGATTTATGCGTTTGCACGCAGTCAGGACAAAGACGGAAAGCTATATGGTGTCAACTACCATCACATCCACTACCACCTGTTCGAGGATACCGAAGTGGAGGCACATATCTATCCTTCCTATCTGGAAAACCCTTTTCTGAATCACCAACTCCATAACTTCTGCAGACAATACCCTCCGACCAATGAGGCACCGACGCCTTCATTGGCCTTCAACCGCATATTCATTCTTCTGCATTGCTACAACCACCTCAAGGGGCATGGTGTGGGCCTGCGTCAGGTAATGGACTACTATTACGTGATTATGCAAGGTTTTTCGCCGAAAGAAAAGGAAGAATCCCTGAAATGGCTGAAGACACTCAGACTGACTACGTTTGCAGCCGCCATGACTTGGGTGATGGACGAACTGTTTGACTTGCCAAAAGACAAATGGCTCGTCGAGCCCAACGAAAAAGAAGGCCGTTTCCTGTTGGAAGAAATCTGCCAAACAGGGAATATGGGACACTACGACGAACGGAACTGGGGGTCGCTCAAAACCCCGTTCTCAAGGTTTCGCTACAACTTGCGGCGCGATACACACTTCCTGTTTCATTATCCAGACAATGTACTCTGGCAACCCCTGTTCAATGTATGGCTCTATGCTTGGCGATGGTGCAAGGGATTAAATCCCGAATGAGTATAGGGGGTACCCTCGCCATAGCTGCATTTTTATTTGTTAATTCTTAAATCAAACGATATGAACCCATTTCGTAAACTTGCCAACTGGTACTTCACCCGTCAGGCACTGCCCTACTGGGCGGTGCTGCTGTTCGACTGCGTGGTCGTATTCAGTTGCAACCTGCTGGTGTATCTGCTCAAGAGCCGCGGCGACAATGCGCTCGACCACGGCTGGCAGCTGCTGCTCACGCTGCTCATCTATGAGATACCCTACCTCATCGGCTTCCGCATCATGCGAACCTATTCGGGCGTGATGCGCTATTCGTCGTTTGCCGACCTGCTGCGCATCGGTGCCGCCAACTTCATCGGCATCGTTATCATCTGGGCGGCACGACGCTTCCTCTATGCCGACCACGTCCTCGTGCCCATCGGCATCATCGGACTGCTCTTCGCCTGGCTGCTCGCCACGTTCATCATGTTCGGCGTACGCATCACGGTGAAGTACATCTTCGACACGGTGCGTGAGGACAGCCAGGCACGCCGCGTGTTCATCTACGGCACGAAGGCGGGCGGTGTGGCTTTGGCCAAGAGCATCCGCGTGGAACACCCCGCACGATTTATCCTCACGGGCTTCGTGAGCGACTCGAAGGACATGCCTGGCCACTCGCTGCAGGGGGTCGAGGTCTATCCCAACGATGCACAGCTGGTGGACAACATGCAGCGAATGCATGCCAACACGCTGCTCGTCTCGCCGATGAAGGCCGAGCGTTTCATGAACAACGAGGCGATGAGCGGACGTCTGCTCGATGCCGGCATCAAGATCTTCACGATGGGCACGGTGGAGCAGTGGGACGGGCGCAGCGACCTGAGCGCGCAGCACCTGCACGAGGTGGAGATCGAGGACCTGCTGCCGCGCGACGAAATCCAGATTGACCTCAAGGCCGTGGAGAAGTTGCTCACCGGCCGTCGCATCCTCATCACCGGCTCGGCGGGCAGCATCGGCAGCGAGATGGTGCGGCAGATTGCGCAGTGGAACCCCGCCCAGCTCATCCTCATCGACCAGGCTGAGACGCCGCAGCACGACATCCGCCTGATGATGGCACACGATTTCCCGAACATCAAGGCCGAGACCATCGTGGCTAGCATCGCCAACCAGAGCCACATGGAGTGCATCTTCGCACAGTTCCGCCCCGAGTATGTCTTCCATGCCGCGGCCTACAAGCATGTGCCGATGATGGAGGACAACCCCAGCCAGGCAGTGCAGAACAACATCAACGGCACGCGTGTGATCGCCGACCTGAGCGTGAAGTACGGCGTCCTCAAGTTCGTCATGGTTTCGACGGACAAGGCGGTGAACCCCACGAACGTGATGGGCTGCTCGAAGCGCATCTGCGAAATCTACGTCCAGGCACTCGACAAGGCCATCAAGGAAGGCCGCGTGAAGGGACAGACACAGTTCGTCACCACCCGTTTCGGCAACGTGCTCGGCTCGAACGGAAGCGTCATTCCACTGTTCAAGGAACAGATCAAAAACGGCGGCCCCGTCACAGTGACCCACCCCGACATCATCCGATTCTTCATGCTCATCCCCGAAGCCTGCAAACTGGTGCTCGAGGCAGGAACGATGGGCAACGGCGGCGAGATATTCGTCTTCGACATGGGCAAACCCGTCCGCATCGCCGACCTGGCACGCCGCATGATCATGCTCTCGGGAGCGAAGGACGTGGAAATCAAGTTCACCGGCCTGCGCGAAGGCGAAAAGCTGTACGAGGAAGTGCTCAACGACAAGGAAATCACGAAGCCCACGTTCAACGAAAAAATCAAGATTGCGCAGGTGCGCGAGTACGACTACGAGACCGTGCGACGCTGGGAGGACGAACTTCTGGCCATCAGCCTGCAGTACGACAACATGCAGACGGTGCGCAAGATGAAGGAAATCGTACCCGAGTACAAGAGCCAGAACAGCGTGTACAGCACCTTGGACAAGTGAAAAATTAAGAACTAATAATTAAAAATTAAAAGGGCAGCAGCTACAGTCGAAGCGATTGTAGCTGCTGCCTTCGTTTTATCCCTGCCCCGCCGAATTCTTGCCATCAGGGCTTTCGAAATTGGTTAGACCATGGACAAAACTCAAAATCTCAGTGATGTTTACAAAAATCACACTGAGATTTCCATAAATCACATTGAGATTTCCACAAATTTCACTGAGATTTTGAGTCTATTTCGCACAATAGACGATGTTCCGATGCGCCTGCAGCGGTTCTATACTGCGGCCGAGCCGACGCCACACTCACGATTGACGCAGAAGCAACGTCTGCAAATTCCGGATCAATCCCCAGTCAGCCGGCAACCACTTGACGCTCTCCAGTTCATCCCGATGCAGCCACCGTGCCGCCTCGTGCTCTTTCAGCTCCAGATGTCCGCTCTCCACGCGGCAGAGGTAGCAATGCATGGTCAGATGAAACTGCGGATAATCCCATTCCACCGTCTCCACCAGACGCTCCACCACGATGCGCGTCTCCAGTTCCTCCCAAATCTCGCGTCGCAAAGCCTCCTCCTGCGTCTCCCCCGCCTCCATCTTCCCGCCAGGAAACTCCCACCAGTCCTTCCACTCTCCATACCCCCGCTGCGTGGCAAAGACGCGTCCTTGCCTATCGTGTATGATTGCCGCTACGACTTCTATCTGCTTCATAGAAAAACGGTTTATTCTTCTTCAACGAAGTTAATGATACTGCACAACCCTTCCTCTACTTCTCTTATTCGCTTCTTTTCAATAGGGATGCCTACAAGATAAACAGTTGCTTCAGTATGGGTAATAGGGCTGTTTACTTTCGTTTTGTGACAGATAAAGTCGCTGAAAGGATATACGAGCATACCATATTTGACCGGCATAGAGTTCAAAGAGCAGTAGGCTAATATCTGATGAAAATCGTGGCGGAAGGTATCCTTCAGATCGTCGCTTTCATCATTCCAATTGAACATGTGGCTTTTATACTTCGAATCAACTACCACTTGTTCGTCGTGTTTTTGCAAAACCATGTCAGGTTCAAGATAATGCAACAGCCATTGGGGGCGACTCTTGACAGATACCCCATAGTGTGGATTGTCAATCTCTCGAGCGCCTTTCTTTTTGGCAACTTCAGCCATCAGATATTGTACGTACCGTTCAAAGAATTCAGCATAGTCCATCCGCCATGCCAGTTTTTCATTTGTCTTGTTGTTCAGAATGATGTTTGCCAACCCTTTTAAACGTTTTATAATCAAAGGATCTGACATTCGAATTTTGATTACAGGAGTTGCAAGAACGGTTCTATCTCTAAGCTTCATTTTAAGTTGAGCTATTCGAAAAGAATAAGTTGCACGGGTCCGAATAGGAACACGGGGCATTTCTAATTCACTAATGGCAATCTGAAGTACATAATTAAGTTGTGCCCACTCATGGTGATCGGTTGAGAGAATGTTTTTTTTATTCTTGAAAGTTGAGAAATCGAGAGGATTTCGAGCAACACGCTGAGCATATTCGCTCCAAAGTGTTAACCCTTCTGGTCGTTGTTCTTTTCTCGTTATATTTGAGAATTTCTGCCACATAAAGTGTTCTGCTTCTATATATGTGTCAATATACTTACAACACTCAATAAAAATAGGTGGCGTCATTTGAGAATCTTGAACCAAGCGAAACTCGTCAGAATACTCAGGCTTTATGCTGCTGTCAAGCATCGTTATCAATTCGCCTGCATTCTCTCCAAATCTGCCCGAAACAACAAGGTCCCCCACTGCTTTACCATTCATAGGAGATAGAATGGGTATAGCCCCGATATATTTCGAGGTGGAAAGCTTTAAGGTGGGTTTACCATTGATGGTTTCAATAATTGCACAGATACCAAGATAAGACAGATTCTTTTGGTTTAGGTCGATGAACCTCTGCATAACCGACACCATAGAACGGTCACTCCACTTCCAACTCTGTTTTAGCCTTTCGCTAGACCAATAAACTGACGACAGAGTAGGTAACTTGCCAAAAGAAAACGTGCGGAGATTACTCATACATTAAACGTCCTGTTTCTTTCAAAAATAGGTCACAGAAAGAGTCTTTTGCTTTAAGCAGATATCCTTCAGCCAAGTATTCTTTTATAAGTGGCATTAGTTCATACACCATACGCTCTTTCATCTCTTCATCCTTATTGGTTTTCCCCACAATAAAATATGACTGACCCGGCTGTAAGTTCAGCTCCTCGTCTGTAGCATATTCAAAGAAAATATCGGCGAACTGGTTATAAGCCTTCTTCATGAAAACCTTATCTTCGCCAACCTTAATCTCATGCGGTCGAAGTGTGTACCAAGCGAAACGACGACGCAGAGCAAAATCAACTACAGCTAGACTGCGGTCTGCCGTGTTCATCGTTGCAATTACCTTTATGTTGTCTGGCAATTTTTCCAATTCCAAATTTTCTACTCTCGTTTTTGCTTTTCTCGCTCCCGATTGATATTCAAATAGGTAGAACACAGGGCCCAACACATTCGAGAGATTAGCTCTGTTTATCTCATCAATAATGAGCAGGACTTTCTCTTGCTTGTGTTCCTGAGCATACTTGATGGTTCGATATAAAACACCTTCTTTAATCTTAAATCTCAATTGAGTGTTTGTCTGAGTGGTATCAGGCTCCAGTCCACATACAAAATCAGAATAGCTCGTTTCGGCATGGAACTGCTCAAAGAATACTTTGTCGAAATTCTCAGATATCTTCAACGCAGTATAGGTTTTACCCGTACCAGGGGCACCTTGTAAGACAACATACTTACGGGTATCTAACAGTTTGTTTATTTCCTTTTCAACATCAGGCAGTTCAGGCTGAGGCAATTTTTCCAGCAGAGCCGCTATGGCCCTCTTTTGTACAGCATTACCCCACGCACGCATTTTTGCATAGGTGGCTAACCACATGAATATTGTATCAAGTGCTTTTTCTTTATCGTCAAGACAAACTATTTGACTGGCAGGCAATACTGTTTTATAGCTTTCTATGACATTCCGCAAACATGGATTATTTGTTTTTATCTCATTTAAAAGGTCTGAAGACGTACTTTCAATATCCTCAAATGAGGTTTTAAAATATGTTTTTTCTGCTTTAAGCTTCAGAAACAATCTACGCAATCCGGGCAAAGAAGCTGTCTGATAGTCATTTCTAAATCCGGATGAACCAACTCCCAAACAGACAACACAAGAATTAACCTGTTTCTTGTCATCAGGGAATATTACAAACGAAAAATCCGCATATTGTCCAGCAGTTTCCTCTTCGCTACTTATAAATGCGAAAAATGCTGATCCATCAGTAAAAGCTTGAGCCTCTAAGTTTTCGCGTATGATGGCGTTTCCTTTGGGGTCTATTATAGCACGCCTTTCATTTTTCGCTATCAGACCAAATTCTTTTGCCTTATCCAAAACAGCTTGAAATAGTTCTTCTGCAGTCATATCGATTATTTTATGTAGGTAATTAATTTCACTAGGTTATAAACAAATAAAAGCCCCTTTTCACTTTCGGAAAAGAGGGCGCAGAAGAAAGATGTGCTTAAACAAGGCCTACCACAGCCTACATCGGACAACAATCATTCTGTCCACGCCCTCATAAAGAAGAGCGTAAACACCCGTTGCCTTGTCTAACCGATGTATTATGTGAAGTGGTAGTTCTGCTTAATCAGTCTCGTCAAGGATGTTAAAGACTCAATGTTTCTTTTATCTCATATTCTCAGTTATTTTGTATTCAATTCCTGCTATCATTAAATTGTCATTCGCATTTCAGCCGTAAAAGTAAGTGTTTTCTGTGACATCAAAGAAGAATATCAAACGAATTCTTGCTAAACTCATAGAAAACTATCGTTATCTGTTCTTCTGTCCAATAATTGTTTTTCTTTGACATTTTCTAACGTAAACATCTGAAACTTCTGCAATCACTGCCAATTGTGCCGAGGTCGAGCAGAGAAGAGTCATCACACCACTTGCTGACTGACCGTAGAAGGGGTTACACCCATTTCACCTGCCAGCCACCGAGCTGTTTTCTTCTTCTCGAATAAAACCATCTTTATTCGATTAATATCTCCCATAATATTGCAATGTTTATCCTGCAAAGATAGTGTAAAACTTTCAAATTCTATCGCTCTCTATTAAATAATCGTGGTTATTTTCCTCTATTTTATACTTTTTTATGTGTTTTTGCCGCTCATATATCTGCCCAATATGATTTTCTTGATGATTAGCTGGGAGGGTAACCCCAAACCACATACCTAAATCAGGTATCAGATTTGCTTCTCATGCTTGCAATTTTGAGATGATACTCCTTGTTTTCGCCATCATCTGTGCGAAAACATTTCTTGAACTCACAAAGAATCACTCTACATTTCAGAAGGTAACGCAGGGTCACTTTTACTTCAAAAAGGTCACTTGAAAGTCACCCACAAAGGAAAAAGCACTTGCGAGTTTCTCGCAAGTGCTTGATTTTCAGTGTGGACCAGCCAGGGCTTGAACCTGGGACCTCCAGATTATGAGTCTGTTAAAATAAAATTTTTTGAGGTTTTATAAAATTTTTCTTGGCTTTGTAAGTTATTGTCTCACAATTATTTTGTAACTTTGCAGCGCAAAAGTGAAATTTTAATAAACCTCAATTATTTTGTAACTTTGCAGCGCAAAAGTGAAATTTTAATAAACCTCAATTAATGGGCGATTTTGTTCGCATTTTGTTCGCAAATTGTTCGCAAGATTCCCATGAACGAAGCAACAGACTATAGTTATGAAGGCTGAAAAGACATCTATCAAGTGCGGAAAAGTGGACAACTGTTCACTTACTTTAGTTCTAGACAAACGTACCAATAAGAGTACGGATGTATACCCTTTGGCCATCTGTTTTCAGATAGCAGCTAAACGGTATTACTACAAGCTAAAGGATATGGACTATCAAAACGAAAAGTACTTCAATGACGTATGTAGCGTGAAAGGAGCGAAAAGTTCGCTCATGCCTGTTCATGTCGAATGGCTAAAGATGCTAGAAAGCTACAGGGAAAAACTGGAGAAACT
>ONOG01000035.1 GCA_900319385.1 uncultured Prevotellaceae bacterium | reverse complement strand
GGACAACACGGGACAACAAAGGACAACATCTTCTTAATCAATGAAATAATAAAGTTGTCCCAAGTTGTCCTTCGTTGTCCCGTGTTGTCTTCTAAAATAGGGCTTTTCCAAAGAATTTATCCCAATTTCTTTCAGTTTTCAGGCTTCGCCTGATCGGGCGGGCATGGGAACCCGCCCCTACGACAATGGGCATTTCAATTTTCCAGACTTTTCACCAAAACTTTTTCGTGTTTTTTCGTGTTTTTCGTTGTCTTGTTTCGTTCTTTTCGTTGACCCCAAAATTCTATTTCCTCCAAATTTCTCCCACAAATTTATGCCTCTAAAATGTCAAAATTCCCCCGACGTTAACATTTCAGACTTCCGGCCAAAAACCGAAAAAGCAAATTTTTTCAAACTTTCATTTTGTATTCCGCTCACTTAATCGTAACTTTGCAGAAATCTATACACTAAAAAAATATTCTTATGGCAAAAGCACCAGAATTCAAGTATGCACCGATGTTCCAGCTCGGCAAGGACGACACGGAATATGTGAAGCTGACCGACCAGTACGTAAGCGTCGGCGAGTTTGAAGGGAAACCTATCCTGAAAGTACAGCCCGAGGCACTGGAGTTGATTTCCAAGGCCGCGTTCCACAACGTAAGCTTCTTCCTGCGCCGCTCGCACAACAAGCAGGTGGCCAAGATTCTGCGCGACCCCGAAGCCTCAGCCAACGACAAGTATGTCGCACTGACCTTCCTGCGCAACGCCGAAGTCTCGGCCAAGGGACAGCTGCCCCTCTGCCAGGACACCGGCACAGCCATCATCCACGGCGAGAAAGGTCAGCAGGTGTGGACAGGATTCTGCGACGAGGAATATCTGTCGAAGGGCGTCTATGACACCTACACCGAGGACAACCTGCGCTACTCTCAGAATGCGCCGCTGTCGATGTACGAAGAGGTGAACACCAAGTGCAACCTGCCCGCACAGATCGACATCGAAGCCACCGAAGGTATGGAGTACCGTTTCCTCATGGTGACCAAAGGCGGCGGTTCGGCCAACAAGACCTACCTCTATCAGGAGACCAAGGCCCGCATCCAGAACCCTGGCACACTGGTGCCCTTCCTCGTGGAGAAGATGAAGAGCCTCGGCACGGCAGCCTGCCCGCCCTACCACATCGCTTTCGTCATCGGCGGCACCAGTGCCGAGAAGAACTTGCTCACCGTCAAGCTCGCCTCGACCCACTACTACGACTCGCTGCCCACGACGGGCGACGAGACGGGACGTGCCTTCCGCGACGTCGCACTCGAAGAAGAACTTCTGAAGGAAGCCTACAAAATCGGACTCGGCGCCCAGTTCGGCGGAAAATACATGGCACACGACATCCGCGTCGTCCGCCTGCCCCGCCACGGCGCATCGTGCCCCATCGGCCTGGGCGTCAGCTGTTCGGCCGACCGCAATATCAAGGCTAAGATCAACAAGGACGGCATCTGGATTGAACGCATGGACGACAACCCGGGCGAACTGATTCCCGAAGAACTGCGTCAGGCCGGCGAAGGCGACGTCGTCCGCGTGGACCTCAACCGCCCGATGAGCGAAGTGTGCAAGCAGCTCAGCCAGTATCCCGTCTCCACTCGTCTGTCGCTCAACGGCACCATCATCGTGGGCCGCGACATCGCACACGCCAAGATCAAGGCACGCCTCGACGCTGGCGAACCCATGCCGGAGTACATGAAGAACCATCCCATCTACTACGCCGGACCCGCCAAGACACCGGCAGGCATGGCGTGCGGCTCGATGGGCCCGACGACAGCCAACCGCATGGACCCCTACGTCGATGAGTTCCAGGACCACGGCGGCTCGATGATCATGCTCGCCAAGGGCAACCGCACGCAAGCCGTGACCGACGCCTGCAAGAAGCACGGCGGCTTCTACCTCGGCTCCATCGGCGGCCCTGCTGCCATCCTGGCGCAGAACAACATCAAGTCGATCGAATGCGTCGAATATCCCGAGCTCGGCATGGAAGCCATCTGGAAGATCGAGGTCGAGGACTTCCCCGCCTTCATCCTCGTCGATGACAAGGGCAACGACTTCTTCAAGCAGTTGAAGCCCTGCGCCGGTTGCACAATCATAAAAGACTAATAGCCAACACTCCAATCAGACATGGAAGACGTAAAATTATTTTTGGAAGAAGCCGAGGAAGCCATGGAGCTCGCTGCCATGCACCTCGAAGAGAGCCTGAGCCGCATCCGTGCAGGCAAGGCCAACGTACACATCCTCGACGCCATCCGCGTCGATAGCTACGGCAGCATGGTGCCACTGTCGAATGTCGCCTCGCTCGCCACACCCGACGCACGCAGCATCACCATCAAGCCGTGGGACAAGTCGATGTTCCGCGTCATCGAGAAGGCCATCATCGACTCCAGCGTCGGCATCATGCCCGAGAACAACGGCGAAGTGATCCGCCTCGGCATCCCCGCACTGACCGAGGAACGCCGCCGCGACCTCACCAAGCAGTGCTCGAAGGAGGCCGAAACAGCCAAGATCTCGGTGCGCAACGCACGACGCGAGTGTATCGACAAACTGAAGAAGAGCGTGAAGAACGGTGTGCCCGAGGACGTGGAGAAGGACGCCGAAGAGAAAGTCCAGAAGACCCACGACAAGTACATCAAGCGCCTGGACGAGATGCTCGATGCGAAGAACAAGGAAATCATGACCGTCTGAGGTCTGTTCCTTCCGACATCGTATGCACGGACTCGTCATCCGCAACACCGGCAGCTGGTACACCGTACTGGCTGACGACGGCTCGACATGGGAAGCGCGGGCGAAGGGGAACTTTCGCCTGCGCGGCATCCGTTCGACCAATCCCATCGCTATCGGCGACGGCGTCACCTTCCACACCGTCGAGAGCGAAGCCCTCATCACAGCCATCGACGACCGCAAGAACTACGTGATCCGACGGGCGACCAACCTGTCGAAACAGTCGCACATCCTGGCTGCCAACGTCGATCAGTGTTTCCTCATCGTCACGCTCCGCCAGCCCGAAACCGCCACAACGTTCATCGATCGTTTCCTGGCTTCGGCCGAGGCATACCGAATCCCTGTCGTCCTGATCTTCAACAAAATCGACCTGTTGACCGACCAGGACGACAGGGAACTTCTGTCCGGATTCTGCCACCTGTACGAGACGGTGGGCTACGCGTGCCGCACGGTCAGCGCCGAGACCGGCGAAGGTGTGGAAGAACTGCGCACCCTGCTGCAGGGCAAAATGACCCTGCTCAGCGGCAACAGCGGTGTGGGAAAATCGACACTCATCAACCGACTCTTCCCCACCCTGAACCTCCGCACCGCCGAGGTGTCGGACGCCTACAACACAGGGCGCCACACCACCACCTTCTCCGAGATGTTTCCGCTGCCCGACGGCGGCTACATCATCGACACACCTGGCGTGAAAGGCTTCGGCACCTTCGACATGGAGCGTGAGGAAGTGGGACACTATTTCAGGGAAATCTTCCGTTTCTCCCACGACTGTCGCTTCAACAACTGCACCCACACCCACGAACCAGGCTGCGCCGTGCGCGATGCCGTCGAGCGCCATGATATCGCCGAGAGCCGCTACGCCTCGTATCTCTCGATGCTCGACGACAAGGACGAAAACCGCTACCGCCAATGAACCATCTCCAGCCAATGACCCGCCACCTCGCCACTCTCCTCCTCTGTCTCCTATGCGGCAGCCACGTTGCTGCCCAGACCTATGAGCAGCTGATCGAACGTGCCCTCGGTGCAGCCAGCCACGACAGCCTGCCGCAAGCCGAGCAGCTCTTTCGACAAGCCCTGAAGGCATCGCCGAACGACTACCGCAACGCCCTCGTGTTCAGCAACCTCGGGAAGATTCAGGAACGTCAGTACTGGCAAGACCCTCGCCAGACGAAGAAAGCCGAAGAGGCGATCGAGTCCTACACACTGGCCCTCAACATCACACCCGAAGCGATACCCCTGATTCAGGACCGCGCCACCCTCTACATGCGGCTCGAGCAATGGGGCAAGGCGGTGATGGACCTCACCACCATCCTCGACCTCACCCCCGACAACGTGGATATGCGCAACTATCGCGCCTACTGCTACCACAAACAGCGTCTCTTCACCGAGGCCCGTACCGACTACACCCGCATCCTCGAGCATCAGCCCGACCACCGTCTGGCCCTACTGGGAATGGCAATGCTCGAGCACGACACAGGACATCTGTCCGAAGCCCTCCAGCGTATCACCCTGATGGTCGAGGCTTCGCCCACCGATGCTGAGCTCTACAGCATCCGCAGCGGGATGTATGCCGAGAACAAACAGGCCGAACTGGCCATCATCGACCTCGACCGCGCCATCTTGCTCGACTCGAAAAACACCAACTACCTGCTCGCACGGGCGTATCTGCACCTGCAGCAAGGCAACCGACGCCTGGCACTCACCGACTTCGAGCAGGCCATCGCCCTCGGCGTTCCCCGCGCCTCGCTGAAGAAAGAACTGAAAGCCTGCCGATAAAACACACGCCGACAAGCTCACAGCCTCGCGCGCACGTACCTATATTAGAGTGCTGATTGCCCGCCGCCGAAGTTTTTCTCGCCTTTTTCCCTGTTATTCAAGAAAAATTCAGTAACTTTGCAGACGATAAAAAGTCTGCACCTACAGCAGTACACTATACCATTCTTCCCCAAACATTGCACAGGACATGAAAGCCGTGATATTGGCAGGTGGGTTCGGATCGCGACTCAGCGAAGCGACACATCTGATACCGAAGCCTATGGTCGAGATTGGCGGAAAGCCCATCCTCTGGCACATCATGAAGACGTACAGCCACTACGGCATCAACGACTTCGTCATTTGCTGCGGCTATAAGCAGTATGTCATCAAGGAGTATTTCGCCAACTACTTCACCCACAACAGCGACATGACGGTCGATCTGGCGACCAACACCGTTGACATACACAGCAACCACTCCGAGCAGTGGCGCGTCACGATGATCGACACGGGACTCAACACCATGACCGGCGGCCGTGTGAAGCGCATCCAGCCTTACATCGGCAACGAGCGCTTCTGCCTCACCTACGGCGACGGCGTCACCGACCTCGACATCGCCGACACCATCCGTGCCCATGAACAGAGCCGCGCCGCCATCTCGATGACTGTTTACAAGCCGGCCGGCAAGTTTGGCTCCGTACAAATTGACCACCAGACCGGCATGGTGACCTCGTTCCTCGAAAAGCCCGACGGCGACGGCAACTGGATCAACGCCGGCTACTTCGTCTGCGAGCCGGAGGTGTTCGACTACCTGCCCGAAGGCGACGACAGCTGTGTGTTCGAAAAGGCACCCCTCGAACGTATGGCCCGCGAAGGAAAAATGCACGCCTACAAGCACCGCGGCTTCTGGAAACCCATGGACATGATGCGCGACAACACCGAGCTGAACGACATGTGGAAACAGGGCAATGCCCCCTGGAAGTGCTGGTAACGTCCTGTCCACCCATGCTGCGTCCCCGTCGCAGCGACCCTCACTCCCCCAACCATCCCTCTTTCATCATGCATAAAGAAGAACTGAAAAAGCAAATCCTCGAACTCACGCGCGAGTACTACAAAGTAGCTCACGCCGAGCTCTCCGAATTTATTCCTGGGAAAACACGTATCAACTACGGCGGCCGCTACTTCGACGCCGACGAAATGGTCAACCTCGTCGATTCGTCGCTCGACTTCTGGCTCACGGCCGGCCCTTGGGCCACGCGCTTCGAGCACCGCTTCGCTGCGTGGCTGGGCGTCAAGCACTGTTCGCTCGTCAACAGCGGATCGTCTGCCAACCTTCTGGCCTTCTATGCCCTCACCGCGCCCGAACTCGGCCCGCGACAGATCCGTCGTGGCGACGAAGTCATCACCGTCGCTGCCGCCTTCCCCACTACCGTCGCCCCCATCATGCAGTACGGTGCGGTGCCTGTCTTTGTCGATGTCACACTGCGCGACTACAACCTGAACGTCGGACAACTCGAAGCAGCTCTGTCCGACCGCACCAAGGCCGTCATGGTGGCGCACAGCCTCGGCAACCCCTTCGACCTACAGGCGGTGGTCAACTTCTGCAAGAAGCACAATCTGTGGCTCATCGAAGACAACTGCGACGCCCTCGGTTCGGAATACTACATCGATGGGCAGTGGCGCAAGACGGGCACCATTGGCGACATCGGCACCAGCTCGTTCTACCCGCCCCACCACATGACCATGGGTGAAGGCGGAGCCGTCTATACCAACAATGCCGAGCTCCACAAGTTTGTCAACAGCTATCGCGACTGGGGACGCGAGTGCTGGTGCCTCGGCGGCGTGGACAACACCTGTGGCTACCGCTTCAGTCGCCAGTTCGGCCAGCTGCCCATCGGCTACGACCACAAATACGTCTATAGCCACCTCGGCTTCAATCTCAAAGCCACCGACATGCAAGCCGCCATCGGTTGCGCACAACTCGACAAACTCGACACCATCGTCGCCCGCCGTCGCGAGAACTTCGACGTGCTCCGCAGCGGACTCGACGGCACACCTGGACTCATCCTGCCCGAGGCTCAGGCAAACTCGCGTCCCTCGTGGTTCGGATTCCTCATCACCGTCAAGGACGACGCAGGGTTCACTCGCAACGACCTGACCCAACATCTTGAGGAAAAGAAGATCCAGACGCGCAACCTCTTTGCGGGCAACCTGCTCAAGCATCCCGCCTTCGAGCCGTACGTCGAAGGCAGAGACTACCGCGTCGCTGCACCGCTCACGACGACCGACACCATCATGAACCAGACGTTCTGGATCGGTGTCTATCCTGGCATGACGCCCGACAAACTTAACTACATGGTGCAGACCATCCGCACCTTCTGCGAAAACAACGCCCGATGAACGCCAACGACACATACGTACGACAACAACTGCAAGGCCGTCGCGTGCTCGTCACCGGCCACACAGGCTTCAAGGGTTCATGGCTCTGCATCTGGCTCCGCGAGCTGGGCTGCGAAGTCGTCGGGCTCGGGCTTGACCCACTGACCGAGCGCGATAACTATGTGCTCAGCGGCATCGGGCAGAAAATCCTGGCCGACCTGCGCGCCGACATACGCAACCGTCAGCAGCTCCTCGACATCTTTACTGAATACCAGCCCGAAGTTGTGTTCCACCTCGCAGCCCAGCCCCTCGTACGCCTCAGCTACGACATTCCAGCCGAGACCTACGAGACCAACGTCATGGGCACCGTCAATGTCATGGAAGCCATCCGCCACACGTCCAGCGTACGGGCGGCAGTCATGATTACGACCGACAAGTGCTACGAGAACAAAAACCAGCTGTGGGGCTACCGCGAGGACGAACCCATGGGAGGCTACGACCCCTACAGTTCGTCGAAGGGAGCCTGCGAAATCGCCATCAGTTCGTGGCGCCGCAGTTTCTTCAACCCCGCTGACTACGGTCGGAAGCACAGGGTCAGCCTTGCCAGTGTGCGTGCCGGCAACGTCATCGGCGGCGGCGACTGGGCCAAGGACCGCATCGTGCCCGACTGCATCCGTGCCCTCGAAGCCGGACAGCCCATCGACATCCGCAGTCCACACGCCATCCGTCCGTGGCAGCACGTGCTCGAACCGCTCAGCGGCTACCTGCTGCTCGCTGCCAAGATGCTGGAGGGCCCGACAGCCTACTGCGAAGGCTGGAACTTCGGTCCGCAAATGGAGAGCACCACTGAGGTGTGGGACGTCGCATCGCTCATCGTCCACCACTATGGCCAGGGCACACTGCGCGACGTGTCCGACCCCAACGCCCTGCACGAGGCACAGCTCCTCATGCTCGACATCAGCAAAGCCCGCTTCCGTCTGGGCTGGACTCCCCGCACCGACATCCAGGAGTGCTGTCGCCTCACCGCCGAGTGGTACCGCCGCTATCGCAACGAGGATGTCTATGCGCTGTGTGTCGGGCAGCTTGAAGAATTCACCTCCATTCCATGCAAACATACGTCCTGACAGGTGCCACCAGTTTCATCGGTTCCCAACTGGTGCGCCATCTGTTGGGAAAGGGCCATCGGGTGATTGCCGTTTGTCGCAATCATCCGAGAGCTGTTTCTAAGCTTGGTTCACACCCTGCGCTACAGATTGTCGAGGCCCAGCTGGCTGATTACGGCCAGCTGTACACCCTCATTCCACGCGCCGACGTGTTCATCCATCTGGCATGGGCGGGCACCGGCCACGACGGACGCAACGCCGAAGACATCCAGCACGCGAACATCCGCCATGCCCTCGACGCCCTGCAATCGGCCGCGAAGATGGGGTGCCAGCTGTTTGCCGACGCCGGCTCACAAGCAGAATATGGCACGCAACTCGGTATCATCAGTGAACAGACGCCCTGCCACCCTTTTTCAGCCTACGGCAAAGCTAAACTCGAGGCCTACCGCCAGTGTTGTTCACAAGCCCAGACACTGGGCCTGAAATACCTTCACCTGCGCATTTTCAGTCTCTTCGGCGTGGGCGACCATCCGTGGACCCTCGTCATGACGTGTGTCGGACGGATGTTGCGCCACGAAGCCATCGACCTCTCCCCCTGCACCCAACTGTGGAATTTCCTGAACGTAAGCGACGCCGCCGAGCAGGTCAGCCGCCTGTGCGCCTATGCCCTTTCTCACCCCGATTTCCGTCAAGAGGTCTTCAACATCGCCTCGGACGACGTCCGTCCGCTGCGCGAGTTCGTCGAAGAGATGAAAGTCCTCTGTCGCTCGCGAAGCCCACTCCGCTACGGCGTCATCCAACCCGCCAACCTCGTGTCGCTCAATCCCGACCTCACCAAGCTCAGACGGACGATTGGCTACGTCGGCGACAGCACGTTTCGCGACGTCGTCTGCGACATCATCCAACACCAAGCATCCAATTCACACGCAATATGATAAAAGTCAGCGATTTCATCTTCCAATATCTCGTTCAGCGCTACGGAGTCCGCCATTGCTTTCTCGTGACCGGCGGCGGAGCCATGCACCTGAACGACAGCATCGGACACACCGAAGGACTCAGCTACGTGTGCAACCACCACGAACAGGCATCTGCCATCGCCGGCGAGGGATACTACCGCGCCAGCGGACAGTTGGCGGTCACCTGCGTCACGACCGGCCCTGGCGGCACCAACGCCATCACGGGTGTGCTGGGTCAGTGGCTCGACTCCATCCCCGGCCTGTATATTTCGGGGCAGGTAAAGCAGAGCACCACCATCGCAGCCTGTCCCGAACTGCCGCTCCGACAGCTCGGCGACCAGGAGGCAGATATCAAGAGCATGGTGCGCAGCATTACGAAATACTGCGTCACCATCACCGACGTGCGCGATGTGAAATACGAGATTGACAAGGCCATCGCCATCGCCCTCGGCGGGCGGCCCGGCCCCGTGTGGATCGACGTGCCGCTCGACATTCAGGGCGCGATGGTCGATGAACGGGACCTGCGCGACTTCGACCCTGCCGAACTGGCTGACCCCTACGACCACGACCTCATCGACCGGCAGCTGCACGACCTCCTTGAGCGAATCGACCAGGCGCAGTCGCCCGTCATCTACGTGGGCAACGGCGTGCGGCTGGCCCGCCGCGAAGCGCAGTTCATCACGCTCGCCGAACGGCTCGGCATCCCCGTCGTCACGGCCATCAGCGGCAGCGACCTCATCTGGCACGACCACCCGCTCTGCTTCGGAAAGCCAGGCATCTGCGGCGACCGCATCGGCAATATCATGGTGCAGAATGCCGACCTGCTCATCGTCATGGGCACCCGTCTGTCCATCCGTCAGGTCAGCTATGCCTACGACCTGCTGGCGCCCCGTGCCTACAAGGTGATGATCGACGCCGACGCCGCCGAACTCTCGAAGCCGACGCTGAGCATCGACCTCAAGATTCACGCCCTGCTCGACGAGGCCATCGACCGTCTGCTGACGCTGACCGCGCAGCGGAGTCTGCCCTCGTTTGAGCCTTGGCGGCAGTGGGGGCGCAGCATCGAGGCGAAGCTTCCCACCCTCTTCGACGACAACCCCGACTGTCCGGGCTACACCAATTCCTATCGTTTTGCCGACGAACTGTTCCGTCAGCTCACTGCCGCCGACGTCGTCGTCACGGGCAACGGCACTGCCTACACCTGCACCTTCCAGGCCATGCAGGTCAAGAAGGGCGTGCGGGTGTTTGCCAACCAAGGTTGCGCAGCCATGGGCTACGGCCTGCCGGCAGCCATCGGCGCCTGCGTGAGCAACGACCGCGGACGCACGGTCTGCGTCACGGGCGACGGCTCCATCCAGATGAACCTGCAGGAGCTGCAGACCCTCGTCACCTACCGTCTGCCGCTCAAGCTGTTCGTGCTGGAGAACGAGAGCTACCTCGCCATCAAGACCACGCAGAAGTCGTTCTTCCACGGCCACTTCACCGGCTCCAACCCGCAGAGCGGCGTCGTCTGTCCGGATTTAGAGAAAATTGCCGCTGCCTACGGCATCCCCTACGTCAGCATTCGCGAAAACGGTGAGGCACTCACCGCTGCCATCCGCCAGACACTACAGACCGACGGACCCTGCATCTGCGAGGTGCACATGCACCCCGAGCAGACGCTCTTCCCCAAGTCGGCCTCGTTCATGGACAAGCAGACCGGCCGTATGTCGTCGGCTCCGCTCGAGAAGATGGCGCCCTTCATGCCCGACGAGCTCCAGCAACAATGCATCTATCGCCCATGAATCCCATCCGCAAAGGCATCATGGCGTTTCAGCGCCTCATCCCCAACAAATTCATCCGCTTCCTCTTCGTCGGCGGCCTGAACACGGCGTTCGGCATGGCCGTCTATTGCCTGTGCATCTTCGTCGGCATCCCCTACTTCGTCGCAACACTCGTGAGCAACGTGCTGGGCGTGTGCTTCAACTTCGTAACCACGGGCAACATCGTGTTCGAGAACGGCGACCCGCGCCTCATCCTGCGCTTCGTGCTGTGCTACGTCGCCGTCTATCTGATCAACACAGCCGTCGTGCGGCTGCTCATCCTCTGGGGCGTCAACGACTATTGGGCAGGCATCGTCGCCACCCCCGTGGCCGGCGTCTGCTCCTTCTTCCTCCTGAAATCATTTGTCTATCGAAAAAAGACTGATAAAACGACTGTAAAACCTCAACAACTATGAAGCATATCAGCATCGTCACCCCTTGCTACAACGAGGAACCGAACGTCGAAGAGCTGTATCGTCAGGTTCGCGCCCAGTTCGACCGCCTCTCCGACCGCTACACCTACGAGCACATCTTCATCGACAACGCATCGACCGACGGAACGGTCGACGTGCTCCGACGGCTGGCTGCCGAGGACAAGAACGTGAAAATCATCGTCAACGCCATGAACTTCGGGCACATCCGATCGCCCTTCTACGGGCTGTGCCAGGCCACAGGCGACGCCGTGATGCTCATGGTGGCCGACCTTCAGGACCCGCCCGAGCTGATTCCGCAGTTTCTGGAACTGTGGGAGCAGGGGCACCGTGTGGTCGTCGGCGTGAAGAACAAGAGCAAGGAAAACCCCGTGGTCTATGCCCTGCGCACCGCCTTCTACAAGGTGATCAAGGCGGTGAGCGAGACTCGCCAGGTGGAGAACTTCACCGGTTTCGGCCTCTATGACCAGACGTTCATCCAGCTGCTGCGCTCGATCGACGACCCCTATCCCTACATGCGCGGGCTGGTGGCCGAGTACGGCGGCGACCTGGGCGAAGTGTTCTACACCCAGCCGCGCCGCATGGCCGGACACACGCACAACAACTTCTACACGCTCTACGACATGGCGATGCTCGGCTTCGTCAACCACTCGAAGGTACCCCTCCGCCTGGCGTCGTTCATCGGCTTCGTGTGCGGCATCCTCAGCCTGTTCGTCGCCCTCGCCTACTTCGTTTACAAGTTGTGCAACTGGGACAACTTCGACGCAGGCATCGCTCCGCTGGTCATCGGTCTGTTCTTTTTCGGCAGCATCCAGCTCTTCTTCCTCGGCATCGTCGGCGAATACGTGGGCAGCATCCTCACGCAGGTGCGCCGCCGTCCGCTCGTCATCGAGAAGGAACGCATCAACTTCTGACCCTCAGCCCCCACACCGAGCCCCGTTCCAACGTGAGTCCGACGCCCGACAAACGGCGCCGGACTCACGTTTTTTCGTGACACTCGCTCCAACGACACCACACAGCAAATTCAGCCACGCTGCGCAGCAAAACCAGCGGCGCGGCGCATCCGACTCAGCCCCTGCGCGGAGCAAAGTCAAAATATCATTGATATTTTCAAAAATACCACTGATATTTTTACAAATTCCATTGATATTTCTACAAATTCCACTGATATTTTGAGTCGTTTCGGCGCACCGTCCGACAATGTCGCGCAGTGCAGGCGGGAAGAATGGGCGCTCGCGCTGAGACCGAAGTGCCGTGCATCCGTAACAAATCGGGGACCGACGGGGCCGAAACTGCCAATTATTTGATTTTTATACAGAAAAAGGCAGTTTTATTTGGTAAAACAGACAAAATTCATTACCTTTGCAGTCGAAATGAGTTAGGAGGGGCCGAGGGTTCCTCCTAAGTTTTTAGATTAAGCAAAGAGATTTTCTAAAAAGCAAAGAGAAATCAGAATCGCGCCACACCGCGAATCAGCCCAAAAAACAGTATTTCCTGCGATGATTGAAAAGAAAAAAGTGACGGAGCTTTGTGAGGAATGGCTCGAAGGTAAAGAATACTTCCTCGTGGATGCATCGGTGGATGCCGACAACCGTATCGTGGTTGAAATCGACCACAAGGACGGTGTGTGGATTGAAGATTGCTGCGAGCTGAGCCGCTTCATCGAAGACCACCTGGACCGCGACGTCGAGGACTTCGAACTGGAGGTAGGTTCGGCCGGCATCGGTCAGCCGCTGAAGGTGCTGCAGCAGTATGTCAACCACGTGGGCAGCGAGGTCGAAGTGCTCACCGCCCAGGGCAAGAAGATGCAGGGCAGGCTCACAGCGGCCGATGCCGAGGGATTTACGCTCGTCACACAGGAGAAGCAGAGGCTGGAGGGCAAGAAGCGCCCGCAGCTGGTCGATGTTGAGCACCGCTTCGGCTACGGCGACGTGAAGTGGGTGAAGGCTGTCATCGACTTCAAGTAGAGAAAAGTGAAGAGTGAAAAGTGAAGAGTGAAAAGTGAAGAGTGAAAAATTAACGGCCGGAAGCCCCAGCGGGGCTTGACAATGGTAGCCAGCCATTCGAATGGCTGGGTGAAGAGTAAAACGCGAATAATCAAAAATCAAAAAACATACAATGGCTATCAAGAAAACTAAGGACAGCGTCAACTTGATCGAGACTTTCAAGGACTTCAAGGAGACGAAGAACATCGACAAGGCTACCCTCGTCAGTGTGATCGAAGACTCATTCCGCAGCGTGCTGCAAAAGACCTACGGCAATGAGGACAGCTACGACGTGATCGTGAACCCCGAAAAGGGCGACTTCGAAATCTACCACAACCGCACCGTCGTGCCCGACGGCGAGGTGAAGAACGAAAACACGGAAATCTCGCTGAGCGAGGCTCAGAAGATTGACGACGACTACGAAGTGGGCGAAGAAGTGAGCCAGCGCGTCAACTTCAGCGACTTCGGACGCCGCGCCATCCTCACCCTGCGCCAGACGATGGCTGCCAAAATCCTGGAACTGGAGCACGACAACCTCTACAACAAGTACAAGGACAAGGTGGGACAAATCGTCACCGCCGAGGTCTATCAGATCTGGAAGCGCGAGACCCTGCTCCTCGACGACGACGGCAACGAACTGCTCATGCCCAAGAACGAGCAGATACCTGGCGACTTCTTCCGCAAGGGCGAGACGGCACGCGCCATCGTACTGCGGGTTGACAACATGAACAACAACCCGAAGATCATCCTCTCACGCACGTCGCCCGACTTCCTGCGTCGCCTGCTCGAGAACGAAGTGCCCGAAATCAGCGACGGCCTCATCACCATCCACAACATCGTCCGCATCCCTGGCGAACGTGCCAAGGTGGCTGTCGAGAGCTACAACGAACGCATCGACCCCGTCGGCGCCTGCGTCGGCGTGAAGGGCAGCCGAATCCACGGCATCGTCCGCGAGCTGCACAACGAAAACATCGACGTCATCAACTATTCTGCTAACCCCAAGCTCTACATTCAGCGCGCACTCAATCCGGCGCATATCTCGACCATCAACCTCGACGAGGAGAACAAGAAGGCCGAAGTCTATCTGCAGAGCGACCAAGTGTCGCTGGCCATCGGCAAGAACGGTATGAACATCAAACTGGCCTCGATGCTCACTGGCTACACCATCGACGTGTTCCGCGAACAGAGCGAAGAGGACAACGAAGACATCTACCTCGACGAATTCAAGGACGAAATCGAAGAATGGGTCATCGAAGCGATTAAGGGCATCGGTCTCGACACGGCCAAGAGCGTGCTCAAGGCGCCCCGCGAGATGCTCATCGAACAGGCCGACCTGGAGGAGGACACCGTCGATGAAGTGCTCCGCATCCTTCGTTCCGAATTTGAGGACTAATGCCGATGCGTCGGCTCATGACGCCAAATTGTAAATCGTAAATCGTCAAATCGTAAATCAACAATATGCCGGTAAGACTTAACAAAGCACTCAAAGAACTAAACATAGGAATCAACACCGCTGCTGAATTCCTGCAAAAGAAGGGCAAGATACTCGAGGACGTGAGCATCAACTACAAGCTGACGGACGAACAGTACGAGCTCCTTGTCAACGCATTCGGTGCCGACAAGAGCAAGCACGAGGAAATCAAACTCGTCAACCAGAAGCGCAAGGAAAAAGAACAGAAGGAACGTGACGAGCGACGCGAACAGCAACAGAAGGAGAAAGAACTGAAGAAGCAGCAGAAGGAAGAAGTGTTCCGCACGGAGTCCGAGCGTAAACAGTCTTTCAAGGTACTCGGCAACATCAACGACGTACAGGCTAAGGCCAAAGCAGACAAGCCCGCAGAGAAACCTGCAGACAAGCCCGCAGTGACGCCGGTCGAGACACCCGCCGAGCAGCCCGCTGCCCAGACTGTCCAGACCCCTGCCACAGCTGAACCGGAAGCGAAGAAGGCCGAGCCGAAGCCCGTTGCCGTCGAAACACCCGTCGCCGAGCCCGCACCCGTCGCCACTGAACCCGCCCCGCAGCCTCAGCCCGAACAGCCCGCCGCCGAGCCGAATGCACCGGCCAAGAGCAAGGCCGAGGAAAAAGGAACGACCGACGAGAACGGCATTTTCCGCATGAAAACGCCCGACAGCGGCGTGCAGTTCAAAGTGGTAGGCTCCATCGACCTCGACAGCATCAACGCCAAGACCCGCCCCGACAAGAAGTCGAAATCGGAACGCCGCAAAGAGCGTGAAGAGAAGGAACGTCAGCGCAAGGCCGGCGCAGCTGCACCCGCAGCCGGACAGGGCGGCGACGCCTCTGGCAAAAAGAAAAAGCGCAACCGCATCGCAGGGCAGCGCGTCGATATCAACGCCGTAGCCAACCAGCAGCAAGAGCAAGGCAAGAAAAAGAAGGGCGGCAACCAAAGTCAGCAGCCCAATGCACAGGCTCAGCAGGGAAGCGGCAAGAAGAAAAAGAAGAATGCACCGGCCAAAACGGTCGAACTCACCGACGAGGAAATCTCGAAGCAGGTGAAGGAAACCCTGGCACGTCTGACCTCGAAGCAGATGAAGAAGGGCGTGAAGTACCGCAAGGACAAGCGCGACGCCATCCACCACCGCATGGAGGAGGAAGAAGCAGCCGAAAATGCAGAGAGCAAGGTACTCAAGCTCACCGAATACGTCACCGCCAACGAACTGGCCACCATGATGAACGTGCCCGTGACGAAGGTCATCGCCACCTGTATGTCCATCGGCGTCATGGTCAGCATCAACCAGCGCCTGGATGCCGAGACCATCAACCTCGTCGCCGAGGAGTTCGGATTCTCGACCTCCTACGTCAGCGAGGACGTCTCCAACGCCATCGTCGAAGAAGAGGACAAGGCCGAAGACCTCGTGCCGCGTGCTCCCATCATCACCGTCATGGGCCACGTTGACCATGGTAAGACCTCGCTGCTCGACTACATCCGCAAGACCAACGTCATCGCAGGCGAGGCCGGCGGCATCACGCAGCACATCGGTGCCTACAACGTGAAGATGAAGGACGGCCGACGCATCACCTTCCTCGACACGCCTGGCCACGAAGCCTTCACCGCCATGCGTGCCCGTGGTGCAAAGGTGACCGACATCGCTATCATCATCATCGCTGCCGACGACAGCATCATGCCGCAGACGCGTGAGGCCATCAGCCATGCCGAAGCAGCCGGCGTTCCGATGGTGTTTGCCATCAACAAGATTGACAAACCAGGCGCCAACCCCGAAAAGATCAAGGAGGCACTGGCCGGCATGAACTACCTCGTCGAGGACTGGGGCGGCAAGTACCAGAGCCAGGACATCTCGGCAAAGAAAGGCATCAACGTCGATGAACTGATGGAGAAGGTTCTGCTCGAAGCCGAAATCCTCGACCTCAAGGCCAACCCCAACCGCAAGGCGACGGGCTCCGTCATCGAGTCGTCGCTCGACAAGGGCCGTGGCTACGTGGCCACTGTGCTCGTTCAGAACGGCACCCTCCGCCAGGGCGACGTCGTGCTGGCCGGTACGCACTGGGGCAAGATCAAAGCCATGTTCAACGAGCGTGGACAGCGCATCCAGCAGGCTCTGCCAGCCGAACCGGCACTGATTCTCGGACTGAACGGAGCACCGACAGCCGGCGACCAGTTCCACGTCATGGAGTCGGAGCAGGAAGCCCGCGAACTGGCCACCAAACGTGAACAGCTCAAGCGCGAGCAGGGCATACGCACCACCCGCCGCAAGGGACTCGAAGACATCGCACACGACATTGCCGTGGGCGGCGTGAAGGACCTGAACCTTGTGGTCAAGGGCGACGTGGACGGTTCGATCGAAGCCCTCAGCGACTCGCTCATCAAGCTTTCGACCGAGAAAATCAAAGTCAACGTCATCTACAAAGCCGTGGGCCAGATTTCGGAGAGCGATGTCGATCTCGCCAAAGCGTCCGATGCCATCATCGTCGGTTTCCAGGTGCGTCCGTCGCAGGCCGCCAAACGCCTGGCCGACCAGGAAGGCGTGGACATCCGTCTGTACAGCATCATCTACGATACGATTGAAGAAATCAAGTCGGCCATGGAAGGTATGCTCGACAAGGAAATCAAGGAAGAATATACCGGTACAGCCGAGGTGCGTCAGGTTTACAAGATCACGAAGGTCGGCACAGTGGCAGGTTCCTTTGTCACCGACGGAAAGATTCACCGCTCAGACAAGATTCGCGTCATCCGCGACGGCATCGTGGTTCACACAGCCGATATCAATGCGCTGAAGCGCTTCAAGGACGACGTGAAGGAAGTATCAACCAACTTCGACTGCGGTATCTCGCTCGTCAACTACAACGACATCCGCGAGGGTGATATGCTCGAAGCCTTCACCGAGGTGGAAGTAAAACAGAAACTCTGACGTATGGACATACTTATTCTGATTGTATTGCTCGTCGGTGCCATCATTGGTTTTGTGCAAGGCGCCTTCAAGCAAATCGCAAACTTTCTTGGAGTGACGGTAGGCATCGTGCTTGCCGTCGCTCTTTATGACCAATTCGGTGCCTATCTCGCCGACCACACCGGTGCGAGCGAGGGCATTGGCAATGTCATCGCCTTCGTACTCATCGTCATCATTGTGCCCGTGGTCCTCGGACTGCTCGCCTCGATGCTGACGAAGCTCGCCTCGAAGGCCCACCTGGGCTGCGTCAACCGCGGCATTGGTGCCTTGATTGGCATGGTGAGCTATGGACTGCTCATGTCGGTGGTCTTCAATCTCATGGACTTTGCCCTCAGCAACGGCGGGATGAAGACGGAGAAGCTCGAACAGCGCAGCGAACTCTACTATTCATGGAAGCATGCCGCGCAGTGGGCTGTTCCCGACATTGTCATCGTGACCGACTCGACTGAGGAGGCACATGGCTGCGAGCCCCGACACGGCATCAGCGAACAAATCCCCACTTTTCTCGGAGGCGAGAAAGAATAGCCTACCCCATCATGCCAAATCATCAGGACTATCTCAACCATAAAGGCGAGGAAGACGAGCTGAACAAGCCCGAAGAGCGGAACGACCAGGGAGCCGAGGAGCTGTCGAACGACTTCGTTCGGCGTGTGGCTGAAGAGAAGTATAAGTTCGGTTTCACCACCAACGTGCATACCGAAGTCATCGACCGCGGCCTCAACGAGGACGTCGTACGGCTCATCAGTGCGAAGAAGGGCGAACCCGACTGGCTGCTCGAGTTCCGTCTCGAGGCCTTCCGCTACTGGCAGAGTCAGCAGCAGCCGTCGTGGGGCCACCTCCAGCTGCCGCCAATCGACTACCAGGCCATCTCCTATTATGCCGACCCGACGGCGAAGAAGTCAGACGGCCCGAAGACACTCGACGACATCGACCCCGAGGTGATGAAGACCTTCGACAAGCTGGGCATCCCCCTCGAGGAACGACTCGCCCTCAGCGGCACGGCCGTCGATGCCGTGATGGACTCGGTGAGTGTGAAGACGACGTTCAAGCAGCAGCTCGCTGAGCGTGGCATCATCTTCTGCTCCATCAGCGAAGCCGTCCGCGAGTATCCCGACCTGGTGCGCCAATATCTCGGGAGCGTCGTGCCCTACCGCGACAACTACTTCGCCGCTCTCAACTCGGCCGTGTTCTCCGACGGGTCCTTCGTCTATATCCCGAAGAACACGCGCTGCCCCATGGAGCTGAGCACCTATTTCCGCATCAACGCCCGCAATACGGGCCAGTTCGAGCGCACCCTCATCGTGTGCGACGAAGGCTCCTACGTCTCCTACCTCGAAGGCTGCACCGCACCGATGCGCGACGAGAACCAGCTGCATGCCGCCATCGTCGAGATCGTCGTGCTCGACAACGCCGAAGTGAAGTACTCCACCGTGCAGAACTGGTACCCAGGAGACGCTGAGGGACGCGGCGGTGTGCTCAATCTTGTCACCAAGCGCGGCCACCTGCGCGGCGTGAACAGCCGTCTGTCGTGGACACAGGTCGAGACCGGATCGGCCATCACCTGGAAATACCCTTCGTGTGTGCTCAGCGGCGACAACTCCCAGGCAGAGTTCTACAGCGTCGCCGTCACCAACAACCACCAGCAGGCCGACACCGGCACGAAGATGATACACCTGGGCCGCAACACCCGCTCGACCATCATCTCGAAAGGCATCTCCGCCGGAAAGAGCGAAAACTCCTACCGCGGACTGGTGCGCGTGGGGAAGCATGCCGACGGCGCCCGCAACTACTCTTCGTGCGACTCGCTGCTCTTCGGCAACGAGTGCGGTGCCCACACCTTCCCCTACATGGATGTGCAGAACCCCACAGCCACCGTCGAGCACGAAGCCACGACCTCTAAAATCAACGAGGACCAGCTCCTCTACTGCAACCAACGCGGCATCTCGACCGAGGACGCCGTCGGCCTCATCGTCAACGGCTACGCCAAGGACGTGCTCAACAAACTGCCGATGGAGTTTGCCGTCGAGGCCCAGAAACTCCTGCAGGTGAGCCTCGAAGGCACCGTTGGTTGACAATTAAAAATTAAAAATTAAAAATTAAAAATTAAAAGGCCTGCCGGTTGAAACCTCAAAGTTCAAAATTCAAAATTCAAAATTGGAATTAAAATGCCTGCCGGTTCATACTTTGTCCACCTAAGCTGCGACCCCCTCGCAGCCCATCAATAACTTCTTTATGTTAGAAATCCGCAACCTCCACGCCTCGATTGCAGGCAAAGAAATACTCCGAGGCATCGACCTCACCATCCGCGACGGCGAAATCCATGCCCTCATGGGCACCAACGGTGCGGGCAAGAGCACGCTCTCGAACGTCATCGTCGGCCATCCCGCCTACGAAGTCACCGAGGGCAGCATCCGCTTCAACGGCCAAGACCTCCTCCAGATGAAGACCGACGAGCGCGCCACGGCCGGCATTTTCATGTCCTTCCAACAGCCGGTCGAAATCCCAGGCGTGTCGATGCAGCAGTTCATGCGCGCCGCCGTCAATGCCCGCCGCAAGGCACAGGGCAAGGACGAACTGAAGGCGAGCGACTTCCTGAAGATGATGCGTGAGCGCCGGAAACTCGTCGAAATCGACAGCCGTCTGGTCAACCGTTCGGTGAACGAGGGCTTCAGCGGCGGCGAGAAGAAGCGCAACGAAATCTTCCAGATGGCCATGCTCGAACCCACCTTCTGCATTCTCGACGAGACAGACTCCGGACTCGACGTCGATGCCCTGCGCATCGTGGCCGAAGGCTTCAACAAGCTGCGCACTGCCGAGACATCGGCCCTTGTCATCACACACTACCAGCGACTGCTCGACTACATTCGCCCCGATGTCGTCCACGTCCTGCTCGACGGACGCATCGTGAAGACCGGCGGACCCGAGCTGGCGCAGGAAATTGAGAACCGTGGCTTTGACTGGATAAAAAGTGAAATGTGAAAAGTGAAAAGTGAAAAGCAATACATCGACCTCTACCAGGCCCAGCGGCAGCTCATCTGCGACGGCAGCGCAGCGGTGATGAACGCCGTGCGCGACCGAGCCATGCAGACGTTTGCCGAGCGCGGTTTTCCCACGTTGAAAGACGAGCGCTACCGCTACACCGACATCGCCGCAGCCTTTGCGCCCGACTACGGACTGAACCTCGGTCGCGTGAACATCCCCGTCAACCCGCGCGAGGTGTTCCGCTGCGACGTGCCCAACCTCTCGACCGACCTCGCCTACGTCGTGGGCGACAAACCCCTGTTCGAGAAGGACATACCCTACGTCGCCTCCCTCCGCCAGGCCTGCATCGACCGTCCCGACCTCGTCGCAAAATACTATAACCAAAGCGCAGCCCTCTCCCCCTCTCTTTCGGAGAGGGGGTTGAGGGGTGAGGCTTTTCTCAACACCGCCTTCGCCCAGGACGGGCTCTTCGTTTACGTCCCGCGCGGCGAGCGTATGGAGCACCCCCTGCAGGTGGTCAACATCCTGCGCAGCCCTGTCAACATGATGGTCAACCGCCGTGTGCTCATCGTGCTGGAGGAAGGCGCCGAGGCCACCCTCCTGATGTGCGACCACGCCATGGACCGTGTGGATTTCCTCACGACACAGGTCATCGAAGTGTTCTGTGCCGACCGCAGCCGGCTCGACCTTTACGAACTGGAGGAGACACACACGTCCTGTCACCGATTCTCCAACCTCTGCATGACGCTGGGCAGCGACTGCACCGTGGCGCACAACAGCATCACCCTCTCGGGCGGGCTGACGCGCAACACCGCCGATGTCATCCTCCGAGGCGAACGCTCGGAAGTGACGATGAACGGCTGCGTGGTGGCTGCCGGACAGCAGCACGTCGCCGTCAGCGCCTTTGCCGGACGCATCCTCGTGCGCCAAGAGGCTCAGAAGACGACGTCGAAAGAGACCAACAACAACCTCTGCGCCGCCGACACGGCACGCGTCTATACCCAGCCCATGCTCGAGATCTATGCCGACGACGTGCAGTGTTCCCACGGCTCGACCGTCGGCGTGCTCGACCAGCAAGCCCTCTTCTACATGCAGCAGCGCGGCGTCAGCGAGGCCGAGGCGCGGCTGTTGCTGAAGAACGCCTTCGTCGGACAAGTCATCGACCAGGTTCGCCTCGAACCCCTGCGCGACCGCCTGCGCCACCTCGTCGATAAGCGTTTCCGCGGCGAACTAAACAAATGCACAGGATGTGCCCTATGCAAATGAACAGAGAAGATTTCCCCATCCTTGGCCGCGAAGTCTATGGACGACCGCTCGTCTATCTCGACAATGCTGCCACGACACAGAAGCCGCGCTGCGTGGTCGAGGCCATCAGCGAGGAATACTACAACGTGAATGCCAACGTACACCGCGGCGTCCACTTCCTCTCGCAGCAAGCCACCGAACTGCACGAAGCCTCGCGCGAGACCGTGCGAAGCTTCATCAACGCACGCTCGACCAGCGAAATCATCTTCACCCGTGGCACGACCGAGAGCATCAACCTCCTCGCCTTCTCCTTCGGCGAAGCCTTCTGCCACGAGGGCGACGAAATCATCGTCACGGAGATGGAGCACCACAGCAACATCGTGCCCTGGCAGATGCTGTGCCAGCGGCGGGGCATGAAGCTGCGCGTGGTCCCCATGCTCGACGACTACACCCTCGACCTGGCGACCTACCGCTCCCTGCTCAACGAGCGCACACGCCTCGTCTGCGTCACCCATGTGAGCAATGTGCTGGGAACCGTCAATCCCGTCCGCGAAATCATCGCCGAAGCCCACGCCCACGACATCCCCGTGCTGGTCGATGGCGCCCAGTCGGCACCCCACATCGCCGTCGATGTGCAGCAACTCGACTGCGACTTCTTTGCCTTCAGCGGCCACAAAATCTACGGCCCCACCGGCGTCGGCGTGCTCTACGGCCGTGAACGCCTGCTCGACCAGCTGCCCCCCTACCAGGGCGGCGGCGAGATGATCCGAAACGTCAGCTTCGAACGGACCACCTACAACGACCTGCCCTACCGCTTCGAGGCAGGCACCCCCGACTACGTCGGAACCCACGCCCTCGCCGTCGCGCTCGACTACGTCACAGCCCTCGGTATGGACCATATTCACGCCTACGAGAGCCAGCTCGCCAGCTACGCCTACGAGCAGCTCAGCCAGATAGAAAACCTCGTCATCTACGGCGGCGGAAACTCCTCCCTATCGGGTGGGATGGCAGGGTCGGCCATCTCCTTCAACATCCGCGGCATCCACCACCTCGACCTCGGCACCCTGCTCGACCGCCTCGGCATCGCCGTGCGCACCGGTCACCACTGCGCCGAGCCCCTCATGCGCCGTCTCGGCATCGAAGGCACCGTCCGCGCCTCGTTCGCCCTCTACAACACCCGCGACGAAGTCGATGCCCTCGTCGCCGGCATCCAGCGTGTGGTTCGGATGTTCTGAGGGAAAAGGCGTATTTAACATTTCACCACTTTTTAGTTGTCGTTTCGTCAACTACGACCTCGCGGTTCCGACGTCTGAGAATCGCGCAGAAATCTGCGACCGACCGCTCGGCCGCAGATTTCACATTCTGGGCGCAGCATCTTCCGACCCATTTTCCCTCCTTCGCCGACTCGTTGTCGTCAGACCGCCGTCTGGCTGTCGGCAGACGGCGCTCTGACGACCCGTAGACGGCGGACAAACCTGTCAGCAGACGGCGCTCTGCCGGCCGTCAGACGGCGGACTACCGACGCTCAGACGGCGGACAACCGACAGGGTAAACGGCGGACTGCCGACAGCCAGACGGCGGACAAAAATGAAATAAATCGGGATTCGTGACGTGAAAATGCTTTTCGAAAAGCGGAAAAAAGGGATTTTTAGTCAGAAAACTCAACTTTTGGGATTTTTTTAGAAAACAACTCGGGACAACAAAGGACAACTTGGGACAACTTTATCATTTTATTATTAAGAAAATGTTGTCCTTTGTTGTCCTTCGTTGTCCCGTGTTGTCTTCTAAAATATTGCCTCTCCAAAAATTTTATCCCATTTCTTTCGGTTTTCAGGCTTCGCCTGATCGGGCGGGCATGGGAACCCGCCCCTACGACAATCGGCATTCCCGATTTTCTGGACTCCTCACCAAAATTTTTCGTTTTTTTCGTCTTTTTTCGTTTTTTTCGTTGTCTTGTTTCGTTCTTTTCGTTGTTCCAAAATTCTATTTCCTCCAAATTTCTCCCACAAAATCGGGGGTCGGAAATGTTAAAATCCTTGTTTTGTTAACATTTGCCCAAGGCTCGATTCTGACCATTCCACACCCAACGCGGGATGTCACCCCCGAAAAGTTCCCAGAAAACTTTCATTTTGCAATTTTCAAACCAAGAAAAACAAACAATTTTAACAAAATGCGCATACATTTATAACATTTATGCAGAATTCGTTGGCGTATTCCGACAAAAGTCGTACCTTTGTAGCCATGTGTGTAAATCTTCTCGTGCCGGCACGACAGGCTCATTATTACGCAACTAACACCTCGGCACACGAATTGATTACGCTACAACTACCAACAGTATCCACTAACATCACACATCGTTAAAAACAATCTTATAGATGAAAAAGTATGTAATTCCGGAGATGACGGAGAACTCGTTCGATTTCTGCGACGACATCGCCATTCCCGGAGACGGAACCATCACGACCAGTATGCAGCTGGGCAAAGAACGCCGTGAAGACCCCACCGACAATGACGAAGACTTCGCCAACGGCAGCGAATGGAAAGACGGCCTATGGTAGGAGTGAAAAGTGAAAAATGAAAAGTGAAAAATGAAAAATTAAACATACCAAACAGATGAAAAAAAGATTACTATCCATTGTCGTAGCGATGCTATCCTGCACCCTGCTGTTCGCGCAG
Organism: uncultured Prevotellaceae bacterium; assembly: GCA_900319385.1. Lineage (GTDB taxonomy): Bacteria > Bacteroidota > Bacteroidia > Bacteroidales > Bacteroidaceae > UBA3839. The sequence goes on along the minus strand of ONOG01000035.1, from coordinate 20,516 downwards.
AACGAGGAGAAGTACTCCATCACGACGCAGTTGTTCCTGCAGGAACAGGCTGGAAAAATCGACCTCGATGCCCAGACCAAGGCATCGGCCACCGAAAAGCGACTCGGTCTGCACCACGTGAAAGACGAGAAGATGCGCAAGTACGACCGTTTCGTGGCTGCGCCCGACACCATCGACGGCCAGATCTATATGTCGGCCTTCGTCCATCTGAAGGACAATGCCGACCTCGCCGACCTGGAGGCACTGGGCGTGCAGGTGCAGACAAAGTTCGGCAAGGGTCGCATCACCGCCCTGATTCCCGTCGAGAAGGTGGAGCAGGTGGCTGCCCTCGACAACGTAACGAAGATCAAGGCTGCGCAGATGATGCGCCCTGCCACCACCGCCGCACGCCAGAAAACCAACGTCGATGACGTCCTCACGCAGTCGGCCGACGCCATCTCTGCCGGACTCGACAAGGTGTACGACGGCAGCGGCGTCATCCTCGGTGTCATCGATACGGGTATCGACTTCAACCACATCGCCTTCAAAGACAAGGACGGCAACAGCCGCATCAAGCAAGCGTATGTCTATAATGGCAGCACAGCCCGCACCTACACGGGTTCCAACATCACCAGCTCCCTGACCGACGACAACACTGAGGACCACGGCACACACACCAGCTCGATTGCCGGCGGCTCGAGTGTGACGGTCAACGGTTCGACGGTCAGCGTGACCGACGACCATGCCAGCGCTGCCTATGGCGGCATGGCCCCGGGCGCCGACCTCTTCCTCGCCGGTGTGAACGGACTGAACGACACCTATATGACCAACGCGCTGAACGCCATGATTACCTATGCCGACCAACAGGGGAAACCACTGGTGGTCAGCAACAGCTGGGGCTCGCACTTAGGTCCCCACGACGGCACGGGCGACTGGGCTGACCTCGTGGCACAATACTTCGGCGACAGCCACCCCAACCGCGTGATCCTGTTCGCCGCGTCGAACGATGCTGACCATGAAAATGGAGGTATCTTCGCCACCGGAACGTCGAGCAGCGCCAATCCCTTCGGAGCCATCATCCGTTCGCACTACTACAGCGACACCGACGACGGCTACTATTATAGCGGTATCATAGCCAATGCCTGGGCCAATACGACTGGCAGCCTGACGTGCAAGGTCTATGTACTCAACAAGAGTACAGGCGCAATCTTGGCAACAGCTACCGTGACTCCATCCACAAGCGGAGCCAGCGTTTCGGGTTTGTCGTCATACTACAGCGGTTCGCTCTATGCCTATAAGAACTACGTAAGCGCTGAAGGTAAGACACAGGTAATGCTTTACACCAACGAACTTGAAACAAGGAGTGCCGACAGCAACTACAACAGCAACTACACACTCGCCTTCGAACTGTACCCCACCAACGGTAGCACCACGGTCAACGCATGGGCAGACGGCTATGCCTATTTCTACAACATGGGACTGACCACCAACGGCCACACATGGACCAACGGCACGTCGGACATGAGCGCGAGCGACGAGGCCACCATCCCCAACGCCATCAGCATCGGTGCCTACGTGTCGCGCACCGACTGGCGTTCGGCTGCCGGAACGGCCTATACCTCGACAGGTGAGTACACCATGGACGACATCGCACCCTTCTCCAGCTTTGCTCTCGCTTCGAAGAGCCCCACAGGGCTGGCTTATCCGTGGATTTCGGCACCTGGTGCACGACTCGCCGCCGCTGTCAACCACAACCATACGACTTCGGTCGATAACTATAGCTACTATGGTTCTGACTATAACACCGACCTCGTGGTCAACAGCTCGACCAACCCCTACGCCATGATGGAAGGTACGTCGATGGCCACCCCCGCAGCAGCGGGCATCGTGGCGCTGTGGCTGCAGGCCTCGACGGAGGAAGGGGCTGCGCACAAGAACCTCACCGTCAACGACGTGAAGAACATCATGCGCGAAACCGCCATCAACGACGCCTTCACCACCACCGGTGCCAACGCCAGCCACTTCGGCAACGGCAAGATTGACGCCCTGGCAGGCATCCAGTATATCCTCGGCGTGAGCGGCGGACCGACCATCAAGGCTACGCCCACCACCGTCACATTCGACACGAACACCTACGCCACACGCAGCTATACGAAGACCGTCAACGTGAGGGGCATGAGCCTCGAAGCCGGCATCACGGCGACGCTGACCGATGCCAACGGCGTCTATAGCATCGACAAGTCGAGCATCACGCTGGCACAGGCTGGCGATGGCGTCGATATCACCATCACCTATGCCCCACAAGCTGCCGGCACACACAACGCCACCATCACGCTGACAAGCACGGGTGCCGACGACGTCGTGGTCAACATCACCGCCACGGCAAAGCCTGCCGATCCGTTCATCATGGCTGATCCGGAAACGCTCAGCTTCTCGGCCGACATCAACGCGTCGCAGACACTCAGCGTCGAGGTGATGAGCGAGTTCCTTACCGACGACATCACGCTCACGCTCAGCGATGCCAACGGCGTGTTCACGCTCGGCAGCAGCACCATCACGAAGGCTGCCAGCGAGGAAGGCGCATCGTTCGACGTCATCTTCAACGCTCCCGCCACCGAAGGCAGTTACACGGGCACCGTCACCCTCAGCAGTCCTGGTGTCGACGATGTGGTCATCACGCTCTCGGCCACGGCCAACGACGGCGGCTCTGCCTCCGACGCCTTCCTCAACATCGCGAAATATGCGACGATTGACGAGGCAGGGTGGAGAACAGCTCTGGTCAACAACCTGTATCAGTACACCGAATACAAGACCGATGGTTTTGCCTGGTTGACTCTGCCTGTCTATGGCGCGTTTGTGGGTGCTCGCTATGCTACAAACAGCAGTACTATAGGTAGTGGAAATCCGCAGGCTTGGATTGAGAGCAGCAACGGCAACAGCAACACGTATGCGGGAACGACTTGGACTACCACCGCTTCGGCCACCAGTCCTTTTAATGGCAGTAGTACCTATTTCACAAGTACGACAGCACGCGCAATGGGTCAGAACAGCGGTTCTTCCACCACGCAAAAAGCCGTGACTTTCTACGTCACCAACACGACTGAGGTTAAGCTTTATGGAATGGGAAGAAATGGTGTTAGTGCCACATATCCTGCAAGAGTTCAAGTGTATGAATGCACCAAGAATGCCGACGGAACGATAACAGCTGGGACGACTACTGTCAAGAACCTGACGAACACTTCCACATCAACCAGCAGTGCATACACCATCACAGCTGACGGTTTGGATGCTGCAAAGATTTACAAGGTGGTCGTAAGTAACTATCGTGGCTATATGTACGAAGTAGCCTTCAAGACTCCTCTCGCCTCTGACCCCGAGCTCACCGTCAGCCCAACGGCGTTGACCTTTGCGGCCAATGTGGAGAAGACAGACGTGAAATCGTTCACCGTGACAGGTACGAACCTGACCAACAACACCGTCACAGCCACGCTCAACGATGCCAACGGCGTGTTCTCGCTCGACAAGAACAGCGTCTCGACCAGCGGCACATTCAACGTGACCTTCGCCCCGACTGCCGCCGGCAGTTACACAGGCACCGTCACCCTCAGCAACAATGGTGCTGAGAGCAAGACCGTGACCCTCACTGCCACAGCCACCGCACCCGAACTCGTCGTTGACGAGTCGCTGACCATCACCACGATAGCCGGCACACCCAAGACGGGCACGTTCGAAATCCTGGGCGACAACCTCAACGGCAACGTCACACTGACGCTCAACGATGCCAACGGCGTCTTTGCTCTCAGTTCTTCGACAGCTACGAAGGCAGAGGCAGAGGAGGGCAAGACCTTCACCGTCACGTTCTCGCCCGAAGCCGAAGGAACTTACGAGGCAACGGTTACCGTTCAGACCGAAGGCCTGGCCGACCAAAGCGTCACCCTGACGGGTGTGGCCTCGAAGGGATGGGTCGATGTGGCAGTAGGCAAGTATGGTCTGACAACCCTCTATACCGATGTTCCACTCGAAATTCCCGACGACGAAGACCTGCTCGGCGTGTTCTACGCCTACGACATGTCGGGTGGCGAAGTTCGACTGAAGAGCATCCGCAACAGCTTCGAGGCTGAGACCGGCGTCATCATCATGGCCAACCAGGGCACATACCGCTTCCCTGTGGCAACCGGTACGGTCAAGACCGTCAGCGACAACATCCTGCAAGGCTCGCTCGAACCGCTTGCCACCAGCAGCATCGGCGGCAACGTACTGACTCTCGGTATGGGTTCGAACGGCTACATCGGCTTCTACAAATTCACTGGCGCCACGCTTGCAGCAGGCAAGGTTTATCTCGTAGAACCGACGGGCGAAGCCAAAGCCATGAGCCTCGTCGTCGATAACTTCGACGGAACAGCCACCGCCATCGGCAGCATCACGGGCAAGGCCGAAGAGCAGAAGGACGAATGGTTCACGCTGCAAGGTATACGCCTCGACGGCAAACCCACCGGCAAGGGCGTGTTCATCCACAACGGCCGCAAGGAACTGGTGAAGTAAACACCCACGGTTGGTTTCTCAACCACGAATTACACGAATTACGCGAATTTCTTGTTCTACTCATTGGGTAGTCAAGCATTCGCGTAATTCGTGTAATTCGTGGTTAAAACTTATGCACGGTATTTTGTTTTCAGTACAATTAGCAGGGGTTTCGTTTTGTCATGTGCCCACGATTTCGTACTTTTGTCGAAATTAAGTATGTGATATGAGAAAAGACTGGATAAGACTCAGCCTGACACGGACGGCAGCGCTCGTGCTCACGCTCCTGACCTGCACCGGCGTGCGGGCACAACTTTGGTTCGACCACCCCGCCACGGCTTGGGAGGAAGCGCTGCCACTGGGCAACGGACAACTGGGCGCCATGGTGTGGGGCGGCGTCGATGAAGAACTGATTCAGCTCAACGAAGCCACGCTGTGGTCGGGCAGACCTGTGCCAGCCAGCGTAAATCCCGAGGCTCGGAAATACCTGCCACAGGTGCGCGAGGCCTTGGCAAGGAAGGACTATGCGCTGGCCGACCAGCTGTGCCGACGAATGCAGGGGCACTATTCGCAGAGCTACCTGCCCCTGGGCGACCTGCGCATCCGCTATCGCTACCGTCTGCCTTCGTCCAATCAAAGCTCTCACAACGGCTACGAGCGCAAGCTGGACCTGCGCACCGGCATGCTCAACCAGGACTATTGGCACGATGGTGCACAGTATGGCCGGCGGATGTTTGTGTCGCACAGCGACAGCGTGCTGGTCGTCCAGCTGTACGGAAGCGGAATGGGTCTCGACATCTCGCTGGCATCGCAGCTGCGCCCGACGTTCGCAAGGCGTGGCGACAACATACTCGTGATGCACGGACAGGCACCGCGACGGGTCGATCCGAACTATTATAATAAGAAGGGACGTGAACCCATCGAATGGAACGAAGGCGACGATGCCGGTATGCGCTGGCAGGTGAGCCTGGGTGTGCATACCAATCAGGACGCACGCCTTTGGAGCGACGCCGACGGACTGCATGTGGAGGGTGCGGAGTATGTCGAAATCTTCCTCACAGCCGCCACCAGCTTCAACGGGCCGTACCGCGACCCCAACCGCGAGGGACGCGACGAGGGAGCCCAGTGCGACCGACTGCTCACGAAGGCGATGAACCAGTCGTGGGCCGAACTGCAACAACGGCATGAACAGGACTTTGCGTCGTACTTCGACCGCGTGCAGCTCACGCTCTGGCAGGCGAAGAACAGCCTCGATACCATCCCCACCGACCGCCGGCTCCGCCGCTACAGCGAGGGTGCAGCCGACACAGGGCTGGAGAAGTTGTTGTTCGACTACGGACGCTATCTGCTCATTGCTTCGTCAGCCCCCGACGGAGTGCCCGCCAACCTGCAGGGCATCTGGAATCCGCACTTGCGGGCACCGTGGTCGTCGAACTATACCATCAACATCAACACAGAGATGAACTACTGGCTGGCTGAGCCCTGCAACCTGAGCGAACTGCACCAACCGCTGCTGCGCTGGATTCAGTCGCTCGAACGGAGTGGCCGACGCACCGCACGCGAGTTCTACGGCATGGACGGATGGGTGGCGCACCACAACAGCGACATCTGGGCTCTGACCAACCCCGTCGGGGACTGTGGCGACGGCGATCCACAATGGGCCAACTGGTACATGGGCGCAGCCTGGCTCTGCCAACATCTGTGGGAGCACTATGCCTTTACGCTCGACCGTCAGTATCTGAAGGAAGTCTATCCGACGATGAAGTCCGCTGCCGAGTTCTGCATGCAGTGGCTGGTGGAGAAGCACTTTTCCAACGGTGACCCCTACCTCGTCACTTCTCCCTCCACCTCTCCCGAGAACCGTTTCCGCTACGGCGACAAGACATGGGCCGTGAGCGAAGGAACCGTGATGGACCTGTCCATCATCCGAGACCTCTTCGGCAACGTCATCAAGGCCTCGAAAGTGCTCGGGAAGGACAGTGCATTCCGCCGAAAAGTGGAGCAGAAACGGATGTTGCTCGTGCCGCTCAGAATCAGTTCGCGCACCGGACGTCTGCAGGAATGGATGGAGGATTTCGACGACGAGGATCCGCACCATCGCCACATCTCCCACCTCTTTGCCCTGCACCCAGGCAACCAGATCTCTCCCATCACGAATCCCGTGCTGGCAAAGGCTGCCCAACGCACCTTCGACCTGCGAGGCGATGCCGGCACAGGCTGGAGCATGGCATGGAAGATGAACTTTGCGGCTCGTCTGCTCGACGGAAACCACGCCTACAAGATGCTGCGCCAAGCGCTGCAATATGTCGATCCGCAGCATCCGCGCCATGGCGGAACCTTCCCCAACCTGTTCGACGCACACCCGCCGTTCCAGATCGACGGCAACTTCGGCGTCACGGCCGGTGTGTGCGAAATGCTCTTGCAGAGCCATTTGGATGAGATCCACCTGTTGCCGGCTCTGCCCGACGCATGGCACAGAGGAAGCGTCAAGGGACTGAAGGCGCGTGGAGGCTTCACCGTAGGCATGACATGGGCAGAGAGACAACTGACCGAAGCCACGGTGACGTCGGACGCCGGCCAGCCTTGCCGCCTGCGCACCTGGCAACCCGTCGGTATCGATGGCGCACCGACGACGTGGAAATGCGACACGCTGAGCGACGGACGGAAGTGCTATGTAATCGAGTTTCCGACGGTGAAGGGCCAGACCTACACCATCAAGCCTTTGCCGACACCCGTCATGTACTCCAAACAGCCCCTGCAGCTCGTCTGGCACGACGAATTTGACGGAACAGGATCGCTCGACACTGCGCACTGGAAGGCCGAGCACGGCTTTGTGCGCAACGAAGAATACCAGTGGTATCAGGCGGAGAACGCCTACCGCCGCGAGGGTGTGCTCGTGCTGGAGGCTCGGCTCGACAGCATTCCCAACCCACGTTTCCGTGGCGAGGATGCCACGGCTTCACCGACGCTGCGCGGCCGTGGCTGGCAGACCCGTCGCCCCTACGCCCGCTACAGTTCGGCCAGTGTGAACACACGCGGACACTTCTCGTTCCGCTACGGACGCATGGAGGTTCGGGCACGCATTCCGGCTGTCCGCGGTGCATGGCCCGCCATCTGGACACTCGGCACGGAAATGCCGTGGCCGTCGAACGGAGAATGTGACGTCATGGAGTTTTATCAGGTGGACGGAAAGCCGACCATCCTGGCCAATGCGGCTTGGAGCAACGACCGCCCTTACTCTGCTGTGTGGAACTCACAGCGCATTCCTTATCAACACTTTCTGGACAAGGACCCTGCGTGGGGTGAGAAATTCCACGTGTGGACGATGGACTGGACGGAGGACTTCATCCGCATCTATCTCGACGGCGAATTGCTGAACGACATTCCGTTGGCAGGCACTGTCAACGGTTCGGTCGGCAACCACAAAAACCCGTTCCACCAACCGCACTACATCCTGCTCGACCTGGCCATCGGTGGGCAGAACGGCGGCGAACCCGACGACGCCGACTTCCCCATGCTCTACGAAATAGATTACGTGAGGGTGTGGAAATAATAACAGACTTATAAACCACAAAGAATCATTTCTGCTAAGCGTGCCCGAAATTGCACCGCAGTGAAAAATCATTCAATTTATACCATAATTCTATTTGTATATTCTCCAATTTGTAGTATCTTTGCATCGTGTTCAGGGAAACACGAACATCTGAATTACTCTATTTCTCTGCAGAATTAGGACCTCGAAAGAGATTTCTTGAGTAAATAATACGTAATGGAGTTTGCAGCAATGCAGACTTCTCCATATGCGTATTATAGGCAGTCCTAAGCCTTGCAGAGAATATGGCTGGGGTCTGCACTTTTTTTATATTAGGACGACCTTTTGTGGCAAGACAGTTTTTCTTATTATTCTAACTTACTTAACAAAAAAAAATGAAAAAGATGATTTTGACGGCATCACTCATAGTGATGAATCTATGTGCTGTCGCACAAAAGCAGGTGACAATCAAGGCTGGAAGCATTGTGCCAATGCAGTCGGTTAACAGCGTGAAGGCAGCCGACGTGAACGAAGGAGACTTGGTGGACTTTCAGGTGATTCAAGACATCAACGTTGATGGGGTTTGCGCTATCCCTCGAGGAACCTTAGTAAAAGGGAAAGTAACTGAAGCTAAGAAAAGTTCTCTGGCTGGCACCAAAGGACGACTGAGCATCACTATTGACCGTCTGAACCTGACCAGTGGCGACCCCGTCTTCTTTTCGGGAACAAACGTTCACATCTATGGCAAGAACAAAACTCCGCTGGCCGTCGTTACAGGCTGCCTAATCTGGCCTTGCTTATTCATTCCAGGCACACGTGCCGAAATGCCTGCTGGCTATGAAGTCCATGCTACGGTGGCTGCCAATGCCACAGTCACCGTGGAGTGAATATTTCAGAAGATTGACGTAAAATACAATCGCTCAATTCGCGTAATTTGCGTCATTCGTGGTTATTATATTCATGTCATTCGTGTCATTCGTGGTTTAGCCGCCAATAATGACGCGCAGTCCTTGCGCTTCGAGTTGACGTTTGCAGCGTTCCAGCGTCTCGTCCGACGGAGTGCCCATTGGCCAGTGCTGAGGATTGTAGCTGGACCACAGGCGGCGATGTTTGTCCTTTCCCACATCGTGGTAAGGCAGGAGGTTGACTTGTGTCAGGCCCTTCGTGCCGCCCCCAGGCTCCGTGTGCAGACTGGAGAGGAATCGTGCTGTGGCGGCGATGTTCGCTTCGTCGGCATTCACACCCTCGATGAGGGGAATGCGTGCCCACACATCGACGATGCCGCTTTCGACCACACTGCTCAGGTTTTGCAGAATCCGTTCGTTGCCGACGCCCGTCCAGCGTTTGTGCTGCTCGCTGTCCATCAGCTTCACATCGACCATCATCAGTTCGCACTCGTCGGCTACTTGCATCACCAGCTCGGGATCGGCATACAGGGTTGTATCGACCGTACGGTGGAAGCCCCTCTTTCCTAACTCCTTGAGCAAGGCCAGCGCATCCTGCGGGTGGGCCAGCGGTTCTCCGCCACACAGCGTGACGCCGCCACCGCTCTGCTCCATGATGTCGCGCTCTTTCTCCACCTCGGCCATCAGTGCGTCCATCGTCCACTCGCGGCCGCACAGTTCCAGGGCCATCGCCGGACATTCCTCGGCGCAGCGTCCGCACAACAGGCACTCGACGCCCTCGACGGGTCGGATGCCCTCCGGCGTCAGTTCCAGTGCCCTCTGCGGACAGGCGTTCACGCAGGTTTGGCAGCCGATACACTTCGACTTTTTATAAATCCTTTGCGGCTGTGCCGTCCACGACTCAGGGTTGTGGCACCATACGCAACGCAGCGGACATCCTTTGAAGAAGAGGGTTGTCCGCACGCCTGGTCCGTCGTTCACAGCGTAGCGCTTAATATCGAACAGAAGCATATTGTTGGATTTCATCCTTCGTTTTCTCGCCATGACAAAGTTCAAACAAGTTTGACTTTGTTCATTTGGCTGAACGAAAACATTGATTTACACCGCCTCGTTCTCCGTGCGGGCAATGATTTCGTTCTGCAGCTGCTCGGTCATGTCGTTGAAGTAGTCCGAGTAGCCGGCCACGCGGACGAGGAGGTCCTTGTACTGGTCGGGATGCTTCTGGGCATCGAGCAGCGTGGCGGTGTCAACGATGTTGAACTGGATGTGGTGGCCACCGAACTTAAAGTACGTTCGGATGAGCGAGGCACACTTCTTGATGTCCTCGTCGCGACGGAACAGCTGCGGCGTGAAGCGAACGTTGAGCAACGTGCCGCCACTCTTCGTCTGGTCGAGTTTGCCGAGCGACTTGATGACGGCCGTCGGGCCGTGCGAGTCGCTGCCGTGGGCGGGCGAGGTGCCGTCGCTGATGGCAAAGTGGGCGAAGCGTCCGTTGACCGAGGCGCCGCACACCGAGCCGAAGTAGTTGTGGCAGGTGGTCGAGAGCATATTCAGGTGCGTCTCGCCGCCACGGGTGTTGGGACGTCCCTCGATGGCCTTCACCAGGTCGTCATACACACGCACGGCGATCGTGTCGGCATACTCGTCGTCGTTGCCGAAGAAGGGTGTATGGTTGCGGATGTACTGGCGCATCACCTCCTCGCCGTCCCAGTTCTTTGCCACGGCGTCCAGCATCTGGTCCATCGTGTAGCGATGCTCTTCGAACACGTGTTTCTTCAGTGTGGTGAAGCAGTCGGTGATGGTGCCCAGGCCGGTACATTGGATATAGGTCGTGTTGTAGCGTGCACCACCGCTGTAGTAGTCGCGGCCCTTCTCGATGCAGTCGTCGATATAGAGCGAGAGGAAGGTGGCAGGTGCATAGAGCGAGAACATACGCTCGATGTAGTTGTTGACGGCGAGCTTCAGGTTGACGAAGTAGATCATCTGCTTGTGCCAAGCCTCATACAGCTCGTCGAAGGTCGTGAACGTGCGCGGGTCGCCGGTTTCGAGTCCGAGTCGTTTGCCCGTCTCGGGGTCGATGCCGTTGTTGAGCGTAATCTCCAGAATCTTGGGCGTGTTCAGATAGCCGGTCAGCAGATACGCCTCCTTGCCGAAGGCACCCACCTCGATACAGCCCGAGCAACCGCCTTCGCGGGCATCCTCGACCGTCTTGCCGGCACGTACCATCTCCTTGACGTAGGTGTCGGGATTGAAGACCGAAGGATAGCCGTGACCCTGTCGGATCACCTTCAGACCAGCCATGAGGAAGTCGTCGGGAGTGTTCTCGGCGATGTGGATACTGAGTCCTGGCTGCAGCTCGTGCAGCTCTTCCTGTATCTCCAGTATCATGTACGAGATGTCGTTGGCTGCACTCGTGCCGTCGCGCTTCACGCCGCCGATGTTGATGTTGGTAAAGTCGTTGTACGTTCCGCTTTCGAGGGCAGTGACACCCACCTTCGGCGGCGCCGGCTGATTGTTGAACTTGATCCACAGGCAGGAGAGCAGTTCCTTGGCCTGCTCGCGTGTCAGCGTGCCGTCCTTCACTCCCTTCTCGTAGAACGGGAGGAGGTGCTGGTCGATGTGCCCGGGGTTCATCGAGTCCCAGCCGTTCAGTTCGGTCACCGTGCCGAGATGGACGAACCAGTACATCTGGATGGCCTCCCACAGGTCGCGCGGCGCATGGGCAGGCACCCAGCGGCACACGTCGGCAATCTTCTCCAATTCGGCCTTGCGCTGCGGATTCGTCTCCTTTGCAGCCATCTGCTCAGCCAGCTCGGCGTGGCGCTCGGCAAAGAGGATGGCGGCGTCGCACGAGATCGCCATCGCCTCCAGCTCCTGCTGTTTGTCGGTAGCCTCGGGGTCGTAGATGAAGTCCAGCTCCGCAAGTTTCTTCTCGATGCGAGCCTTCACGTCGAGCAGACCTTCGCGGTACATCTTGCCGTCCATGGCCGTGTGGCCGGCGGCACGCTGTTCCATGAATTCGGTGAACACACCGGCATGGTACGCCTCTTCCCACTCCTTCGACACATGGTTGAAGATGCGTTCGCGCTGCGTCTTACCCTTCCAGTACGGAATCACCTCGCGCTCGTAGGTGTCGATGTCCTCCTGCGAGATGTGGTACGACTGCAGTTCGCGTGTGTCGAGCGTATGCAGGTCCTCGACCGAGTGGCAAGTCAGCTCGGGGAACGTCGGCACCGCCTTGGGCACCGGTCCGCGTTCGCCCACGATGAGTTCGTCGTCGCCGATGTAGAGGGTTTTCTTCTTGCAGATTTCGTAGAAGTTCTTGGCACGCAGCACAGCGATGGGCATCGTGCCGTAGTTCTTTTTGTAAAACTCCGTCTCGATCAGTGCCCGTTCGATGCTCAGCGTCGTTGGTGTGTCGAAGTTCTGTTGGCGCAGCCGTTTGATGCGCTCGTTCATGCCCCCCTCATTCTCGGGGTGCTGGATGGGGAAATTGCTCATATTGTGTGTGTTTAGATTCTCAGCTGCAAAGTTAACAAACATTTTCCACATCGCCACCATTTCGGGCAAAATATTTTGGCTGAGCATACACGGGCAAGGCACCTGCCATAGAGTGAGGATGTCTTGAACTCCATTGACAGGTAAACAACATGGGAGTCATGCACAAGCCCAGGAGTTCCCAAGCACCCATACGCCCCATTGACGTCCAGATTTCAAAAGATTGACGTGTAAACCCGATTTTTTTTATTCCATGAACTTGTAAATTATATAACATGGATGGCATGAATGTAAACCGAGGATGCGATAATTTTATACCATGAATTATTTCTAATTATTTCTAATTTTGCCTGCGGGTTGTCTGAGTTTTCAAAATATTTTGCCTTAGGCAACCATGAATTAGGGATGCTCCGCATCTATTCCCCTTCAGCAGGCAATAAAGCCGTAAGGCTTCCTAATTCATGGTTGCAATAAAGGAATATAGAGAAAAAAATTAGAACTCATTAGAAATAATTCATGGTTTACATTCATGACATTCATGGTATAAAATTCTGAAGTCCACGGTTTACATTCATGCCATTCATGGTATAAAATCATGTCATCCACGGAATAAACTCAAAATATCATTGATATTTCTACAAATACCACTGATATTCTTACAAATTCCATTGAGATTTTCAAAAATATCAGTGATATTTTGAGTTTGGTCGGCGCAGCAGCCGAGTCGGTGGTGCGGCGTGGCGGAGTTTGGGGCGCGGCGTGGCGGAGTTTGGGGTGCGGCGTGGTCCTTCGTCCCCTCGGGACTTCTTCCGCCGAAATTGCCCCGATTTCACAAAAAAATCCCAATAAAATAACGTGAATCGCGTATTTTTTGAATATTTTTCTTGCCACACGTGCAAAAAAAACGTATCTTTGTCGCAGAGAACAGGCAACCTTATTATTCATTTAACCCCCAAACCGTATGAAGAAAACCGTACTACTCGTCTTGCTGCTCGCCGTCGCACGCATGGCAGCAGCGCAGGAGATGATGACGGTCGATGCGCTCGTCCTCCATCAGAAGGACGCCACGACCGTGACCTACATCCTGCCCGAACGTCCCGTACTCACGTACGAAGGCACCGAACTGGTGGTGACCGCCAGCGAGGTGAGTGCGCGTCATGCGCTGGCCGACATCGACAAGATGGACTTTGCCAAGGTGGACATTCCCACCGCCATCAGCCGCGCCACGCAGGACAGCCGCCTCGTCCGTGCCACGCAGGACGGTGTGCGCCTGGCCGGCTTCGCTGCCGGCACGATGGTGCAAGTGTATAACGCCGCCGGACAGCTGCTGCGCCAGGCACGCGTAGGCAGCAACGGACAGCTCGACCTGCCGCTCACCGCCGAGCCGCAGGGCGTGTACGTGATCCGTGCCGACAAGCAAGTCATTAAGATTAAAAAGTAACAAACATTATGAAAAAGATTCTATTCCTTGCAGCTCTGCTCGGCACAGCTGCCAGCGCCATGGCGCAAGAGACGGTCACCAAGATGGTGGTCGAAGATGTCGATGGCAACGTCACCAAGATTGAAACAGAGAAGGTGAAGCAGATTACCTTCGTCGAAGAAGAGCGACTCGTGGTCCCCACAACGGTCGATGAAGCCCTCGAAATGCTCGGTGGACAGTGGTACATCACCTCTCCGCGTTCCGGCTTCCCCCTCCCTGTGTTCGACAAGCTCTGCCGTGACTTCCGCAGTGACCGCGTCGTGACCTTCTACCACGTCAAGGCCGACTGCACCGATCCCATCTATGCCCCCCTGGCCGACCAGTATGTGAAGTGGATTGAAACACCCGAAATGGGTGTGTCCGACTGCTTCAGTCCCGATGCTACAGATCCCACCAAAGGCACGTGCTCTTTCACCGAGGATGGCTATGAATATCGGAACTTGACCCATTCGTCGTACGAAATCTATCAAGATCATGGCACGTGGGCTTCCGTGGAGCGTGTCTCGCCTGCTGTCATCTACGTCGATAAGCCCGTCTATGGCACGGGTTCTGTGACCATCGACGGCACGGACTATACAATCAGGCGGGTTACCGTCGAGTATAACTGGGTGTATGACGGGTATTATCTTTCTTTTTATGATGACGTCGATCATCAATTGCTCAGTGTTGACCTTGCCGCTGAATTTGCCGATGGCGATACACATCAACTCCTCGACATTCCCGGGACAGCAAAGTACTCAACTTGGTTAGGAGTGTATGTCTCAAGTAAAAGCCGGCATAGTTGGTATCAAGTGTCTAATGGTGACGTCAAGTCGGGCAGCATCAGCGTAGCAATCGATGCCGAAACGGGCGAGGTGAAACTGACTCTGTCCGATGCCGTGGTTCACGATAGCAGTGTTGATATTGACATTAGCTGCTCAGCATCCTACGAAGGAAAATTCACGGATGTGTCCTCTGTGGCTCCCCCCGAATGGTCTGGCGCTGGCACCGTGACTTGCAACGGCACCACCTCCGCCGTCGATGCTGTCTATTTGAACTTTTACCCGGACGTTAACGCGTATGCAATCTCATTCTACGACTCGGACCGGAACTTCGTGGGTGAAGTTGATATGCCTGCCAAGTTCCTTGGCCAGACCCTCGACCTGACGACCCTATGGGAGGACTCGTCTTGGACGCTGGGCCTCTATGATAATACTGACAGTTGGTATGAAAGTGGCAGTGACTTCAAGAGTGGTACGTGCTTCATTGAAGTCGATGACGAGGGCAACACGAAGGTGGAAGTCAGCAGCGTGCTTAACAGCGACGAGGACTTCAACATCAGTTTCGAGGGTAAAGTCCGCTTGGATGTAGGCAGTATGATTATGGCCAAGGCTCGTAACGGTGCCTTCGGTGCCAAGCAGCGCAAGTAAACTCACCATCTATCCATTCACCACCACAGCAAACGCGGGTGTCGGCAGCCAGTCTGCCGACACCCGCGTTCCGTCAGGGGGAGATGTTTACTCAGCCGTTCTTGGCGGCATAGACCTCATCGACCGTCATCGGCTTCTGAATCGTGCCGAGCAGACGGACGCTGCCGTCGGCCATGACGGCGTAGTTGAGTTCGTTGCGCAGGCCGGTGAAGTCGCGCCAGGGCTGCAGGCGGTCGTAGCAGATGAAGTCGGTGAACTGCCGTTCAGCCTCCCACTTGTCCATCAGCTCGGGGATGAAATAGATGCCTGGCTCGATGGTGAAGACGAAGCCGGGTTCGAGCGGACGGGCCAGACGAAGCGACTTGAATCCGAACTGCGTCGATTTCTTTTCGCCCTCGAGGTAGCCGACGTATTGCTCGCCGAGGTTCTCCATGTTGTGCACGTCGAGCCCCACCATGTGTCCCAGCCCGCAGGGGAAGAACAGGGCGTAGGCACCGATGCGGGCTGCCTCGGCCGGATCGCCCTTCATCAGCCCGAGGTCCTTCATTCCCTCGCAGATGGCGGTGGCGGCGGCGATGTGAGCGTCGCGGAAGGGCACGCCGACCTTCAGCGTATCGACGGCGGCGTAGAACGAGCGCAGGTGTATCTCATAAATGGTCTTCTGCCGCTCCGTGAAGCGTTCGCCCACGGGCATGGCCGACGAGAGGTCGCCGGCGTAGTGCATCTTGGTCTCGGCTCCGGCGTCGAGCAGGAAGATGTCGCCTTCCTTCAGCTCGTGGATGAAGCCGTGGTTGTGGAGCACCTGTCCCTGCACCGTGGCAATGGTGGGGAAGGCCAGTTGGTTGCCATGGCGGCACGCCACCTCCTCGACGACGGCGGCGACTTCGCTTTCGTGGACGCCTGGGCGCACCTTACGGTAGGCGGCGAGGTGCATCTCGGTGCTGATATCGACGCTCTCTTCGATGGCGAGGATCTCTTCGTCGGTCTTGTGGATGCGCTGCTTCACGATTGCCTTGATGAAGGGGACGGAGGCACGGTCGGCCTGCTCTGCGGGCTGTGTGCCCAGCAGTTCGTAGAGCCACACCTTGTGGTCGCCGCGGTAGGGCGGCAGGAAGTGGATGGCCTGGCCGCGGCTCTGTGCGCGGGCGATGTAGTGGGCGAGCTCGGCCATCGGCTTGGTCTCGCGGATGCCGTAGCGCTCGGCCTTTTCGTGGAGCGTGGGCTGAAGTCCCGTCCAGACGATGTCGTCGATGGTGAGCTCGTTGCCGAAGACGATTTCGCGGTCTTCGTCGATGTCGATGACGGCTGCGAGGTCGGGGTAGTCCAGTCCGAAGAAGTAGAGGAAGGAACTGTCCTGACGGAAACGGTAGGTGTTGTCGGCATAGTTCATGCCTACCTCGCCGTTGCCCAGGAAGAGCAGCAGGCCGCTGCCCATGTCGCGTTTGAGTTGTGCGCGGCGTCGGCCGTAGGTGTCGTTACTTATTGTCATGGTAGTCGGCGCGAGTGATGTTGTTTACTTTCTTGTGTTTGCTGATGTGCAGCGAAGTCTTCGGGAAGTATTCGGCGATGAGGTTGTAGAGGTCGGGGTCGAACTCCTCCAGTTCTTCGCGGGTGTTGACGTAGTTGTGCTTGCCGTCGGGGTGGTCCATCTCGGCATTGGTGTTGAACCAGTCCTGGATGCCCTCGGCGAAGTATTCCTCCTTGTCGGTGATGCGGTAGGTTCCGTCGAGGATGCCACGGGCCTTGGCGTTCTCGTAGCAGGTCTTCAGCCGGCTGTCGAAGTCGGGTACGGCGAGCATGAGTCCGATGAGGTGGATGGAGTGGGCGAACTCGTGGATGAGGATGTCCTCGGCATGGTATTTGTCGATTTGGTAGCCGAGCACGTTCTCCTCGGCACAGGAGGTGAGCGGGAGGCTCAGGTCGCCGCCGAGTCCGCGGGCGCGGAGGTCCCAGTTGAGCGTGGTGTCGTTGATGAGGTGGTGGTGCTCAGGGATGTCGGTAGTGCCCTCGTAGCGTGCCATGATGGCGATGCGTGTGCCGCGTGCCACCATCGAGTCGAGCACGGCTGGCGGCAGCATGCAGGTCATGGCATAGAGTGTGCGGTGGGCAGCGACGAAGGCCGAGTCGGGCACGCGCCACGAGGAGATGAGCGGCAGTCCGTTCACATCGACATATTTCTTGTAGAAGGGGTCGAGGTGTAGGCTGTCGGGCACGCCAGTGACCACACATTCGGGAATGTTGATGGTGTCCTCAGGAGCCACGACATCGTCATTTGTCGTTTTTGTCTGTTGGCAGGCAGCAACAGCGAAGGCTGCCATCGCCCAAAGAAGAATCTTTTTCATTGTTGTTTGTGGTATAAAAATCAAGGATTTTAAGGATGGTAAAAGATGTTTTGCAGTCATCCTTTTCATCCTTAAAATCCTTGATGGGTGGGTCTCTACTTCAGATACGTGTACCGATAGTCGGTGGGGCTGACGAGTGTTTCCTTGATGACGCGGGGGATGATCCAGCGGATAAGGTTGAACTCGCCGCCGGCCTTGTCGTTCGTACCGCTAGCACGTGCGCCGCCGAAGGGCTGCATGCCGACCACGGCACCGGTGGGCTTGTCGTTGATGTAGAAGTTGCCGGCGGCGTAGCAGAGCTGGTCAGCAATCTTCTCGACGGCCATGCGGTCGCGACCGAAGACGGCGCCGGTGAGGCCGTAGGGCGATGTCTCGTCGCACAGACGGACGGTCTCGTCCACCTTGTCGTCGTCGTAGGGATAGACGGTGAGGATGGGGCCGAAGATTTCTTCTTCCATCGACTTGAAACGCGGGTTGGTGGTTTCGATGACGGTGGGTTCAACGAACCAGCCGACCGTCTTGTCGCACTTGCCACCCATGACGACGCGTGCGTCGCTGGCCTGCTCGGCGTAGTCGATGTACGACTTGCACTTGTCGAACGAGGCTTCGTCGATCACGGCATTGATGAAGTTCGAAGCGTCACGCACGTCGCCCATCTTTACGTCCTGCGCCATGCGCTTCACGTCTTCCAGCACTTCGGGCCAGAGGCTCTTGGGGATATACATGCGGCTGGCAGCCGAGCACTTCTGTCCCTGGAACTCGTAGGCTCCGCAGAAGGCAGCCGTGGCGACCGCCTTCGGGTCGGCCGAGGGATGGACGAAGATGAAGTCCTTGCCGCCGGTCTCGCCCACGAGGCGCGGATAGGAGATATAGTTGTCGAGGTGGGAGCAGGCCTGCTGCCAGAGGCTCTTGAACGTGGCGGTGGAGCCGGTGAAGTGGATTCCTGCGAAGTATTTCGACTGTGTGCAGACCTTGCCGATGAGGGCACCGCTGCCTGGGAGGAAGTTGACCACGCCGTCGGGCAGCCCAGCCTCCTTATACAGCTGCATGAGGTAGTAGTTGCTGAGCAGCGAAGTGGTGGAGGGCTTCCACACAGCCACGTTGCCCATGAGCACAGGCGTCATGCAGAGGTTGGAGGCGATGGAGGTGAAGTTGAACGGGGTGACGGCCAGCACGAAGCCTTCGAGCGGACGATACTCCGTGTGGTTGATGTTTCCGGCTCCGTCCTTGGGCTGCATCTGGTAGATCTTCGACGCATAGTGGACGTTGTAGCGGAAGAAGTCGATGGTCTCGCAGGCGGAGTCGATTTCGGCCTGGTAGATGTTTTTGCTCTGTCCGAGCATGCACGCCGCATTCATGATGGGGCGATACTTGGTGGCGAGCAGCTCTGCCATCTTGAGCACGATGCCGGCACGCACCGTCCAGTCGGTCTTCGACCACTCCTGCCAGGCCTTCATGGCGGCCTCGACAGCCATCTCTACTTCCTTCTCGCCGACCTTGTGGTAGCGGGCAAGCACATGTTTGTGGTCGTGCGGACAGCGGACCTCGCCCACGTCGCCCGTACGTATCTCCTTGCCGCCGATGATGATGGGGATATCGACGACGGTGTTGTACTGGCGCTCGAGCTCAGCTTCGAGGGCCACACGCTCTGGCGAACCGGCCAGATAAGCCTTGACCGGCTCGTTGGCCGGCACAGGGAACTTGATAATCGAATTGCGCATAATGTATTAGTTTTAGTTAGAAAAATGTGTGCAAAAACTTCCGACTGCGAAGTTACAAATTAGTCGTCGAAATGCAAAGAAAACATTACCAAAAATTTTTGCACGGCGCAAAATTACGTCCTTCGCTGCGTACAAAGCACAGCGCTCCCGAGCTTTTCGGGTGGCGACCATGACCTCGGAAAATGAAATATTTCAAGTTTCGAAAGTTGTGACACCGTGTATATCAAATATTGACACCATGAATTGGATGAATAACATGAATCAATGTCCCATCATGGATGCTTAGAATTCATGTCGTCAACCATGAATAGAGGCGACCATGAATGGTGGATGCTCCGCATCTATTCCTCCTCCGCAGGCAATAAAGCCGTAAGGCTTCACCATTCATGGTGGCCCTTATCGCTTTGCAAACCATCATTTATGTTATTCATGCTATTCATGGTATAAACAATAACTTCCGAGAGTTGAGTTTCTAATGAGTGATACCCAGTAAAAATTGCCCCTGCCTATGCTCTGTCGCCCCTTCGGGGCTTCGTTGGATGAGTTCCGAAGGCTGGGCATTTTAACATTTGACGGAAATCGGGCAGAGTTAGTTGCGATTTCGACAACTTCGGCCTTGCCCGTTCGTGCGCTGAGAATCGCGCAGAAGTCAGCGACCAACCGCTCGTGCGGAAATTTCGCAGCCACGACGCGTTGATTTCCGACCCATTTTTCACTTTTCACCTTTCACTTTTCACTTGTCTGCCTTTCACTTTTCACTCTATTGCCTTTCACTTTTCATTTGTCCGCCGACGGAGTGTCGGTAGTCGGCGGACTCAGCGTCGGCAGACGGCGGACAAACCTATCGGCAGACGGCGCTTTGCCGGCCGTCAGACGGCGGACTGCCGACGCTCAGACGGCGGACAACCGACAGGGTAAACGGCGCTTTGCCGACGCTCAGACGGCGGACTACCGACGGTCCGTCGGCGGACAAAAATGAAATAAATCGGGATCCGTTACGTGAAAATGCTTTTCGCAAAGCGGAAAACAAGGATTTTTAGTCAGAAAACTCAACTTTCGGGATTTTTTTAGAAGACAACTCGGGACAACAAAGGACAACTCGGGACAACTTTATCATTTCATTATTAAG
>ONOG01000017.1 GCA_900319385.1 uncultured Prevotellaceae bacterium | reverse complement strand
ATAGACGAAATTTTAAATGCTTGAAATCATGCGATTTACAAGCCATATTTGCATATAGTATGCTTTTCTTTGCAAAAAATCACTTTCCCACGCAAAAATGTTTAAAGATATTATGGAGGGTTTCGGTGGGGGTGATGGAGGAACCGGTGATGTCGGCAAGATCTGAGAGGACGAGGCGCAGGTCCTCTGCTATGAGGTCGCCAGACAGGTTGGTTTGAATGCCATTGATGACTTGTTGAAGGTTGGTGTGGGCATGGATAAGGGCCTCGTAGTGGCGGGCAGAGGTGATAATGATGTCGTTGCCTGCGAGTGCTTGGAGGTGAGCTGCTTCGTAGATTTTGTTTTTCAACGTGTCAATATTTTGTCTCTTTTTGGCACTGATCAGGAGTAATGGAGAGATGTATGGGGTAAAGGTCTGACGTTCGAAGAGGTCGGATTTGTTGTGGACATATATAGTCGATTTCCCTTCGGAAAGAAGGTTCATTTCACTCAGTTCTGCCTGTGTGGGCATTTCGTCCAGCAGCCAGATGATGATGCGGGCTTCGGAGATCTTCTGATGTGTGCGGTCAATGCCGATTTTTTCTACCGTGTCAGTGGTTTCGCGCAATCCTGCTGTGTCGATGAATCGGAAGGTCACACCATTGATGTCGAGGGTTTCTTCGATGGTGTCTCGGGTTGTGCCATGGACGTCGCTGACGATGGCACGGTTGTCGTTTAGCAGTGCATTGAGCAGGGTGCTTTTCCCAACATTTGTCTTACCCACAATGGCGACGGGAATGCCTTGCTTGAGGACTTGTCCGGTTTCGAACGAATGTGCCAGAGTTGTGATGCGTTGGTCAATGTGTTGGGCCAGGGTGAGCAATTCTGTGCGGTCTGCAAATTCGAGGTCTTCGTGGTCGGAGAAGTCGAGTTCGAGTTCGAGTAGGGAGGTGAGCCGGAGCAGTTGGTCGCGCAGTGTGGCAAGCTCGGACGAAAATCCTCCACGCAGTTGGCTCATGGCCATATGATGGGTGGCGCGGTTGGTAGAGGCGATGAGGTCGGCAACGGCTTCGGCTTGCGAGAGATCCATCTTGCCGTTGAGATAGGCGCGTTGGGTGTATTCACCCGGACCAGCCATTCGACAACCATTCTGCACCAAAAGCTTCAGCACCTTATTTAATATATAGCGTGAGCCGTGACAGCTGATCTCCACAGAGTCTTCGCCAGTGTAGCTATGAGGAGCTTTAAAAACTGAGACCATAGCCTCATCGATGACGTCGGTACCATCGGTGAGGCGGGTAAAGTGGACGGTGTTGGCTTCGACGGGGTCGAAGCATACGGAACAGATGGCGCTGACCACGCTGAAGGATGACGGGCCGCTGATGCGGATGATGCCGAGGGCTCCACCTGGAGCAGTTGCGAGGGCGCAGAGTTGCGAGGGCGCAGATGGTATCGTTGTTGCTCATTTCTTTTTGGCCCAAGTATTGGCAAGGATAATGAAAACCATCGTTACAAGGATGAATGCAAAGAAAGCCCCAATCTGTGTTGCACGGTTGCTTTCAATGATGGGTTGGATGCTCAGAAAGCCGGCGGTTATTACGCAAATGATAGCCATCAGTAAACGCAACCGCTTGATGTTGACTTTGCTTTTTTCTTCTTCACTCGCAGTATTATAACCAGCAATGAGTTTATCACCCTTACCCATCAGAAAGATGACGGCAAGGATGATAAATATGATGGACATAATGACTAAAAAAATCATATACGGTCGAGCACTTTTTGTATCAAGGAGTCGATGGTGTTCTTGTAGCCCGTGTTCATTTCCTGAGCGTAGCGGTTGGCGATGACCATGCAGCAGGTCATGGCACGGTGACCAAGCAGCGCTGCAAGTCCGGCAAGGGCAGAGCTTTCCATTTCGAAGTTGCACACCTTCAAGCCATCGTATTCAAACGACTCCACTTTCTCGTTCTGCTGCGGGTCGGCCAGTGGTATGCGGATTTCTCGGCCTTGCGGACCGTAGAAGCCACCGCACGAGATGGTGTAGCCTCGCACCATGTCATCCTGAGCAATTTGTTCTATAAGGTCTTGGTCAGCCACGGAGACATAGGGCGCACCTTTGATGGGGTCCCAGTGCATGTGCTGCTTGAAGGCCTCTTCTAACTTCAGGTCGCACACATCGTTGCGGCCTCCGTAGTAGTTGAGCAGTCCGTCGAATCCGATGCTCTTGACCGAAGCGATGAAAGAACCGACAGGCGTATAGGGTTGCAGGCCTCCGCATGTGCCTATGCGCACACAGGTGAGGGTTCGGTGCTCGTCTTTTTCGGTACGAGTATTGTAGTCGATGTTGGCGAGCGTGTCGAGCTCGGTCATGACGATGTCAATGTTGTCGCACCCGATGCCGTGGCTCTGGCAAGTGATGCGTTTGCCTTTGTAAGTGCCAGTGATGGTGTGGAATTCACGGCTTGACACTTCGCATTCGCGGGTGTCGAAATGTGCGGCTACGGTGTTGACACGAGCAGGGTCGCCAACGAGGATGACACGATCAGCCAACTGCTCAGGGCGCAGGTGAAGGTGGAAGCAAGATCCATCTTCGTTGATGATCAGTTCGGAGGGAGCAAATGTTTTTTTCATGACAGTATAGAGTTTTTGGAGTTATTCAGATAAGCCGGCTTCGGCAGGAAATGAGTCAAATTATTCTCAAAATCTTTTCAAACATAATTTGTTTTCATTTGAAGCAAACTTGTGGCATTTCCACACGAAGTGTGTCCCAAGTGAAACGTTATTGTTCAGCTTGCCGTATGGCTTTGGCTGTGGCATAGACCTCGTTGGTCAGTTCTTCGACACGGTGTTCGAGGTCGAGGATTTGTTGGGTCAAGGCACGTTGGCGGGTGCGGTTGGCCTTGGCATATTCGTCCCGCAGTGTTTCCAGTTGTCCTTCGAGGGTTCTGAGATTTTTCTGTTTTTGCAGCCATTCCTGGCACAGTTGTCTGGCTCGCGTCTTTTTGAAGTCGTTGAGCGAGGTGTAGGTGTGTTGGTCATTGAGGACGAACTCGAAGTCGTTCTGCTTCTGTTGCTTAGCTGTGTTCATGAGTTTTGACAGCCGGCGTGTGGCTTCGTCACGTTGCGGCTTGTTTTCTTCGGTCCATGTTGCATTCAAAGGCCGAAGGCTTGCTTGCTGGCGCATGAGTGCAGCATCGGTATGTTCGTAGTCGATCGTATGGCGGCTTGTCGCAGGGATGAAGGTATATACGCACACCTTGTCGGCTGGCTGATAGCGGTCGCTGGCAAACCATCCGATGTTGTTCACCTCGTCGATGACGAGCAGATAGTCGTTGGCGTACGAATTATAGGGAAATCCCAGGTTCTCGGCTTTGTAGAAACGGTTATTGTCCGAGTCGTAGCGAGTGACATAGAGGTCATAGTTTCCGAGTCCGTCATTCGTTTTTGCGGCAAAGTAGAACGTCATGCCGTCCGACATCATGAACGGATAGTTGGTGTCGCTGTCGATGCCGAGACCGTTCAGCGGCTGGGGTTTGCCGAGCTGGTTTCCTTCTTTGTCCACACTGACCAGCTGTATGTTCTGCAGCGAATCGTCCGACACAGTGGCGCGGTACTGCCGATTGCCACGTTCCGTCTCATAGACAGCAAGCGACTGCTTTCCCAAACTTGAGTTTTCCAGCCAGATTTTTCCCACTTCGGGTGAGAAATGGTAAGCGCTGAGCAGCTGTGACTTCTGAATGACCACGGAGTCAATCACAAGCAGTTGTGCCGTCCCTTTCAGCATCTGAAGCCCTGTCGCTGCTTCGCGTTGTTGGCGTTCAAGCTGGGTGGTCGAGTGTCGTTTACGCTTCTCCTGGTTGATTTCCCGCTTGATTTGTGTCTGAGCTTCTTCGAAGCGCAAGGCACGCAGTTTCTGTGCCACATCGTTCGAATCGACCTGCAGAGTGGGGTAGTATTGTTGGGCTGAAGCAGTCAGAGTCAGGCTGCCGAGCAGGATAGCCAGTGAAATGGTGAATTGTCGTAGCATGAGAAATAGATTGTTGAGCAGGCAAAATTACATAAAAAAGCCGAAAGGTGCAAACCTTTCGGCTTTTTTATTGCAGAACAGATGCTGACCTCTCCCCCGAGAGGGTCGTGGGAGGGGGCGCTTATCCCTTCAGCATCTCGTCGATGTTCTGGGCTGCACGGCGTCCGTCGCCCATGGCCAGGATGACGGTGGCGCCGCCACGCACGATGTCGCCACCGGCAAAGATGGTGGGGATGTTCGACTGCATCTGCTCGTTGACGGCAATGGTGTTCTTGCGTCCCAGTTCCAGCCCCTCGACCGACTTGGGCACGATGGGGTTCGGGCTGACACCCACGGCCACGATAGCCATGTCGATGTCGCGTGTCTCGATGGCACCCTCGATGGGCACAGGACTGCGGCGTCCGCTGGCATCAGGTTCGCCGAGTTCCATCTTCTGGAGCTTGACCTGGCACACTTTGCCCTTCTCGTCGGCAATGTATTCGATGGGGTTGTGCAGGGTGAGGAATTCGATACCCTCCTCCTTGGCGTGCTTCACTTCCTCGAGTCGAGCCGGCATTTCGGCCTCGCTGCGACGATAGGCGATGAATACGTGCTCTGCCCCCAGTCGCTTGGCAGTGCGGCAGGAGTCCATCGCCGTGTTGCCGCCACCGACCACCATCACGCTCTTCGCCTTGTTGATGGGGGTGTCGCTCTCTGGGTTCGATGCGTCCATGAGGTTGACACGGGTGAGGTATTCGTTGCTCGACATGATGCCCGTGCTGTTTTCGCCAGGGATGTTCATGAAGTTGGGCAGACCGGCACCCGACGCCACGAAAATAGCCTTGTAGCCTTCGTTTTCCAGTTCTTGGATGGTTATAGTCTTGCCGACGATGCAGTCCTTGACAAAGGTAACACCCATCTGGCGCAGGTTGTCAATCTCGACATCGACGATGGCGTTGGGCAGACGGAATTCGGGAATGCCGTACTTCAGTACGCCGCCGATTTCATGCAGAGCTTCGAACACGGTGACGTCGTAGCCAAGTTTGGCGAGGTCGCCGGCACAGGACAGTCCGGCTGGGCCAGAACCCACGATGGCCACCTTCTTACCGTTCTTCGGAGCCTGCTCGGGCAGCGACATCCGACCGCTCTCACGTTCGTAGTCGGCGGCGAAACGCTCCAGGTAACCGATGGCAACAGGCTTTCCTTTCATCTTGACATGGATGCAGC
The DNA here is from genome assembly GCA_900319385.1 of uncultured Prevotellaceae bacterium. Taxonomy (GTDB): domain Bacteria; phylum Bacteroidota; class Bacteroidia; order Bacteroidales; family Bacteroidaceae; genus UBA3839. The sequence goes on along the minus strand of ONOG01000017.1, from coordinate 48,779 downwards.
GCGACTCACACTGCTTCTCCTGCGGACATACACGTCCGCACACGGCGGGCAGCGACGATGTTGATTTGAGCACGCGGGCTGCATCGAGGAAATGTCCGCGTTCGATGTTCTTGACGAACGACGGGATGTTGATGCTGACGGGGCATCCCTCCATACAGGTCGGATTGGGGCAGTCCAGACAGCGCTTGGCCTCGGTCAGAGCCTGCTCCTCGGTCAGTCCGATATTCACCTCCTCAGTGCGCGTCGTTGCACGATAGACAGGGTCGAGCTCGCCCATCACACAGCGCTCAATCTGAGTGCGCTCCTTGGGTTTCATGCTGCTGCGGAGCTCTTCTCGCCATGCTGCGTTGCGGTCGGTGAGTTCAGCGAGCGCAGCCTTGCCGTCTTCTCCAGAGGCAGATTGTGGCTTGTTGGCAGGTTCAGCCGCAGAGGCGCTGCACGCAGGTGCCGACGCAGCCACGTGCTCCTCCAGCTTCTTCATCTCTTCCAACTCTATGTCGCGGAAAGCTCCCATGCGCTTGAACATCTCGTCGAAATCCACCTGATGGCCGTCGAACTCGGGGCCATCGACGCAGACGAACTTGGTCTGACCGCCCACCGTGATGCGGCAGGCACCGCACATACCTGTACCATCGACCATGATGGTGTTGAGCGACACGTCGGTGGGAACGTTATATTTCTTGGTGAGCAGACAGCAGAACTTCATCATGATGGCGGGGCCGATGGCGAAACACTTATCGACCTTCTCCCGCTGAATCACCTGTTCCATGCCGACGGTCACGACGCCCTTCTGGCCATACGAGCCGTCGTCGGTCATGATGATCACCTCGTCGCTGTACTCGCGAACCTGTTCTTCTAATATAATAAGTTCGCGCGTGCGACCTGCCAACACGGAGATGACACGGTTGCCTGCCAGTTTCAGAGCCTTGATGATGGGCAGCATCGGAGCCACACCCACACCGCCACCGGCACAAAGCACGGTGCCGAACTTCTCGATGTGTGTCGCCTGACCGAGCGGACCGACCACGTCGGTGATGTAGTCGCCTGCATTGAGGTCGCAGAGCTTGGTCGAAGAATAGCCGACCTTCTGCACGACGAGCGTAATCGTTCCCTGCTCCACGTCGCTGTCCGCAATCGTGAGGGGCATACGTTCACCTTTCTCGCCCACACGGACGATGACGAAGTGGCCGGCCTTGCGTGCCTTGGCAATCAGCGGGGCTTCGACTACCAGCTTGAATACTTTCTCTGAAAACTGTTCCTTACTAACAATCTTGTTCATTTTGTTACCCTTTTTGTGGAAATTTGCTGCAAAGTTACGATGAATAGAGATAAAAAGCAAATAATCCCTGCTTTTTTCCTACATTTGTATAAACAGAAGACAAATCATGCGTAAAAAGAGCATAAATGGAGGAAAATCAGAGGGGCGGAATCATCGCCTGGCAGGCAACTCATGAACGGACTGGGAAAACACAGTCGCCGAATTGTCCTGCTTCGGTGCTTCAAACGGCCATGCCCTGCACGACCTTCGCAGGCCATGCAGGGCGCCTATAGGCTCTTTCTTTTCTATGTACAAACTAACTTAATTTTTGAAGAAAAACTTTTAGCGGATGATGCGGCCTCCCGTGTCGGTGTGGATGCGGCCGGCCCTGGATTCGGACCATACGATGGGCTGGCGCAGGGTGTTGACGTCGTGTACTTCGCTCAGCCATGCGTCGCCGTCCATCCACTGTCGCGATTCGCCTTCGGCTTCATAGACGCAGATGCGCTTCACACTTTCGGGCAGCGGGGCATAGATAAGGACGAGACGGATGGTGCGACCTGTCATGCCGTGAATCCAGAAGCACTGGTCCATCGGCAGATGTTCGACTTCGCGCAGCAGGTAGCGGTCGCCCGTGTCGGCATCGATGAGGCACGAGCCCGTGGTGAAACGGAAGAAGAACCAGTCCTGTGGAATCACGTAGTCGTAGGTAAGGTAGGTGGCATCCTTGCAGCGATAGAGCCGCCACGTGGCGTTGCTTCCGTCACCCTGGCTGCCCATCAGCGGGAGTCCCTGACGGACAGGGGGTTCATAGATGTGGGAGAAGACGGCGAACGAGTTTTCGTTCTGCGTGTCGTAGTTGGGCCATGCCGGCCGTTCGATGGTGGGGATTTCGTTCGCCGGCCGTTCGTCGTAGAGGGGAAGTGAGGAAACAGCCTGTTTCTGTGTGCCGCAGGCGCAGAGCAGGAGCAGTGCGGCGGCGAGGAATGTGTATTGTTTCATAATCAGGAGTGTTGAGGGTTAGGGAATAATCTTCATGGGCTTTCGCGTGATGTCCTTCACGTTGTAGAATTCGGACATTTCGCTCGTCTCGTAGTCGTAGAGGGCGATGCGGTTCACCTTCTTGTCCAGCGGTGGGAAGACGAAGGTGGCCATGAGGAGCATGTCGTCGTCCACTTCCGTCTCGAGCGAGACGTCCTGGGCGAGATCTTCGCCTTTGCCTGTGTAGATGCGCACACCGCGGCACATGTATTTGTCGCCCGTTTCGGGATCGAGCAGGCAGGCGTGTCGGGTGCGGAGGGTGAAGTTGCCGAGTTTGACAATCTTTGCAGGAACAGGCATCACGAAGTGCGTCTCGCTGTCAGTCTGTTCGAGCCAGCCCTGCGACGTGGGCAGATTCTCGGCGTTCGGCACTTCGCCTGGTATCATGAAGAGGGGAGCGATGGACTTCGCTTCGCTGCGGTGGTACTGCTGGCGTGCGGCATCAGCCTCGACGGCGGGCTTCATCCAGCGGATGTGCCAACCACGACCCAGATGCTCGCGCTCTTCCCATTGCAGGTCGATGTTGTACGTACCCTCCACAGCATCGCGGAAGCGGTACTCGTGGGTGTGTTCCGACTGTTTGTTGTCGAGCCATACTGTTGCCACACGGATGGTGTCGCTCGAAAAGTTTGGTTCGAAGCGTCCTACATAGACGCCCTCGCCTATCTTCTGTGCGCCAATGGCCGTCATCGTGGAGTCGAGCAGAAGTTCGGGCGAAAATTCTTCCCGAATCTCTTCCTGCGCGGCTTCGTACTGCACTGTCTCCGCCGCGGGAATTTCGGGTTCGGTTTTGGGTGTTTCAGCAACGACATCTGCGGTGGTAATTTCCTCTCTTTGGGAGGGGACTGTGGGAAGGCTTCTTTTCACTTCCTCCTCAATCTGTTCCATCATCTCGGGCTTTGCAAACGCCACGACGGCGAAGGCAGCGAGCGGCAAGACGTATAGCGCTTTGAGGGCAGAGCGCCTGGTGGATTTCTTTTTGAACATCATAATCATTCGTTTTTTTGTTGAGCTTTCGTTAAATGCGTTCGTCACAGGCTGCAGTCCGGTGCGAGCGGCTTTTCTTATTATCAACATGTTGTATTCTATTTTGTCGGCACCACCCTGTAGGACGGCGCGGTCGGCTTCGAACTCATGGACGTCGGCGAGGTCCTGTCGCAGCATCCAAGCGAAAGGTAGGGGCCAGAGCAGTCGGCAGGTGAGTTCGCAGAGGATTTTGTCCCAAGAATGTCCACAGCGCAGGTGGGCACATTCGTGTCGCACGATCACCGAACTGCCAAGGTCGCCCTGACTGAGCACGACCCACCGAAGCCAAGAGCAGGAATTCTGTACCGATGGCGATACGACCACATGTACCCAGCGCGGTGCCATCGGGCATTCGACACGCTGTGAACGGTGTAGCAGCCAGACGAAGCGCAAGATGCTCCATATATATAATAGTAGGAAGATTACGACACCGCCGAGATATGCCATGATGACAAGCTGGAGTCCCGTCCATGTCGGTGTGGGCTGGGGGAGGGTAGCGTTTTTTCTCGCTTTCATCTCAGTCTCGCTTCGTTCCTCCACCCTTGCCACCTTGTGCGTGAGCGATGGCTTGCTTGCCTGCTGCTCCACGACCTGTGTGAGATTTTCCATCCCAAGGCTCAACGGTGTAGGGCGGGGGATGGTCAGCTGGAAACAGGGCAGCACCATGCTCATCACCATGATGACCACGAGCACTGCGCGATTGAGGCGGTGGAAAGTTTCGCGGCGCAGGAACAGGCCGTAGAGACTGTAGAGCAGCGTCAGGCAGATTGCCCACTTGATGACGTAGATGATAAAGCTGGCCATAGATTTACTTTCGTTCGTTGATGAGTGTGTGCAACAATTCGATCAGTTCGACTTCGGTCAGTTTTTCCTCCTTCACGAATCCAGACACCACGTCGGTGTAGTCCGAGCCGAAGTATTTGTCGATGAACGTTCCCAGACGCGAACGTCCGTAGTCCTTCTTCTCCACCGCAGGGATATAGACATAGCCTCGACCTTGCTGGCGATGTGTGAGGAACCCCTTACGTTCGAGCGACTGGAATGTGTTTGAAATGCTCGTGATGAGCGGCCGCGGTTCGTCGTACGTGGCCAGCACCTCTTTCGGCGTGCATTCACCAGCCTCCCAGATGCGCTCCATCACTTCCTCTTCTTTTTGTGTCAGTTTTAGCATAACAAGTTGTATTGATGTGGTGTGTTTCAACATTTATTTTTGTTGAACGCTGCAAAGGTAATGCTTTTTCAGCCTTTCTTCCAAATTTTTCCGAATTGTTTAACATCAGTTAAATGTTGAAAAAGTTTCCCCTCCTCACAGACTCACCACCAAAAGCCTCCCCACAGCCCCCTCCGAAGGAGGGGGAGAGCGAAGCACATCAAGCAACGCCCTGCAACATGTTTTCGTTTCAAACGATTCCATGTTGCAGGGCGTTCTATTTTGCACGACCTTTCTCCCCCTCCTTCGGAGGGGGCTGGGGGGAGGCTGTAGGGGAACTGTGGGAGGCTTTTCTGGTGCCGTATGTTCCTTAGTCGATGATGTCGAAGCCGGTGTAAGGCTGCAGAGCCTTCGGAATGCGGATGCCGTCGGGGGTCTGGTTGTTCTCCAGCAGGGCGGCCACGATGCGAGGCAGGGCCAGTGCAGAGCCGTTGAGGGTGTGGCACAGCTGTGTCTTCTTGGTCTCCGCATTGCGATAGCGGCACTTCAGGCGGTTGGCCTGATAGGTGTCGAAGTTGCTGACCGACGAGACTTCGAGCCAGCGCTTCTGCGCTTCGCTATACACCTCGAAGTCGTAGCAGATGGCTGAGGTGAAGCTCTGGTCGCCGCCGCAGAGCAGCAGGATGCGGTAGGGCAGTTCGAGTTTCTTGAGCAGACCCTCCACATGTTCGAGCATTTCTTTGTGGCTCTCCTTCGAGTGTTCCGGCTTGTCGATGCGCACAATCTCAATCTTCGAGAATTCGTGCAGGCGGTTCAGGCCGCGCACATCCTTACCGTAGCTGCCGGCTTCGCGGCGGAAGCACTGGGTGTAGGCGCAGTTCTTGATGGGCAGGTCGTGTTCGTCGAGGATGACGTCGCGGTAAATATTCGTCACAGGCACCTCGGCGGTGGGAATCAGGTAGAGGTCGTCCACCTCGCAGTGGTACATCTGGCCTTCCTTGTCGGGCAGCTGTCCTGTGCCATATCCGCTGTCGGCGTTGACGACGGTGGGCGGCATGATTTCGGTGTAACCGCTCTTGCGGGCTTCGTCGAGGAAGAAGTTGATGAGGGCGCGTTGCAGTCGTGCTCCCTTTCCGATATAGACGGGGAAGCCGGCGCCCGAGATTTTCACACCCAGGTCGAAGTCGATGAGGTTATACTTCTTGGCCAGTTCCCAGTGGGGGAGGCGAGCCGATTCTACAACGGGATTGGCTGTCCAGTTGCCCACGGTGTCGCCTTCGACACACTCCTTGAGGTTGCTCTTCACCACGCGGTTGTCCTCGGCGTGAGCACCTTGGGGCACTTCGTCGTAGGGGATATTGGGGATCGTGCAGAGGTGGCGGGTGAGTTCGTCCTCGGCCTCCTTCATCTGAGCCTGCAGCTGGGTAGTCAGTTCTTTCAGCTGACCGACCTCGGCTTTGGCTGCTTCGGCCTCTTCACGCTTTCCTTGCTTCATCAGCGCACCGATCTGGGCTGCGTATTTCTTGCTCTCAGCCAGGGTGGCATCGAGCTTCGTCTGCGTTTCGCGACGCATTTTGTCGAGGGCAATGGCGCGTTCCACAGCCTCGCGAGCACCGTCGAAGTGCTTCTTCTCCAGACCGGCGACCACGCGTTCGGTCTCTTCAGTAATAAGTTTAAGTGTTAACATGTCGTTATGTTGATTGATAGTAAATATCTTTTATCACCATGCTGGCCAGTGTAAAGCCGAAGATGGCGACGGCGTGACAGACCGTGCCATTCACCTGTGCCTTGCGCTGGGTCCACGTGTCGGTGTCGATGACGCTATACGTGCCGCGGTTGGGGAGCACCTCGTCGCTATAGACGCAGAGGAACTTCTTCGCCGGAAACTCCTTTTTCCGCTTGAAACGCTGGCGCAGGGCACGGGCCAGCGGACAGCCCTTCACTTTCCAGAACTCAGCCACCCGAATTTTCTGCGGGTCAAGCTTCAATGCCGCACCCATCGCCGCAAACACCTGTGCCTCGGTGCGGCAGGCTGTGAGCAGGAGCTGGGCTTTGTTTTCGAGCGAGTCGATGGCATCGATGATGTAGTCGTACTGCTCCAGGTGGAAGTCGGCCGAGGTCTCGGCGCTGTATATTTTTTGCAGAGCCGTGATGTCGGCCTGCGGATTGATGTCGAGCAAGCGTTGTCGCAGCACCTCCACCTTCGGCTGTCCCACCGTGGAGTGAAGGGCCATGAGCTGTCGGTTGATGTTCGTCTGGCTCACGCAGTCGCTATCGACGATCGTGAGGTGACGGATGCCGCTACGTACGAGGCTTTCGGCACACCACGAGCCGACACCGCCCACACCGAACAGGATGACACGCACTTTGGCCATCCGTTCCATCGCTTCTTTTCCCAACAACAACTCGGTCCTGCTGTTCATTTCTTTTTCCGTTGCGACGGACGGTTCTTCACCCGTTGGCGTATTTCAGCCTTGTGGCGGGCGGCACCCGAGTTGTGCTGTCCCGTATGGTATGCTTTTTTACGGGCTTTGGTCTTGACTTTGTCCGAATCGTCCTCCGTGCGTTTCTTGCCGCTTCCGAAGTTGATGCCGAACATCATCGCCTGCATGATTTCGCTCTCGTCTGCCATCTGTGGTATATACTCCCTCCCCTTCAGGAGAGCTGGGGGTGGGGTCTGTTAATTTTAATGATGAATGATTAGTGGTGGAAAAGTCGGACGCCGGTGAATGCCATGGCGATGTCGTACTTGTCGCAGGTCATGATGACATGGTCGTCGCGCACCGAGCCTCCGGCCTGGGCGATGTACTGCACGCCCGACTTGTGGGCACGCTCGATATTGTCGCCGAATGGGAAGAAGGCATCGCTGCCCAGGCACACGCCCTTCAGCTGGGCAATCCACGCACGCTTCTCCTCGCGGGTGAGCGGTTCGGGACGTTGGGTGAAGAACTGCTGCCATACGCCTTCGGCCAGCACGTCTTCCCATTCATCGCCCATATACACGTCGATGGTGTTGTCGCGGTCGGCGCGTCGGATGTCGCTGCGGAAGGGCAGTGCCATCACCTTCGGGCACTGGCGCAGCCACCACAGGTCGGCCTTCTGACCGGCGAGTCGCGTGCAGTGGATGCGGCTCTGCTGACCGGCACCAATGCCGATGGCCTGACCGTCCTTCACGTAGCACACAGAGTTCGACTGCGTATATTTCAGTGTGATGAGTGCAATCTTCAGGTCGCGCTTCGCCTCGTCGGTGAAAGTCTTGTTCGCAGTCGGGATGTTGGCAAACAGGTCGTCGCCCGTCAGGTCAATCTCGTTGCGGCCCTGCTCAAACGTCACGCCGAACACCTGCTTCCGTTCCACGGGATTGGGGCGGTAGTCGGCGTCGATCTTCAGCACGTTGTAGGTTCCCTTGCGCTTCTCACGCAGGATCTGCAGGGCCTCGTCGGTGTAAGCCGGAGCAATCACTCCGTCGCTCACCTCGCGCTTGATGAGCAGAGCCGTCGCTTCGTCGCAGCAGTCGCTCAGCGCAATGAAGTCGCCGTAGGACGACATACGGTCGGCACCGCGTGCACGGGCATAGGCAGCAGCCTGCGATGTCAGTTCGGTGTTGCCGACAAAGTAGATCTCGCGCAGCGTGTCGCTCAGTGGCAGACCCACGGCAGCGCCGGCGGGACTGACGTGCTTGAACGATACAGCAGCGGGCAGACCCGTCGCCAGTCGCAGTTCGCGCACCAACTGCCAGGCGTTCAGCGCGTCGAGCAAGTTGATATAGCCTGGACGGCCATTGAGCACTTCGAGGGGCAGCTCCGTGCCGTCCTCCATAAACACACGCGACGGCTTCTGATTGGGGTTGCAGCCGTACTTGAGGGCAAGTTCTTTCATTCTGTGGTTGTATTCTGAATGTGAAAACTACGAGTTGCGAAAAACACAGCCGCAAAGTTACGACTTTTATTCGAGATACCGAAAACTTACCCCGACAAACTTCGCTTCGTGCTTCACGTTTCCCGCTTCACGTTTCCCCACGGCGCGCAGCGAAGTCAGCAGAACTGCGCAGCGAAGTCAGCAGAATTGCGTAGCGAAGTCGGCGGAACTGCCCACCAACGTCGGACAATGTGTGGAAAAAACTCAAAATATCATTGATATTTGTAGAAATCTCAATGGAATTTGTAAGAATCTCAATGGAATTTCCACAAATTTCAGTGATATTTTGACTTTAATCTGCCCACCGACTGACTATGTTCTGCGCATGGGGTGAATGTTGTGCGCCGACGGGACGAGTCGGGAGCGCGGTGCAAGCACGCTGGCGGCGAGGACGGGCTGAGTTGCTGCCGGCGAATGCCGGATTTTGATGCAGAAAGTGGGGTTTGTTTGTATATGTGAAGTTTTTTCCCTAACTTTGCAGCCATTATACATATATGTAATGTCTGCAATGAATCAAACGGCTATGAAACGAATGCTATTGTCGGCAGCCATGCTGCTGGTAGTGCTGCACGTGGCAGCACAGGTTGACTTCCAGACACTGCTCAAGACTGCTCCTCATGTCGTGGCAGTGGAACCGCTGAAGAATGCGGTGTATAAGGAAAAATATGTGGTGAGGATTGAACAGAACGTGAACGGACACGACGCCTCGGACGGCACGTTCACCCAACGTCTCATCGTCGGCCTGAAGGGGCTGGACCGCCCCACGGTGATGGTGACGGAGGGTTATTTCGCTCACTATGCCCTGTCCACGTGGTACGAGGAGGAACTGAGCAACTTGCTGGATGCCAATGTGGTGGTCTGCGAGTATCGCTACTTCGGCGAGAGCGCACCCAAAGGCTTGACTCCCCAGCAGACCGTGCTGCAGGATATGGACTACTGGCAGTGGATGACGGTGGACAATTCGCTGGCCGACCTGCACCGCGTACGCCAGTCGCTGGGCACGGTGTTCGGCGGCAAATGGGTGGCCACGGGCATCAGCAAGGGTGGACAGACCACGATGTTCTACCGCGCTACCTATCCCGACGATGTGGACGTGAGCGTCTCCTACGTGGCTCCGCTGAACAAGGCAGTGCAGGACGGACGCCATGAGAAGTTCCTTGCCAAGCAGGTAGGCACCGCCGAGGAGCGCCAAGAGGTGGAGGATGCGACGGTGGAGTTGATGGAGCGCAAGCAGCGTCTGTTGCCACGCTTTGAAAAGCTTTGTCAGGAAAAAAACTATACATTCAAGCTTCCCGTGCAGGATGTGTACGACTACTGCGTGTTGGAACTGCCGTTTTCGCTCTGGCAGTGGGGCACGCCCTTGACGACCATCCCCGACGACGACGCCTCGGACGACGCTTGGTTCAAGTTCTTAACCGAGACGGCAGGCCCCGAATATTTCGACTGCCCGAGCGAGTTCACCCCTTTCTTCGTCCAGGCACAGCGCGAACTGGGCTACTATGGCTACTCCGTGAAGGGACTGAAAAAATGGCAGTCCATCTCGACGACCAAGGACTACATCACACGCATGGTGCTGCCTGCCCAGCTCGAGGGCATCAAGTTCGACAAAACACTCTACAAACGCACGCGTCGCTATCTGAAGGAGAACGACCCGCGCCACATCTTCATCTACGGCGAAATCGACCCTTGGACGTCGAGCGGTGTGGCAGGCTGGCTGGACTGTTCGAAGAAGCAGAACATGCGGGTGTACGTGCAGCCGCGTGGCAGTCATCGTGCCCGCATCGGCAACATGCCGGAGGAGATGAAGTCTGAAATAATGTCACGACTGACAGGTTGGCTGCAGTGAGTGGCACAGAGTTTGAAGTGTGAAGGAGAAAAACTTCCACTTAACCCCAGATCCCTCCCCTTGGGGAGGGTCAGGGGACGGGTTCGGAGACTTGGGGGTGGGGGCTGTTCCTCTTTAGTTTTTAACTTTTAATTTTCATTTGGCACTTTGAACAACTTTTCGCAAAAAATCAACGAAATCATACAGTATAGCAAGGAAGAGGCTATTCGGCTGAACAACGACTACATCGGTCCGGAGCACATCATGCTGGCTATCATTCGCGACGGCGACAATGCTGCCACGCAGGTTTTGCGTCAGCAGTGCCACGTGAACATACCCGACCTGCGCGAACAGATCGAACGACGCCTGCGCACCGAGGGTGACGGCGTCATGGTGTATGCAGGCCGCGACGTCGCCCTGAACGACAAGTCGTCGGGCGTGCTGCGACTGTGCGTGCTCGAATCGCGTCTGATGCGCCGGAAGACTGCCGATGTGGAACATCTGCTGCTGGCAATCATGAAACAGCGCGACAACCTGCCGGCACACGTGCTGGAGGACATGGGTGTGCGCTACGACGAACTGTACCAATATCTGTCGGTACCTGCCACATCGCCCAAGGCCGACGTGGGCTTTGAGGAGGATGAGGACGAAGAGACTGACCAGCCGCCCCAGAGCGGCCGGCAGGGGAAGAACACTTCGACCCGCACCGAAAAGCGCCAGGGAAAAGGCAGCGACACGCCTGCCATCGACATGTTCGGCTTCGACCTCACGAAGGCAGCCCGCGAAGGGTTGCTCGACCCCGTGGTCGGACGAGAGAAGGAAATCGAGCGTCTGGCACAAATCCTGAGCCGTCGCAAAAAGAATAATCCCGTGCTCATCGGCGATCCAGGCGTGGGAAAGAGCGCCATCGTCGAAGGCCTGGCTCAGCGCATCAACGAACGGAAGGTGTCGCGCATGCTGTTCAACAAACGTCTCGTGACGCTCGACATGACGGGCGTCGTGGCCGGTACGAAGTATCGCGGACAGTTTGAGGAACGCATGAAGAGCATCATTGCCGAGTTGAAGGCCAATCCAGACATTATTGTCTTCATCGACGAGATTCACACCCTCGTCGGGGCAGGAAATCAGGCAGGACAGATGGATGCCGCGAACATGATGAAACCGGCTCTGTCGCGAGGCGAACTGCAGTGCATCGGAGCTACGACGCTCGACGAGTATCGCAAGAGTATCGAGAAGGACGGCGCCCTCGAACGTCGTTTCCAGAAAATCATCGTGCCTTCCACGACGATGGAGGAGACGCTGACCATCCTGCACAACATCAAGGACCGCTACGAGGATCACCACAATGTCAACTACACCGACGAGGCGCTGGAGGCTTGTGTGAAACTGACCGAGCGATACGTGACCGACCGCAGCTTCCCCGACAAAGCCATCGACGTGCTCGACGAGGCTGGATCGCGTGTCCATATCAATAATGTGTCCGTTCCACCGGATATTGAAGAGAAGGAAAAGGCCATCGACGAGGCTGCTGCCAAGCGCGACCAGGCGGTCAAGAGCCAGAACTTCGAACTCGCTGCCAACTATCGCGACCGCGTGAAGATGCTCGAGACAGAGCTGGAGGAGATGAAGAAGGCGTGGGAGGAATCGCTGGTCGATAACCGCGAGACGGTAGATGCCGAAAAGGTGGCCGAAACGGTGAGCATGATGACCGGTATTCCCGTGCAGCGCATGGCTGCTGCCGAAGGCATCCGCATGAAGGGAATGCGCAGTGAACTGAAGGAGAAGGTCATCGGTCAGGATCAGGCCATCGACAAACTCGTGGCTGCCATCCAGCGCAGCCGCGTCGGGTTGAACGACCCGAACCGTCCGATCGGCACGTTTATGTTCCTCGGTCCCACGGGTGTGGGTAAGACCTACCTGGCCAAGAAACTCGCCGAGCACATGTTCGGCACGACCGATGCACTGATTCGCATCGACATGTCGGAATACATGGAGAAGTTCACCGTCAGCCGTCTGGTCGGTGCTCCTCCGGGCTACGTCGGCTACGAGGAAGGCGGTATGCTCACAGAGCGCGTGCGCCGCAAGCCCTATAGCATTGTGCTGCTCGACGAAATCGAGAAGGCACACCCCGATGTGTTCAACATCCTGCTGCAGGTGATGGACGACGGACGTCTGACCGACTCGAACGGACGCACCGTTGACTTCCGCAACACCGTCATCATCATGACCTCCAACGCAGGAACGCGTCAGCTCAAGGAGTTCGGACGTGGCGTCGGATTTGCTGCCATGCAGGGGGTGAGCGACAAGGAGATGTCGCGCAGCGTGGTGCGCAAGGCACTCGAAAAGCAATTTGCGCCGGAGTTTCTGAACCGTATCGACGAGATCATCACCTTCGATCAGCTCGATCTCGATGCCATCATTACCATCATCGAGCAGGAGATCAGTCCGCTTGCCCAGCGCATCGAAGCCCTTGGCTATCACCTCGATATTGACGCTGATACCAAGCGCTTCATCGCCGAGAAAGGCTACGACAAGCAGTTCGGCGCACGTCCGCTGCGCCGTGCCATCCAGACTCACCTCGAGGACGGTATCTCAGAACTCATCGTCGAGGGTGGGGTGGCGCCTGGCCAGACGATTGTCGTTCGGCTCAACGAGGCGAAAGACAACGTGGAGTTTTCCGTCCAATAACAGATTGAAATGAAGAAAACCGCCTATATCATTGTGGCTGCATTGGCACTCGTTGCCATTGCAGCCTATTTTGTGTTCAGCGTGTCGGCCCGCAATGCCGAGACGGCCTACCTCTACATCGACCGCGACGATACACTCGACTCCGTCTATGCCAAGGTCGAAGCTACGGCTCAGCCTTCGTCGATGTTGGGTTTCCAGACCCTGGCCTCGCTCAAAGGCTACGGCGACCACATCCGCACAGGACGCTATGCCGTCGAGCCTGGCACGTCGATGGTCAGCCTGTTCCGCGACCTGCGCAACCACAACGAGGTGCCCATCCAACTCGTTGTCCCCTCGCGTCGCGAGCTGCACGACTGGGTGGGCAAGGTTGCTGCCCAGCTCATGATCGACTCGCTCGAACTCTCCGACGCCGTTGCCGCCCTGTCGTGTGTCGAGGCTGGCGGACGCAAGGCGTTGCCTGTCGAGATCATCCCTAACACCTACGAAGTCTATTGGGACACATCGGCCGAAAAGCTGGTCGAGCGGCTGCAGACCGAGTACCAGCGATTTTGGACTGACGAGCGCAAACAGAAAGCCCAACAGCAGGGACTCTCCCAACTGGAAGTCAGCACGCTGGCCAGCATCATCGACAGCGAGACCGCCTACGAGCCCGAGAAAGCACGTGTGGCGGGACTCTATCTCAACCGTCTGCGTCAGGGAATGCTGCTGCAGAGCGATCCCACCGTCATCTTTGCCGTCGGAGACTTCACCATCCGTCGCGTGCTCAACGAACACCTGCAGACCGAATCTCCCTTCAATACCTACCGCACGAAGGGACTGCCGCCAGGACCCATCCGCATTCCCTCCATCTCAGCCCTCGACGCTGTGCTGAATGCCGAGCAGAACGACTACCTTTATATGTGTGCCAAGGAGGATTTCTCAGGCTCGCACAATTTTGCCAAAACCTACGGCGAACACCTGCAGAATGCCCGCCGATACATCAACGAACTCAACAAACGGGGCATCAAACGATGATTTTCTATTTCAGCGGAGTCGGCAACTCTCGATGGGTGGCCGAACAGTTAGCTCGGCAACTTGGCGAACGCCTAGTGTTTATTCCCGAAGCCCGCGTCAGCGAAACGACCTATGAACTCTCTGAGGATGAACGTCTCGGCTTCGTCTTCCCCACCTATGCCTGGGGCGTGCCCAGCTTTGTCGAAGTCTTCATCCGACATCTTCAGGTGAAGAACGTCGGCTATGTGTATATGGTGACTACCTGTGGCGACGACACCGGCCAGACCTACGAAATCTTCTGCCACGCCGTCGGTCAGCGTGGTTGGCGCTGTGCTGCTGCCTGGGCGGTACAGATGCCCGAATCCTACATCTGTCTGCCAGGCTTCGATGTCGATAGTTCGGAGAAAGAAAGACGGAAACATGATCAGGCACGGGAACGCATTACCTACATCGTCGCAGCCCTGCAAGCACGTGCAACCGGCATCGCCGACACGCTGCCAGGGCGCTTGGCATGGGTCAAGAGCCACCTTGTTCGTCCCTTCTTCAACCGTTTTCTCATTTCGCCACGTCCCTTCAAGGCGACCGATGCCTGCATCGGTTGCGGACGTTGCGAACAGGTCTGCCCCTACCACAACATCAAAATGTCGAGTGTCCAGGGGCAAGCGTCACAAAAGCGACCAGAATGGGGTAGCGACTGTGTCCTCTGCCTCCGTTGTTACCACTCCTGTCCCGAACACGCCCTCCATTGGGGCAAAATGACAAAGAATAAGGGGCAATACCTCTATCACGGTGGACAATGATGCCCACCGTTTTTGTTTTTTTTACACGTCAATCTTCGTCAATCTGAACATCAATCTGATTTGAAAAAGATTGACGTTTCTATTCATGATGATTCTTTCGACAAGCGATAAGACGTGTTCTTATCAATCAGGGTGTTTGCCCATTTCGATTATTTTTGTGGACAACTATTGCTTGTTAAATATAAATTCCGTAAATTTGCAACGTTCATCATGCCGAAGCCCGCTTTTGGGAGGGTGAGGAATGAGAACCTTATATATAAGAAAGGCGTTACTTGACGCTTTGTGCTTGACACTCTGATTTCTGGCGATTTCAAACGACAGTCAACAACAAAGCAACAATGAACGTCCATTGGATATGTTATATCCGTACACTTGAGCAGACAGCCATTATTGGCTTCTGTCGTTTGTCGCATATATACATATCGGCGTGGGCTTCGGCGTTGTTCGTTTCTTGACTGTCAGGCAGCGCCAGAGCCTCAGAGTGTGGGACGAGCAACAGTAGAACTCCCACGCTTTTTTTGTGTATATGCGTTCACTCCATTATTATTTACTTGTGTTTAGGGGGGAGCACATAAATCGGATTGTGTTATGGATTGTATTTCAAGAGAACGTATTTTCAAAGAATGCGTAATGAATGAACATTGCCTTATGTTACGCCTAAAACACCCTGTATCATGGGGAAATCATCTTACAAAGCTGTTATATGTAAAAGATATGAGGCTGAATCCTACAGAAAAACAAGAAATGCTCATCAACTATTCTAAAGGTCGTAATACTTATGGCCGCGTTTCTGTAGATGCATTCTTTGATGCCGATTATCCTAATGATTTGATGACTATAGATTTATCGACAAGTGACATTTATTCTTTTTCACATCTTTAATTTTTTCATTATGAAGCGTATTACTTTATTTGTATTGCTGGCAAGTGTCAGCATGGTTATGCTTGCACAAGCAACAGACCTCGTAGTTGACAATCAAAATCCTGGATGGTTGTCGAATGTGATAAGTTTTGGTGACCAGAAGACCGTTAAAAATCTAAAGGTTACGGGGTATGTAAATGACACAGATTTGAATTTTGTCGGAGGGCTTATGAGTAACAGAAGCCTCAACGGCCGTTTGGATTTGTCAGAAGTTGAGTTTATTAATGAATCTGGAGATTATCCCGATAACTATATTTTTGGGAAAGACATTTTTAATCTAGCAAGCCAAAAAAAGACCGTTAAATTGCAAGTATTAATTCTACCAGATGCTTTGACATATTGTAATATTACATCCAACAGACATTTGTTAGTAGATACACTGTTTTGTAATATGAAGTATCTCCATTCAGGTTTTGGCGTTGATAATGTTACGAATCTTTTTTTAGGAGAAAAAGTTTCGTATATAGATTGTTTTTGCGCCTATCAAGGAACGATAAAACTGTCTAATAGTGTAAAATATATAAGTGATAATGCTTTTTGGGGTAGTGAATCCAGTGTTGATATGAATGACGCCAAAAATCTTTCTTATTTAGGCAATCATGCCTTTTATAATGCACCAGATTCATTAATTATTCCATCTTCTATGACAGTTTTTGACATTAATTCATTTCGGAAATATCAAGATGGGGTGCATATTTTTATAAGTGATGAAACAACTTTTATAAAAACATCCTCAAATGGATCATCTGCAATGAATTCTGATTTTGCAGGAATTGTTAATGTTCATATGGAATCAAAACTACCACCTCAAATGCAAGCGGGTTTCCCAAGAGAGACAACAACAGTGTTTGTCCCTGTTGGTGCAAAAAATGCTTATGAAAATACAGATGGTTGGAAACGATATACTATTGTAGAAGAAAATTATCCAATAGAGGACATTAATAGATACAACTCTCTATCCATTCTGCAAAGTGATCAAGGTTCAGTGTCTATTCAGGTTGAGAAGGGTAGTGTGCAGACGTTTGCAATTCAGCCTGAAAGTGGTTGGAAGATTCACAGCGTAACGTTCAACAATGCGGATGTGACAGGTGAATTGGATGCCACAAACCATTATACGACACCGACTATTACTGAAAACTCGACGCTGTTTGTAACCTTTGAGGAAGACACGGCTACGGATGTTAAAGCAACGGAGGCATCAGACGTCCGTGTTCAGGGTACGTCGTTCGGTGTTCGCATCCTAAATGCAGCAAACGAAACAGCCAACATCTATACGCCAGACGGTGTACTGGTTAAAGCTGTGAAGGTTGCTGGCGCACAAATGGATATTGAACTTCCTGAAGGTAGCATTTACCTCGTGAAGATTGCGGATAAAACCGTGAAAGTGAGCAGGTAATAGACCTCTATGAATGTCTGAAAATTGCACCGCAGTGGAACGGAAATTCCACTGTGGTGCGTACATGCCCTGCACTGGGGTGCTATGACCAAGAACAAAGGCCAGTATCTCTGCAAACTCTGAACTGCATTTTGCCCCACACTCCTATATTCAGCGCAGCGTTCCGTCCCGAATTGCTGCGCTTTTTCTTGCTATCGGGCCCCTTCGGGACTGATTTTTTCCGCTCACCAATATTAGTTTTCCTGAATAGTCAGTTCATTTTCACCAGAAATGAAAGCTCTACGGGCTGAAGAAATAAGTTTATTGTACTTATGACTGAATTTCAGCCAGCACTTTCTTCCATTTTGCACTCCACATTTATAAAAACACAACTATGCAGTGCGTAATTTTTAGGTATAGGCATTGTTTAACAAAATATAACAGGGGGGGGAGCGTTGTCATGTGTTGACTTTTATTGTCACATGTTGTCTTTTACAAGACAAGGAGTTGTTTTCAAAAAGAAAGAAGTCTGGATTGACGTTAAGATTGATAAAGATTGACGTGTGGTAAGCTGTTTTTACACGTCAATTTTCGTGAATCTACGCGTCAATATTTTTTGAATGACCTTTTATGTTCACCACTTCGAGTTTATCCGGCAGGCTAATTTTTAACTTTTAATTTTTAATTTATGTTTTTTTGTCGTACCTTTGCACTGCTCATGGATTTTAAAGCACTGATGAACGACCCGACGCAGCTCAACTACGAGACGCTGCCCGAACTTCGCAAGATGGTGGAACAGTATCCGTTCTTCCATCAGGCGCGACTGCTCTATCTGGTCAACCTGCATCAGTTGCGTGACAAGTCGTTCGGCGAAGAACTGCGTGCCGGTGCCGCATTTCTGCCCTCGCCCTCAGCCCTCTTCCAGCTCGTCGAAGGTGCGCATTACGACCTCGAAACGAGTACCGCAGACAAGCAGGATCACAATATCATGACGGAGGATGAGGACCGTACGCTCTCGCTCATCGACCAGTTCCTCGTCGGCCAACCTGAAGAGGAGAAGACCGAGGAAACCGAGCCACATAGCGTTCCCACCGTGGCTGAAGTGACCAGCGACTATGCCTCCTTCCTCATGCAAGATACCGAGGAGGATACGGCACCCCTGCGTGGCGCGAACCTCATCGACAACTTTATCAGTGAGCAGGAAGGACGTCAGCGCTACGAAATTCCCGAGTTGGAAGACGATGGCACGCCCCTCCCTCCCGTGCAACAGGAAGAAACGGCACTGGGTGACCTCTACAATGAGAAAATCGTGGAAATCCTTATCAAACAGCGTCAATATGACAAGGCTCTCGAAATATTACGCACGATTTGTTTGAATAATCCAGAAAAAAGCAGTAACTTTGCAACTCAAATGCAATTGCTCGAAGCCCTCGTGCAGGCAAGCCTCACCCCCTAACCCCCTCTCCGAAGGGCGAGGGGGAAGCCTAACGGCGGCGAGGAGGGAGTCCCGGACAGGCTGGCATTTTAATTTTTAATTATTAATTTTTAATTTTTAAATATGTACCCACTCATCATTGTACTTGTACTTCTGGCATCATTCCTGATGATCGGAATCGTGCTCATTCAAGAGAGCAAAGGCGGCGGCCTGGCATCGGGCTTCTCCGCATCGAACCAAATCATGGGCGTCCGCAAGACAACCGACTTCCTCGAGAAAGCTACCTGGGGTCTGGCTATCGCCATCGTGGTACTGAGCGTTGTTTCTGCATCGTTCGTCACCAAGAACACTACTACCGACGCTCCTGTCATCGAGACCTCGGCTCCTGTCCAGGATGCCCAGAACGTTCCTGGCTTCCCTGCACAGGGTCAGCCTGCCCAGCAGCCCGCCGAACAGCAGCCCGCACAGTAAGTCGCTGTAAGCTCTACAAGAAAATGCGCTGTCGAAACTTTATGCTTCGACAGCGCATTTCTTTTTCCTGTCATAGTCAGGAGTCATGTTATGTACTTTGTACTTTCTACAGTAGAAGGCAAGCGGAGCATGCGAAAGTTGAACTGTATTAAGGGGTGTGTTTCGTCCGCTAAATCCGCGACTCATCTTAGTTGAAGTCGGGATGGTCGAGCAGTGTGAGCAGCTCTTCTGGCAGGTGGATGATGTGCTGCGCACCTTGTTCGACAAGGAACTGACGGTCGCGAAATCCCCAATCGACGCTGATGCAGGGGAGACTGGCGGCGCGTGCCGTGGCGATATCTACTTCGCTGTCGCCGATATAGATTCCTTTCCCCCTAAACCTTTGCAAAGCGGCATAGACCATGTCGGGGGCTGGTTTGCGACGGATGTGAGGTTGCTGTTCGCCGATGGCGAAGTCGATGACGTCGGCAAAGAAACGCTGGTGCAGTTGCTGGACAGCAGCATCAGGCTTGTTGCTGACGATGGCTGTGTGATACCCCCGTGCCTTGCATTGACGAAGCAGGTCGAGAATGCCTGGATAGGGTCGGGTGTGATTGCTGCTGTGCAGAAGGTAGTAGCTGCGAAAGGCGTCATAAACAGCTTCTAACAGCGACGCATGCTGTTCGCCGACTGATTGAGAAATCAAGTAACGTGCTCCGTTGCCGAGAAACTGACGCACTTCGCACATGCTACGCAGAGGAAGCGAAAATTGGGCAAGCGCGTGGTTGACGCTTGCCCAGAGGTCTTCGAGCGTGTCGAGGAGTGTGCCGTCGAGGTCGAAGATGAGGAGGTTCACCCTGGTGGGTGAAGTAGTATTCATATTTATTTATTCTTTTTGGCAGAGAGTGGGGCAGGGCCGTCGAGGGTCGGTGTGACAGGAATGATGCGTCCCTTCTTGTCGAAGGTCATGCGGTCGATGCACACCTCACGATGGATGCCAGGCTGCATGTTGCGCTCGATGTAGTGGCGGTTGATGCGGTGATAGACGATATACCATTCATCCTTGCCTGGCAGCTGGAGCACGGAGTTGTGGGCAGTGCCGTAGATAAACTTCTCGGGCACTTGCTTCAGGATGGTGGGGTACTGACCATCGACCATCTCGATGGGACCGAGGGGCGACTTTGACGTGCCGTAGCAGACATGGTAGTTGGCCGAACCCGTGTCATCGACCGACCAGAGGAAATAGTAGGTACCTTTGCGATAGAAGACGTAGGGTGCTTCGCGATAAGCCCATGTCTGCAACGAACCACCTTTGGGTGTCATGACCTTGATGGTTTCAGCTTTGATGCTCATCATGTCGGTGTTGAGTTCGGCACCGGCCATGTAGCCATTACCCCAGTAGAGGTAGTGCTTCTTGGATTTGGGGTCGAAGAACACATCGACGTCAATTTGTTGGCCATGTCCTGCCGGCGAGTCCGTGACGATGGGCTCACCTTTGTCGATAAACGGTCCGACAGGATTGTCGCTCACTGCCACGCCGATGGTCTTGCGGTTGAGCTTGGGGTTATGGGCAGAGTAGTAGAAGTAATACTTATAAGTACCGTCCTTCTGCTTCACCTCCTCAATGCAGGGGGCCCAGGCATTGCCGTTGGCCCAACGAACTTGGTCGCCCTTCACGTCGAGCATGGTGCCTTCGTCTTTCCAATCTGTCAGGTTGTCGGACGAGAAAACATTGAATTTCCACCCTCCCCAACCGCGGAAGCCGTCGGTGGTGGAGTAGATGTAGTATTTCTTTGTCTGGTTGGAATAGAGTACCTCGGGGTCAGCATGGAAGTCGGGCAGGATGGGGTTGGCGTAGTTGCCGTAGTGGAGCAGTAGACGATCCTTCTCTGCCTGTGTGATGGGGATGATGGTTCCGTGGCGGGGAGTGAACTTACCCTTGGTCTGTGTGTCTTGCACCCACTTGAAGGTCTTCAGGTCATCACTGGTGCAGAACTGGTAGTGCCCGTCGCCATAGCAGTCGTACATGACAATCCACGACTTGCCATCGATGCTCTGGCACACGCCTACGCCTTCGACAGCTTTCTGAGTCTGATCGACATGTCCGTCAATCTTGGTCCACTGGCTGCCAGGACGTTGTCCACGTTCGGCTGTGAGCTGTCGGGCCGTAGCCTGGAAGATACCGCGTCCGCCTTCGCTCTTGTAGAATAGGTGGTAGAGCTGGTCGGCAGGGTTGAAGACAATGTCGCCGTCGATGGTTGCCGAACCATTGTCGAACAGGAAGGTCGGTTCGCCAATCAGGTCGGTGAAGTCGTCGTTGACGTAGCTGTAGTAGATGCGGTCAAAAGAGTCGTGGTCGCTCGTTCGCAGCGAGTAGAACACCATGTAGCGCTGGGCCTGGTGGTCGTAGATAGTTTCGGGTGCCCACACGCGGATGACGTTGCCCCAAGTCTTGGGATATTTAGTGGGGAAATGCACCGTGCTGTGCTGCCAGTTGATGAGGTCGGTCGATTTGAGCAGTACCATGCCGCGGTTGCTCGACCATCCGAGACTTGAGCGCATGTCGGTGACAACCATATAGAATGTTTTGCCGTCCTCGCCGCGCAGGATGTGCGGGTCGCGTACACAGCCGGTGAGTGCGATGCTGTCGCTCTTGATGACGGGGTTGCCGTGATTGAGCGGCGTGAAGTTGTAGCCGTCGTCGCTCAGGGCATAACAAATCTGCTCTTCGTGGGGCGCATTGCCGGTGAAGTAGGTGAAGAGATAGGCCACTTTGGGCTCGTCGTTCTGTGCAGAAGCTGAGAACGAAAAGGTTGAGGCCAGCAGGGCAGTTAGAATCAGTTTTTTGTTCATGGTGTTGTGTTATTTAATATTGTCATTTTTTGTTCGTTTCAAATCGAAGAGGTAGTTGAGTTTGACGACAATGGAGCCATGAGCTGAACGGTCAAAGAAGCCTTTCTTCGAGTTGTCATAGACGTCGCCGAGTCCATAGTAGTAGCGACCTTCGAGCAGGAAATGGCCCACTTTGGTGCTCAGTTCCAAGCCCAGACCAGCCGTGATGCCGTAGTCGAACTTATGGTCGATGTCGTGCTCGTACTGGTGTGTTACCCCGTTGGGCCGTTGCGACGTGTCCCAGGTACCTCCTCCCATGTGGCGGCCTGTGCCGATGCAGAAACCCAGCTGTGGACCGGCTTCGAAGATAAACTTGGCACCGCGTCGCTCACGTCCCCAGCCCAGCTGCATGAGCAAGGGAAGCTGAATGTAGTGCAGGTCGGCTGAGAAGGTGTTTCCGCTGCCGTCCTCAATCACTTCTTTCCAACCCATGTTGGCATAGTTCACCTCGGCCTGCAAGCCACAGATGCAGGTGAAGTATTTTTCGCTGATGTAACGGGCGGTGAATCCAAATGTCGGCGCGGCTCTCCATCCCTGCTTGATGGTGGGCATGAATGAGATGCGGTTCATGGTGAAACCAGCATTGCCGCCGATGGCAAAGTCGGTGCGTCGCTCACCCACCTGAGCGTGAGTCAGTGTCGAACCCAGCAGAAGAAAGAGGAATAATAACCTCCTCCAGCCCCTACGACCTCCACCAAAAGCCTCCCTCCATCCCCCTCCGAGAGAGGGTGAGTTCAATTCTGCTGATGTATAGTTACTATTTCTCATAAGTTATTCATTAGTTTGGAACTCCCCTCCGGCCCCCTTCTCCAACCCTCCCCAAGGGGGGAGTATATACTTTTTTCTCGGAAGGAGTTGTAACCACTCCCTCCCCTGGGGAGGGCTGTGGGAGGGGTCTGTTAGAACGAAACAATGCGGAAGTAGGAATTGATGTATCCGTTGCCTTCCTGCGGACGATACTGCATCGGATTCTGCAGGGCGGGAACACGCAGTTCGACCGAGCTGTCCATGAAGTTCATCCCGTATTGATGCAGCCCAGTGATGAAGAATTTAGCAGTGTCGTAGCCGAGCAGCCCGTATTGCGGATAGGTGGCCTGCTGTTCGCGACGATACCAGTATTTGAAGTTACGGTTGAACTCCTGCACTTGTGTCGAGGAGGGGTCGGCATAGAAGGTGCAGAAGAACGAAGCGTGGTACTTGCGCATGTTTGCCTTGTTCTTTTCCGAGAAGGTCTGCCATTCCGGAAAGCCAAAAAGTTCGATGGGATAGCTGTCGATGTCGTTGTTCTGCCCCAGACGGTTGACCACTTTCTCAAAAGCACTTTGGCTGTTGGAGATAGGCATGACGACGGTGTGCTGCTCGTTGGTCGTGAGTTTAGAGAGGGTCGTGAGGTCGTCGGCATTTACGCTCTTGAAACTGATGCCCTGTTCCTCGAGGGTTTGCTTGAGCACGAGTGCATAGTCCGACTTCTCGCCACGGTCACCCGTGCTGACCACCAGGACGTTGTGCCCTTGATGCTTTTCGGCAAATTGCTTGAAGATGTCCTTGTAGAAGCGCGAAACGCTTGTGTTCACCTGATAGCAGGTAGGCGTCATGGCCGTCACGCTGGCTTTTGTGCTGAACGGCACGGCCAGCGGGATATTGTGTTTTTTCGAAAAACGGCTCACGCTGGGCAGATTCTCCAGTCGCATGGGACCGACGATTAAGTTCATGCGTTGCAAGTCGGGATTGGCGAGCAAGGCATCCATGCCGGTCGAGAGTGTGCTGGGTTCGTCGTAGGCATAGACATTGACCGACACCCCCTTCTTCTTCATGTCGCTCACAGCCAGCAGGAAACCTTCGTAAAAGTCAATCATTTTCACGGCTTCCTTGCTCTTCTTGTCGCTGTCGAGGTTGAAGGGAAGGATGACAGCCACATTGATTTGGTCAAACAGTTTGGCCTTGCGTTCAGCTTCCTCTGCTGCGCGTTGTACGGCAGCTTCACGTTCGCGCTGAGCGGCGGCATATTGCAGACTTTCCTGCTGCTGGGCATAGCGTTCGGTAGCAGAATAGGGGATGCACAGGTATTCGCCCTTCTTCAGTTTGTTATCTGTAATCTGTGGATTGGCACGCAGGAGTTCCTCCTCCGTCAGGTGAAATTGGCGGGCAATGCTATAGACCGTCTCTTTCTTCTGCACCTGGTGCATTGTCTTGCAAGGAATGCTCTCCTTCACCGCTCCCTGCGCATTGGTCGCGTTCGTTTGCTCCAGTTTCTCGCGAGCTTCGGCTTCCTGCTTCAGCCGCTGGTCCTCAAGGCTCGAAGGGATGAAGATGACGCTGCCAGCCAGCAGTGTGTCGCCCATTTTGGGATTTGCGTTCTGAATAGCCTCGACGCTGACTCCGTATTTCTTGCTGATAGAAAAGAGCGTTTCGCCCATTTGCACTTCGTGGGCAGCCTGCATCGGGATGTCCTGAGCTTGGGCTGTGAAGGAACAAAGAAGCAGTCCGAGCGTGATGATTTTCAGTATTCTCATGTTGTTGTAGTTGTATATGCACAATTTTTCAAGCTGCAAATTTATGAAAAACCCAGCACTTTGCAAAACTTAAATCCGCCTCATTTACTTTTTTCCTCTATTTTTCAGTAGGATTATCAGGATTTATCGTTAAATTTGCATTTGAAAACTCAAAACACGTCATCACATGTTCACGCTGAAACGACTTCTGCTGCTCTACGCCCTCGCTATGACCACCCTGCTGTCGCAGGCGCAAACAGCTTATCCTACCGTCACATTCTATTCCAAAACAGACAAGACCGATGTGTCGCTCTCGCCAGGCGAAGAGAAGACTGACCCTGCACCGCTCGACATAACCTGTTCGGCCAATGTCGATTTGCAAGGCACCGGCTATACGAACTATACCTGTGAGTGGCGTATCTACAACAGCGACCAGGGCATCCAGTCGGCCTTCCTCACTCGCTACGACGAGGAGATTACTTATACGTTGACCAATGCCGGTGGCTATGGAATTAAGCTCTTCATCACGTTCGTCAACTCGACGAACGACAGCATCGAGTACGAGTGCGAACCGTTCAAGGTGGTCATCAGCGAGTCGAAGTTGGTATGTCCCGACGGTTTTTCACCCAACGACGACGATATCAACGATAAATACCTCATCGAGTATGAGTCGATTGTCGAGCTGGAAGGACAGATTTTCAACCGCTGGGGGAAGAAGCTCTACACGCTGACGCTCGAAAATGTGGATGCTGGATGGGATGGCAAAATCAACGGGAAACCCGTACGCGACGGCATCTATCTGCTCAACTTGCATGCACGTGGCAGTGAGGGCATCGAATATAAAATCAAGAAGGTGATCAACGTGCTCAAGGGTAAGAAAGACACAGCCGACAGTGTCGCCCCAGAATCCTGATTATGCAAGAATATATTGAAGTGCTCGGTGCTCGGGTACACAATTTGAAAAACATCAACGTCCGCATTCCGCGTGGCAGCCTCACGGTCGTCACCGGTCTCTCGGGCAGCGGAAAGTCCAGCCTGGCCTTCGACACTCTCTATGCCGAAGGTCAGCGTCGTTACATCGAAACTTTTTCGGCTTATGCACGCAACTTCCTCGGTGGACTTGAGCGGCCCGATGTCGATAAGATTACGGGTCTCAGCCCAGTCATCAGCATCGAACAGAAAACCACGAACAAAAATCCTCGCTCGACTGTCGGCACCGTGACCGAGGTCTATGACTACCTGCGTCTGCTCTTTGCACGTGCAGGAACGGCTTACAGCTATGTCACCGGCGAACCGATGATTAAATACACGGAGGACAAGATTCTCGACCTCATTCTCCACGACTACAACCACCAGCCCATCTATATCCTTGCGCCCCTCGTTCGTAGCCGAAAGGGTCACTACCGTGAACTGTTCGACACGATGCGCCGTAAGGGCTATCTGAATGTCCGTGTCGATGGTGAGCTGAAGAACCTTGAGCCCGATATGCGTGTCGATCGCTACAAGAACCATAACATCGAGGTGGTGGTGGACAAACTTGTCGTTGACGAAAAGGATAGCGAACGACTTCGGAAGAGCATCGCCACGGCCATGTCGCTGGGCGAGGGGTTGGTGATGTTGATGCAAAGGGGGAGCGACGAACCGAAGTTCTATAGTCGTCACCTGATGTGTCCCACCTCGGGGATTAGCTACAATGACCCCGCACCGAACAACTTTTCTTTTAATTCACCCGAAGGTGCATGTCCGCGATGCAAAGGCCTTGGCTATGTGAGTCTTATCGATGAAGATAAGATAGTTCCCGACCGTTCACTTTCGGTGGCTGACGGAGCCTTGGCCCCCCTCGGCAAAGCACGCTCGACGATGATTTTCCATCAGATTGAGGCTGTGCTTGAGCATCATGGATTTACCCTCAAGACGCCTGTCAAGAGTCTGTCAGACGAGGCACTGCACGATGTCATCTACGGAGCAGACTATCGTGTGTGCATCAAGGCTGCAAAGATTCACACCACGAGCGATTATTTCTGTCAGTACGAAGGTATTGCCAAGTTTATTCACCAGCTTGCAGAGGAGGAAACGTCTGCACAGGCGCAACGCTGGGCAGAGTCGTTCGACCGTGTGTGCGAGTGCCCGGAATGTCATGGCGCACGGCTGAAGCGTGAGTCGCTTCACTACCGAATCGGTGACAAAAACATTCACGACCTTTCGACGATGGACCTTGCTGACCTGTACGAATGGGCACTGCATGTGGAGGACGACCTGACAGAGCGCCAGTCGCAGATTGCTCACCCCATCATCAAGGAAATCTCGAAACGTCTGCGATTCCTCCTCGATGTCGGCCTCGATTATCTGAGTCTCAACCGTCCCTCGGCTTCGCTTTCTGGCGGTGAGAGCCAGCGTATCCGCCTGGCCACACAGATTGGTTCGCAACTCATCAACGTTCTGTATATTCTCGACGAACCCAGCATCGGTCTGCACCAGCGTGACAACGTGCGTCTCATTCATTCGCTGAAAGCCTTGCGCGACCTCGGCAACACGGTCATCGTGGTTGAGCACGACCGCGACATGATGCTCGCGGCTGACTATATCGTCGATATAGGTCCTCGTGCGGGACGTTACGGAGGTGAAGTCGTCTTTCAAGGAACTCCCGATCAGCTTCTCAAGGCTGACACCATCACAGCTCGCTGGCTGCGGGGCGAAGAACAGATGCGCGAAAATCCAGTCAGCAGTGCTGCAACCTCACCGCAGCCGCAGTGGACCTTCGAAAGTGGAGAGGAGTTGAGATTGAAGGGCTGTCGTGGCAACAACCTCAAAGGCATTGATGTCAGTTTCCCGTTGGGAAAGCTCATTTGCGTCACTGGCGTGAGCGGTAGCGGTAAATCGACGCTCGTCAACGACACGCTGCAACCCATTCTTTCGCAGCGTTTCTATCGTTCGTTGCGTGAGCCGCTCAGCTACGACAGCATTGAAGGTGTTGAGTTGGTGGACAAGGTTATCAGCGTCGATCAGTCACCCATTGGCCGCACACCACGTTCGAATCCTGCCACCTATACAGGTGTGTTCAGCGACATCCGCAGTCTGTTTGTCGAGATGCCCGAAGCGAAGATGCGCGGCTACAAGCCAGGCCAGTTCTCCTTCAATGTCAAAGGCGGACGTTGCGAGGCATGCGGTGGCAACGGCTACAAGACCATCGTGATGAACTTCCTGCCCGACATCCAGGTGCCCTGCGAGCTGTGTCACGGACAGCGTTATAACCGTGCCACGCTTGAGGTGCGGTTCAAGGGCAAGAGCATTGCCGATGTGCTCGATATGACCATCAACGAGGCTGTCGAATTTTTTGAGAACCAGCCGCACATCCTCAACAAGATCAAGACGCTGCAGGACGTCGGCCTCGGCTACATCAAGCTCGGCCAACCCTCGACGACCCTGTCGGGCGGCGAGAGCCAGCGTGTGAAATTGGCCACTGAACTCGCCCGACGCGACACGGGACGTACTGTGTTCATCCTCGACGAACCAACCACAGGCCTTCACTTTGCCGACATCCAGGCTCTGCTGGCAGTGCTGCATCGTTTGGTCGAAAAGGGCAACACAGTCATCGTTATCGAGCATAACATGGATGTCATCCTCGATGCCGACCATATCATCGACATCGGTCCAGACGGTGGGCGCCGTGGTGGTCAGGTGGTAGTGACAGGTACACCGAAAGAAGTGGCTCGCTCAGGCAAGGGAGTGACTTCCGAGTTTCTTCGAATGGAATTGGAAAGGAGCCCAGTCGCTACTGACTTTTAATTTTTAATTCTTAATTTTTATTTTAATATTCAACATGCGACTAACCACATTCTTGTCAGCAGTTTTGCTGACAGCTGCAATGACAGCACAGGCACAGACAACGTCGTGGACAGCCGACAACGGCAACGGTACGTTTACCAATCCACTCTTCTACGATGAGTTTTCCGACCCCGACGTGCTACGTGTGGGCGACGACTACTACCTCGCCGGCACCACCATGCACAGCGTTCCAGGTCTCGTCATTCTTCATTCGAAGGACCTCGTCAACTGGGAGAACGTCAGCTACTGCTTCGACCGCTTTGACTTTCCCGACAACAAGTTCTCGCTGAAGAACCATCAGGAAATCTACGGCCAGGGCATCTGGGCACCCTGCATCCGCTGGAACAACGGCAAGTTCTACCTTTACAGCAACGTCAACGGCAAAGGACTGCAATGCTACACCAGCGAAAAAATTGAGGGTCCCTGGCGCCACATCAACATGAAAGGCAATATCTACGACCTTGGCGTGCTGTTCGACGACGACGGTCGCGTATATGCCATCCACGGCTACGGCACCGTGAAGTGTACAGAACTGAAGCCCGACATGAGTGGTCCCATCGAGGGCACCGAGCGTGTCATCATTCCCGAAGGCAACGGAGTGGGTGAGGGACACCACATGTATAAGATTGACGGCAAATACTATCTTATTTCTACCGATTACCGTCCCAATGGCCGCACCCTCTGCTCGCGTGCCGACAACATTTGGGGACCCTACGAGACGTGTGTCATCACAGCCGACGAAACCTACGGCTACCATGCCGCTTCGCTCACCCAGTGGCAGGGACGCATCGAGCCCGACGGCCATCCTTTCCGTCTTGGTCCCCTCGACAAAGACGCCACCGCCTGCACCAACGCCCATCAGGGAGGTATTGTGCAGTACAGCGACGGCTCATGGTGGGCACTCTTCATGATGGACTTCCACAGCATCGGCCGCACCGTCTGCCTCATGCCCATGACCTGGGAAGACGGATGGCCCATGGTCGGACTTAAAGGAAACCTTGGCCGTGCACCCCGCACATGGTTCAAGCCAGGCACACAGATGGGAAACACATCTGAACGTGAAGCAGTCTCCCCCCACGCCCCATACCTCCGCTCCGACAACTTCGACGGAAAGAAGCTGGGACGCATCTGGCAATGGAACCACAACCCCGACGATAAGATGTGGAGCCTCAAAGGAGGTCGTCTGCGTCTGAACACCATGCCTGCCGAGCAACTCATGTGGGCACGCAACACCCTCACGCAGCGCGTCATCGGTCCTAAGTCCGTCACCACGGTCCAGCTCTCCGTCAAGAACCTCAAGGACGGTGACGTGGCAGGTCTGGGCAACATCAATGTACCCTGCTCATGGATTGGAGTCGTCAAGGACGGCAACGCGTTATCCCTCCGCTGCTTCGAACAGCTCACCAACGACACCGTTACAACTTCCATCCGTTTGACTGACGGGAAGATCTGGCTTCGCTCCGTTGGCGACTACGACCACGACCAGGCACAGTATGCATGGTCCACCGACGGCGTCAATTTCCAGACCCTCGGCCGCATGATGCCCCTCAGCTATCAGCTCTGTACCTTCCAGGGTTCACGCCACGCCCTCTTTGCCTTCAACGTGAAGGGCAAGAACGGCGGCTATGCAGAGTTCGACAACTTCACCGTCGAAGAACCCTGTGCCGACCGTTCGAAGAATATCCCTTACGGAAAGACCTTCCGCATCATCAACAAAGCCACTGGACGTCCGGCTGTCTGCGACCCCCACGGCATCCTCTACGACACACGGGCTGACGACCGCAGCCAGCGCACCCAGTTCCAGCTCATCGACCGTGGCAACGGACTCGTCTCGCTGAAGTGTCTTGATGGACATTATATAAAGGTATATGGCGACGGACTCCCAGGCGACGTCCGCTTTACGACCGACGTCAACGATGCCGAAGTGTTCCTCTGGCAGGACTATCTCGACCACGACTTCATGCTCTTTTCCCTGCGCAACCACCGCTACCTCGGCAAGTCGCCCACGACGGGCAGCCCCTACAGCATGGACTACACAGGTCCTGACCCTGCACGTCGCAACGGCAGCGTGTTCCGATGGGAGGAGTTGTGATGGCTTGCTGACGGACAGCAGGCGTACAAAAATACCACCGCAGTGGAATCGGAGTTTCACTGCGGTGGTATTATTGTTTCACTGCGTTGGTACAACTGTACCACAGCGCTGGTACTTTTTTTGGTACAAAGTCTGATGTGGCTGTCACCAAAGGCTTCCCCAGGCGTCGCTGCCGTCGCGCTGTTTGGCGTCGGGGTCGCCGCCGTCGCCGTTGTCAACGGGGCCGCTGCCTATTCCGTTGTCACCCGTCACGTTGGACGGAACGAGCAGGAGCAGACCATCTGTCGACTTTTGAGATAGAATCGGGGCAGAATATGTTTTCTTCATAACACGTTTTTTTTCTTACTTCACAAACACTTTCTTTCCGTTCACAATGTAGAGGCCCTTGACAGGGTGCTCGACACGACGTCCGCCGAGGTCATAAACAACTGCATTGGGGCTGTCGATGATGACTTCCAGACCTTCGATGGCGGTGGGCTCGACTTCCTCACCGTCGAGATTGTAGCGCAGGGCCTTCACCTCGCTGGCAGTGTCGGTGACGGTGAAGTAGGCACGCCATGCCTTCATAGCGGTGGTCTTGTCGCTGGTGTAGTCAGTGTAGCGGAACTTGTCGTCCTGCAGGTAGTAGATGTGGTTGGGCAACTGCATCTTGACGTAGGTGCCGATCATCTCGGCTGTCACAGTTCCACTGCTGACGGTGGTCTTGCTGACGAGGTCGCAGGGGTTGTAGCCTGTCTGTTGCATTGTGATGCCGGTTTTCGCCTCACTCATCTTGATGAGCACGGGTTCGCCGACCATGATGGCGCCAGTGTCGCTGAAGTTGAGGACGATGCTGTTGCCGTTCTTGGTGACGCCGGTGAGGTTTTGCACGGCCTCAATACCCATTGCGGCCCATTGGTCGGAATAGATGTTGAAGGGTGCGCAGAAGGTGAGCCACTTGCCGGCGGGCAGGCTGCGCTGGAGGGTGACGTTGTGCTTGTTGCCGCTCTTGACGGTGTAACTGGTCTCGGTGTCGGCCAGGATGATGTCCTCGCCTGCGGGTTCAGGATAGATGAGGTTGACCTTCAGGATGACAGCGTCGTGGGTGGCGGAACCGTTCTTGACGAAGGCGTAGGTGGCGGTGTAGGTGGCAGGGTCGGTGGTGTTCTTGCCTTCCATACCCCCGACGAAATTGATTTGTGTGGCTGACAGGGCAAAATCGGCTTTGACGCAGAAGTAGGCGTCGTTGCCCCACGCCTGCCAGTCGCCGCCGGCGTTTCGCCAACCGTCGGTGCCGCCCAGTTTGTAGTTGTCGTCGAGGCTTCCGTCGCTCTGTACGGCATAGATGGTAAGGTCGTTGAGGGTGCTGACGCCGAGTGTGGTCAGGATGGATGCAATGTCAACATCGCTGGTGAAGGCTTCGTAATTCTGACCTAACGCAGACGTGAAGTTGATTTCCTGTGTGGCTTTTTGAGTGAGGTTGTCGAGGGTGATTTCTGCGGCCGGCTTTTCGACGAAGGTGACGTTGATGTTGTAGGTGTAGGTCTTTGCACCATTGACCAGTGCCCACTTGACGGTGTAGGTGTTGCCGATGACGTCGGCGCCGTTCATGTCGCAGATGGTGTAGGTCCCGCCGGGAATGGCTTGGAAGAACTTGACGCAAATCTTTGTGTTTTCGCCCCAAGCTGTGGCTACGCCGTCAGCATTGAACCAACCATCGTAGGGCGCATAGTCGCTGATGAGTGTCCCGTCTGGGTTGACAATGCGAAGCATGTCGGTTGTCACTTCGTCAACACCCAGGAACGTCTTGGCTGCGGTCAAGTCAACGGTGGCTTCCGTCGTGCCATAGCCCAGGGCAGGATAGCGTTCTACGTTGAGCGTTTCCTCGGCAGTGGCTGGCTCTGTGACCGTGATATTGAAAGTGAAATACCCGACGTAGTATTTGGCTGTTCCTGTAGTTTTTTTCAGCATTGCAAAACGAACACTGTTATATGTACCTGGAGGACAATTGTCTGCGGCTTTAACAATGAATTTGGCATTGGCGCGGTCATACGCGACCTTAAACATTGCTTCATTGGCATACTCTGCGTTAATCACTTCGTTTGAACTTAAGTAATAATGTGTGTATGTGTTACTGCTAAAGTCGCTATCTTCCGTAGCTGAAGCTATGGGATAAAACTTGAATGTTCCTTTGGTAGTATTCGGTGCAGTAGATATAGCATAGAAGTGGATATAGTTGCCTGCTGATACATTAGAGTTGCTTGGTATCAAATATGCATCTTTGAAGTAGGTAGATGATTTCAAATAGTTGGATTCAAAATCAGATCCAGTGAAGTTAAGTGCATTTGACCCTCCCAGGGTGGAAATATTTGTAGGTGTCAATGCATACTCTACAGTACTGCCTTGTTCAACAGTAAGGTTCTCCTCTTGGATTTTTATACATTTGGATAATGCGGTGTTGAAAACTATTGCTGATACCGGTTCTGCGGCAGGCTTTGTATAGTCAATCTCCGAGAGATATGCGTATGGCGTTACCCCTGCTTGGAAACTGATGTTGAAGATGAAAGTAGCTCGTGCAGTCTTACCTGAAGCATTCTTGTAAACAAGGGCTTCGCGGATGGTGCGGGTGGTGCCGGCGCTGTTTGCATTGGGCATTTGGCAGATGAAAACGTTTTTCGTTGATTTTGTCCATTCTGCACAAGCCACACCACCGAATGCCGAAAGAGGTGTTCCTGAGTCATTGAACCAGTGTCCGAAATCACCATTCGTGCTTTTAGTAACACTTGCTAAATTGCCATTGGAATTGACGCCATACTCCATAATTGTGCCGTTACCCTGAGAGGAGGAATAGGTCACAGCATTATTGAAAATATTGTCACCTTCCATTTGGAACGCCGTGCAGAGTGCGTTAAGACCACTACCATTGATGGTTAAATTCGTACCGTCATAAACACTGCTGGGTGCCATAACCACATTATACGTCAACGTGACGTCGGCAATGCTGCGCCCGTCGATTGCCTTCGTAAAGTCGGGCGAAACACTCTTTGCCGTGGCTCCTTCGAGCTCGAACTGATAGGGCCACTGGTCGTCATTCAGTATGTTTTCATCCCAGGCATGTTTCACGTAGGTTGTCAGGGCAGGAGCAATGACCAGAAAGGTGCGGCTGGTGCCGCTGGGGACTGTCGTCGAGATGTTCTCGGTCTTCTCAGCTGTGCCTGTGCAGTGAACATTATTGTCGTTGTAATAGACGCGTGTTCCATCGCTCTTCAGGAAGACGTATCCGACACGGAAACCGCGGTAGGAAGCTGTGCCCGCGCTGTTGTAATTGGTTACACCAGCACTGACACTGGCATTAGCTACACCATTGTTATAGTTTCCTGGGTCGCCGTCGGCCAATGCACAGCCATGTGTGAGGGCAGTGAACTTGGTGGTGAGCGTTGAACCGGCCGTGGCATTCAGTTCGATGACGTTGAAACCTGTCGATTGGGGAGCGCTCTGGTAGGCCACTTGATATTTGTTGTCACCCACGAGCACGGCGTGGTAGTCGAAGCGGCCGATGTAGTTGTCGCGGTAGGACGCTGCCTCGGAGAAGTCGAAGGTGGCGCAGTGGAGGGCGTAGTCGAAGTAGAGGGCATAGAACTGGGACGCCGTCAGGTTCTTCAGTTTCATGAGCGCTTGGCAGAAGTCGGTGGCGTTGCCTTGCGTCTGACCCGTCATGGGCGTTTTCCAAATCTGTGAAATAATGGTTCTGCCATTGTAGTAGTCGCTCAGGTAGTAGTGGAACCAGTACGACTGGTAGCGCATCCATTCGTGCGAGAAGGCATAGTTGGCATTGTTGCCGAAGAGGGGATAACTCTCTGCAAACATCAGTTCGGGATAACTCTGGTTGGCCTGCCACTGGGCAGTCTGTTCCCAGATGGCCTGTCCGTTGCCGTTATTCAAGTGGAAACCCGTGTTGTTGGTCGAGGAAGAGTTGTGGTTGTAGTTGGCTGCCTCGGCATAGCACATGTAGTGGAACGAATGGCCCACTTCATGGCCCAGGGAGTGGCCGGCAGGATTGACGGCCGAAGGTCCAATCCAGAGTGCAGACACCTCGAAGTCGTAGCCGCTTCCGTAGCACACCCAGTCGTTGGTGTAACTGACCAAAATCATCAGTTTGTATTTGTTGAGCATGTTGCTGCAGGAGAATCCCAACTCGGTGACATTCTTGGCATAGCACTGTTCGGCCACTTGCAGCACGGCGTCGGGGTCGAACGAGATGTCGGCATTCTTGGGGTTCGTGCCGAAGCCCTTCTGCCAGAATACGATGCAGTTTTCACTTTGTTTCGAACGGTTGAACGACCACTGCAGGTCGCTGTTTCCGTCTTCGGTGTATTCCTGTGTGCTGGAATTGTAGACCCATGTACTCGGAATATACACGGTTTTTGCAGCGCTCATACAGAGCGGCAGCAGGATGCACGTGAGTGCAAATAGTAATTTTTGTTTCATAAGTATAGTTAGGTGTCAATAGTGTAGGTCGTTCGTAGTTAGGTTCGGGGCAAATGTCCACAAATCGTTGCAAATTTAGTGAAAATTGAAATAAAAGATGTATAAAAAGTGGATTTTTTTATACGAATTGTCGGTTTGTAGTGAAAATGTAATATTTAGCTGCCTGCAGGGCAAAAATCATCATTCTGTGTAATGAAGCTGTAACAATCTTCAACTTTCGTATGTTTTATTTTTTACCATGAATTATTTTTAATGATTTCTAATTTTGCCTGCGGAACGTGTTGGCTTTCAACACTCATTGCCTTTGCAACCATGAATGAGGGATGCTACGCATCTATTCCAATCCGTCAGGCAATAAAGCCGTAAGGCTTACTAATTCATGGTTGCCAAATAGGAAATTCAAATAATGAATTAGAAATCATTAGAAATAATTCATGGTATCAATGATTGATATACAAGGTATCATTACTTGTGAAACTTAATAATCATTTCCTGCAGTGATCGAATTATGTTAAAACAAGGGGAATTTTAACATTTCAGAGCCCTGTTTTTGTGGGAGAATTTTGGTCGAAATAGATTTTTTGAGAACGGAAAAACACGAAAAGAAACGAAAAAACGGAAAATTTTGATAAAAGATTCTTGATTTCGGGATGCCGATTGTCGTAGGGGGGGGCTTTCTACGAAAGTGCTGCGCGATTTTCCATGCCCGCCCAATCAGGCGGAGCCTGAAAACTGAAAGAAAAGGGAATAAATTCTTTGGAGAGGCAGTATTTTAGAAGACAATACGGGACAACACGGGACAACAAAGGATAACATTTTCTTAATCATGAAATCATAAAGTTGTCCTAAGTTGTCTTAAGTTGTCCCGTGTTGTCTTCTAAATATAATCCCGAAAGTTGAGTTCATTGGCTAAAAATCCTTTTTTTCGCTTTGCGAAAAGCATTTTTTACGTAATTGTACCCAATTTATTTCATTTTTATCCGCCGACAGCCCGTCGGTTGTCTTCCGTCTGAGCGTCGGCAGTGCGCCGTTTAGTCTGTCGGTAGTCCGCCGTCTGACGGTCGTCAGAGCGCCGTTTGACGGTCGTCAGAGCGCCGTTTGTGGGGCGGTCAGAGCGCCGTCTGCAGGGTGTGAGACGGCCGTTTGCCGACGCTGAGAGCGCCGTTTGCCGACAGATGGTCGTTGCCTATGCGTTTTTCGGGCTTAACAATGGTCTCTGTGCTTGCGCGATTTGTGAGCGTGTGGTGGGTTGATGATTTTTATGCGATTCTCAGAGGGTTGGGATGACAAGGTAAAGTTAACGAAATCGCAACTAACTTTCGTTTTTTTTAAACAAACAACATGAGACAACGAAGGACAACACGGGACAACATGTACTTCAAAACAAATCCAATATTGTCCCGTGTTATCCCATGTTGTCCCGAGTTGTCCTCAAACAATTTTAAGTTTTTAAGTTTTTGAGTTTTTAAGTTTTTGAGTTTTAGCCGGCAGGCATTTTAACTGTTAACTTTTTCAGCACTTACTTGATCAGCACTTTTTTGCCATTGATGATGTAGATGCCGCGGGTGGGGTAGTCGATGCGACGTCCCTGCAGGTCGTACACGGCATCTGTACTTTGTACTTTGTACTTCGTATTTTGTACTTCCTCAATTCCTGTGGGTACTACACCGACTGCGACGGTGAGGGGGAAGTAGGCGACAAACAGACGCTGGCGCGACATTTTGCGGATGAGGGCGATGGTGATGTTGTACTCGCCCTTGGGGCAGTCGGCACTGGCCTTGAGATGGAAAGCGCGTGTGTCGAGGTCAAACGCTATCTTGAAGGCTGTCTCTGTCTCTTCCTGCACAGGGATGCACTCTGCGTCGTAGCTGTAGGTGTAGAGGTTGGCGAAGTCGGCGTCGGTGAGTACGGACGGCACGTTGTAGTAGGTGACGCTGATGCTTTCGTCGTCGGCTGTCGTGGGTGCTTCCTTCAGTGCGTAGTAGTAGAAACCGGACGTTGTGAGCTCGCTCAGCGGACTGAGGTAGCCCTTCATGTTGTCGTTTTTCAGTGAACGCTCGGTGGCATTGAAGGCACTGCCCAGTGCTGTCACCTCTTCGTCGGTCAGCGTGTAGGTGCCGGTTTCGCATGGTTCTGCCACGAGGGTGACGGGGCACACGTTGGTGGCCTGGGTGACCGCGGCGGTGATGCCTTCGGTGACGGGTTCGGCGTAGTCGATGGCGTTGAGGTAGGCATGGGCCTTGGCACCTGTCTGGAACGTGATGTTGAACACGAGGTAGGCGGTGGCGGTGTTGCCCTCGTTGTCGCGATAGCGCAGTGCTTCGCGGATGGTACGCTTCGTACCGTTCGAGTTGGCATTGGGATATTGTCCGATGGCGGCACTCATGGAACTCTTGGTAAATTCGGCATAGGCGACGCATCCGCCGCCATAGCCTATGGCATTGCCGCTGGCATTGAACCAGTGGCCGAAGTCGCCGTTGGTGGTTCTGCCGACGGCTTGAAGTGTGCCGTCGGCGCGTGCGGCGTAGGGCATGATTTGACCGGCTGCAGGGCCTGCGGCGCTATACTCGACAATGCGTCCGAAGATGTCGTTGCCCTGCAGCTGGAAAGCTGTGCTCAGTGCATTGAGTCCGCTGCCTGAGAAGGTGACGGTGGTGGCATCGTGAGCGTTGGTAGGTGGCAGGACGACGTTGTAGGTGAGTGTGACGTCGGCGATGCGACGACCGTCGAGTTGTGCCTCGAACTCAGGTTCTTCGAAGTAGGGAGTGACACCGGAAGCGGTGGTGCCTTCAATCTCAAACTGGTAGGGCCACTGGTCGTCGTTCGTGATGTTCTCATCCCACTTGTGGACAATGTATTGTGTGAGCGAGGGCGTGACGACGAGGAAGATGCGGCTGGTGCCGGAGGGCACGGTGGCAGTGATGTCTTCGGTCACGACATCGGTGCCGGTGCAGTGGACGGTGTTGTCATTGTAGTATTCGCGTGTGCCGTTGGTCTTGAGGAAGACGTAGCCGACACGGAAGCCGCGGGCTGCGGGGTTGCTCACGCTGTTGTACTTGCTGACGTTGGCACTGACCTGAGCGTTTGCGACACCGTTATTGTAGGTTCCCGGGTCACCGTTGACGAGTTTCGAACCCGGCACGAGTCCGGTGAAGTGGGTGGTGATTTCAGTGCCGGCAGCAGGCACGGCGAGTTCGATGACGTTGAAGCCTGAGCACTGCGGTGCACTGGCGTAGGCAACCTGGTATTTGTTTTCGTCCAGCTGGACGGCGCGATAGTCGAAGCGTCCGACATAGTTGTTGCGATAGCGTGCAGCGGCATCAAAGTCGAAGGTGGCGCAACGGAGGGCATAGTCGAAGTAGAGTTCGAAGAACTGTGCGGCAGTGAGGCTCTTCAGCTTAATGAAGGCACTGAGGAAGTCGGTGGCGTTGCCGTTGCTCTGGTCTTTCATCGGTGTGTTCCACACCTGTGCCACCATACTGTCGTCGTTGTAAAGCTGGCAGATGTAGTAGTGGAACCAGTAGGACTGATAGCGCATCCATTCGTGCGAGAAGGCATAGTTGGCATTGTTGCCGAAGAGGGGATAGCTCTCCGAGAACATGTACTGTGGATATGCCATGGCTGCCTGCCACTGAGCCGTCTGCTCCCAGATGGCTTGCCCCTGTCCACACGCGAGGTGGAAACCGGTGTTGTCACTGTCGGAGTTGCGGTGGTTGCTGCTCTCGGCGAAACACATGTAGTGGAACGAGTGACCCACCTCGTGGGCGATGGTGTGTCCCACGGGCTTGCACGTCTGTGGGTTAATCCACAGGGCGGGAACGACAAAGTCGAAGCCGCCGCCATAGGCCGCCCACTCGGTACTGTGCATGAGCATAATCATACACTTATACTTCGACATGGTGGTAGATTTGGTGGGATCGACAAACTTCAGTGTCTCGGCATAGAGTTGGTAGAATCCTTCAGCCTTCTGGAGCAGGTCGTCCACGTTGACATAGAAGAAGTCACTCGTCGGGAGCTGGTCGGGGGCTGTCGTTCCGTATTCGCTCGACCAAAAGACGACGAAGTTGTCGCTTTCGCGTTTGCGTGACATGGAGTAGCTGTAGCCATCCTGCGTGTATTCCTTCGTGGAAGAATTGTAGCTCCATCCCGAGGGGATGTAGATGGATTTCTGAGCCCGTGCGCCCAGCGGGGCGAGCATGAGCAGACACATGAATGCGAGTAAATGCTGTTTCATGAAAGTGAAAATTTAGTTAGGTGATGAGTTCTTGACACAAAATCGTGGCAAATTTAATTATAAATTTGCATTTTACGGAAAAGAAATATATAAAAAATGAACTCTGAGGCTCATTTTTCTAAAAATGGGTAAGAAGAACCATAAAATAATACTTTAGGGATAGGGCAGGGGACTTACCTGTCTTGAAGGAGCATCTGCTCCAATTCGTCCTCGTCTCCGTTGAAGATGTTGATATCGACTTCGCCAGGAATGCCGTCCACGTGGCCGGCATCGGTGTGCTGCCAGAATGACCACGTCCCCGTATATTGCAAACGTTCGACGTAGTAGTGAGCAATCCAGAAGGGATAGCGGTCGAAGGCTGGGTCGCCGAGATAGTGCTGGCGAAAGCTATAGGAGGCATAGAGGATGGGAGCTACGCCGTAGTGCTTCTCCACGATGTCCATCCACGTGAGCACCTCCTTCCGAAGTTTCTCACGGCTGTAGTCCGAGATGCGATCGACCTCGGTCTCGACATCGAGCACTGGAGGCAGGTCGCCCTCTTCGAGTTGGACCATACGACAGAAGAAATCAGCCTGACGCTTGGCACTGCTCTTGGTGGAGAAGAAATGATAAGCTCCTCGTATAATACCCTGACGACGAGCCTGATAGAAGTTAAGATTAAAGTTTGGGTCAAACTTGTCAGTTCCCTCCGTCGCTTTGATGAAGACGAAGCGAACGGGCGATCCCTGAATGCTGGCATTGCGCACTCGTTCCCAGTCGATGTCCTGCTGATAGTGGCTGATGTCGATGCCGCGCACCGTGCCTTCGGGGTAGTTCGTGTCGCCATAAATGGCTTTCCAACGGAACGAATAGGGACCGATGAAGGTCTTGTAGAAAAAGAAGATATAGACGGCCACAACAATAACGAGTAGCCCCCACAGCAGGTGTGAGGGCACTCGTCTGAATATGCTTTTGCCTTTGCGGCGTCGGCGCGTCTTCTTGGTCATGTAGGGTTTAGTTGGATTTCATCCTTCGTTTTCTCGCCAAGGCAATGATTAAGAAAGCTTATCATTGCTCTTTTGGCTAAATGAAAACGCTCTGTTCGAGCTTCAGCGTCATCGTGGGCTGGTCGCACACTTCGGTGGGACCGAAGTACTGGATGGGACCAGGATAGACGTACATCGTCTTCTCTGCCCATTCGTCGCGACGCTCGGCGAAGTATTTGAACGGAGCACCGTCCAGCTCGACGAGAGCCTTGCGGATAACGGGCTTGTCCTCGCCGTTGCGACGCTCCATGTTCATCATCATCGTGATGGGCACACCGCCGGCAATCCATTCGGATGCAGGAGCTGTCGTGTTCTTGACGATGGACATGTAACCGGTCTTGCCTGCTGCAATCAGACGGCTGGCATTGAAACCGAGCGAGTAGCAATAGTCGGCATCATAGTTCGACGGAGCAGCGCAACGGCCTTCGTAGCCGAAGAAGTGGTGCTGTGTGGCGAACTTGCCCACATACTTGCCGGCCTTCTTCCATTTGTCGAGCTTGGCACCAACCATGGTCGAAAGCAGTTTCTCGGTCTCGATGAGGCTGACCTGCACATTTCCGTGGGGGTCGCGGTCGAGTGCCAGCTGGCGTGCCACGCTGGTCGGCAGTGAGTTGAAGACAGCCAGATTCTCGGCCGAGATGTGCTGCTTCACAAAGTCAATCTGCTCCGAACGTCCCAACTGCTTGGCTTCGTCCTTGGCGAGCACTTCGTTGAGGTCGGCGATGAGCTTCTTGATAGCAGGGATAAACTCG
The DNA here is from genome assembly GCA_900319385.1 of uncultured Prevotellaceae bacterium. Lineage (GTDB taxonomy): Bacteria > Bacteroidota > Bacteroidia > Bacteroidales > Bacteroidaceae > UBA3839. The sequence continues at coordinate 8,120 of ONOG01000017.1, read as the reverse complement.
ATGAGGCCTTCGGGAATGAGCACCGTTCCGTAGTTGTTTCCCTGCTCGGCACGCTTGGCTACAGCCTGGGCGATGTAGGTCACCACGTCGTCGAGCGACATCTGCTTGGCCTCCACCTCCTCGCTGACAAGGCAGATGTTGGGTTGGCACTGCAGGGCGCATTCGAGGGCGATGTGGCTGGCCGAACGTCCCATGAGCTTGATGAAGTGCCAGTATTTGCGAGCTGAGTTGCAGTCGCGCTGGATGTTACCAATCAGCTCCGAGTAAGTCTTGCAGGCGGTGTCGAAACCGAACGAAGTTTCGATCTGCTCGTTCTTCAGGTCGCCATCGATGGTCTTCGGACAGCCGATCACCTGTACGCCATACTTCTTGGCAGCATAGTATTCGGCCAGTACGCAGGCGTTGGTGTTCGAGTCGTCGCCACCGATGATGACGAGCGCCTTGATCTTCAGCTCGCGAAGGATTTCGATACCTTTCTCAAACTGGTCAACTTTCTCCAGCTTCGTACGACCGCTACCGATGATGTCGAAACCACCCGTGTTGCGGTACTCGTCGATGATGTCGGCAGTCAGTTCCATGTAGTTGTGATCCACCAGACCGCCAGGACCCAGGATGAATCCGTAGAGGCGCGAGTCGGGGTTAAGACTCTTGATGCCGTCGAACAGACCACTGATGACGTTATGGCCGCCAGGTGCCTGACCACCACTGAGGATGACACCCACGTTGAAGGGTTCCACCTTCTGTGCCTCACCTGCTTCGAACTCGATGACGGGCATGCCGTAGGTGTTGGGGAACATACGCTTAATCTCTTCCTGGTTGCCAACCGACTGTGTCGGAGCACCTTCTACGGCCTTCACCGGTCCCAGCAATGCCTTGGGCAGCTTGGGCTGGTAGGCAGCACGTGCAATCTGCAAATAGCTTTTTTCCATTGATTGAATATTGATTGATGATGAAATAGTTGTCTGAGTTCTGTCAAACCGTGTGCAAAGTTACGATTAAGTGAGCGGAATACAAAATGAAAGTTTGAAAAAATCATTTTTATCCCTTATCGACCGGCGACATGTGCCAGAAATTAGTGAAATTGGATGTCGGTAATCACTTGTGCGCCGACGTGTTCGTTGAGCTTTTGGACAAGGTTGCCGCGTGACATCATCAAATCCTGCTTCAGCACTGACGAACGGATTTGGACATGCAGCGTCTGGTTGGTGATGAAGATGTCGCCCGTGTAGCGCATGATGCCCTGGCCCATCACTTCCTGCCAGGAGCGGATGAGGCGATGCTGGTTGAGCGGTGTCTCCAGTCCCTCTTCACGAAGAAAACGGTGGATGATATTGCTAAGCGGTTCGGTGTTGGATTTTCGCATGACTCAGAGTGTGATTTGGCCGCCCTGCACCTGAAAGATCTTGTAGCTGCCACTCGACTGCTCAAGGATTCTGTCCAGATTTTCACGGTTGGTGTCGGTGATGAAGATTTGTCCAAACGCATCCTCGGCAACAAGTGCTACGAGCTGTGAAACGCGCCTGGCATCAAGCTTGTCGAAGATGTCGTCGAGTAGCAACAGCGGTTTCGTGTGGCTGCCTGTTTGGCAGAGAAAGTCGAACTGTGCCAGCTTCAGGCTGATGAGGTAGGTTTTGTTCTGCCCTTGCGAGCCTTCCTTCTTGATGGGGAATCCACCCAGCTGCATCTGCAGGTCGTCGCGGTGGATGCCGTGGAGCGAATAGCCGACAGCGAGGTCGCGGTGACGGTCGTTTCGGATGACGTCGAGCAAGGCTCCACGCTGACAATGGCTGGTATAGTTGAGGCTGACCTCCTCATGCCCTGCCGAGATGCGGTCGTAGTAGCGCTGGAAGACGGGGATGAGTTGGTCGATGAATTGTGAGCGTTCCTTATATATATATTCCCCTTCGTCAGCCATCATCTGTTCGTAGGCTCCCATCAGGGAATCATCGACCGTCCCGCCTTCGGAGGCCATTCGCAGGAGAGTGTTGCGCTGCATGAGAGCCTTGTTGTAGCGCTGGAGAGCAGTCATGTAGGTAGGATTATACTGCGAGATGACCATGTCCATGTATCGGCGCCGCTCTTCGCTGCCACCCAGTATCAGTTCGTTGTCGTTGGGCGAGACCAGGATGAGCGGCAGCAGGCCGATGTGTTCCGACATGCGTTTGTAGGCCTTCTGTCCACGACGGAACACCTTCTTTTGGTGTAGTCGCTGCCCGCAGCTGATGACTTCTTCCGTCCCGTCGAGGTCGTATCGTCCCGAGAGCATCATCATCTCCTCGCCATGACGGATGTTGAGTGCGTCCTGTGTGTTGGTCGCACTGCGGGTGAAGGAGAGGAAGAAGATGGCATCGAGCACGTTGGTCTTTCCCTCACCGTTGCTGCCGACAAAGCAGTTGATCTTCGGCGAGAACGAGAGGGTGGCCTCGGCAATGTTCTTGTAGTTGAGGATGGTCAAATCAGTCAGAATCATCGGCTGGAGTGTTTAATATTTATCCCGTCAGACGGCAAAAGTCGCTATTTTGAATGCAAAATTACATAAAAAGTCCCAAACTGCTTTTCCCTTTCCGAAATTCTTTCTAACTTTGCGTTGTTTTTGTAAGACCTGCACGTGTCAGGTCGTGCAAAAAACGAAAAATGACACGCGGTAGTAGCTCAGTTGGTAGAGCATCAGCTTCCCAAGCTGAGGGTCGCGAGTTCGAGCCTCGTCTGCCGCTCTTTAAGCAGGGGACGTCCCCTCCCCGACACGGGGTGGGGGCTTTTTCTTTTTAATATGCTTTGCCTATGTTAATGATGACGCTTATCATTGTCGCTGTGCTCCTGACAGGGTATCTGCTCATGAGTACGGGACAGGTGAACCACATCAACCGTGCAGCCGTGGCGATGTTCTGCGGCGTGACGGTGTGGGTGCTCTATGTCTTTCAGTCGGGCGACTATCTGCAGTTGATGCATGCCGACGAATATGCTGAGTTCCAGCAGACGGAGCAGACTACGGGGCTGACGGTGGGTTATTTCGTCGCCAACCATGTCATGATGCGCTACGTCATCGAGGCTTGCTCGGTCATCCTATTCCTCATCGCCACCAACACCATTCTGGAGGTGATGCACAACAACGGCGTGTTCGACTCGCTCATACGCTGGCTCCGAATGCGCAGCAGCAAGCGCTTTCTGTGGATTCTCACCCTGCTGACTTTCTTGATATCTGCCAATGTCGATAATCTCACCACAGCCATTCTGATGCTGAGCATCATGGGCAAGATTGTGGGCAACCATCGCCAGCGCATCATTTATGCCTGTGCCATTCTGGTGGCAGCCAATCTGGGCGGAGCCTTCACGGTGATTGGCGACATGACCAGCCTGATGCTTTGGGTGCGTGGCGTAGTGACGGCTTCGGCCTTTGCACAGGGGCTTGTGCTGCCATGTCTGCTCACGATGGTGGTGTTCAACCTTTTGCTCTCGTCGCTTCTGTACGGCAATGTCGAGGTGCGTTCGTTCCTGAACGAATATCGCGGCGACGATTCCCTCCTTGCCCCTTGGCAAAAGAGTGTGATGCTCGTGCTGGGCATTGCCGGCCTGTGGAGCATCCCGACCTTCAGCAGCGTGACTCATTTCCCGCCATTCATCGGTGCACTCTGTGTGCTGGCCCTCATCTGGGTGGTCGAGGGCATCTTCACGTTCCGCAGCAATGGTAACCTCTTCTTTGTGCGTCGTGACCATCTGCGCAACACCGAGTTCATCGGCATTCAGATCATTCTCTACTACCTGGGCATCACCCTTGGCGTGGGAGCCTTGAAGGAGTGTGGCGCGCTCGATGCTGCCTGCCACTGGCTCACGCAATATGTTCACAATGTCTATGCCTACGGAGCCATTACGGGCTTGATGAGCAGTGTGGTCGATAATGTGCCCTTCGTCATGGCGGGTATGAACATGTTTGACATGGATCCAGCCGGAGCTGGCACCGACTTTGTGCAGAACGGAGCCTACTGGCAGATGCTCAGCTATTGCAGTGCGGTGGGTGGCTGTCTGCTCTATGTAGGCACTTTGGCAGGTCATGCCGTGGTCGAGGTGGAACGCATCCGCCTCAGTTGGTATTTCCGCCACATCTCGTGGCGCATGCTCGTGGCATGGGCTGCAGGCATGCTCGTCTTCTGGCTCACCCATTGAAACAACTCGTCAACAATATATCCATTATGAATAAAATCAACTGTATAGGCATTCTCACCAGTGGTGGCGACTCGCCAGGCATGAATGCCGCCATTCGTGCCGTGACACGCACAGCCCTGGGTCGTGGTTTCCGCGTGAAGGGCATCTACCGTGGCTACGACGGTTTGATCCACGGCGACATCAAGGACTTCACAAGCGAAAGTGTCAGCAACATCATTGCCCGTGGCGGAACCATCCTCAAGAGCGCACGCTCCAAGGAATTCACCACGCCCGAAGGCCGTCAGCAGGCCTATGAGACCATGAAAGCCGAAGGCATCGACGCTCTCGTCGTCATCGGCGGAAACGGTTCCCTCACCGGTGCACGCATCTTTGCCGACGAATTCAATGTCCCCTGCATCGGACTGCCAGGCACCATCGACAATGACCTCTACGGCACAGACCTCACCATTGGCTACGACACCACGCTCAACACCATTGTCGAGTGTGTCGATAAGATTCGCGACACCGCCAACTCGCACGAACGCATCTTCTTTGTCGAAGTCATGGGACGCGACGCCGGTTTCTTGGCACAGAACTCAGCCATTGCCAGCGGTGCCGAGGCTGCGATCATTCCCGAAGACTCGACCGATGCCGACCAACTTGAGCACTTCATCGGACGCGGCATCCGCAAGAGTAAGAACTCAAGCATTGTCATCGTCAGCGAAAGTCCCAAGTGCGGCGCTATGTTCTATGCCGACCGCGTGAAGAAGGAATATCCGCAGTACGACGTGCGAGTGTCCATCCTCGGCCACCTGCAGCGTGGCGGCAGTCCTTCGGCCCGCGACCGCATCCTCGCCACCCGTCTGGGCAGTGGAGCCATTGACGCCATCCTCGACGGACAGCGCAACGTGATGATAGGCATTCGCAACGACGAAGTCATCTACATCCCCTTCGCCGACGCCATCCGCAGCGACAAGCCCATGAACCTCAACCTCATCAAGGTGCTCGACGAACTGTCCATATAGCACCTTCCTATATCCTACGATCTCCCCAACCTCTCCAAAGGAAGGGGAGTCCAAACTAATGAATATAAGTAACTATACATCAGTAACCTCGGCTCACCCCTCTGTTGGAGGGGCTGGGAGAGGTCTTTAATTTTTCACTTTCCAATGGACCGTTGGGGAATAGTCGTAGGCGTTCAGTCCTACAAAGCACGTAAACGATGGGCACAGATGCAAGCCTACCTCGAAGCCAAGGGCATCGAGTACGACTCCATGCAGTCGGACGGGGAGGGCAGCGTCGAGCGGCTCACCCGTATGCTCTGTACCCAGGGCTACAAGACCGTCGTGCTCGTGGGGGGCGACGGTGTGCTCAACGACGGACTCAACGGTATCATCTCCTCCGAACCCCTCAGCGACGACTTCGCCTTCGGCGTCATTCCCTATGGCATCGGCAACGACTTCGCCTCTTTCTGGGACATACCCTCCGACAACTATCAACAGGCCATCGACAACATCATCTCGCGCCGCACACGCCTCATCGACGTAGGTCAGTGCGACTACACCGACGCCGACGGACAATACTTCACCCGCTATTTCCTCAACTGCGTCAATATTGGCCTTGGTGCCAAACTCGTCGGACTCACCAACCGCTGGCTCCGTCGCATCGGTTCGAAGCGACTCTCGCTCATCCCCGTCTTCATCGGACAGATTTTCGAGCGCAAATCCTTCCATATTAGCCTCAAGACCGACATCGAGACCCTAACCCAGGACGTCATGTCGGTCTGCATCGGTAATACGACTGGCTACGGACAGACCCCCAACGCCGTCCCCTACAACGGGATGCTCGACATGTCTGTCATCACAGCCCCCACGCTTCTCCACCTTTTCCATGGATTCTGGCTTCTTGGAAAGGGTAAATTCCTCAATTTCAGCAACGTCCATCCCTCCCGCATCCGCTTTGCCGACCTGCTCCAGCTGGGCAAAGCCTCCATCAGCCTCGACGGACGTCTGCTCAGCGAGAAGCCCCTCACCCCCATCCACATCAAAGTACGTCCCTCCTCCCTCCGCTTCATCATCAGTAAGGAATGAGGGGCTTGGGTAGGGAACTATGTCCCGAAAGAGTCATTGTGTTGTGCAAGGCTTGATTTGTGTTTTATGTTAAAAAAACACTGAATTTAACATTTCAGCACCCTTTTTTTGTGGGAGAAATTCGGACGAAATAGAAATCCCTCGCCCATAAATCGTACATTTGTCGCACAGAAATCACGGAAAAACACAGAAAAAGCTATACCAGCTTTAATTTTCTTAACCGCTTAATTATCAGTTGTTTGTGATTTTCTTTTCGTCATTTTATGGTTTTTATATGACGAATATGCGATTTCTGCATGTAGATTCCGCTTTCTGAACATCGGCAGAGTGCCCCCAGACTGTCATCAGAGCGCCGTTTGAGAGTCTGGAAAGCGCCGTTTGAGGGTCAGTCAATCCGCCGTCTGAGAGTCTGGAAAGCGCCGTCTGAGGGTCAGTCAGAGCACCGTTTACCGACCGTCAGACCGCCGTTTAAGTGTCGGTCAAAGCGCCGTCTGGGAGTCTGTGAAGCGCCGTTTGAGGGTCAGTCAGACCGCCGTCTGCCGACCGTCAGACCGCCGTTTGCCGACGCTGAAACCGCCGACTGCCGACAACGCAACGGCCCAGCACCGTTCATCCCCCTCAGTTTTGCCCCTCCTGCTTGCGTTATTTGCGACCGCAAGTTCAGCCGCTTACTTCTACGCGATTCTCAGCCTACTTCCTCCCACTCCCTTAGTTGTCAAAAATGCAACTAACTTCATCTTCGTTTGTGTTTTTCTATCCGTGCAGAATCTCCCGTTTTTACATTTTCTCTGTTTTTTTCTTTTGGTAATAATCGCTACTCTCATGGATTTTTGATAACTTTGCACATCATTATAGTTAATTTTGTCGGTTTGGCAATTATGATTCGAATAAAAGATATACATGTTGAAAAGGATAAAACTGGCAAGTGTCCTGCAGGAGAGGTAGGTTAAATATCCTGTAAGGTCGCTAAGTGTGCAGTCATTATATTCAACATGGCTTAGAACTCTGTATTTCTGATTCCAAAGTATCTTGTCGTTAAGGTGAATGGTAGATAGAAAATGATGAAAGATTATACAAATAAAGATGTTTACATGTTTCTCGCAGAGGAATGCAGGCATACACCTGAATTATGGGATGAGTTTGGTGAAGGCATTCTTTCGTGTAAAGATGATGTGGAATTTTGGACATTGTTGTCTGAACAATTAGATTGCTTCCGTATTTGTGAGGAATGTGGCAAACCTATGATTGAAGGGTTTGTTATAAATGGATGCTCTACGTATTGTTCAGAGGAATGTCTTCACAAGCATATAAACGAAAATGAATATAACGCGCAATATAATGATGGCAAAAGTGATACCTACTGGACAACATGGTATGAAGATTCGATAACGTTTAATAATAGAGATCACTAGTGTCCACTAAAAATGGACAAATTTAAAAATTAAATAAATTAGGTTCTCACGAACCGCTTCGGTCTTGCTTCGGTCTTTGTCATTTTTGAATATAGTTTTGTCGAAGAGATCTCTCAGATGCGTTGTGTCAGTAAGTGACATGCTGAGGATTTGCAGTACCTCATAAGTGCTTCTATCCAGTCGCATATCATGCTGCACAATGGCAACGAGGCAGTAGACACAGATGGCAGAGAAAATCTGTATCCTGACAGCATTCTCGGTGGTGCCCCAGAATTTCTTAATCTTGAGGTGTTGCTTTAGCCACTTGAAGAACAGCTCGATCTGCCAGCGATTCTTGTAAAGGTCAGCAACCTGTAGAGCAGTCAGTTCCATTGCGTTGGTCAGGAACATGAACTCACGACCTTGCTCCTCATCGAAGAATCGTACAAGCCTAAGATGCTCTGGATAGCCTTTCTGACTGCCATAGATGGTCAACTCT
>ONOG01000001.1 GCA_900319385.1 uncultured Prevotellaceae bacterium | reverse complement strand
CGCCGGAGTGCGCAAAATAGTCGGTGGCTGTGCGCCGTGAACTTAGGTGGAAGGCGAATAACACTCAGCCGCTGTGCCGAACAAAGTCAGAATATCACTGATATTTCTACAAATTCCACTGATATTCTTACAAATTCCATTGAGATTTTCAAAAATATCAAGGATATTTTGAGTTTGTCCGGCACAGCAGCCGAGTCGGAGGTACGGCGCGTCCGTGTTTTAGGTGCGGCATGGCTGAGTCGGAGGTGCAGGGTGGCTGAGTTGGGGGGGCTTTGCCGAAGTTACTTTCGCTCGACTATAAAAATGGTTAAATTTCATTCCCCCCATTTTGTATTGTGCTCGCTTATTCGTAACTTTGCACAATCATTCAACGTCAGGCAATGATTCGTTCGCTACATATTGAACACTACGCACTCATCGAGCGCCTCGACATCGGCTTCGAGCCAGGTTTTTCGGTCATCACCGGCGAGACGGGTGCGGGCAAATCCATCATCCTCGGCGCACTCGGACTGTTGCGCGGACAGAGGGCTGACACCCGAGCTATACAGGTGGGGGCACAGCGCTGTGTCGTGGAGGCAGAATTTGACGTGACGAACGACGAACTTGACGAGTTTTTCCAACAGAACGACCTTGATTTCGACGGGCGGCAATGCCTCGTCCGTCGCGAACTGACCGCAGCCGGCAAGAGCCGCGCCTTCGTCAACGACACTCCGGTCAGCCTCACCCTGCTCCGACAACTGGGCGACCGGCTCGTCGATGTGCACTCCCAGCACCAGAACTTGCTGATCGGACGGCAGGACTTCCAGCTGAGCGTGCTCGACATCCTGGGGCGCAACGCCGACCGACTGGCCGACTTTCGACAGCAATATCGCCAGCTTCGCGACAAGGAGCGCGAACTGGCGGAAGCCCGCGAAGCGCAGCAGCGCAGCCGCGACGACGAAGACTACCTGCGCTTCCAGTACCAACAGCTCGACGAGGCTCAGCTCGTCGATGGTGAGCAGGACGAACTGGAGCAGGAATCGGAGCTGCTTGCCCATGCCGAGGAAATCCAGCAGGCACTCGCTACGGCGCAGATGGCAGTCGATTCCAGTGCGCTCGACACCGACCAGTCCGACGTGCTGCAACGCCTGCGTCAGGCCACTTCGGCCCTGCAAGGCGTCGCACAGCAATACCCCGACGCCGCCCAACTGGCCGAACGCCTGCAGTCGTGCTACATCGAACTCAAGGACATTGCCGACGAACTCGACACCCGTGCTGCCGACGTGGAGGCGAATCCGCAGCGGCTCAGTCAGATTGAGGAACGGCTGAACACCCTCTATACACTCGAGAAGAAGCACCACGTCGAGAGTGTCGGCGAACTCATCGCCCTGCGCGACGACCTCGACCGCCGGCTCCAACTCATCGACGGCGGCGACGAACGCGTGGAGCAACTGCAGCGCGAATGCGAACTGCTGAAGCAGGCTGCGCTCCGTGCCGCCCAGCAGATTTCGGACTGTCGAAAAACGGCTGCCGCCGACGTCGAGACCCGTATGCAGCAAAGCCTCCAGCCGCTCGGCATGCCCAACGTGCGCTTCTGCGTCCAGATGGACAGCGACGCCGAGCAGCTCTCGGCCGACGGCATCGACCGCGTCGCCTTCCTCTTCAGTGCCAACAAGAACGGCACGCCCCGCGACGTGGCCGACATCGCCTCGGGCGGCGAGATTGCACGCGTCATGCTCTGCCTCAAAGCCCTCATCGCCAGCGCCGTGCAGCTGCCTACCATCATTTTCGACGAGATCGACACGGGCGTCAGCGGCAGCATCGCCGAACGCATGGCGCACATCATGCTGCAGATGGGCGAAGGCGGCCGTCAGGTCATCAGCATCACCCACCTGCCCCAAATCGCAGCCCTCGGCCGTCAGCATTACCACGTCTATAAAACTGAGGGCGCTGCCTCCACCACCACTCATATCTCTCGACTCAGCTACGACGAACGCATCGACGAACTGGCGCACATGCTCAGCGGCGAGACACTCACACCTGCCGCCATCGAAAATGCAAAGGCACTACTATCTCAAGACCAATGAACAGATTCTACATATCACTTCTTTGTACCTTGTACTTCGTACTCTGTACTTTTCCCCTCGCAGCCCAGCCCGAGCAGCCTGCCCCCAAGTGGGCAGCCCGCAGCAGTCGGGCTGTAGTCTCCGTGCTGACCTATGACCAGAAAAAGGAACTCCTGCACAGCGGCACCGGTGCCTACATCACCGCCGACGGCGTCTGCGTGGCCGACTATGCGCTCTTCCGCGACGCCTACAGCGCGGCTGTCGTGGGACAGGACGGGAAGCGCTACGAGGTGGAACGCATTCTGGGTGCCGACGACATGTACGGCGCCGTCCGTTTCCGCGTAGCGGCAAAGAAAGTCGATTGCCTCAGCGTGGCCCTCTCGACAGCCTCGGCCGAAGGACAGGCCGTCTATGCCATGGCTTTCGGCAAGAGTGCGCCCGTGAGCATGCCCTGCACTCGGATTGAGAAGAAGGACATCGTCGAGGACGCCTACGCCTATCTGACCCTCGCCGCAGAACTGCCCGAGAAATATACGGGGGCGATGCTGTTCACCCAGGACGGCGACTTCATCGGCATCGTACAGAAGCCCGTCGGCGGCCGCAGCTACGCCATCGACAGCCGATTCGCCGCTGCCCTGCAAGTCGAAGCGATTGCCAGACGTGCCGACGCCCTGGCCCTTCAGAACATACACATCGCCACCGGCCTGCCCGAGTCGCAGGAGGAAGCCCTCGTCTATCTGTATTTCAAGTCGCGCTCGGCCAACAACGACGAGTATATGGACCTGTGCAACCTTTTCCTGACCACATGGCCCGACTGCGCCGAAGGCTACCTGCGCCGCGCCACACCGCTGATGGACCTTCAGCGATTCGACGACGCCGACCGCGACCTCCAGACCTATCTCCGTCTGGCCAGCGACCCTGCCCAGGCCCATGCCAACGTGGCGCAGGCCATTGCGACGAAGCTTACCTACCAGCGTGAGGCCCCCTACGAAAAGTGGAACTTCGACACGGTGCTCAGCCACCTCGACACTGCCCTGTCGCTCAGCACGGATTCGGTCCAGCAAACCGATTTCCTGCTGCAAAAAGCACAGGTGCTCATGGCCAAGCCCGACCCACAGGGCGCACTCGACATCTACGACCAACTGCTCAGCGGACCCCACCGCTCGCCTGCCCTGCTCTATGCAGCCAGCCTGGCTCATGCCCAGCTGGACCACCCTGCCGACGTGCAGATTGCACTGCTCGACTCTGCCCTCGCCCTGTTTCCCGACCCCCTGCCCGAGGAGGCAGCGAACTATGTCATGCGCCGCGGCCAGCTCCGCGCCTCGCAGGGTCAGTTTCGCCAGGCCGTACTCGACTACAACCAATACTGCTATCTGAAGAACAACCGCGTCAGTGCGGTGTTCTACTACGAACGATCGCAGGTGGAAGTCGAGGCACGTATGTACCAACAGGCACTCGACGACCTCGACCTGGCCTTGGAAAAAGCACCGAACGAAGCGCTGTATCACTTGGAAAAGAGTGCCGTACTGCTGCGTGTGAACGAAATCGACCGTTGCATCGAATCTGTGCAGAAGGCACTTACCCTCAATCCACAGATGAGCGACGGACACCGCATTCTCGGCTATGCCCTCATCCAAAAAGGAGATAAGCAAAACGGGCGCAAGGAGCTGGAACGCGCCATCGAACTCGGCGACGAAACTGCTCAGGACCTCATCGACAAGTATGCGAAATAATTCAACCAAAACAAGTCAACTCGATATGAGACACAAGGTGCTGACCGAGAGTGTCGAAAGCTTAGCAGGCCTCGATTCGCTCCAGACACTCTTCGACCGCGACACGCAGGTGTTCCGCATGCCCAGCGAACGTGTGCTGGCCGAGATTGTGGACCTCATGCGCGACGTGATGTTCCCCTACCACTACGGCGAGACCCCTGTCTATGGCGACACACTCAAGTATTATATAGGTGTACGCGTGGACCGACTGGCGCGACTGCTGAACGAGCAAGTGACCATCGCCCTGCAGTACGAATGCAACAAGTGCCCGAATGCCCATCAGCAAGCAGGCGAGGTGACACAGCAGTTCGTCGCACGGCTGCCCGAACTGCGCCGCGTGCTCACCACCGATGTCGTGGCTGCCTACGAAGGCGACCCAGCCGCCAAGAACCATGGCGAGATCATCTCGTGCTACCCCGTCATCAAAGCCCTGACCAACTACCGCATGGCGCACGAACTGCTGCTGCTCGGCGTGCCGCTCATCCCGCGTATGCTCACCGAGATGGCACACTCCGAGACGGGCATCGACATCCATCCAGGAGCGCAAATCGGTGAGTCGTTCACCATCGACCACGGCACGGGCGTCGTCATCGGCGAGACCTGCGTCATCGGCCGCCACGTCAAGCTCTATCAGGGTGTGACCCTCGGCGCACGCTCCTTCCCGCTCGACGAGAACGGCAACCCCATCAAGGGAATTCCTCGTCACCCCATCCTCGAGGACGACGTCATCATCTACTCCAACGCCACCATCCTCGGACGCATCACCATCGGCCGCGGAGCACAGGTGGGTGGCAACATCTGGGTGACGCACGACGTGCCCGCCGGATGCCGCGTGGTGCAATCGAAAGCAAAACAAGAAACAACAAAATAACATGGATTTTAAGATTATTGCAAAGACATTCCAGGGACTCGAAGAAGTGCTGGCGAAGGAAGTGACCGCCCTGGGTGCAGACAACATTGAAATAGGCAAGCGCATGGTCTCGTTCACCGGCGACCAGGAGATGCTCTATCGTGCCAACTTCTGCCTGCGCACCGCGGTCCGCGTGCTCAAGCCCATCGCTGAGTTTCGTGCTGACGATGCCGACGAAGTCTATGAAAAGGTCAAGCAGATGGCATGGGAAGAGTACATGGACGTCAGCCAGACACTGCTCATCGACTCCGTCGTCTTCAGCGACAACTTCCGACACTCGAAGTTCGTCGCCTACCGTGTCAAAGACGCCATCGCCGACCACTTCCGCGACCTGTGCGACCAACGGCCCAACGTGTCGATTTCGAATCCCGACATTCGCATCAATGTCCACATCGCCGAGGACCGCGTGACCATCTCGCTCGACTCGTCGGGCGAAAGCCTGCACAAGCGCGGCTACCGCACCGGCAGCGTCGCCGCACCCATCAACGAAGTGCTCGCCGCCGCCATCGTCATGATGACTGGCTGGAAGTGCGACTGCGACTTCATCGACCCCTTCTGCGGCAGCGGCACCATCCTGATTGAGGCTGCGCTCATTGCCCGCAACATCTACCCAGGCGTATTCCGCGAGGAGTTCGGTTTCGAACGCTGGAAAGACTTCGACCAGGACCTGCTGGAGAAGATCTACAACGACGACAGTGCCGAACGCGACTTCGACTACAAAATCTACGGCTTCGACATCAACCGACAGGCCGTCGCCATCGCGCAGGACAATGTCCGCTCGGCCGGTGTCGGCAAGATTGTCGAGGTGCAGCAGCAGGACTTCTACGACTTCACGTGGGAGAACGAGCGCCGCGCCATCATGGTGACCAACCCGCCCTATGGCGAACGCATCACGACCGACGACATCCTCGACCTCTACTCCACCATCGGCAGCCGGCTGAAGCAGCAGTTCCAGGGCAACGACGCCTGGATTTTCTCCAGCCATGAGGAGTGTTTCGACAAAATCGGCTTCCGCCCTTCGACAAAGATTGCCCTCTTCAATGGTTCGCTGCCCTGCGAACTGCGCCGCTATCAAGTGTTCAGCGGACGCCTCAGTGACCGCCGCGAGGAGGGGCTCGACATCAAGACCGACGAGGAGCGTCGCCGCAACCTGCACTACAAACCTCACCGCCGCGACGACGACGCCGAATTCGACGGCAAGAGCTGGCGTGCAGAAGGCAGCCGCGACGACGAACACTACTTCCGCTCGCGTCCCGACCGTCCGAAAGCAGAGTGGAACCGCCAGCGACGCGACGACCGGCATGGCGAACGCCGCGAAGGACGCCGCTTCGGTGAAGGCCGCAACCGCGACGAACGTCCGGCGTTCAAACCGCTGTTCGAGGGCGATGAACCGTTCGAACTGAACCGCCGCAACTTCAAGTGGGGCGACCGCAGCAAGCGTTACCGTCCCGAAGACGAGCGCGACCTGTACTTCCAGAATCCCTTGAAGAAAAAGGAGAGGAAGGAAGACCGCGGCGAACGTCGGCCCGACTTTAAGAAACGTAATAAAAAAGGTGACAATGAAAAATCGTAGCAACATATTCGCACAGTTGCTCCTGTGCCTCACCCTCGTCTGTCTGGCAGCCTGCGACGGGACGAAGAAGCCGCAGCAGCCGACGGAGGACTACACTGCCGTGGCACCCGACTTCAACGCCGACTCAGCCTATGCCTACGTGGCCCGTCAATGCGAGTTCGGCCCGCGCATCATGGGTTCGGAAGCCCATGAGCAATGCGGTGCGTGGCTGGCAGAAAAATTCAAGAGCCTGGGAGCCACTGTGGTGGAACAGCACGCCACATTCACCCTCTACGACGGCTCTCGGGTGAACGGTATGAACATCATCGCTTCCTACCTGCCCGAAGCCCAGGATCGCATCATCGTCTGCTCGCACTGGGACTCGCGGCCATGGGCCGACCACGACGCCGACGAAGCCAAGCACCGCACGCCGATCGACGGTGCGAACGACGGAGCCAGCGGCGTAGGCATCCTGATCGAACTGGCTCGGATGATGCAGCAGACTCCGCCCAAGGTGGGCATCGACCTCATCTGCTTCGACGCTGAGGACTGCGGCACTCCGCAGTGGGCAAAGACGGACAGCAACGACGAACATACCTGGTGTCTCGGCTCGCAATACTGGGCCGGTCAGCACCACGCAGAGGGCTACACCGCCAACTGCGGCATCCTGCTCGACATGGTGGGCGGCAGCGGCACACACTTCTGCAAGGAGGGATTCTCCATGCGCTATGCCCCTCAGCTCTGCGACCAACTGTGGTCGATCGCCCACAAACTCGGCCACGGCTCGTACTTCAGCTACGACGAAGGCGGATGGGTGACCGACGACCACTTGCCGCTGAACCGTTGCGGCATTCCCTGTATCGACATCATCGGCAGCGACAAGCAGGACGGTGGATTTGCCACGACCTGGCACACACAGCACGACAACATACAGAACATCGACCGCAACATCCTCAAAGCCGTGGGCAGCACCGTGGCCGAGATGATTTGGACTGCCACCCCCATCTAATCCTTCATCCCCGACAGAAAGAACCCTAACCCCGCTTGGCATCATGACGATACGTAGATTCATCATCGGCTTACTCCTTTCGTTCGCCGCCCTATGGGTGGAGACAGAGGAGGCTTTTGCCCAGATTGCCGAGCAGCCAGGCATGGCAGAGCACTACACAGGGCCTCCTGTCTTTGCCCACGCACAAGGTTTTGGCGGCATGGTGAAGGACACTGACGGCGAGATGATTCCCCTCATCATCCTGTCCGACGTCTATGTATTTCCGCCCCTGGTGTTCAAAAACGAGCGGCAGATGAAGAAATACTACAAAATAGCCGCCAACATCAAGAAAGTCTATCCCATCGCCGTCGAGATACAGCACGAAATCCAGGCGCAGATTGCGCACATGGATTCGCTGCCGACCAAACAGGAGAAGGATCTTTTCCTCAAGCAAATGGAGAAGGAGATGAAGAAGAAGTGGACGCCACGCCTGAAGAAACTCACCTTCTCCCAGGGCAAACTGCTCATCAAACTCATCGACCGCCAGACCAACCGCACCTCGTACGAACTGATTAAGACGTACATGGGCGGCTTCAAGGCCGGCTTCTACAACGCCTTCGCCTCACTCTTCGGCGCAAGCCTGAAGAAGGAATACGACCCCGAGGTGGACGACCGACTCACCGAACGCTGCATCCTGCTCATCGAGAGTGGGCAGATGTAGGTACGCACCTCGGAACCTTGCTCTCCTATCTACTCTCAATAACCATTTAAATAATAGTAGAAAGATGATTTACTTCTTCCGAACAAAACAAAACACGGTAATCGCTGCCAGCATGGATCACACGCTCACGGCAGACGAACAGGACAAACTCTGCTGGCTCTTTGCAGGCGAAATGGTGACCGACCCCACGCTGCTCAGCGGCCAGTTTGTCGGACCGCGCCGCGAGATGGTCACGCCTTGGAGCACCAACGCAGTCGAAATCACCCAGAACATGGCCCTCAGCGGCGTGGAGCGCATCGAGGAATACTTCCCCTCGAACGCCGAAACAGGCTTCGACCCCATGCTCCAGCGTCAGTACAATGGTCTGGACCAGCACATCTTCGACATCAACATCGAACCTGCTCCTATCCAGCACATCGACGACCTCGACGCGTACAACGAACAGGAAGGTCTGGCACTCAGTCCGGAAGAAATCGCTTATCTGCACGAGGTGGAGCGCCAGTTGGGACGTAAGCTCACCGACTCGGAAGTGTTCGGCTTTGCACAAATCAACTCCGAACACTGCCGCCACAAGATTTTTGGCGGAACCTTCATCATCGATGGCGTGGAAAAACCGACGTCGCTCTTCTCCTTAATTAAGAAGACGACGCAGGAGAACCCCAACCAGATACTCTCAGCCTACAAAGACAATGTGGCGTTTGCCCAAGGCCCCGTCGTCGAGCAGTTTGCACCGCACGACCACTCGACCGCCGACTGGTTTGAGGTGAAGGAAATCGAAAGTGTGATTTCGATTAAGGCCGAGACCCACAACTTCCCCACCACGGTCGAGCCCTTCAACGGTGCCTCCACGGGTACGGGCGGAGAAATTCGCGACCGCATGGGCGGCGGTGTCGGCTCGTGGCCCATCGCCGGTACGGCTGTCTATATGACCAGCTACCAAGGCAAGGAGAAGTATCTTTACCAAAGCCCCGAACAGATCCTTATCAAGGCTTCGAACGGTGCGAGCGACTTCGGCAACAAGTTCGGACAGCCCCTCATCACGGGCTCTGTACTGACCTTCGAACATGACGAGAACGGTGAGCAGTACGGCTACGACAAAGTCATCATGCTAGCCGGCGGCGTGGGCTATGGAACGAAGCGCGACTGTCTGAAGGGGACGCCGGAAAAAGGAAACAAGATTGTCGTCGTCGGTGGCGACAACTACCGCATCGGACTGGGCGGCGGCTCGGTGTCGAGTGTCGATACGGGCCGCTACTCCAGCGGCATCGAACTCAACGCCGTGCAACGTGCCAACCCCGAAATGCAGAAGCGTGCCTACAACCTCATCCGTGCCTTGTGCGAGGAAGACTACAACCCCGTCGTCTCCATTCACGACCACGGAAGTGCAGGCCACGTGAACTGCCTGTCGGAGCTCGTCGAAGACTGTGGCGGTGTGATTGACATGACCCGTCTGCCCATCGGCGACAAGACTCTGTCGGCCAAGGAAATCATTGCCAACGAGAGCCAGGAACGCATGGGCCTGCTCATCGACGAACAGCATATCGACTACGTGCGACGCGTGGCCGAACGCGAGCGTGCCCCGCTCTATGTCGTAGGTGAAACGACGGGCGATGCCCACTTCTCGTTTGAACAAGGCGACGGCGTGCGTCCGTTCGACCTCGACGTGGCACAGATGTTCGGCCATTCGCCTAAGACCGTCATGACAGACGAGACCGTCGTGCGGACGTATGAAGACGTGCACTACAGCGTCGAGAAGGTCGATGACTATCTGGAACAGGTGCTGCGGCTGGAGGCTGTGGCCTGCAAGGACTGGCTGACGAACAAGGTGGACCGCAGCGTGACGGGTAAGGTAGCCCGCCAGCAGTGCGTGGGTCCGCTGCAGTTGCCGCTCAGCGACTGCGGTGTCGTCGCCCTCGACTATCGTGGCGAGAAAGGCATTGCCACGGCCATCGGTCACGCACCGCAGGCAGGACTGGCCGACGCAGCGAAGGGCAGTGTGCTCAGTGTGGCCGAAGCCCTGACCAACCTTGTGTGGGCTCCGATGGCCGAAGGGCTCGACAGTGTGTCGCTTTCAGCCAACTGGATGTGGCCCTGCCGCAGCCAGAAGGGCGAGGATGCACGCCTGTACCAGGGCGTCGAAGCGCTGAGCGACTTCTGCTGCCAGCTCGGCATCAACGTGCCGACGGGCAAGGACTCGCTCTCGATGACGCAGAAATATCCCGACGGCACGAAAGTCGTCAGCCCTGGAACGGTGATTGTCAGTGCCGGCGGCGAAGTGAGCGACGTCAAGAAAGTCGTGTCGCCCGTGCTGGTGAACGACCCCGACTCGATTCTCTACCACATCGACTTCTCGTTCGATCAGCTGCGACTGGGCGGCTCTGCCTTTGCTCAGAGTCAGGGAAAGGTAGGCAGCGACGTGCCCACGGTGCGCAACGCTGAATACTTTGCCGACGCCTTCGATGCCGTTCAGCAGCTTGTGGCCGAAGGTCTGCTGCTCTCGGGCCACGACATCAGTGCCGGCGGACTCATCACCACGCTGCTGGAGATGTGCTTCTCGAACACCGAGGGCGGCATCAATGTCAACCTCACCGACAGCATCACCGAGCCGGACCTGGTGAAGGTGCTCTTCGCCGAAAACCCTGGCGTAGTGATTCAGGTGCGCAAGCAGGACGCCCACCTCGTGCAGCGCGTCCTCGACAACGAAGGCATCGGATTTATCCCCATCGGTCATCCGATTGCCGAGCGCAAACTCATTGTCCGCAAGCGTCCGAAGGCCCTGACCTTCGACATCGACCGCCTGCGCGACATCTGGTACGAAACGTCGCACCTGCTGGACCGCAAGCAAAGCCGGAACGGCATGGCCGACGAGCGCTACCATAATTATAAGGAGCAGCCTCTGGTGCAGCGCTTCACGAAGTCGTTCACCGGCACGCTCGCACAGTACGGCCTCGATGCCGACCGCTGGAAAAAGCCTGCGACGAAGCGTCCGCGTGCTGCCATCATCCGCGAAAAAGGCACGAACGGCGAACGCGAGATGGCCTATTCACTGTGGCTGGCCGGTTTCGACGTGAAGGACGTGATGATGACCGACCTTGTCAGCGGTCGCGAAACGCTGGAGGAGGTTCAGTTTATCGTCTTCTGCGGCGGATTCTCCAACAGCGACGTGCTGGGCAGTGCGAAGGGCTGGGCTGGTGCATTCCTCTTCAACCCCAAGGCCAAGGCCGCACTCGATGCTTTCTATGCACGCCCCGACACCCTGTCGCTCGGCATCTGCAACGGCTGTCAGCTGATGGCCGAACTGGGACTCATCGAAGGTGGGACAGCACAGACGTCGGGTGGCAGCGTCAAGATGGAGCACAACGTGTCGCGCAAGTTCGAGAGTGGATTCCTGACACTGGACATTCCCGAGAACAACAGTGTGCTGCTCGGTTCGCTCGCGGGCAGCAAACTGGGCGTGTGGGTGGCTCACGGCGAAGGACGTTTCGCGCTGTCGCAGCCGCAGGAGCACTACAACGTCGTGGCACGCTATGCCTACCACGGCTATCCTGCCAACCCGAACGGCTCGGACTTCGACATCGCCGGCCTCGTCAGCAGCGACGGTCGCCACCTGGCTATGATGCCGCACCCCGAGCGCGCCATCTTCCCCTGGCAGATGGCCGACTATCCGCGTGAGCGCCGCAACGACGAGGTGACGCCCTGGATAGAAATGTTTGTCAACGCACGCAAATGGCTGGAAAAGAAGCGATAGAGCTTTTCCTCACCTTCCTCAAGGTCGGTGCCTTCACCCTCGGCGGGGGCTATGCGATGGTGCCGATCATGGAGCGCGAGGTGGTGGACAAGCATGAGTGGTTGAGTCGCGAGGACTTTCTGAACATCCTCGCCGTGTCGCAGGCCATGCCGGGCCTCTTTGCCATGAACATGGCCTCGCACATCGGGCACAAGCGCTTCGGTGTGTGGGGCGGTGTCGTGGGCACGATGGGCGTCGCGCTTCCTTCGATTGTCGCCATCCTGCTCATCGCCATGTTCTTCCAGCAGTTCAAGGAAAACATCTACGTCGAGAAAGCTTTCCGCGGCATCCGTCCCGCAGTCGTGGCGCTGATCGCCGGCCCTGTGTTCACCATGGCGCGGTCGGCCCGCATCACCTTGCGCACGCTGTGGATTCCCGTCGTCGCTTGTCTGCTCATCTGGGCACTGGGCGTCAGCCCCATCTATGTGATTCTGGCAGCAGGTGTGGGTGGATATCTGTATGGCAGAATCCATCCCACAACCTCCTCCCAAAGCCACCCCACTGCCCACTCACAGGGAGGGGGAGAAGCAAATCCTCAGAACAAAAAGTTGCATTCTTCCATCCTCCCGCTCTTCCTTTTGGGGCTTCCCCTCCTTGCGAGGGGGGCGGGCGGAGGTCTTGTCCTCTTTCTCCGGCTTTTTCTCACCTTCTCCAAGATAGGCATCTTCAACTTCGGCGGCGGATATGCCATGCTGTCGCTCATTCAGAACGAAGTGGTGGAGAAGCAACACTGGCTCAGCAACGCCGAATTCACCGACATCGTCGCCATTTCTCAGGGCACACCAGGCCCCATCGGCATCAACTGCGCCACCTATGTGGGCTACACGGCCGTCATCAACGACGGCATGCCTCAGTGGGCAGGCGTACTGGGTGCGATTCTGGCATCGCTGAGCGTCATCTGGTTGCCCTTCCTGCTGATGCTGTTGGTGAGCCGTTTCCTGCTGAAGCACCACGACTCGAAACCCGTTCGCGACGTGTTCAGCGGCCTGCGTCCCGCCATCGTGGGGCTGATTGCGGCTGCCAGCCTGCTGCTCATGACGAGCGACAACTTCTCCTCGCCCTCCGAGAGTCCGTTTGCCTTCATCGTGAGCATCGTCATTTTCCTTTTAGCCTTCGTCGGCACACGACTATACAAAGTCCATCCCATCCTCATGATTGTGCTCTGTGGACTCGCCGGACTCATCATCTACTGATGACACACAGTTCTTTGGCAGATAACTGAAATATATTGAACGATTATTGAAACATTTTTCGTCATTTGTCCCCTAACTTTGCACCGCGTAGATTGGGGCGGGATGCCATCCATGCCCGACCCATCTCCATTCAATCGAAATTTCACCCGTATCTAAACTAATAAAAAACATGAAGAAAAACTTTCTGACACTGCTGCTGATGCTCCTGCCGATGGCCAACGTCTTCGCCCAGGACGACATCGCAACGTTCCGCACATGGGCCATGACACCGCCGATGGGTTGGAACTCTTGGGACTGCTACTATTCCTCCGTGACGGAGAAAGAAGTGATGCAAAACGCTCAGTACCTCGTCGATAACGACCTGGTCAAGTACGGCTGGGAATACGTCGTCATCGACATCCGCTGGTACTGCAACCACCCGTCGAACGGCGGAGGTTGGTACAACCAGAACGGCAATCAGGAGTACGTGCTCGACGAGTACGGACGCTACCTGCCTTCGCCGCGCCGATTCCCCTCGTGCATGGTCGATGGCGTGAACGTAGGCTTCAAGCCGCTGGCCGACCGCCTGCATGCCATGGGACTGAAACTGGGCATCCACCTCATGCGCGGCGTGCCGAAGTCCGTCGTCGGCAGCTCCTACAAGCTGAAGGGCAGCGAGGGCACCGCGTGGTCGCGCGTGTATAACGGCACGACTTCGCCTTGCGGATGGCTGGGCGACAACCTGCTCGTACAGAACAACGAGTATGGGCAGCTCTACTACAACAGCATCATGGACCTGTATGCCGAGTGGGGCGTCGATTTCCTCAAGATTGACGACCTCTCACGTCCGTTCTACACCGACGAGATCCACATGATCCGCAAGGCCATCGACCAGACAGGACGCCCCATCGTGCTGTCGCTCTCACCGGGCAAGACTCAGTTCCAGTATGCCGACGAGTGCCTTGCCAACGCCAACATGTGGCGCATGATGGACGACCTGTGGGACAACTGGAGCGCAGTCGATGCCGTGTTCAAGGAGGCTGAGTTCTGGGCCACGGTGTCGCGACCGGGCAACTGGGCCGACTGCGACATGCTTCCGCTCGGACAAATCTCCATGACCATCGCCGACCCGGGCTACGCCAACGCCGACGCAGGCCGCTGGACCAATCTGTCGCACGACGAACAGCGCACCATGATGACGCTCTGGGGCATCTGCCACTCGCCACTCTTCTTCGGCGGCGAGATGACACGGAACGACGAGTTCACCAACTCCCTGCTCACCAACGAAGAGTATCACCAGATGCACAAATACGGCGTCGATGCCCGTCAGGTCTTCAACGACGAAGACCTGGGCCACGTGGCATGGACCTCGACCGACCCCGCCACGGGCAACCGCTACCTCGCCCTCTTCCAGCGCGACAACACACGCTGGGTGGTCGGCAGCAAGGCCCTCTATCGCTCCGAGACCGTTGCCTACACCACCGACGGCCATGCCGTCAACGTCGATATCCCCTGGCCCGAAGGCTCGAAGACACTGGTGCTCGTGGTCGATGACGGCGGCGACAACTTCAACTACGACCACGGCGACTGGCTCAACCCCACGCTCATCCTGCGCGACGGCACCGAGGTGCCCCTCACCGGCACCTACCTCACACGCACCTACACGAAGTCCTACTTCAACCGCGTGTATGAGAACAAGAACGTCGATCACGGCGGCGCCATGAAGGTGCTGGGCACGGTGTACGATCGCGGTTTCTCGACCGATGCCAACGCCGCCATCTTCTTCACCATCCCCGACGACATGGACGTGGTCGGCTTCCGTGCACTGGCTGCCGCCGACGACTCGGGCATCGGACAGGCCGGATCGACCACATCGCTCCGCTTCATGGTGTTCGACCAGAACCCGCTGGCAGCCGAACAGGACGAAGCCATCTGGCGTTCGGGCCTCATCAGTCGCACCGGCACCAAGTCGAAAGAGCTGGAAGCCGACATCACAGGCGCCACCCAGCTGAAGATTGTCGTCAGCAACTGGGGCGACGGCTTTGCCTACGACCGCGCCGACTTTGCCAATCCCGTGCTCGTCGATGCCGAGGGCAACGAAACCTCGCTCACCACACTCACACAGGCTTCGTACACCTCCGAGTGGGGAAGCCTGCACCTCAACCGCAACGTCGAGAACGGAGCGCTGCGCATCGACGGCCAGACCTACGCCACCGGCCTGGGTATGAACGCACAGTGCACGCTCATCTACAACCTGCCCGAAGGCCACAACTTCACCACCCTGCGCGGTCTCGTCGGCTACGACTCGTCGTGCGACACCGACAACCACTCGACCAGCGGCACGACGATGGAGTTCCTCGTCTATGCCCCGAAGGAAAATGGACCATTCGTCTTCGACCTCACACAGCTCGGCTACGGAGCCGAAGAAAGTGTGCCCGTCTATGACATCTGGGCAAAGGAAACCCTGGAGCCCGCCGTCGGCACCCTGTCGGCCAAAGTTGCCAGCCACGGCGTCCGTCTATTCCGCCTCGGCGACAACGTGCCCACCGGCATCGAGCAGATTGGCAACGGCACCGGCGGCACACAGGCCCACTACGAAGGCATCGCCACCGACGCCGTGCTGCCTGCCGACGTCTATGCCCTCAACGGCACACTCGTGAAGCAGCAGTGCGCAAGCATCGCCGAACTGCCGAAAGGTATCTACATGATCGGCGGCCGCAAGCTGTTGGTGAAGTAAGCAAACGCCCCACAGCCGTCAGCCTCTCGGGGCACGGACGACGTGGATTGCACGGAAGACAGCCGTGTGATCCGCGTCTTATGTATTCCCCAACGGCGCCATCGTCAAGCCCATGCCGCACCATCAACACGCCCATGCGGCACAGCCAACCGGACGGCGGCGCAGGGGAGAGTCAGGCAATGCGCGGAGAAAACTCAAAATATCATTGAGATTTGTAGAAATATCAATGGAATTCTTGAAAATATCAATGGAATTTGTAAAAATATCAGTGATATTTTGAGTTTTGACTGCGGAGGAGGTGAGTTTGTGGTGGGGTGAGGGCGAGTTGGGAGTGAACCAAACGCGAGTTGGGAGTGGGCTGAGGGCGAGGTGGCGGTGGGGTGAGGGCAGTGGCAGGGTGTGGCGCGGGGATTTTCCGACGAAAAACCCGTTTTTCGGATGCTGCGGCACAGTTTTCAGTTTTCGCCCTGAACGTGAAGCGGTCGCCTCCCGTTTATTTTTTCACTTTTCACCTTTCACTTTTCGCTTTTTTGTCGTATCTTTGCAGTTTGAAGGAGTGTGTTCCAACACTAAGCAAGGTTTTTATGAAGAAAATACTGATTCTGAACGGTCCGAACCTCAACTTGCTCGGACGTCGTGAGCCGACGGTTTACGGTCATCGTTCGTTCGACGACTACCTCGCTGAGCTGCGCCGGCAGTTCGAGGGACGTGCCGAGCTGAGCTACTTCCAGTCCAACCACGAGGGCGACCTCATCGACCGCCTGCACGAGGTGGGGTTCGGCGGGGTGGATGGCGTGGTGCTGAATGCCGGAGCCTACACCCACACGAGCGTGGCGCTCCACGATGCCATCCGCGCCATCGAGGTGCCTGTGGTCGAGGTGCACATATCGAATGTCCACCAACGCGAGGAGTTCCGCCACCACTCCATGATTTCGGCGGCGTGCCGCGGCGTGATCTGCGGCTTCGGACTCGACTCGTATCGGCTGGCCATCGAGGCAATGGTGTAATCTATCGGGGGCTGAAAGGTTGATAAGGACCCATGTCCTGTCAGTCTTTCCTATCCCTGGCTAAAACCAATCATGGATGAACGACGAGCTTCTTGACGACTACATTCTCGCACACATCGACCCTGAGCCGCCGCTGCTGCACAGCCTCTACCGTGCCACGCAGCTCCACTTGCTCTATCCGCGCATGGCGAGCGGGCACTTGCAGGGCCGGCTGCTGAAGATGTTGGTGGAGATGATCCGTCCGCGGCGCATCCTGGAGCTGGGCACGTTCAGCGGCTACAGCGCCATCTGCATGGCGGAGGGGATGCCGGAGGGCTGCGAGCTGCACACCATCGAGGTGAACGACGAACAGGAGCCTTTCACACGTCCGTGGCTCGAACGGTCGCCACATGCCGACCGCATCCACCTGCACATCGGCGACGCACTGGAGCTTGTGCCTCAGCTGGGCGAGCAATTTGACCTCGTCTATATGGACGCCGACAAACGCCGCTACGACGACTTCTACCGTCTGGTGCTGCCTTACGTCACGACCGGCGGATACATCATCGCCGACAACACGCTGTGGGACGGACACGTGATCGACCCTCACCACCAGCACGATGCGCAGACGCAGGGCATCCTGCGCTTCAACGACCTGGTCGCCAAAGATGACACGGTCGAGAAAGTCATCCTCCCCCTGCGCGACGGTCTGACGCTGATTCGGAAGAAATGAAATTAGAATTAAAAATTAAAAATTAAGAATTAAAAATTAGCCTGCCGGATAGTTTCCCCTCCTTGGGTGGGGACTGGCAAGAGGCAATTTCAACTTTTCACTTTTAACTCTTAACTTAAATAGATGGAAACAACCAGACAACAAAAAATAGCTCGCCTCATCCAGAAGGACTTGAGCAACATTTTCCAGGAACAGACGCGCAAGACACGGGGCGTACTCGTCAGTGTGAGCGCCGTGCGGGTGAGTCCCGACCTCAGCATAGCCAAGGCCTACCTGAGCATCTTCCCCTCGGAACGTGCGCAGGAACTGCTCGACAACATCAACGAGCAGGCTGCCCAGATTCGCTTCAAGCTCGGCACGCTCGAACGCCATCAGCTGCGCATCATCCCTGAGCTCCGCTTCTTCATCGACGACTCGCTCGACTACATCGAGAACATCGACCGACTGCTGAAGGAAGAATGAGAATTAAAAAATTAATAATTAAGAATTAAAAATTAGCCTTCCGGATAGTTCCCATTCCTTGGGTAGGGACTGGCGAGAGGCAATTTTAACTTTTCACTTTCCATTTTTCACTTTTAACTTTCCGTTTTTCCCTTTTAACTTTCCGTTTTTCACTTTTAACTTTTCACTTTTCACTTTTCAACTTACCAGTGTCCTTCCCCTTCTACATCGCCTTCCGCTACCTCTTCAGCAAGAAGTCGCACCACGCCATCAACATCATCAGCGGCGTGAGCGTCTTCGGCATCGCCATTGCCACTGCCGCGCTGGTGTGCATCCTGTCCGTGTTCAACGGATTTCAGGACATGGTGGCGGGACTGTTCACGGCCTTCGATCCCCAGCTCAAGATTCTGCCTGCCGAAGGCAAGTTCATGGCTGCCGACGAACCGGAGCTGGAACGTGTGCGTGGCGACGAACGTATCGCCGTGTGGAGCGAGGTGGTCGAGGACAACGCGCTGTTCACGCTGGCCAACCGCCAGGTGATGGGCGTGGTGAAAGGCGTCGATGACGAGTTCGAACAACTCATCGACATGGACCGCATCGGTTTTGGCGAAGGCGTGTTCCAGCTCCATGCCGACGTCATCGACTACGGCGTGGCAGGCATCGGACTGCTCTCGCAGCTGGGCACGACGGTCGATTTCCCTCCCATCCAGATCTATGCTCCGCGCAAAGGCGAACGCATCGACCTCAACAACCCCGCTGCCTCGTTCAGCCACGAGGAGGTGTTCTCGCCGCAGCTGGCCTTCAACGTGAAGCAGGGAAAGTACGATGCACAGTACGTCATCACCAACATCGCACTGGCCCGCCGGCTGTTCGAGCGTCAAGGCGAAGTGACGCAGATCGAGCTCAAGCTGACCGACGGAGCCGACACCGACCGCGTGAAGTCGGACCTGCGGCGGGCACTGGGCGAGAAGTACCGCGTGCTCGACCGCTACGAGCAGCAGGAGGATACGTTCCGCATCATGAAGGTGGAGAAACTCATCTCCTACATCTTCCTCACCTTCATCCTGCTCATTGCCTGCTTCAACATCATCGGCTCCCTGTCGATGCTGATCATCGACAAGCGCGACGACGCCGTCACACTGCGCAACCTCGGCGCCACGAACAGCCAGATTGCCGGTATCTTCATGCTCGAAGGACGCATGATCACTCTCTTCGGCGCCATCGTCGGCCTGCTTCTCGGCGTGGGACTCTGCCTGCTGCAGCAGGAATTTGGGCTGTTGAAGTTCGGTCGTAGTGCCGGCAACTACATCATCGACGTCTATCCGGTGAGCGTGCATGTGCAGGACCTCGTCCTCATCTTCGCCACCGTCATCATCGTAGGCTTCGTGTCGGTGTGGTACCCCGTGCGGCACCTGAGCAAGAAAAGCTTAGAATTAAAAAATAATAATTAAGAATTAAAAATTAAAAAACTCATAAACTCAAAAACTTAAATCCCATATTGCAATGAAAAAGTCAGTCATTCTCAGCTCGGCAGCGGCCGCCATCCTCCTGTGCGGTTGCTCGAAAATGAAACAATTCACCGCCGACAACTTCACCGTCACCCCCACCCCGCTGGAGTACGTAGCAGGCGAAGTGCCCGCCACCATCAGCGTGAACATCCCCTCGAAGTTCATGAACAAGAAAGCTCTCGTCACCTGCACGCCCGTGCTCGTGGGCCAGGGCGTCGAAGAGACCGGACCCAGCCTGACCCTGCAAGGCGAAAAGGTGGAAAACAACTTCCAAATCATCAGCAGCAAGAACGGCGGACGTGCCACCCTGCGCAGCACCTTCCCCTTCCGTCAGGGCATGGAGAGCAGCGACCTCGTCATGCGTTTCAATGCGAAAAAAGGCAACAAGGTGGTCAAGATGCCCGACGTGAAGATCGGCTACGGCGTGGTGTGCACACCCGCACTGGTCACCCTGACTGCCAAGTCGGCCTCGCCCTCGATCGGAGCAGACCAGTTTCAGCGCGTCATTTCACAGAAGCAAGCTGCCACCATCAAGTTCCTCATCGCACAGTCGAACCTGCGCGGCAGCGAACTCAACAGCCAGAACGTGAAAGACTTCATCCAGACCCTGCGCAACATCAAGAGCGACGAGCAGAGCCTCGTGCTCAGCAACGTGGAAGTCAGCGCCTATGCCTCGCCCGACGGCAAATATTCGTTCAACGAAAAGCTGGCCGAACGCCGCGGACAAACCAGCGAGAACTATGTGAAGGAGCAGCTGAAGAAGCAAAAGCTCGAAGGCAACGTCGATACAAAGTACACCGCCGAGGACTGGGAGGGATTCCAGGAACTGGTCTCGCAGTCGAACCTGCAGGACAAGGACCTCATCCTGCGTGTGCTCTCGATGTATGACGACCCCGAGCAGCGCGAACGGGAGATCCAGAACGTCGCCACCGTCTATAAGGAACTGGCCGACGCCGTGCTGCCCGAACTGCGACGTGCCCGCATGACCATCAACTACGACGTCATCGGACGCTCGGACGACCAAATCATGCAGCTCGTGAACGAAGGTCAGCACCAGCAGCTCAGCCTCGAAGAACTGCTCTATGCCGCCAACTTGCTCGCCGACGACGGTGGCACCCAAACCAACATCCTGGAGCGCATCACCGAACTCTACCCCAACGACTACCGCGCCTACAACAACCTCGGCGTGTTTGCCATGAGCCAGGGAGCCTACGACGACGCAAAGACCTTCCTCCAGCAGGCACTCAGCAAGAATCCCAATGCCGCAGAGCCCAATGCCAACCTCGGCCTCATCGCCCTGCAGGAAGGCCGCGTGAAGGATGCCGAACTGCTCATGGCCAAGGGCAGCACGGCACAGAACATCGACGAAGCCCTCGGCAACCTCTACATCGCTCAGGGAAAATACAACCAGGCTGCCGGCAAGCTCGACGGCAAAGCCGCCAACTCGACCGTGCTGGCACAAATCCTTGCCCAAGACTATGCTTCGGCACGTCAGACGCTGAAGGCCATCCAGTATGGCGACGCCACGACCGAATACCTGCGCGCCCTGCTCGGTGCCCGCATGAACGACCAGAACCTCGTCCGTGAGGGACTGACCAACGTCGTCGCCACCGACCGCACACTGGCTCAGCGCGCACTCGGCGACCTGGAGTTCCAGGAGTACAAGTCGCTGGTAGAACAAATCGTGAAATGAAGAAAGCAATCCCCATACTCCTCGCCTCGCTCCTGCTCCTCGCCTGCGGCCCCAACGACGACGAGTTCCGCCTGAAGGGCGAAATCGACGGCATGGAACTGAGCGACCTGCTCATCTACAACACCGACGGCAGCGAACCGCGGCTCGACACCATCCACGTGAAGGAGGGCCGCTTCGCCTATGCCGGTCATGCCCGTTCGGCTACGCCCTACATACTCGTCTTCCCCAATGCCTACGAGCAGGTGATCTTTGCCTCGGGCGGTGTAGCACTGGAGTATGAAGCCAAGGCCAGCGACCTCAACAACTACCGCGTGAAGGGTACGAAGGAGAACGAACTGCTCAACGACTTCCGCCGCGACACACGCCGCGCCAACCCCATCGAGACCCGCGACCGTGCCGAGCAATACATCCGCAAGCACGCCGATTCGCCTGCCGTGCTCTACCTCTTCGACCGCTATTTCGTGCAAGACCCGACGGCCGACCCCGCCAAGATAGCCGACCTGCGGGCGATGCTCGAACAGCATCATCCCAACGACCGACTGCTCATCGCACTGACCCGCGAACTGAAGAACGAGGGCAACGCGCAGACGGGGAAAACCGTCAGCCTGCCCGACAGCATCATCACCGCTCCGCACACACTGCTCTACTTCTGGGCATCGTGGCAACCCGTGGCCTGGAGCAATATCGGCAACCTGCGCAAGGCTGTCTATCAATACAACCGCCGTCAACTCAACACCGTCACCGTGAGTGTTGACGTCACAGACTTCCAGTGGAAGAGTTTTACCCACGAACCCGACACCTCCGCCATCCGCCATCTCTACGACGGACTCTCGTGGGACACGCCCCTGGCCCGCACATTCAATGTGCACCAACTCCCCACCTACATCATCATCAATCGCCAGAAAAAGATTCTCAGTCGCTTCACCGACCCCACGCAGTTGGAAGCCGAACTGAAGAAACATGTACACAATTGAGAATCTATCATCGAAAACTAAAAATTAAGAATCAACCATGAACAAAAAGAACACTTGGAAGATGCTCGGCGCAGCGTCGGCACTTCTGCTCCAACTGACGCTCAGCACAGCCTGCACCTCGAGCGGCAACACAAACTCGCAAGAAGCACAGACCGAAGTTACGCAAGACGAAATGCAAGCACTGGCTGCGGCACTGCCCAAATACAGCAACGTCGACAACTTCCACGACGGACTCGCCGCCGTCTGCGACAGACAGACCGAACTCTGGGGCTTCATCGACAAAAGCGGAAAAGAAGTCATTCCCTGCCAGTATCAGTACATCGTCTCCGATTTCCAGGACGGTGTAGCCATCGTCTGCAATAGCGACGACACACGGCAGATCATCGACCGCGAGGGCAAAGTCGTCGCACCTTTCGACCACATCTACATAGGCTGCGGATTTTGCGACGGCCTGATAGCCTTTGTCAAGGTGAACGAAGTGGAGGATGACAACATCGACTGGGAACACTTCGGCAAAGTCGGCTACATGGACACGACAGGCAAGGTGATCATCCCTGCCGACAAGTTTGACGTCATGATGGGCGAAGGTCCCATCATCCCCGACTTCAGCGACGGGCTCTGCCACCAGTTCGACCCCGAGAACAACAGCACGAAGTTCTTCGACAAGACGGGCAAGGTGGTCTTCGAGGTGAAAGGCAGCGCCAACGACTTCCACGAAGGACTTGCTTCCGTCGGCAAGGACATCTCGGACAGCGAGGATGACTATCTGTGGCGCATCGGTTTTGTAGATAAGACTGGTTTCGAAACCATCCCCTTCATCTTCAACCTCGCGGGCATATTCAGCGAAGAACTCTGCTGGGCCGAGACCGACAACACCTGCGGGTTCATCAACAAGAACGGAAAATTTGAACTGACCGGAGACTGGAAGACCCTCGTTCTCTACGCCGACTCCGAAGGCGAGGAAGACCTCACTCCCTCCTTCAGTGAGGGCCTTGCCTGGGTTTGCAACAAGGACGGCAAGTTTGGCTACATCGACAAGAAAGGCAACACCGTCGTACCTTTCCGCTACGAAGCAGGGCAGGACGACGAATGGTACACCATGCAGCCCTGCTACGACTTCCACGACGGACTGGCTCGTGTGTGGGACAAAGCCAGCGAAAAGTACGGTTACATCGACCGCGAAGGCAAGGAAGTTTTCCCCTGCCAGTTCGAGGTAGCTGAGGACATCAGCGAAGGTCTCGCCGTCGTGAGCCGCGGCGACCAGTATGGCTTTGTCAACACCAAAGGCCTCTGCACCCTCGACATGAAATAATTTGAAGTTGAAAGTTTGAAATTTGAAACTGAAGGGTCAAATACTTCAGATTTCAAATTTCAGACTTCAAAAAGGAAAACTTCAAAAAGGAAAACGCTACCGATGCAAACAAAACTCTTCTCAGCCTGCATGCAGGGACTGAACGCTATTCCTGTGACGATTGAGGTCGATAGCAACGAGCACACCACACAGGGACGCTTCGTCATCGTCGGGCTGCCCGACAGTGCTGTCAAGGAAAGTCAGGAACGCGTGCAGGCAGCGGTGCGGGCGCAAGGCTTCCAGACCACCCAACATCAGATTGTCGTCAACCTCGCCCCCGCCGACGTGCGGAAAGAGGGCTCCGGCTTCGACCTCCCCATGGCACTGGGCTACATGATCGTGCTCGGCTATCTGCACGCCGAGCAGCTCCAGCGCTATATGTTTGTCGGTGAACTCGGCCTCGACGGCACCATCCTGCCCATCCGTGGAGCACTGCCCATCGCCATCATGGCACGGGCACAGAAATACGAAGCCCTCTTCGTGCCCGAGGAAAATGCACGCGAGGCAGCCGTCGTCGATACGCTCAAAGTCTATGGCGTCAGCCACCTCAACGACGTCATCAGCATACTCGGCGGAAAGACCTTCATCCAGCCCACCGAGGTCAATACGCGCGCCGAATTCTACGCACAGCAACAGCAGTTCGACTTCGACTTCGACGAGGTGAAGGGACAAGAGAACGTCAAGCGCGCCTTCGAGGTAGCGGCAGCAGGCGGACACAACATCATCCTCATCGGCAGCCCTGGTTGTGGCAAGTCGATGATGGCCAAGCGGCTGCCCTCCATCCTGCCACCGCTCAGCCTGGCCGAAAGTCTGGAAACGACACAGATTCACAGCGTTGCCGGAAAGCTCCAACGCCACTCGACCCTCGTCAGCCAGCGACCCTTCCGTGCTCCCCACCACACCATCTCCGACGTTGGCATTTGCGGCGGAGGTTCTAATTTCACGCCCGGAGAGGTGTGTCTGGCGCATAATGGAGTGCTCTTTCTCGATGAATTGCCGGAGTTTTCGCGTAACGTTCTGGAGACGCTCCGCCAGCCGCTTGAGGACCGTGTGATAACCATCTCGCGTGCCAAGTACACATTCACGTTGCCCTGCTCCTTCATGCTCGTCGCGTCGATGAATCCGTGTCCCTGCGGATGGCATCATCACCCTACCCACCAGTGCACCTGTACTCCCGCACAGATCCAGCGCTACATGGGCAAGATCAGTGGGCCGTTGATGGACCGTATTGACATTCAGGTCGAGGTTGAAAGTGTGCCGTTCGAGGACATGGCCCGTGCACCGAAGGGAGAGTCGTCGGCCGTCATCCGCGAGCGTGTCGTCCGTGCCCGCAAGATTCAGGAGGAGCGATATCGTGACATCCGCGGAGTACATTGCAACGCCCAGATGAACACAGCCCTGCTTCAGAAATATGCCGCCCTCGACGACGCCTCCCTCCATCGACTCCGCGATGCCATGCGCCGCCTCAACCTCTCTGCCCGTGCCTACGACCGCATCCTCAAGGTCGCCCGCACCATCGCCGACCTCGACGCCTCAGAGACCATCCAGTCGCACCACATCGCCGAAGCCATCGGCTATCGCAATCTCGACCGTGAAGGGTGGCTGGAGTAAGCATAATATGTAGCAACACTGTAGGTTTGTTCCAGCTTCACTTACAATGATGATTTATCGTACAATCCGATTAAAATGATTCCACATTAGCTGATCCTATAAATTCAAAATCATTTTCATCACCATAAGAATGTCCATTCTCAAGCTTTAACCCGCTTAAATCTTGCCAATCACATTTTAGTGCCTCGAAAACATTGTCATTCATTTCGATAGGACCTGCGTCTCGATTTAAAGAACCAAAAACAATTTTGCCATTTTCTATTTTGAATGGTATATTGAAATAAATTTTAAATGGGGGAATGGTTGAATACTTCATAAATGCTTCTGGAGTAATTTTATAGAACTGAAACGTCCCCTCATTTTCAAAAGCTAATATAAAGAAATACCTTCCCTTAAATGAACCAAGTGCAGCAGCCCACTCTGTGTAAGTTGCCGCCCCAAAATAATTATTCGTTTTGGACGTTTTCTTTATTTCAAATAAATACAACTCACCATTTTTAGAGGCAAACACATCTGCAGGACATTGCTCCTTATTATTCTCATCTGGGTCCCACTTTTCTATCTTATATCCCCTCCTTACAAGAAAAGATTTAAAAGCTTCCTTGACGTTCTTGTCGCTCTTCGCATTTTGTGCCATAATTTGTTCTAAATATCTTTGTTCATTCCAATGAAATTTTCTTTGAATTTTGGAGTTAAAGGGCTAGGCGCAGGCCGGTGTATGGGCTGTTCCCTAGACCTTCACTACAGCGACAGGACACACGGCATAGCTCCGCGCTACGGAAGTAATTGCCACCACGAACCACTCTCGTTTGATTTGATGTAAAGATAGAGGGGGGGGAGGAGGGACCAGTGGGATTAGTCTGGGCATTGCTGCTATACGAATCGTACCAGTCCAGACACCACTCGCTGACGTTGCCGCTCATATCGTAGAGTCCCAATTCGTTTGCTTGCTTTGTCTTCACTGGCTGAGGAGAGCTTCTACGGGTATTATCTTCGTACCACGCTACGCTGCCAAGATCGTTACTTCCACTGTACTTATAACCGCGACTTTTCTTGCCGCCGCGGGCGGCATACTCCCATTCCGCCTCCGTCGGCAGACGGAATTCCTGACCCGTTAGTGCATTTAATTTTTGAATAAACCTTTGGAAGTCATACCACGAATGAATAACGGGCATATTGTTATCTTTGGGGAAGGAAAGGCTACTGCCCATCACTGCTTGCCATAATTCCCGTGTTACTTCCGTTTCACCGATATAATAATCGGATAGGGTTACACGATGAACGGGTGATTCATTGTCCCAAGCATCACTCCCCTGTTCACTCGTACTACCCATCAGGAACGAGCCACCCTCCACTCGCTTCATCACAAACGAAACACCATTCACGGTGAAGGTACGAGACTCTGCCATGGAATCAAGGGCATTTTTTGCATCATTATTCCCTTGCTCGGCAGCCTTACGTAACCATTTTTCCGCTTCAGAGTTGTCTTTAGCGACACCATCTCCATGGTAATACATTGTACCAAGGTTGAGTTGGGCTTTTGCATCTCCTTGCTCTGCAGCCTTTCTGTACCATCTTACGGCCTCGGACTTGCTTTCGGCGACACCTTCACCTTTTTCATACATCCAACCAAGATTTGATTGGGCATTGGAATCTCCTTGCTCTGCAGCCATTCTGTACCATCTCACAGCCTCGGTCTTGTTTTGAGCGACACCTTTCCCCTCATCATACATCCAACCAAGATTGTATTGAACCCATGCATCTCCTTGCTCGGCAAGTCCTCTCAACAATTTAAGCGCCTCATCATATTGCTTGTGCTCTATATATTCGGATATCTTTTCCTTTAAATAGGAGGTATTGTCAAGCACTACATTTAATGCGACCGACTCATTTGCCTTGATAACGACCGTCTTTGTGTCCGTGGCATAGCCATCGGCAGAAACATTCACCTGATGCTCACCCTCCAGCAACTGATCAACCGTCAGAGGGGTCTTGCCATACTCTTTCCCGTCTATTTGCACGGTGGCATCGTGGGGCGTACTGACCACATCCAGCGAACCATAGATGGGGATGGGATTGAGCGTGAGGTCCTGTGGCTGGCCTGCCACTACCTGTACCTGCCTCGTGACGCTCTCATGGTGGGCCAGACGGACTTCCAGGTCGTAGAAGCCCTCCATCATATTGTCGGAATACTGAGTGGTTGCTATCTGGGTACCGTTACAGTAAATCTGCGCTCCCTCCAGACTCTGAATGGTGATCTTAGCAAATCGGGCACTCAGGTCGGCTTGCAGTTGGGCGGTCTTCCCGTCCTCAACCAAGACACCCTGCTGTAGGGGAGCATATTGTTCCATCTGAATGGTTACCGTATGCTTGCCAGATGCCACTTCCTGAAGCGTGCAGGGAGTTCGCTGACCCGTATCCTTGCCATCAATCATCACCTTGGCTCCTGTCACGTTACTCGTAACGGAGATGGCACCGAATGCCGGCAGGAGCGTCACCTTCTTCTCAATGCGCGCCGAACTGAGTTCTATCGTCCCTGCCGACGCATGGTAGTTGGGGTGCTCCAGACGATAGGAATAAGTGCCATACGCCTGCTTGTAGTTGTTCAGGGGGGTATTTCCCACAAACTCATCGTTCACATACACCGATGCACCCGTCGGTTCGGAGTCGATGATGATCCAGCCCGTCTGTATCTTGGGCTGCGTCATGCCCTGGGGCAGGTCGCCCAGCACGAGGGTCAGCACATAGGTGCTCTTTCCCTTGACCGAAGAGACACCGTGGTCCGCAAAGTTTACTTCCAGCGGCAGATAGCTCGGATGAACCACCTTCAGTCGCTTGCTGCCCGAGGGCATGTAAACCCAGTACTCGTTATTCTTAAAGGCAACGCTGCCTACCACGCCACTGGGGAATGTCACACCCTGTGCCGCCACCTGTACCTTCACCAGTGCACAGTCCTCACCATTGTTGTCCTGACGTGCCTGAGTCCGGGCAGACAGGTCGTTGCTCGCCTCCTTGAAGGATTTTACGCGCAACTCCTGGGCTGAGAGTGAGGTGCAGACAAGAAGAAAAAGAAGTAATATGCAATTTCTCATTACTGAACACTTTAATGTTTTAGGCAACTTTTCAACAGTCTCTTTTTCCGTTGAACTTATAATCGAATGAATCATTTGACTTTCGGAAATT
Organism: uncultured Prevotellaceae bacterium; assembly: GCA_900319385.1. Lineage (GTDB taxonomy): Bacteria > Bacteroidota > Bacteroidia > Bacteroidales > Bacteroidaceae > UBA3839. The sequence continues at coordinate 230,044 of ONOG01000001.1, read as the reverse complement.
AAAATGCCTAGGCACTACTTCTTTGTTAACAAAGTTTTGCCCTAAACTACTCATCGAAGTGATAACTTCTTAATGACCGAAGTTTAAATTAATAAAAGCATTGCCTGCTTAATCCTCTGCTCCTGAACTATAATACTCCTCGTCTTCTGCTCTTGAATCTTCTGAGATATCCGAAGAATAATCAGACGAATTGTCATCAATATAGGTGGGGGTATTGGGGTCAGAATCATAATCCCCAGAACTTTGACCATCCTTATTGTCACTGGCTGTTGCCAAAACAAGGAATGCAATCACGCAAAGAACCGACAAAATAATTTTGCCAAAGAAACTTTTCTTTTTCATAACTTTTTATTGATTTGATGATTATAATAATAGATTGTATAGAAACCGATGGCAGTAAACAGGGTATAAAAGACGAGATCATAGACGTCAAACGTCCCATGCATAAGGTGAAAAAACTGAAGGATCTCAGATGAAATGGCAATGACGGGCATTAACAAAAGGAGTAGAATACAATCTTTCATGCGAAAATCCCAAATTGTTCCTATCACCAATAGGTAGGATAAAATCCACATCCCATCAGGCAACGCATACAAAAACCACTCTGGCCATCCATCCAATGCGATATGCTGGCGGAGAAAGGCACGCCATGATTTAAGCACAGGGAACCAGCTAAACATAAGCAAAGTTTCTGCACGATAAGCCACGTAAATCGAACCACCCAATAGCAGGGCGACAGTGGCTACAATCATCGCGATAATTTTGGCGCGTCTTATTTCAATTGCTTTTCCCAATACGTTACTTTGGTGGTGTCGTTACGTTTCTTATAATAACTGATGAGATTTTTGATGGCCGTCTGGTTTCCACTTTTAGCCGCAAGTTCCCAATAGAACTGGGCGTTTTTCATATCCTTCTTTTGGGCATAGACAGTACCTAAATTGTTATACGCTTTCATATAGCCCATCTTGCCCGATTTTTGGTAATAGGCCGATGCCTTGTCTAAATCCTTGGTAACGCCAAGCCCTTTCTCATAAAAATAGCCAACCATACAGATGGCTTCAGGGTCATTCATCTTGGCGGCCAATTCAAAGTATTCCAGAGACTTCTGTTGATTGACGCTGGTGCCTTGACCATGCAGCATCATATAGCCTAAACGAACATATTGCTTCACATTTTTAACTCCGTGAGCGGCCGTTGTACTATAATAATAGTATGCTGCCGGTTTGTCTGTCGAATAGACCTTGTCTGCCATGGTCAAATAAACATCATCGACCTCCGAAGGCAACTCCATTGTGCTGTTGGCCAATCGGAAGAAGAAACGGTTGGCGGCGTCGTAATGTTGCTGGTCGAACTCATACTTACCCACACGCCATTTAGCCTCATCACTCAGCGAACCACCCAGTTCCCTGTACATGGCAATTGCCTTCTCCGGATTGGGTTTACCTGTTTCATAGCCAACATAGACATAATCAGCAAGCCGTTCCAATGCCAACGCATTGTCTCGTATGGCGGCTTTGGCATATAAGGCACGGGCAGCCTCGACGTCTTTCGTCACGCCCCATCCATGATAATACAACTCGCCCAATCCTGCATAAGCAGCAGCCACATTGTCGGCCACGTCTTTTTTAGCCATGGAGTTACCCTCTTCAACCGCCCCTGAATAATACTTCTTGGCAAGCTCATAGTTCTTGTTGACCAAATAGCTGTCGCCCAGAATCCGCAATGCGGCCACACTGCCTTGTTCAGCGGCCAGGATATACGTGGCCAACCGCCGGCTTCGGTCTTTCGTACGCTGGGCCAATTCGTATGTCGCCTCATGATTTCCACTTTTTGACGCTTGTCCCCATAACGACAGGGCCTGCTCTTGGTTCTGAGCACCGCCATAACCATTTTCGTAACAGACAGCCAGTCGGCACTGTGCGATGTCGTCACCCTTCTTTGCCAACTTCTCATACTCCTTTCGGGCCTTCTCATAGTTCTGCGACTCACCATTGATGCCATAAAAGTAGTTGTCACCGCGACTTGTCACTTCGATGCGGAAATTGGTCAGGTTCACGCGTGGACCGATGGTGACATTGGCCTGGGTTTTCTCATACCCCTTCTTGTTGACAGTAATCACATAATCGCCCAAGAGCGAAATGTTCTCACCCGTTTTGATCGTTTTCTTCGCGGGGGCTATGGCATCGTTGACGGGAGTAATTTCAAATTCCGAGAGCGTCGGATAGGTAATGCGCAGGTTTCCCCTCATCGACAAATCGACTGTGGCATTGCCTTCCGACATGTCCACTTCGGTCACCTCACGCCATCGGTCATCTTCGCCCATGGTGGCCTCGACGACATGGGTTCCTGCCGGCAATGTAAACACATTCAACCCGTGTTTTTGCTTGTCTCCATCGATGGATATCATGGCCTTGGGGTCGGCATTGACTGTCAGTTTATATTCACTCTGTGACACAAACGTCACATTTTGTTCCGTATAGGGCTTGTCCTCCACGACCACTTCGCCTTCCACGTCCCCAAAACCCGACAGTGAGGTCGAGGCTGTAAAGGGATAGGTGCCGGGCAGCAAGGATAGGTCAAATGAACCGTCGCTCGTTTCATAAACCTGATTGGCAATCTCCAGCCGTGCTTTCTTGACGTTGGTATGTATCCTCACAAACTTCTCGTCTTCTTTGGGCAGTTCCAGCATCAGGCGATAGGTATGCTTCCCTTCAATCTTTTGTGGGAACTGATAGGTCAGAGGAATGAAAGAGCGGTGCTGGATAATCATCTTCTTGATACCTTCAGCCACATAGACGACATACTCTCCCGGCTTGTCAATCGTCTCAACAATCCAGCCTTCGAACGAGATGCCTGGTACGGGAGTCGTCACACGAATGACGGCACAAGGATTTCCGTTATTATCCTTTTTCTCATGTACACGTGCCTGCAAATCCTGAGGCAGCTCCTCAAAACTTTTTACTGTAGCCTCCTGTGAATACCCATTGAGGGTACTCGAAGCCAATAGAACGAACAATACTAAATAGCGCATAATTACTTTTTTAACCATTATTTATGACATTAGAGGCATTAAAGCCGTGTGAAACATGAGTTGTATTATCGTCAAAACTGAACTGCGGTGCATTTTTATTTCGTCCACAGTATAGCTATAGACGCACTGCGGTGCGATTTCAGTTGTACTGCGGTGCAAAAATCCTGATGTAAAAGAACTTTTTTGACCGCCTGCGGCGGTATTGTTTTTACAGCCTCAAAAGACACCGTTCCTTCACGGAACGGCTTGACGCACGCCCCTGTTCCGGACCGCTGCTTTTGGGCTGATGCCTTTTGAAGGAAGGAACTAAAGGGCGAGGCGCAGACCGAGGTAACTGCGGCGGGCCGAAGGCAAGGCGAAACTCCGATACGACACGCGGCAGAACCCCGAGCTGTGGCTCCAGCTTCCTCCGCGATTTAAGCGATAAGAACCCATAGAAGGTCCCAAAGGGTTGGTCTGCATGTTGCGGCTGTATTGTCCGTACCAATCCTGGCACCATTCCCAGACATTGCCACTCATATCGTATAAGCCTAATTTATTCGCGTGCTTTGTCTTCACAGAGTGAGTGCTATTATTGCTGTTGCCTGTGTACCAAGCCACGCTACTCAGGTTGTTGCTGCCGCCGTATTTGTAACCTCTTGATTTCTTGCCGCCACGGGCGGCATATTCCCACTCAGCTTCGGTAGGTAGCCGGAAGCACTGGCCTGTAAGTGTATTCAGTATACGAATGAACTCCAGACATTCCTCCCAAGATACATTCTCGACGGGTAGATTATTGCCCTTTTTATACGAAGGATTGCTGCCCATTACCACCTGCCACAAAGCCTGTGTCACTTCAGTTTCCCCAATATAGTAGTCCGACAACGTTACGCTATGAACTGGGCTTTCTTCACTTTTTGCATCACTACCCTGCTCACTCGTCGCACCCATCTGGAACGTACCACCTTCCACGCGCTTCATCGTAAAGGTAACACCACCAACAGTAAAGGTTTTCTCTTCAAGATGGTTCGTGAAGGTTTTCTCAACATTCTTTGTTGATTCATTGACCGTGGGAGTATTCGACGAGTTTATTTTATTTAAAATATCTACAATATCGGCTGATATAGAAGTAGTGATGGGGACATTACTTAAAGAAACATTCAAGGTCGAGGCTTCATTCCCCTTAATCGTTACTGTCTTCGTCTCTGGCGTATAACCTTCAGCGGTTAAAACCACATGATGCTCACCCTCCAGCAACTGCTCAACGGTCAGAGGGGTCTTGCCATACTCTTTCCCGTCTATTTGCACGGTGGCATCGTGGGGCGTACTGACCACATCCAGCGAACCGTAGATGGGGATGGGGTTGAGCGTGAGGTCCTGTGCCTGACCTGCAACCACCTGTACCTGCCTCGTCACGCTCTCATGGTGGGCCAAGCGGACTTCCAGGTCGTAGAAGCCCTCCATCATGTTGTCGGAATACTGCGTGGTTGCTATCTGGGTGCCGTTACAGTAAATCTGCGCTCCCTCCAAACTCTGAATGGTAATCTTCGCAAATCGGGCACTCAGGTCGGCTTGCAGTTGGGCGGTCTTCCCGTCCTCAACCATGACGCTCTGCTGAAGGGGGGCATATTGTTCCATCTGAATGGTTACCGTATGCTTGCCAGATGCCACTTCCTGAACGGTGCAGGGGGTGCGCTGACCTGTATCCTTGCCGTCAATCATCACCTTGGCTCCTGTCACGTTGCTCGTAACGGAGATGGTACCGAATGCAGGCAGGAGCGTCACCTTCTTCTCAATGCGCGACGAACTAAGTTCTATCGTTCCTGCCGATGCATGGTAGTTGGGATGCTCCAGGCGGTATGTATAAGTACCATACGCCTGCTTGTAGTTGTTCAGAGGGGTATTTCCCACAAACTCATCGTTCACATACACCGATGCACCCTTCGGTTCGGAGTCGATGATAATCCAGCCCGTCTGTATCTTGGGCTGCGTCATACCCTGGGGCAGGTCACCCAGCACGAGGGTCAGCACATAGGTGCTCTTTCCCTTGACCGAAGGGACGCCGTGGTCCGCAAAGTTGACCTCCAAAGGCAGATAGCTCGGATGAACCACCTTCAGGCGCTTGCTGCCCGAGGGCATGTAAACCCAGTACTCGTTATTCTTAAAGGCAACACTGCCTACCACTCCACTGGGGAATGTAACACCCGACGCCGCCACCTGCACCTTCACCAGTGCACAGTCCTCACCATTGTTGTCCTGGCGTGCCTGCGTTCGGGCAGACAGGTCGTTGCTCGCCTCTTTGAAGGAGTCAACACTCATTTTTTGAGCAGACAACGTGAGACAGAAACTAAGAAATATGACAGAAATGATTGTTTTCATTAACAATGACTAAAGTCTTTATTACTTTTCGTTTACGTTCATACTTCTGTACTTTTCGCCAGCAAGCAGATATAGATAATTGAGGTTATGTGAAGTGATTTTATTCAATATTAAAATCACTCAAACTAAAAATTTCATCTTTTGGTATACGTTGTGTGCTCTTTCCGTCTGCACTATAGGCATCTGGCTGCCAGGTACGAACATGAATTACAGGATGATCTTCGACGCGGAAGTCCCAAAGCAGAAACAGATAGCCGTCATCATGATAGCGGTCGCTAGTCCACCCCTGATGAAGGGTAACACCATAGAAGTCCTTGTGAATGGGATGGCGCATCACCTCGATTTCGTCAAACGTGACACGAAGCTGACGATTTCTGCTGAATATACGCTTTAGATTGGCCAAATAAGTTTGTTTATCGTGTTTTGTATATTCTATCTTGTCGGGCAAACGAATGCCATCATTGGTCTTTCGTTGTATAACTTTACCCGTAATAATGAGAGCATCCTCACTAAATATTGCTTCCAAAAAATCCAGATCCTTCTGGTTGTATGCAGTACGGAACTGCTCAACATAGTCAAGAATGAGCTGACGCCGACGCAAATCGGTTATCTCCTTGTTCTCACGAACGACATTCAAATAGAGGTTCATGCTGATTGAGAGGTAGAACGAGACCAGATTACCCTGTTTGTCAAAACTAATAACTGCTTCCTGATAATCCTCGTCTTCAGCAATATCTTTAGAATTGAGAGGCTTCAGAATCAGAGGGATATTTCGTACCTGATAGCCTGTTCCCGTCGTCAGACAATGCTCTACGATTTCGTTGTCTAGACAAATGAACGGAGAGTTGTCCCATAACGCAGCTAACGCTCCTTGAACGGAGGCGGGAATGCCTAATGCAGAGTAATTCATTTCTCTTTTTGCTTCATGTGCCGCGTTAGCTTCAGTGAGAATAGTGGACATAGTACGTTCCATCTTCGTTTTTATCGCATCATTTTCAATGCCATCTGAAATACGGACGCTAACTCTATCTGCCGCGTTGACAAGCGAGCAAAAGAACATAAATGTAATTAAACACAGTGTCTTCATATTTTTTCCTTTTTTATTTATTCGTCATCAAATTTAACCCAAATAGCACCACAGCCCTTATAGTTGGAAATGGCATCTGTTTTACCTGTTGCAAGATTTATAGGTTTTCCATCTATGACCTTCATACACGCAGGAATCTCTCCTTGTTTATTATGAATAAAGACATAGACGACACCCGTAGTTGGCATATTTTTATAATTGCCGACCTCGACAATGCTTTTATCTTCTCGGCCACAATTGATAAAATCGTTTAACGCAGTGAAACTCTGTATATTCAGAAATACTCTTTCCTGTTCTGTAGGAACAGACGAAAGCGCATCTTGATGTTGTTCTGTTTGAATTTCAGAAACAGGAAGTTGCTCTGTCGCTTTATTTGTTACAGCAGGGGCATCCTCTGGCGTAGATTTATTGATTTGCTCTTGCAATTCCACAAAATCAACGACCATCACTTCCTCTTCTTTATAATAAGGAAGAATATCTTTCTTTTTTACGTATGTAAAGACGCGAAAAAGATTTCCACGTTTGGTTTTTATTTGAGATAAATTTTCGCGGGATTTTGCCACATAGCCTGCAATATCATTTGCTTTACTTTCCTGGAGCCATTGTTCTATCTCTAAAGCAAGTAAATCCTTAGCATTATTCGATGCCTCCTCACTGCTCACAGTAGATGTTCCAGTCGCATACAGAAAGTTCTTGCTGCTCTTAATTGCATTGATAACCTTCTGCTCGTTTTGTGCGAATATCGTACCTATAAACAGGAATAAGCAAAATGTGGTTGTTAGTGTTTTAATCATATTCGTTTTTTAGGTTTATCTATATATTGTTTGTACAAGTCTTTAACGTTTTGTGTCGGTATATAGGCATTCAACGTTGCCTTAAACACAGTCTTTTTGTTTGTCACAAAATGGTCGGGAATAATAATAGACATCATGTGATTAAACCCTAAGTCTGAGCTTTGTGCAATCAATAATGCCTTAAGACCATCTTCTCGCTCTTCTTCTATCGCAAAATAGATTTGAAGTTTCATAGCCTGACAATAGGCAAGCCATTGTTGTAATGTTACCGTATAATGTATTTTATTGAAACCATACAGATTTTGTTCGATAAAAAGTGTGTAGTCTGATATATCATCAATACGTCCAAGAAACAAATTAGCCGCTGAGTGCCACTTATCTCCATCAAGAAATGTCGGTGCCGCAACTCCTGATGCCGATGTCTTATAATATGTTGCGGTATTTAAACTTTCAACATAATAGTTCGATATGGGTGACGTCATCATACATCCATCATCAATCTTGTTGAGCTTCTCATTTGAAAGACGTGTGGGTACATATGAGCGTTCCTCGGTAATGGTTGACTTAAAGTCTTTTTCTATCTCAACTTTGGGCTTTCCCAATAGCAATTCGTATTGCATAGGAAATGCCACATCAAGAATCACGTTTCCAAGACTATCACTCCATGATACTTCATAATAATGATTTTCTGTTGTATTGATATTAAAAGAAATATCTTGGTTAATCTTTTTTGCTGTTGCGGCAGAACCCGCCAAAAAGACTACCTTATCATCACGAAGACGTTGGTCAACAAACTCACCCTTCATCCGTAAACTATCAATCTCAAAGAGATATCTCTCCAAAAAATCATAGACAACAGAGGGATATTCTGTTTTGACCTCTGGGGGAAAAAGATTGTACCTTTGAGCTTGGCTCGTTTGCGAGAAAGCAAACAAGCCAAGCATTGGTATGATAGTTTTATAGATGGTTTTCATAAACATACTATTCGTGGATTTATTTTGACTCATAACTGTTTTCAGAGCCAACCCCAAAGTTAAGGGACTCAAGGAGATTGCCAGCAGAATCGTAATGCTTTCCATACACTACGAAACCATTAAAGAACTCGCCGATAACATAGTCACCAGCATTTGCTGTTCGTCCCTTTACATCATTGCGGTTAATCTGACGAGTTGTCGAATAAGTTAAACGCCCCTGCCCATGAGGATAGCCATTCTTCGTCGCACCACTATAAGTCCCATAACTTAAGTGTATTGTACCACTTCCTGATGCTGCTGGTGTAACTGGCTTGGGCTGAGCAGGAGTAGTGGTGTTCACTGTGGTCCTGGTACTTGTTTTTTCAGTGATTGTTGTGGTGTTGTTTTGGATGATAGTATCACGCACCACAAGCGTGTCACGCATCACAACCGTATCGGGCTTGACGGGAACAACGGGAGCCTTCTTGGTTGTGTCTGTGGCAAGACTATCAACAACTTCAGGAGAGCCACCATCCCCGCCTGTAAAAGCGATAATGCCACCTATGATAGCACCAAGGGCTATCAAGGCAATGATACCAATAAAAATAGGCTTTTTATTGTTTTTTTTCTTAGGCGGAGCACAGGGAGAGAGTTTTTTCTTGCACACGGGACATTCCATTTCACCGTGTAAAATCTCTTGAACGACTTTGTATTGTTCGCATTTGTCATTAAGACAAACGCCATATTTTTTTATACGGTCACTTCTTCTCTTGTTCATAATATTTATTCATTAGATTGTTACTGATTCATTGGAGGAGGTATTGAGCCTGGCGTCGGAGGCATTGGTGGCATACCAGAATTCGTGAGAGATGCAACAAAGAGCCCTTGAATTTCAGGAACATTGCACGCAGGGCTCCATGCTGGCATTCCTTGCATCCATACCATAGTTTGTTGATTAAGTTGTCCGTTCTTAACCAATTGTTTGAGGGTCGCATAATCATAAGGTCCATACTGCTGGCCACCTATATGGAGAAACAACTGAACAATAGGATCCATAGTTGGAGGCATTGCAGATACCTCATTAAATACGGGTGGAGTGAGTGGCTGTTTTGTTGATTTTTGGGTATTCTTCTCATCAATCTTACGAAGTTCCGCATCCGTCTTTGCAAATATGCTTGGGAGATTTTCACCCAGTCCTTCGCTGTGAAGTAAAATAGCCCTGCTTAAGTCTTGATTTGCATTTCCCGTATGTAAATAGTTTTCATAACGTTTCTTATAACCAGCTAACCAACTGATCGCGCGCATTGGAAAGGCATAATTAATTGTTATGATTGATAGTTCGTTTTTGCGAGAACTTTCCATAAAGATTTTCGGCGCCTTGACTCCATTTTCAACTTGGCTCTCGAATGCACTTTTTAAGTCATCGGCAAATTCTTTCAGACCGGGATTATCATCGGGTGAAGGAATACTAATCAAAACCTCACGAAGATTAATGTTTTTGTTTTCGTCTGGTTGATCGTTATTTCTAATATTTGAAATAATCTGATTGCGGTCAAGATTGATATAGGCTCCGCTTTGTTGGAGAATCTCGTGAGCAAACTCCTGGATTCTTTGGTAGTTATTCCCAAGTTTTTGCTGTAATTGAGTCAGAATATTCAAACCAAGAATTTTGGTGGAAGATGGCGGCAGATCAGCGTGTTTTGTCTGTATAATTTCTGACAATTTAATATCGAAAGCATGTTTGATGGTTTTTTCGCTAATTCGTGTAAGCAAATCACCAAAATTTTTAAACTCAGTATCGGGAAGAATTTCCTCACGTAATTGACGTGAAATATTTATCATGCCCTCTTTGTCAAATCTCAACTCGTCTTCATATTTAATCATGCGTTCTTCTTCGCTAACTTCGATAACGGCTCCACGCATGTCCTCCAGACCTTTATTTGTTTTTTGTTGAGCAGTTATAAGACGATTGGTTTCATCAATAGCATCACTGAGCATTTTACTGAAAGAATTGATATCATCACTCATCTTACCGATTTCACGCTGAAGCTCAGAAGATAATTGACGAGCAAATTCTAAAGCGACAAGAAGCGTTCTGAAATCAAGATTGTCTGTCAATTCTTTTTGATAATCAATGTAGAAGTCTTCTTTCTTTTTAGTTACGTATTTCCCAATGAAACCAACATGCGTCCAATCATCTAAAATATCAGATAGCATTGCTTCAGATTCTTCAAGTTTTTTCTTTGTATTATCGTAGGAAGAGTCAAGGTTTTTCTTTAAGTCTGTTGCAACATAATTGGCAAGCAATTCTCCAATGCGGCTAAGTTCCACAATGGAGATATGACCATCGCGCCACTTACCAAACAGTTCTTTTTCAATGTTGCTACGTATTTCACGTGCTATTGGATTTAGTGAACGAAGTTTATTTTTATAGTAATTTCTAACACCCTCATCACGAAAGTTTTCCGCGAACATGCCATCCATCTGACGATAGAGTTCTGTGAGAGGGCATTCGAAATCTCTGCAAAAATCCGAAAAATCATTGATACGGCTTTGCCATTCTTTATAAAATGAGTCATATCTTTGACCATCTTTTGTCGTAAGTACTTCTTCCTCCAACGTAAGATGCGCCTCATCAAGCATCCAACGGTTTAACGTTTCATTCTTCAGATATTCTGAGCGATAGTCAAAGTTGATTTCTTCGTCTATAAATCCGAGATTTGAGCGCCAATTATTGTAACGGAACTGATATAATACATTTTGGCCAATAGTGTATGTCATATGTTGCAATACACGCATTTCTGGGTATATTACACGTTTGAGCCCAAATGAATACAACTTCTTAGTTCTTACAATTGGTAGTTCCTGGGATTTCATCACCTCTGTTGGAGAGACACATTCATCGTATTCAAACTCGGAACCATCCATATTTTCGAAATTAAATGCACGAATAATATCATTGCATTCCGAAGCCTCCTGATTAATAAGAAATATGCGAGAATAGACATAATCACTCACAATCTTTGGAAGTTCAACAAAGGAATCGACAATCCTTCCATTAGAGTTTACATTACTATAGAGAGCTATTCCGTTTGCAACACCCTTAATCCGTTCGTTAAACACATTTAATGGGGCGCCATCACCTAGAACATCACATGGCTTATAACGACCACATTGTAAAGCATTCAGTTCATTTAGGGCAGCATAACCATTTTCATAGTATCGACCTTTATCCATGTCTGCTTTTGGCAAATCTTGCTCGGGAATCATGGCATAGACATTTATTTGTGCACTTTCCCAACCAGGAATATTTCGCGCCTGTACAATTGCATCAATAATGGATCCAGAGCCAGTGCCGCCACAAAGTCCTGCAAAAATATGAACTTGTTTTGAATTATTGTGCGAACGCTCATTACATTTTGCAAAACAGTTTTTCAAGGCGTCTACATACTTGCGTGCATTTACTGCAAATAACAGTCTACCAGCACGACGTTTTTGTCCTGCAGCTTCACCAAGATTTCCAATAGCAGTACGAACAGCACCGACATTGTTGACGATTCCCCTCAATTCTGGATGATTATCAATATTGTCAAGCAAATCTGGAACATCACATCCTTTAATGTAAAGGAATTCATTTTCTCCAAATGATGCATCTTGCCCCATTACATCCATATCTGCTCTACCTATTCCCATCATTTCTCTGGTGGAATCTACATAGAGTAATGCCACGGGTTGTTTCTCACGTTCTTCCTTGTTTGGAAATTCTTCAAACATTCTCATTTTGAAAGCACGGAGGATTTTTCCTCCAGTACCACCAAGTCCAATAAGAATGTGATTGGTTTTTAATGTTGCCATAGTTACGTTGATTATTTGTTAATTATTTTTATAATTATTATCGTCTTCTAGTGTTATGGGTGTGATATCTTCTACTCGTTTGAATACCTGTTGGCACACTTCTATTTCTTGATTTTTGGGTATCCATAGTTATATATATACAGCCTCCCCCTATAATCAAGAATATGACCGACCACATGATTCGGCGGAATATAAACCAACTAATTTCATTGCTGGTACCAGACGTGACGTATTTGCCCAGAGTTGGTGAAACTACACCAATAACATTGTTTATTGTTGAGGTTGTATTAGACAAGGCACAAGCACCAATTAAGCGACTGAATTGAATCGTCAAAAGAGCAATTAAACCAGCGGCAATAATAAAAGATAGAACATTAAGTTTTTTCTTCTTGTTAAAAAATGTGATAGAAAACAATAATAATGCAACGATTACTATTGCTATGAGTATACCATACTCAAAATTATCCACAGTACTTACGAGATCCCCTATCATAGCATTAATTATTAATCATGTGGTATTTGAAAAGTGTTACTAAAACCATTTGCAAAAGAATTAATCTCCTCTGAAATAGCACGGATTCTATCAGATGTCTTCTGTGCAGCCACTGTTGCTGCATAACCAGCAATTTCACCTTTTATTTTTTGAATTTCAACACGTTCTTCGTGTGATAATGGCATATCGTCCAATCTTTGGCAGATATCGGAATACTCTTCAAAAGCATTTTCCCAATCAGACTGAGTATATTCTGAAGAATGGTTTTTTATTTCAGTACGGAAAATCAACAAATCATAAACAGCATTGTGTTTAGATTCACAACTATAAAACAAAAGGCATAACACAACAAACACAAAACTTGTTGTGTTATAAATTATATTCTTTTGCTTAAAAAAACTATTTTGTAGGAGCATCATTTAAAAGCAGCAAATACATACATTTTTGCCATAGCTCCCAATATGACAGGTGTTATTATTCGAAAAGCGTGGGAACTGCCTGTCGTCTGTTCCACTCACTGTCGGCCTTCGCATTGCCTAATCTTGTTGAACAGACAACGCTAGAGCCCACGCCGATATGATTCAAATCTCACATACGGCATTCAGATAATATCAAAAAAACTGATATTAGGAATACTTTTTAGTGAGATAAAATCACACCCGGAACATCTACCGTTGCTAAGTTCCAGACAAGATTTAGAAGTTGCGAAGTTCCAGTGAGTCAAGAACAAAGCGTCAAGTAAACGCCTTTTATTATGTCATCGTCCATTTGCCCACCCTTCCTCCTCTGATTATAGTTATTACTATATCAAAAGCTCGGCGTGTGCTAGAACGAGGTAAAAAACGAAAAACGAATGTTAAATCCGCATTTCGATACTTTACCGAATGCAAAATTACAATTTTTTTCTAAAAACAAAAAGCAAAAACAAAAAAAATGGAAAATTAATGCAATTTCACAACAAGCTTAATGTTGTTGCAGTGAATTTCGCAGAGACACACAATTGGTTATGTGAGAATTAAGAATGTCTGACTGACGAGAAATCTATTCATGGTTTTTCTTATTTTCCGGACATCAGGAACTGGAACAATTCCATGAAACATACGCCTTTCGTATCCGTGTATTCGACATATTCACTTCCCGTATGACTATCTTACAAAAACACAAAGTGCATGTCTATCAAAATCCTCGTAAACCCTTTAATCATCGGGCTTAGGTGCCATTTTTACTCCACACCATAATCGTATACAAGCGTCGTTGCCCTCGTCGGTGGCGGCAACACCTTCATGCCGGGCGAAATCTGCCTGGCGCACAACGGTGTGCTCTTCCTCGACGAACTGCCAGAGTTCTCACGCAGCGTGCTCGAAACCCTCCGACAGCCCCTCGAAGACCGCATCATCACCATCTCACGCGCCAAGTACACCATCACCGTCCCCTGCTCCTTCATGCTTGTCGCCTCGATGAATCCCTGCCCCTGCGGCTATCACCACCACCCCACCCACCAGTGCAGCTGCACGCCGGCACAGATTCAGCGCTACATGTCGAAGATCAGCGGGCCGCTCATGGACCGTATCGACATCCAGGTCGAGGTCGAGAGCGTTCCTTTTGAGGACATTGCCCGTGCACCGAAGGGCGAACCCTCAGCTGTCATCCGCGAACGTGTCATCCGTGCCCGCAAGATTCAGGAAGAGCGCTACAGCTCCCTCCCTGTCGGGGAGGGCGGGGGGAGAGGCCGTATACATTGCAATGCCCAGATGAACACGGCCATGCTCCAGAAGTATGCTGCCCTCGACGATGCCTCCTTACAGCGACTCCGCGATGCCATGCGCCGTCTCAACCTCTCCGCCCGTGCCTACGACCGCATCCTCAAGGTCGCCCGCACCATCGCCGACCTTGAGGCCTCTGAGCACATCCAATCGCACCACATTGCCGAAGCCATCGGCTATCGCAACCTCGACCGCGAAGGGTGGATGGAGTGACAAGAAGGAAAAAAGAGAGGTAAAAAGACGCACCGGAGTGCAACTGAGAATGCACTCCGGTGCGTTTTTTTGACAGATTTTTTGGAGGGGGAGTCAGTAGGCCTGTTCGTGAACGCCTCGGACGGCTCGGCCGCTGGGGTCGTTCAGGTTGCGGAAGGCTTCGTCCCACTCGAGGGCGACGGACGTGGAACAGGCGACGCTGGCTTCGCTGGGTACGCTCAAGGCGGCGCTGTCGCTGGGGAAGTGCTCGGCAAAGATGCTGCGGTAGTAGTATTCCTCCTTGTTCTTCGGCGGGTTGATGGGGAAGCGTTCAGCAGCGTGGAGCATCTGCTCGTCAGTGACGGCTTCGGCTGTCATCTGCTTGAGTGTATCAATCCAGGAATAACCTACGCCATCGCTGAACTGTTCCTTCTGACGCCATGCGACTTCGTCGGGCAGCATGTGGGCAAAGGCTTCTCGCACTATCTTTTTCTCCATCACCTGTCCCGGACACATCTTTGCCTGGGGGTTGGTTCGCATGGCTACGTCGAGGAACTCTTTGTCGAGGAAGGGCACACGTCCTTCGACGCCCCATGCACAGAGGCTCTTGTTGGCTCGCAGGCAGTCGTAGAGGTAGAGTTTGGAGAGTTTGCGGACGGTTTCTTCATGAAAGGCCTGAGCCGAGGGAGCCTTGTGAAAGTAGAGATAGCCGCCGAAGATTTCGTCTGCTCCTTCGCCGGAGAGCACCATCTTGATGCCCATCGACTTGATGACACGTGCCAACAGGTACATGGGTGTCGAGGCGCGGACGGTGGTCACGTCGTAGGTCTCGATGAAATAGATGACGTCGCGGATGGCGTCGAGCCCTTCTTGGATGGTATAGTTGATTTCGTGGTGGACGGTGCCGATGTGGTCGGCGACGAGTCGGGCTTTGGCAAGGTCGGGTGCGCCTTTCAGTCCGACGGCGAATGAATGCAGGCGTGGCCAGTAGGCTTTCGTGCGGCTATCGTCCTCGATGCGCATCTCGCTGAATTTCTGTGCGATGGCTGAGACGACCGACGAGTCGAGTCCTCCGGAAAGCAGCACGCCGTAGGGTACGTCAGACATGAGTTGGCGCTTGACGGCCTTTTCCAGAGCATCGTGGATGGCGGTGACGCTGGCAGGGTTGTCCTTCACGGCGGCATAGTCGGTCCAGTCGCGTTGGTAATAGCGTTTCATGCCTGGCTCACGGCTCCAATAGGAGTGTCCGGGGAGGAAGGGTTCGTATCGCTCACATTGCCCTTCGAGCGCCTTCAGTTCGGAGGCTACATAGACCTTGCCGTCGCTGTCGTAACCGATGTAGAGCGGAATGACGCCGATGGGGTCCCGGGCTATGAGAAATTCGTCGCGCTCCTCGTCGTAGAGGGCAAAGGCAAAGATGCCGCTCAACTGCTCCAGAAAGTCGGGGCCTTTGTCGCGGTAGAGCGCGAGGATGACTTCGCAGTCGCTCCCAGTCTGAAAGTCATACTGGCCTGCATACTGACGGCGAATGTCCTGATGGTTGTATATCTCGCCGTTGACGGCCAGTATCTGCTTTTTGTCGGGCGAGAACAGCGGCTGTCCTCCAGATTCAGGGTCAACAATAGCGAGGCGCTCATGGGCAAGAATGGCTGAGCCGCCACAATAGATACCACTCCAGTCAGGTCCGCGATGACGCAGTTTCTGACTCATCTGCAAGGCTTTGCGCCGCAACTGCGGCGTCTGCTGCTTAATATTGAAAATTGAAACAATGCCACACATAAGACAATTTACCGATTTACGGATTTACAATTTGACGATTTACGATTTAATACATGCTTGGACAAACGACATGAAAAGGGGGTGTGGATGGAGTACGGTCGAGGAATATTCGGGATGAAACTGCGTGCCGATGTACCATTTTCTGTCGGGCAGTTCGACAATCTCAACAAGATGGGCAGAAGGATTGATGCCGACACATTTCATGCCATTGCTTTCGAACTCTTCTTGATACGAGTTGTTGAACTCGTAGCGATGGCGATGGCGCTCTTTAATGCACTTGCACCCGCCATAGGCCTGCCAAACCTTACTGCCCTCGACGAGTTCACATTCATAAGATCCTAAACGCATGGTGCCGCCCATCTGCGTGACATTCTTCTGCTCCTCCATCATGTCGATGACATTATGCGACGTCTCAGGGTCCATTTCATTGCTGTTGGCATCGCGATAACCCAATACGTTACGGGCAAATTCAATGACCATCATCTGCATGCCGAGACAAATGCCAAAGGTCGGGATATCGTGCGTACGAGTGTATTCCGCGGCAATGATTTTTCCCTCAATGCCTCGTGTTCCAAAGCCAGGACAGATGACCACACCCGCCAGACCCTGCAGTTTCTCTGTGATATTCTCGCGCGTAATCTGTTCGCTGTTCACAAAGACCGCCTTCACCTTGCGCTCGTTATAGGTGCCTGCATGTGCCAGACTTTCGAGGATGCTTTTATAGGCATCCTGCAAATCGTACTTACCCACAAGGCCAATCCGTACCACCTCCGTAGCATGTTCCCTACGCTCCAGAAACGCCTGCCAAGGTGCCATTTCAGGAGCCTTCTGCTGCGACACTCCCATCTTCTTCAGAATCACCGCATCCAAGCCTTGCCGCATCATGTTTATCGGCACTTCGTAGATGCTGGGCAGGTCCTGGCTCTGAATCACAGCCTCCGCATCGACGTTGCAAAAGTGCGCCACCTTGCGGCGTATATCATCGTTCAGGTCATGCTCGGTCCTCAGCACCAGCACTTCGGGTTGGATGCCGAAGCCTTGCAACTGCTTCACGCTCATCTGCGTAGGCTTCGTCTTCAGTTCGCCTGCTGCAGCCAGATAGGGAACGAAGGTCAGATGTACGTTCAGCGTCCGCTCGCTGCCCAGTTCCCATCTTAACTGGCGAATGGCTTCCAGAAAAGGCTGGCTCTCGATGTCGCCGATGGTGCCGCCAATTTCGGTAATGACAAAGTCCAGGTCCTGCTTCGTCGCATTCAGCAGAATCCTCCGCTTGATTTCGTCGGTGATGTGTGGCACCACCTGAATCGTCTTACCCAGATAGTCGCCACGCCGTTCACGCTCGATGACGCTGAGGTAGATGCGCCCCGTCGTCACGCTGTTGTCACGCGTCGTCTCAATTCCCGTGAAACGCTCGTAGTGGCCCAGGTCCAGGTCGGTTTCCATGCCGTCGGCCGTCACGTAGCATTCGCCATGCTCATAGGGGTTCAGCGTTCCAGGGTCAATGTTGATGTAGGGGTCGAACTTCTGAATCGTGATCTTGTATCCCCGTGCCTGCAACAGGTTGCCCAGCGAAGCCGAAATGATGCCCTTGCCCAGCGACGACGTGACACCGCCTGTGATAAATATGTACTTTGTTTCTTTCATTGACTCTTTTATGGCTGCAAAGTAAAACCAAAGACCAAATAGGCTTTCTGGCTGCAAGGGTTGGACACAATTTCGCCAAAAACGGGAATACTGAACTTGTCCGTCACCTTGATGTCCTTTATGGCACGCAGAGAGATGTTGGTGACCGCAAAGCCTGTCGTATGATAGTAATCGGTGGCGTAGGGAACAACTCCCAGCGTGGCAGTCCAGTCGCAAGTGGCGAAATGGAAAGGTGCTGATATGTCCACGTATGAACTGTATGCACGCCCGCCGTCCTTGTTCACCCCGTCGTTGCCTGCAAAGTTCGTGTACCATCCGAGCGCAACAGGTCCGAAGTCATAGCCAATGTTCGCCTCAAAGACGTGGTTGGTGCCGTGGGCATCATACTTGAAATAGCGTGCATCGGGGTCAAGTCCGTCGTTTGTCCAGTAGTCTGTAATGCCGATGGTCAGACCGCCGATTGTATAACTCAGCGTCAGGTCCAACTCTTTCGTATCGGCCGCATCGGTCAGTCCCACACTACCCCATGCCACGAGCGACAGGCCTTTGTACTCAAGTCCCAACGTAGGTTGGAGCGAAACGTTTCCCAAATCCTGACCACGCCAGATGTATTGGTTCACCACATCTGCTCCGATTGTTGTTTTCACTTGTGCTTTCGCTACATTTGCCACGAAGGACAAAGCCATGAGGAGCAATACACTCCACAAACAATTTACCTTTTTCATTTACGATTTGACTATTTATGTTTTTCTTTAGTTGTAGCAAGCCTCGCCATGTTCATAGATGTCCAGACCTTCGTCCTCGATACGCGCATCCACACGCAGACCGTGCACTTTCTTGATGCCATAGAAGAGGGCAAAACCACAGGCGGCCGCCCAAAGGTCGATGACGAGAATGCCGAAGCATTCAGCACCGAAGAAACCCCATCCGCCGCCGTACAGCACACCGTTGGTGGTCGAGAGCAGCCCTGTCAGCAATGTGCCCAGGATGCCGCAGACACCATGAACCGACGATGCACCCACCGGGTCGTCGATGTGCAGACGATGGTCGATGAACTCGATGGCAAAGACCAGCACCGTGCCACAAACCAGACCGATGACCACAGCCCCCATGGGCGATACCAAGTCACATCCGGCCGTGATACCTACGAGGCCTGCCAATACACCGTTGAGCGTCAGCGAAAGCGATGGTTTTCCATATTTCATCCAGGTGACAAACATCGTGGCCACACCACCTGCCGCCGCTGCCAGGTTGGTGGTCAGAAAGACGTGCGAGATGGCCGTGCGGTTCACTTCGCCGCTGGCTGCCAACTGCGACCCTGGGTTGAAGCCGAACCAGCCCATCCAAAGGATGAACACGCCGAGCGCTGCCAATGTCAGGTTGTGTCCTGGGATGGCACGGCTCCGACCATCCTTTCCATACTTGCCGCGTCGCGCTCCCAGCGCCATGGCCCCGATGAAAGCCAACACGCCGCCCACGCTGTGGACAATGGCCGAGCCTGCAAAGTCGTGGAACACGTCGCCGTACGTCGTCATCATGAAACTGTCGGCGGCGGCGTTAGAGAGCCAGCCTCCGCCCCACGTCCAGTGTCCCTCGACGGGATAGACGATGAGCGAGATGAAGGCGCTATAGACCAGATACATCGAGAACTTCGTGCGCTCGGCCATCGCACCGCTGACGATGGTGGCAGAGGTCGCGCAGAAGACGGTCTCGAAAATGAGAAAACCCTCGACGGGCAGGTCGCCCTTGTAGAAGCTCAAGTCGCCCCAGTTTGGCATTCCCATAAAGCCGCCGCAGATGTCCGCGCCGAACATTAATCCAAAACCGACAAAGAAGAAGAGCAGCGAGCCGAACATGAAGTCGACAAAGTTCTTCATCAAGATATTCGCGGCGTTTTTACTGCGGGTGAACCCCGCTTCACAGAGGGCAAAGCCCGGTTGCATCCAAAAGACCAGCATGGCTGCAAGCAGCATCCATACGGTATCAAGCGATAGACTGATTTCGTTCATAATGTTTTGTGTTTGTGTTGTTTTTTAGTTGATGATTGGGGGCAAAAATTACACTGCGGTGCAAATTTTTTTCGACTGCGGTGCGTTTATTGACGTTTTTCGAGCCCCTATTTCTTATCTCTTAAGACGGTGTCGCCGTTCTCTCCCGTACGGATGCTCCACGTGTCGAGCATGTCGCTCACGAAGATGCGCCCGTCGCCCACCTCGCCCGTGTGAGCCACGCGCAGGATGACGTCGATGGTGGGTTGCAGAAACTGGTCGCGGCAGACAATCGTCACAGCCACACGCTCGATGACATCGGTCGAATACTGGACACCACGGTAGATGCGTTCCTGGCGGCTCTGCCCGATGCCATGCACGTCGTGATACTCGAACCAGTCGATGTCGGAACTGAGCAAAGCCTCTTTGACTTCTTCAAACTTGGTCTTGCGGATAATTGCTTCAATCTTTTTCATACCTTAATAATTAATGGGTTAAACAATACCTTTGATGTTCATTGCAATGATTTCGGCGGCAAAATTACGACGTTTTGAAGAAATAAACAACTTTTTGATGCGAAATTTATCGTTTTTATGACAAAAATCAACAAAAATAATGAAAATGATAGAATTTTGTCGCAATTTATTTTGTAGTTATCACAAAATGTCATACCTTTGCGCCGTCGAAAGACAAAACCACAACACAACACAAAATAAAATAGCAAAATGTCACGCAAGATTCATTTCACGAAAATGCATGGTGCTGGCAACGACTACATTTACGTTGACACCTTATTATATAATATAGCCGACCCGTCGGCTGTTGCACGTGCATGGAGCCATCGCCACACAGGCATAGGCAGTGATGGTCTTGTACTCATCGGACGGTCGCCCGACCCTGACGCCGATTTCTCCATGCGCATCTTCAATGCCGACGGCTCCGAAGCGATGATGTGCGGCAATGCCTGCCGTTGCATAGGCAAGTACCTCTACGAACGCCATCTCACCACCAAAAAGCAGATACGCCTGCTGACCCTCTCGGGCATTAAGGTGCTGGACCTACACCTCACACCCACAGGTGAAGTGGAGACCGTGACGGTCGACATGGGAGAACCGGCCTTCGAAAACGACGGGCAGTTCTCCGCGACAGAAGAATTTCTGCCCGAAGGCACGTTTGTGTCGATGGGCAACCCTCATTACGTAATTTTCGTGGACGATGGAGAAGCATGGGATGTCGTCGCTGAAGGTTCACGACTGGAACGTCACTCCGCATTTCCCGAACGCTGCAACATTGAATTTGCCGTTATGCATCCAGACGGCATCCGTGTGCACGTTTGGGAACGCGGAAGTGGCATCACGCAAGCCTGCGGCACAGGCGCCTGTGCCACGGCTGTGGCTGCGGCACGGACAGGACGCAGCGGCCGCTCGAGCCACATCATCATGGACGGCGGAACGCTCGACATCGAATGGCGCGACGACAACCATGTGTATCTGACAGGGCCTGCAACGTTCGTGTTTGACGGCGAAGTGGAAATAAAAAGTGAAAAGTGAAAAATGGTCAATGAGAATTTCATAAAGTTACCCGGTGCCTATCTCTTCTCGGAGATAGCAAAGAAGGTGAAGGC
Organism: uncultured Prevotellaceae bacterium; assembly: GCA_900319385.1. GTDB lineage: Bacteria > Bacteroidota > Bacteroidia > Bacteroidales > Bacteroidaceae > UBA3839. The sequence continues at coordinate 208,483 of ONOG01000001.1, read as the reverse complement.
TTTCCGGGCGGAGCATCCTGAGGCCGAGATCATCAGTCTCGGCATCGGCGACGTAACCCAGCCGCTCGTTCCGGCTGTCATAGAAGCCTTGCATCGTGCGACCGACGAGATGGCCCACGCTGCGACGTTCCGTGGCTACGGACCTGAGCAAGGATACGACTTTCTGCGCCATACCATCGTAGAAAACGATTTCCGACGTCGTGGCATCGACATCAGTGAGGACGAGATATTTGTCAGCGACGGTGCCAAGAGCGATACTGGCAATTTTCAGGAACTGTTCGGGCCTGACGTGCAGATTGCCGTCACCGATCCTGTCTACCCCGTCTATGTCGATGCCAATGTCATGGGCGGACGGACGGGCATGTTGGGTGAAGACGGACGGTGGTCGAACATCGTCTATCTGCCCTGCACGGCAGAGAATGGCTTTGTGCCCGAACTGCCCAGCCAGCACATCGACGTCATCTATCTCTGCTATCCGAACAATCCGACCGGCACCACCCTTTCGCGCGACGAACTGCAGAAATGGGTAACTTACGCTCAGGAGCACGACGCTCTCATCTGCTACGATGTGGCATATGAGGCTTTCATCCGCCATGACGGCATACCACACAGCATCTACGAACTGGAGGGTGCACGTCAGGTGGCGGTAGAGTTTCATAGTTTTTCCAAGACTGCGGGATTTACGGGCATTCGCTGTGGTTATATGGTCGTTCCGTCAGAGGTAACCATGCGCACACAGTCGGGCAAACGTGTCGCACTGAATCCTCTCTGGCAACGTCGCCAGTCGACGAAGTTCAACGGCACGAGTTACCTCAGCCAACGTGCTGCCGAGGCGGTTTACTCACCAGAAGGAAGCGCACAAGTACAGCAGACGATCGACTACTACATGCAAAATGCACGAACGATGCGAAGCGCTCTCCATGAAATGGGTTTCCAGGTCTATGGCGGCGAAGATTCCCCCTATCTGTGGGTAAAGGTGCCAGAGGGCATGACCTCCTGGTCTTTCTTCGACAGCCTGCTGCACAGGGCCCATGTGGTCTGCACGCCAGGCGTGGGTTTCGGACCCTCGGGCGAAGGCTACGTGCGCCTCACGGCTTTCGGCAATCATGAAGCAACATTAACAGCATTGCAAAGAATACAAACACAAATCTATATATGAAACAACAAGGATTATACAACGAAGCTTGCGAACACGATGCTTGTGGCATCGGAATGATTGTGAATATTCATGGCAGCAAGAGCCATGAACTGGTGGACAACGCCCTGCGAGTACTTGAAAACATGGAACACCGCGGTGCCGAAACACGTGATGGTACAGGCGACGGTGCAGGCATTCTGGTACAGATTCCGCACGAGTTCATTCTCCTGCAAGGCATTCCTGTTCCCGAGAAAGGAAAGTACGGCACAGGCTTGGTGTTCCTGCCGAAAGACGAGGAGGCACAGCAAAACATTCTTTCGGTCATGAAAGAAGAAATCGAACGCGAGGGGCTGTCGCTGATGCACACACGCACCGTACCGACACATTCCGAAGTGCTGGGCGAAGGGGCTCGCCAAGTGGAACCCTGCATCAAGCAGATTTTTGTCACCTGCAACAACGAAATAACGAACGAGGCATTCGAGCGCTCCTTATACAAGTCAAGGAAACGCATTGAAAATAGCATTCAGGACGAATCTTTCTACATCTGTTCACTCAGCAGCCGATACGTCATTTATAAGGGCATGCTGACAAGCGGCCAGTTGCGCCGCTATTTCGACGATTTGTCCAGTCCCTATTTTTCCAGCGGACTGGCACTGGTTCACTCTCGTTTCAGCACCAACACATTCCCAAAATGGAAACTGGCACAACCTTTCCGACTCTTGGCTCACAATGGCGAAATTAACACCATACGCGGCAACCGTGGATGGATGCAGGCACGCGAAAGTGTGCTGAACAGCGAGGCCTTGGGCGACATCACCGACATTCGCCCTATCGTGCAGGAGGGCATGAGCGACTCGGCCAGCCTGGACAACGTGTTTGAATTCCTCATCATGAGTGGACTGAGCCTGCCACAGGCCATGGCCATTCTGATTCCAGAGAGTTTCAACGACAAGAACCCCATCAGCGACGACTTGAAGGCATTCTACGAGTACCACAGTATTCTGATGGAGCCGTGGGACGGACCTGCTGCCCTGCTGTTCTCCGACGGACGCTATGCCGGCGGCATGCTCGACCGCAACGGGTTGCGTCCCAGCCGCTACACCATCACACAAAGCGGCATGATGATTGTAGCCAGTGAGGCAGGGGTGATGGACTTCGACCCCATGGACGTCGTGAGCAAGGGACGGCTGCAACCAGGCAAGATTCTGCTAGTCGACACTCAGGAAGGGAAAATCTACTACGACGGCGAAATCAAGGAACAACTCGCTAAGGCTCATCCCTACCGTGAGTGGCTGAGCACCAATCGTGTTCAACTGGAGAATCTGAAAAGCGGACGCCACGTGGAGAACTCCGTCGACGACTACGAACGCCGCCTCATCAACTTTGGGTTTGGACAGGAGGACATCGACCGCACCCTTGTTCCCATGGCAACAGCCGGGCAAGAACCCGTGGCCGCCATGGGCAACGACACACCACTGGCTGTCATCAGCGACCGTCCGCAAATCTTCTTCAATTATTTCCGTCAACAATTTGCCCAAGTCACCAACCCTGCCATCGATCCTATTCGTGAGGATCTGGTGATGAGTCTGACAGAGTATATCGGAGCTGTGGGCACGAACATCCTCACCCCCGATGCCTCCAACTGCAAGATGGTACGACTGCCTCAACCCGTGCTGACCAACACGCAACTCGACATCCTCTGCAACATCCGATACAAGGGATTCAAGACCAAGAAACTGGCCATGCTCTTTGATAAGGAGAAAGGCGAAAACGGTCTGCGCACTGCCATCGACGACCTTTGCCAAGAGGCGGAGACGTCAGTCGACGAAGGCGTGAACTACATTATCCTGACCGACCGCGACATCGACGCACGGCACGTTGCCATACCGTCGCTGCTAGCCGTGAGTGCCGTTCACCATCATCTCATCCGAGTGGGAAAACGCGTGCAGACTGCCCTTATCGTCGAGAGCGGTGAGATACGCGAGGTCATGCACGCCGCCCTGCTGTTGGGCTACGGAGCCAGTGCCATCTGCCCCTATATGACGTTTGCCGTGCTGGACAACCTCGTGAAGAAGCATCTGATTCAGGAGGAGTACTCGACAGCTGAAAGCAACTATATCAAGGCGGTGGACAAGGGACTGAAGAAAATCATGTCGAAAATGGGCATCTCGACCATCCGTTCCTATCGCGGTGCCAAGATATTTGAGAGCATCGGACTGAGCGAAGACTTATTACAACGTTATTTTGGCACAGAGACGAGCACCCTCGGCGGCATCGGTTTGAAAGAGATAGCCCGCGATGCCATCCGGCTGAACGACGAGGCGTTCCGCTCCGAGGAACCGAACGGATTTCTACCCAACAACGGGCAGTTCTCATGGCGAAAAGATGGAATTGTTCATGCCTGGAATCCCGAAACGATAGCAAACCTGCAGATTGCCACAAGGCTCGGCAGTTATAAGAAGTTCAAGGAGTGGGCAAAGATGGTTGATGAAAAGGAAAAGCCCATCTTCCTTCGTGATTTCTTAGGCTTCAAGAAGGCTGCCACGCCAACTCCCCTCGACGATATAGAACCCGTGGAGAGCATCGTCAGACACTTTGTGACAGGGGCCATGTCGTTCGGTGCACTGAGCATCGAGGCCCACGAGGCTTTGGCCATTGCGATGAACAAGTTGGGAACGCGCAGCAATACGGGTGAAGGCGGTGAGGACAATGCCCGCTACCATACGGCTGTGGACGGTATTAGTCTTAGCAGCAAAACAAAGCAGATAGCCAGCGGACGTTTCGGCGTGACAGCAGAATATCTCATCAATGCCGAGGAAATACAAATCAAGGTGGCGCAAGGTGCCAAGCCTGGTGAGGGTGGACAGTTGCCTGGTTTCAAGGTCAACGACATCATCGCCAAGACACGCAATGCCATCCCTGGCATCAGCCTCATTTCGCCACCGCCTCACCATGACATCTACAGCATCGAGGACTTGGCCCAACTGATTTTCGACCTCAAAAACATCAACCCCACGGCAGCCGTCAGCGTGAAACTCGTTGCCGAGAGTGGTGTGGGAACCATTGCCGCTGGCGTAGCGAAGGCAAAGGCCGACCTCATCGTTATCAGCGGTGCAGAGGGCGGTACGGGTGCCAGTCCGGCCTCGTCGATGCGCTTCGCTGGCATCAGCCCTGAGATAGGACTTGCGGAAACGCAGCAGACGTTGGTCATGAACGGACTTCGCCATCAGGTACGGTTGCAGACCGACGGCCAGTTGAAGACAGCAAAGGATGTGATTATCATGGCCCTGCTCGGTGCTGACGAGTTTTCGTTCGGAACACTTCCGCTCATCGTCCTCGGCTGTGTGATGATGCGAAAATGCAACACGAACACGTGTCCTGTGGGTGTAGCCACACAAGACGAGACCTTGCGCCGCCGCTTCATGGGCAGGGCCGACTATGTGGTCAACTTCTTCACGTTTTTGGCAGAACAAGTGCGTGAATATCTTTCGGAACTGGGTGTCCACCGTCTCAAAGACATCATCGGCCACACGGAACTCATCGAGGTCAACACGGATGGCGCGACTGAGAAGCAGAAGTGTATCGACTTCGCCCGTCTGCTGCACTGTCCCCCGACCGACAAGTCGCTGTATTGGGACCGTGGCGAATTTACCCATGTGGGTAGCGTGATGGACGAAGAAATCATCGAAGCCGCCGCTGCAGCCATCGAGAAAAAGGAAGAGGTGAGCCTCGACTATGCCATCCGCAACACCGACCGTGCCGTGGGCACGATGCTCTCGGGTGTCATTGCCAAGAGATATGGCGAGAAAGGTCTGCCCGACGGCACCATCTGCTTACAGTTCAAAGGCTCGGCTGGTCAGTCGTTCGGCGCATTTGCCGTCCGTGGTCTTGAATTGCGTCTCGAAGGCGAGACCAACGACTACTTTGGCAAGGGCCTTTCGGGTGGACGTATCAGCATCATGCCTCCCAAGCGCCGCAGAGCAGACTTCATGGCTGAAGACAATATCATTGCCGGCAACACGGGCTTGTATGGAGCCACGAGTGGTGAACTCTTTGTCAACGGACGTGTGGGCGAGCGTTTTGCCGTGCGCAACAGCGGTGCCATCGCCGTGGTGGAAGGCACGGGCGACCACTGCTGCGAATATATGACAGGTGGCCGTGTGGTAGTGCTCGGCAAGACGGGGCGTAATTTCGCTGCAGGTATGAGCGGGGGAATTGCTTATGTCTACGACCCTGACCACACGTTTGACTATTTCTGCAACATGGACATGGTCGAACTGGGATTGGTCGAGGATGCTGTCGGCCGCAAAGAATTGTTGGAACTCATCAGACAGCACTATCTGCACACGGGCAGTGAGTTGGCGGGACGGATGCTGGACAATTGGCAGCGCTACTGTGACGACTTCATCCAGGTGATGCCCATCGAGTACAAACGTGTGCTCGAAGCCGAAAAACTGGCCAAACTGCACGAGAAAATTGCCGACATACAACGCGACTATTGAATTGAGAATTGAAAAATCGTAAATCGTAAATCCGTAAATCGTAAATCATAATGGGAAATCCTAAAGCATTTATGACCATACCTCGCAAAGAGGCTGGGTATCGGCCGATACATGACAGAATCCACGACTTTGGTGAAGTGGAACAAACGCTGAACACGCGTGACCGGCAGGAGCAGGCGAGCCGTTGCATGGACTGTGGCGTACCTTTCTGTCACTGGGCATGTCCGCTGGGTAACAAAGACCCTGAATGGAACGATGCGCTCTATCGTGGCGACTGGGAAACTGCCTATAAACTGTTGAAGAAAACCAACGACTTTCCCGAGTTCACTGGTCGTGTTTGTCCTGCACTTTGTGAGAAAGCCTGCGTGCTCTACCTTACGACAGGCGACGCTGTCACCAACCGCGAAAACGAAGCCGCCATCACCGAACGTGCCTATCAAGAAGGATATGTAACCATTGAACATCCCACTCGCAACGGCAAGAAAGTGGCCGTCGTGGGCAGTGGTCCTGCAGGTCTTGCTGCTGCCAACCAACTCAACTACAAAGGTTACGAGGTGACTGTGTTCGAGAAGAACGAAGCGGCTGGCGGACTGTTGCGCTACGGCATCCCTAACTTCAAGCTGAACAAGCGCATCATCGACCGCCGTATCCGTGTCATGGAGCAGGAAGGCGTTAACTTCGTCTACGGCCAGAACATCGAGTCGGTTGCAGAATTGGCAAAGGAATACGATGCCGTCGTCCTCGCCACTGGCACACCTACAGCCCGTGACCTCAAGGCGCCTGGTCGTGAACTGAAAGGCATCCATCTCGCCCTCGAACTTCTCTCGCAGCAAAACCGTGTACTCGCCGGTATGGAATTCTCGAAAGAAGAACGCGTCACAGCCAAGGACAAGCACGTCCTCGTCATCGGCGGTGGTGACACGGGATCCGACTGCATCGGCACAGCCCATCGTCAAGGATGCAAAAGCGTCACACAGATTGAGATTATGCCCAAGCCGCCCTATGGTCACAATCCCGACACACCATGGCCCAACTGGCCCGTCATCCTGAAGACGACTTCGTCCCACGAGGAAGGTTGTGAACGCCGTTGGCTGCTCAACACCAACCGTTTCATCGGCGACGAAAACGGACAGGTGAAAGGCGTCGAAGTCGAAGGTGTCTTCTGGGAACCCAATCCCGACGGAGGACGTCCCCTCATGAAACTGGACGGAAAGAAGGAAATCATCAAGGCCGACATCGTCTTTCTCGCCATGGGCTTTCTCCGACCCGAACACCCCACCTATCCCGACAATGTATTTGTGTGCGGCGATGCAGCCAACGGTGCGTCACTCGTCGTGAGAGCCATTGCATCCGGCAGAAATACGGCCGAACGCATTCACCAATATATCACTCAAATAACCAAACAACCAAATAACTAAACAACCAAACAACCAAACAAAACTATGGCAAACGATTTAAGATTTCAGGTTGTCGGCGAGGCTTTCAAGAAGAAGCCGCTCGACGTAATAGCACCTGCAGAAAGACCTTGCGAATACTTTGGCAAGAAGGTCTTCAACCGTGAGAAAATGTATAAGTACCTGCCCAAGGACGTTTACAAGAAAATGGTGGACGTCATCGACAACGGCACAAGGCTCGACCGTGCAGTAGCCGACGCTGTGGCAGAGGGTGTGATGCAGTGGGCACGTGAAAACGGTGTCACCCACTACACCCACTGGTTCCAGCCCCTGACCGAAGGAACGGCCGAGAAACACGACGCCTTCATCGAACACGACGGCAAAGGCGGCATGATCGAAGAGTTCAGCGGCAAACTGCTCGTGCAGCAGGAACCCGACGCCAGCAGTTTCCCCAGCGGCGGCATACGCAGCACCTTCGAGGCGCGTGGCTACTCGGCATGGGACCCCACATCGCCTATCTTCATCATCGACGACACACTCATCATCCCCACCGTCTTCATCTCCTATAGCGGCGAGTCGCTCGACTACAAGGCACCGCTGCTGCGAGCCCTGAAAGCCGTCAACGTGGCAGCCACCGAAGTGTGCCACTATTTCGACCCCGACGTCAAGAAGGTGACCTCCAACCTCGGTTGGGAACAGGAATATTTCCTCGTCGACGAAGGCCTCTACGCAGCACGTCCCGACCTCCTGCTCACAGGACGCACGCTTATGGGACACGACAGTGCCAAGAACCAGCAGATGGACGACCACTACTTCGGCTCCATCCCCGAACGTGTCGCTGCCTTCATGCGCGACCTGGAGATTACGGCACTCGAACTCGGCATCCCCGTCAAGACACGCCACAACGAGGTCGCACCCAACCAATTTGAAGTGGCTCCCATCTTCGAGGACACGAACCTGGCGGTCGATCACAACATGCTGCTCATGTCGCTCATGAAGCGTGTGGCACGCAAGCACGGTTTCCGTGCCCTTCTGCACGAGAAGCCCTTCGCAGGCATCAACGGAAGTGGCAAGCACAACAACTGGAGCCTTTCGACCGACACGGGCGTACTGCTCCATGCCCCTGGCAAGACACCCGTGCAGAACCTGCGCTTCGCCACCTTCATCGTCGAGACGCTCATGGGCGTTTACAAGCACAACGGATTGCTCAAGGCCAGCATCATGTCGGCCACCAACGCACACCGACTGGGCGCCAACGAAGCACCTCCCGCCATCATATCCTCCTTCCTCGGACGTCAGGTCAGCGAACTGCTCGACCATATCGAGAAAGCCGACAAGGACGACATCCTCGCCATGAACGGCAAACAGGGCATGAAACTCGACATCCCCGAGATTCCCGAACTGCTCATCGACAACACCGACCGCAACCGCACCTCGCCCTTTGCCTTCACAGGCAACCGCTTTGAATTCCGAGCCGTCGGCAGCGAAGCCAACTGCGCCAGCGCCATGATTACGCTCAACACAGCCGTGGCCGAGGCGCTCGTCTCCTTCAAACAACGCGTCGATGCACGCATTCCAGAGTTTACCGAACGGCTCAAAGGCACCGAACACAACCCCGTCTACCACTCCATCATCGACGTGCTCCGCGACGACATCAAGACCTGCAAGCCCATCCGCTTCGACGGCAATGGCTACAGCGACGAATGGAAAGCCGAGGCAGCCCGACGCGGACTCGACGTCGAGACCTCCTGCCCCGTCATCTTCGAACGCTACCTCGACCCCGACAGCATCCAGATGTTCGAGAGCCTCAACGTCATGACGAAAAAGGAACTCGAAGCACGCAACGAAGTGAAATGGGAGATGTACACAAAGAAGATTCAGATTGAGGCACGTGTACTGGGCGACCTCTCCATGAACCACATCATCCCCGTTGCCACCAGTTATCAGAGCCTGCTACTCGGCAACGTCGAACACATGCGCAACGTATTCCCAGCATCAGAGGCCGACGAGCTCAACGCCCGAAACCTCCTGCTCATCAAGGAAATCGCACAACGCACCCGCAGCATCGAGGAACAACTCGAACAACTCGTCTCGGCACGCAAGGTGGCCAACAAGTTGGACAACGAACACGCGAAAGCCATCGCCTATCACGACACCGTCGCCCCCCTCTTCGACACCATCCGACGCCAAATCGACAAACTCGAACTCATCGTCGACGATGCCTACTGGCCCCTGCCCAAATACCGCGAACTCCTGTTTATACGATAAAAACGCCTATCAATAAAGAAATAAAAAAACGTTCCGAAATGAACCCTGAAAGTTTTTTGTCTAACTTTCGGGGTTCACTTTTCCTCAGCGGAAACGCGTTTCTTCGGTACAGACCCTATCGGATCAGGACCTTCTTTCCGCCCGTGATGTAGATGCCTCCTTGGGTGGGAAGCGTGGTGTACTTACGTCCCTGCAGGTCATACCACACGTTGTCGCCGTCGGTGAGCGACTCGGGGAACGTGATGCTGATGATTCTGACAGGAATACCCTCGCTGGCAATGTTGAGCTTGACCTCTCGGAGCGGTGAGGGACCTGGTTTGCCATGTGCGCCACCACCGAGGTCGATGAGGAAGTATGCCTGGAAGGCATCGACGCGGTAGTGCTCGGTGGGCATGTGGACTTTGTCGTCGGTGCCGACGTAAAGGTTGGCCACGTTGTTGGCAGTCAGCTTAGGCACAAATTCAAGTCAGGTGTTCAGCGCTTCACGTGAGGAGGAGTAGAAAATACTTCAGTCAAGGTCGTCGGCCTGCTATGCGGGCTGATTTGGCGGTAAGGTTACGATATATTTCCGATACAACCATACTTCTGCCTAAATTATTTATCGGTGTCCGGTAAAACTAAATTAGGAATTGACATTTCCCCATCACCCCTGCCTGTGGTCTGTCGTCCCCCAAAAATTGATTCAGAGTCCGGAAAATATTCGGTCGGTGTGCGGAATATACTCAGTCGGTGCGCAGAATATACTCAGTCGGTGCGCAGAATATTCTCGGATGGTGCGCAGAAAAAACTCAAAATATCATTGATATTTTCAGAAATCTCAATGGAATTTGTACAAATCTCAATGGAATTTTCAAAAATATCAATGATATTTTGAGTTTCATCGGCGCTTCATCCAGGTTTCGGCTGCGGCGAAGCTGAGAAAGCAGGGCGGATGGGCGGGGTTTTCGTCGCACTCAGGGAGTGAGGAGTGTGTGCAGGACCCGCTGTCACACCTCGGGGCTGGCTTCCTTCGTGTGCCTTCAGTCCTCGATGCCCTCGGCACGTCCCTGCTCGGTGAGGTGCAGGCCGTCGGGCTCGATGGTGAGGAAATGGCGTTTGTAGAGGTCGCCGACGCCGCGCTTGAAGGTCTTTTTCGACACGCCGAAAGTGCGGTAGATGTCGTCGGCATCGCTCTTGTCGCCGAGCGGACAGTGGCCGTCGGGCTGCTGCTGGAGGTAACCCAGCAGCTGGGCAGAGAAGTCTGTGACGCGCAGATGTCCGAAGTGCTGTTGCAGCTTGAGGTCGATCTTGCCGTCGGGACGAACCTGCTTGACCCAGGCACGAACGCGGTCGCCCACGCGGAGGGGTTGGAAGATCTCGTTGTGGAACAGCAGCCCGCTGTAGCGTCCATCGACGATGGCTTTCAGGCCCAGCTCGGTGGGCTGCTGGATGAGGGCTGCCACCTCGTCGCCGCCGCTGTAGGGGGGACGCTCCTTCGACAGGAATTTCTCGACCTTGGCCGACGCCACGATGCGGTAGGTGATGGGGTCGATGTAGCAGTAGATGAGGTAGCGGCGGCCCTGCTGCATCTTCTGCTTCTGTTCGCGGAAGGGACAGAAGAGGTCTTTCATGAGGCCCCAGTCGAGGAATGCCCCGTATTCGTTGACCCACGACACCTGAAGGCAGGCAAACTCGCCGACCTCGACGAGGGGCTGGTCGGTGGTCGCCACGAGCCGTTCCTCGCTATCGAGGTAGAGGAAGACGTCGAGCACGTCGCCCACCTGCATGTCGTCGGTCACATAACGCTGCGGCAACAGCACGTCGCCTATTTCTCCGGCGTCGAGATAGAGGCCGAAGTCCACTGCACGCACCACCGTCAGTCGGTTGCGGCGGCCCAGTCTGATTGTATTTTCCATTCTGTTTGTTCTATTTTTGTCGGCGTCAGCCCGTTGACAATGACTGCTTTATTTATTAATTATTAATTTTTAATGATTAATAATCATGCCATCGCGCATCTCGATTTTGCGGTCGGTGAGCGAGGCAAGCTGCTCGTCGTGGGTCACGACGACGAAGGTCTGGCCGAAGCGGTCGCGAAGGTCGAAGAAGAGTTGGTGCAGCTCCTGTTTGTTTTGGCTGTCGAGGCTGCCCGACGGTTCGTCGGCAAGGATGACGTCGGGGTGGTTGATCAGGGCACGCGCCACGGCGACACGCTGCTTTTCGCCTCCCGAAAGCTCGTTGGGCTTGTGGTCGGCACGGTCCGACAGCTTGAGGTAGCTGAGCAGTTCGAGCGCCCTTTCGTGGGCAGCACGCTTCGCCTGTCCGGCAATCATGGCAGGAATCATGACGTTTTCGACGGCGCTGAACTCGGGCAGCAACTGGTGGAACTGGAACACGAAACCGAGGTGCTGACCGCGGAAACGTGCCATGTCGCGCTGGCCGAGGCGTGTCACGTCGGTGCCGTCGATGACGACGGTGCCTGAGTCGGGCACGTCGAGGGTGCCCATGATCTGCAGCAAGGTGGTTTTGCCGGCGCCGCTGGGCCCGACGATGCTGACGATTTCGCCGCGCGTGATGTCGAGGTCGATGCCTTTGAGCACCTGGAGCTGGCCGAAGGACTTGGTAATATTGCGGAGTTGAATCATGGAAAGTGGAAAGTGTAAAGTGAAAAGTGAAAGGTGAAAAGTGAAAAGTGAAAGGTGAAAAGTGATCATGCCCTAACCTATCTTCCGAATCCAGCGCGACAGCCAGCGGTTGATGGGGCTGCTGCCCGAGGTGCCATGGATGTGTGGCTCGATGAAGGTAGGCACATCGACGGCTTCGCCTTGCTGGTCGGGGAAGACGAGCATGAAACTCTTCTGGGCGAAATACTTCTGCATCATCACTTGCATGCGGCTCATGCGCTTCTCGTAGCTGATCGTGCCGTGACGGGCAGTGACAAGGACGAAGAGGTGGTCGTCGCTGAGCGAGTTGGCAAATTCCTCGAGCGACGCGTCGCTGCTGAACGGCTGGTATTCGTCGCGGATGAGGGGATGGTAGTGGTTGAGGTAGCCCTGGATGAGCTGGGCCGTCTCTTCGTGGGCGTGGAACTCGACACGGCAGCCGATCTCGATGGCCAGGCGTGCCACACGCTCCACCCAGCGGTAGAAGCCAGGTTCGAACTGTGCGCGTTCGGGCACGGCGACGACGATGCGGCGGAAGGTGTTGGCGGCGATGCCGAAGTGGACAATGATGATCTGGCGGGTGAGGCTGTCGATGAGTCCCGACGCAAAGCGCCCGAGGAAAGTGTCGTCGTCGGCACGGCGGCGGTGCTGTCCGAAGATGATTTCGGAGGCATCGTTCTCGTGGAAAGCATGGACGACGCCGTTGACAAAGTTCACTGCCAGGCGGCTCTGTGTCTGCACCTTCACGTCGGCAGCCGCACCCACCTGCTCTGCCTGCTGCAGGCACTCCTTGCTGTGGCGGCGCAGCAGCCCCTGGGGGTCCTCGTCGTTGACGACATTGAGGGCAATGAGGCCGCGGTTGAGCACGGGGTTGCGCATCATGATGGCGGTCTGCATGATGGTGGGAATGTTCTCCGTGTCGTTGACCAGCACCAGGATTTTCTCGTCGTCGTTCAGCGGCTGCAGCTCGTCGATGGCCTGTGTCTCCTGCTCCAGCTTGAGCTGGCGCGCTGCCTGGTCGGTCGCGATGCTGCTGATGATGCACGAAATGAGAATCATGGCCACCACACCGTCGAGCACGGCATTGTCCATCAGCGGTTGGCCCGAAGGCAGGACAAGCTCTGTGCCCACCATCACCATGGCCAGGGCACCCGCCGCATGGGCTTCGGTCAGTCCGAACATCATCAGGCCCGAGGCTCGGGTCATGCCAAACAGGCGGCGCGAAGCGTAGGCTGCGACATACTTGGTCAGCGTGCCCACCACCACCATCACGAGCACGACGATCTGGGCCGTGGTGCTGGTGAAGAGGGGACCGAGATTGACGAGCATGCCGACGCCAATCAGGAAATAGGGGATGAACAGGGCGTTGCCCACAAACTCGATGCGGTTCATCAGCGGAGCCGAACGGGGAATGAAGCGATTGAAGACCAGTCCGGCGAGGAAAGCGCCCAGGATGCCCTCAAGCCCAGCCAGATCGGCTGTCGCCGCAGCCAGGAACACCATGCCGATGACGAAGATATACTGCATCACACGGTCGGTGTAGCGGCGGAAGAAAGCGCGTATCAGACGGGGGAAGACAAAGAAAAGCACGACGGCAAAGAGGCCGATCTTCAGCAAAAAGAGCACCCAGAAAAGGGCGTCGGCAGTTCCGCGCAGGGTGCCCGACAGTCCGGCCAACACCAGCAGGGCGAATAGCAGGGCGATCATCGTCGCCGCCACACTCACCATCACGCTCCGGTGGCGCGACAGACCGTAACGCCCCACGATGGGGTAGCTCACCAGCGTGTGGCTCGCAAAGATACAGGCAAGCAGCAGAGCGGCGGGCAGACTGTAGCCCAGCCACCAATAGCCTGCGGCAAAGCCCAGGACGAATGGCAGCAGCGCAGTCATGCCACCAAAGAGGAGCCCCTGGTTCAAGTTCTGACGCAGGCCCACGAGATCCATCTCCAAACCTGCCAAAAACATAATATAGTAGATACCCACCTGCCCGAAGAGCTCGAACGAAGCGTCGCGCTCAAGCAGGTTCAACCCATGCTCGCCGACCAGCACACCGGCCAGAATCATTCCAATCAGATGCGGAATGCGGAGCCGGCTGAAGAGCATCGGCGCCAGCAAAATGATGGCAAGCACGATGAAAAACACCCAAGTGTGGTCGGTGATAGGCAGGGAGAAATCCGTGCCGATGAGGGTGTCGAGAGAAAAGGTGTTTACGTCCATGTCGGTGCGAGTTAGAACTTACAAAATCGCATGTTGAGTAGCAATTTATCTTCAAATGCGCCGCAAAGATAACAAAAATCCAGCATTTTTGCAGTAAAAGTCAAAGAAATGTTATAATTTTGCAGGCAGAAAGTATTTTTTAAGCAGATTAAGGTAAAATGAAAGTAGCTATTGTTGGCGCAAGCGGTGCCGTGGGGCAGGAATTCTTGCGCGTTCTCGACGAGAGAAATTTTCCGATGGACGAACTCGTGCTGTTCGGCAGCGAACGCAGTGCAGGACGCAAGTACACTTTCCGCAGCAAGGAGCTGGAAGTGCAGTTGCTGCGGCATGGTGACGACTTCAAGGACGTGGACATCGCGTTCACCTCTGCCGGCGCAGGCGTGTCGAAGGAGTTTGCCGAAGACATCACCCGTTACGGCGCCGTGATGATCGACAATTCGAGCGCTTTCCGCATGGACCCCGACGTGCCACTCGTGGTGCCGGAGTGCAATGCCGAGGACGCTTTGGTGCGTCCGCGAGGCATCATTGCCAACCCCAACTGCACCACCATCATGATGGTCGTCGTCCTCATGCCGCTGGAGCGTCTGAGCCACATCGAGCGCATCCACATCGCCTCCTATCAGAGTGCGTCGGGCGCCGGTGCCGCTGCCATGCAGGAGCTGCAGGATCAGTACAAGGCTCTGGCCGAGGGTCAGGAGCCGACGGTGAAAAAGTTCGCCTATCAGCTGGCCTACAACGTCATACCGCAAATCGATGTATTCACCGACAACGGTTACACGAAGGAAGAAATGAAAATGTTCAACGAGACGCGTAAAATCATGCACACCGACGCCCGCTGCTCGGCCATGTGCGTTCGCATCTCGTCGCTCCGCAGCCACAGCGAGGCTGTGTGGATCGAAACGCAGAAGCCAATCTCACCCGACGAGGCACGCGAGGCGCTGCGCAAGGCTCCAGGCGTCACCGTCGTGGACGACCCTGCCCACCAGCAGTATCCCATGCCGCTGTTCACTGCCGGCAAGGACGACATCTACGTGGGACGTATCCGTGAAGACCTGGCAAACCCGAACGGCCTTACGTTCTGGCTCAGTGGCGACCAGATCAAGAAGGGTGCGGCGCTGAATGCCGTGCAGATTGCGGAATATCTTGTCTCCCGCCACCCCCTCCGATAGGGGCGGGCGAAGGCTTTGCAAAAAAACATCGCCCTGCAATCATCTTTCGTCTCAAGCGATTGATGATTGCAGGGCGTACTATATATGATTCCTACTCCCCCTCTATCGAGGGGACGAAGGAGGCTTACCACCACTTCGTGTTCGTATCTACCTTATATTTATATACGCGCGCGAGCTTCATGTCGAAGATGAGCGTGGAATAGGCCGGAATACCTGACGACTGTGCTGTGCCGCCATAGCCGAGTTCGTACGGGATATAGACACGCCAAGTGTCGCCTTCGACCATCTGCATCAGGGCGGTGCAGAATCCTTTCACCGTCCCACCCACACCGAGCAGGGCAGGGACGTCGGTCGCCTCGTCGAGGGTATAGCCGTAGTAGCTGCGGTTGAAGTTGTAGCCCTGTGGGTAGCTCTCCGACGGGATGATGCGACCGCTGTAGTGCACACGCACCGAATCGGTGTAGAGTGGCTTGTAGCTGCCGGTGCCGTCGCTCTCCTTGTGCACGTAGATGTAGTGGCTCAGGTTGGCGTCGATGGCATCGTCGATGGGGGTTCCAAGGTCGAATGCGCGGAACGACACCCACCGGCCGTCGGCATTGGCACGGCAGACACGGGCGATGGAGTCGATGTAGGCATCGTTGCGCTGCTGCCAGTTGTCGTATTCGCTGGCTTCGTTCTTTTCCTGGCACGAGGTGAGTGCGAGGAAGAGGAGCGAAAGAAGGAGGTACAGGCTGTGTCGGTTGTTCATTGTTTCAGTTTCTTGAGCAGACTGGTGATGGTCACTTCGTCCTCGATGATGCTGCGCAGTTCGCTGATCTTCACGCGGCGCTGCTCCATCGTGTCGCGCATACGGAGCGTGACGGTGTCGTCCTGCAGCGTGTCGAAATCGACGGTCACGCAGTAGGGCGTGCCGATAGCATCCTGACGGCGATAGCGCTTGCCGATGGAGTCCTTCTCGTCGTACTGGCAGTTGAAGTGGAACTTCAGGTCGTCGATGATTTGGCGTGCCTTCTCGGGCAGTCCCTCCTTCTTGACGAGGGGCATGACAGCGAGCTTCACCGGTGCGAGGGCTGCAGGCAGACGCAGCACGACGCGGGTTTCGCCGTTCTCCAGCTGCTCTTCACAGTAGCTGTGGCACATGACGCTGAGGAACATACGGTCAACGCCGATAGACGTTTCGATGACGTACGGCGTGTAGGATTCGCCCAGTTCGGGATCGTAGTATTTGATTTGCTTGCCCGAGAATTTCTCGTGCTGCGACAGGTCGAAATCGGTGCGCGAGTGGATTCCTTCCACTTCCTTGAAGCCGAACGGCATCTTGAACTCGATGTCGGTGGCGGCGTTGGCATAGTGAGCCAGCTTCTCGTGGTCGTGGAAACGATAGTTCTCGGCTCCGAAGCCCAGGTTCTGGTGCCATGCCATGCGCGTCTGCTTCCACTGCTTGAACCAGTCGAGTTCGGTGCCAGGCTTGATGAAGAACTGCATCTCCATCTGCTCGAATTCGCGCATACGGAAGATGAACTGTCGGGCGACGATCTCGTTGCGGAACGCCTTACCAATCTGTGCGATGCCGAACGGAATCTTCATGCGTCCCGTCTTCTGCACGTTCAGGTAGTTGACGAAGATGCCCTGAGCGGTCTCGGGGCGCAGGTAGATGGTCATCGAGGCATCGGCGGTCGAACCCATCTCGGTCTTGAACATGAGGTTGAACTGGCGCACTTCGGTCCAGTTGCGGGTGCCGCTAATGGGACATACGATCTGCTCGTCGAGGATGATCTGACGCAGCTCCTCGAGGTCCATCTTGTTCATGGCGTCGGAATAGCGCTGGTGCAGGGCGTCGCGCTTCTGCGTCTCCTCCAGCACGCGCGGCGATGTCTCGCGGTACTTCGCCTCGTCGAAGGCTTCGCCGAAGCGTTTGCGGGCCTTTGCCACTTCCTTCTCTATCTTCTCGTCGTATTTTGCAATCTGGTCCTCAATCAGCACGTCGGCGCGGTAACGCTTTTTCGAGTCGCGATTGTCGATGAGGGGGTCGTTGAATGCATCCACGTGGCCCGAGGCCTTCCAGATGGTGGGGTGCATAAACACGCTGGAGTCGATGCCCACGATGTTCTCGTGCATCAGCACCATCGACTGCCACCAGTATTGCTTAATGTTGTTCTTCAGTTCCACACCGTTCTGGCCGTAGTCATACACTGCGCCCAGTCCGTCATAGATTTCGCTCGAGGGAAATACAAATCCATACTCCTTGCAGTGCGAAACCACTTTTTTGAAAACGTCTTCTTGTGCCATTTTTAGTTTTGATTATGAACGATTTGAGGGCAAAGATACAGATTTTTGGCGAAACTTTTCCCCTCGCGAGTGTTATAAATGCTAAAATCTGCGAAAAACTCTGCATTTCCCCACGAAATGGACGGGGCAAAAGTGCAGCGCCGTCGGAATTGACACCGACAGCGCTGTACCAAAACCCGAAGCGGACTTTAGGATCAGCTTGACATCGCAGCCGATAGCGGCGAAGCCTTGCCTACCCTATTTCCCGCCCTTGTGTCCCTTCTTTTTGTTGGGAATCATCTCGAAGAAGCGCTTCTGTGCGGGTTCGCCCGTAGCCTGCTGTCCCAGCTTGCGCACGAAGTCGAAGTCGAGCTGCTTGCGCAACAGGTTGGCCTTGGCCACGCGGATGATGATGTGGTCGCCCAGCGTGAAGCGGTGGTGCGAGCGGCGACCCGTGAGGCAGAAATTGCGCTCGTCGAAGTCGAACGGTTCGGTGCCCAGGTAGTGGACATTGATGAAACCCTCGATATGGTTCTCCACAATCTCGGCATAGACGCCCATGTCGGTCGTGCCAGTGATTTTTGCCTCAAATTCCTGTCCGATCTTGTCGGCCATAAACTCCACTTGCTTGTACTTGATGCTGGCACGTTCGGCCTGGGCAGCCAGCTGTTCCATGTCGGACGAATGCTCACACAGCCCTTCGTACTTCTTCTGACTGGCACTCTTGGCACCTTCGGCGTAGCGGGTGAGCAGGCGGTGAACCATGAGGTCGGGATAGCGGCGGATGGGTGAGGTGAAGTGCGTATAGTAGTCGAACGCGAGGCCGTAGTGGCCGATGTTCACCGTGCTGTACTTGGCCTTCATCATCGCACGCAGCGTGACCGTCTCGACCAGTTCCTCGATGCTCTGCCCCTTCACGTCGTGCAGCAGTCGGTTGAGGCTCTTTGCCACGTCCTTCTTCGAGCCCTGCGTGCGCAGCTGCAGGCCGAAGCGGGCGACGTACTTCTCCAGATTTTCGAGTTTACTGGGGTCGGGCACATCGTGAATACGATAGGGCAGCGTCTTGGGCTTCTCCTTCCGTTCGTTCACGCGTCCCACACTCTCGGCCACCGTCCTGTTGGCCAGCAGCATGAACTCCTCAATCAGTTTGTTGGCATCTTTCGAACGCTTGAAATACACACTCGTCGGCTTGCCTTTGTCGTCGATCAGGAAGCGAACCTCCTCGCGGTCGAAGTCGATGGCGCCATGCTTCATCCGTGCTGTTCGAAGCTGCTTGGCCATACGGTTCAGCACGACCAGTTCCTCGCGGAAGTCCTCTGTCGGGCGGGCTGGACGTATGGCACTCGCATCGTCCGACGGCTGCTGCGGCGCTGTCGGGGTCTTCATGTCCTCGTCCGAAGCCTCGCCCAGCTGCTCGAGCAGGTACTGCACCTCCTCGTAGGCAAACCGGCGGTCGGAACGTATGACGGTGTGGACGATGCGGTGCGACAGCACGTCGGCCTGTTCGTTCATTTCGAACACCACGCTGTAGCAGAGTTTCTCCTCGTCGGGACGCAGCGAACAGATGAAGTTGCACAACCGTTCGGGCAGCATGGGCACCGTGCGATCCACAAGATACACACTCGTGGCGCGCTGCTGGGCTTCGCGGTCGATGATGCTGCCCTCGAGCACATAGTGCGACACGTCGGCGATGTGGACACCCACCTCCCACACACCCTCACGCAGGCGGCGTATTGACAGAGCATCGTCGAAGTCCTTGGCGTCGCGCGGGTCGATGGTGAAGGTGGTGACGTCGCGGAAATCCTCTCGACGGGCAATCTCCTCGGGCGTGATGCCTGGGTCGAGCCGTTCTGCAGCGGCCTCTACCGCCTGCGGATACTTGTATGGCAGGCCGAACTCTGCCAGTATGGCGTGCATCTCAGTGTTGTTGTCGCCCCCTGGGCCCAGCACGTCGAGCACCTCGCCGTAGGGACTGCGGGCACTTTCGGGCCACTCCGTCACGTGTACCACGGCCTTGTCGCCGTCGCGGCCGCCCTTCAGTTTATCCTTCGGAATGAAGATGTCGTGGGGCAGCGAGCCGTCGGGCGCGGTGAGGAACGCCGCATGGTCGTTCACCTGCAGGGTGCCGATGAACGGGCGGTTCGAGCGCTGCAGGATTTCAATCACCTGTCCGTGCAGTTTCCGGCTGTCGCGTCGCTTGGCAAACAGGCTGACCCGCACACGGTCGCCCGGCAGTGCGTGGAGCGTGTCGTCGTCATATACGCTCACGCTAACCCCGTCGGGCAGATCGACAAAGTTGCGTCCGCCCTGCGTGCGGGTGAAGATTCCCTCGCAGGTCTGTGCGTGTCCGTTGTAGCTGATTTCGCCCTCATAGTTCTGCACGATCGAGTCTGCGTCGAGTAGTTCGTTGAGCACATCGACACACAGCATCTTGAGTGGCGTGGTCGTAAACTTCAGTATCTTGAACAGCGACTTGAGCGTATAGTATTCGCCCGGGTGAGCCGACAGGTACTGTACCACGAGTTCGCGCACATCCTGCTTCGCCATGCCGCGTCGGATGCCCTGCTTCTGTTTTCCCTCTTGTTTGGTGGCCTTGCGCGAGGCCTTCTTCGATTTTGCCATAGTGCTACGGTTTTATTGGTGCCGAAATTAAGTATTTTCTGCGAAAGTACCAACAGCTGAAGGTCGAAAAATGCAGAAACGGCTCAAAAAAGCGGTTGCAGCTATGCGGTCATGCCGAGTTTTGCAGGTGGACGTGGCACGAACAGCGTCCCGTCAAAAAAAAATCCCACAGACGCGGTGTCTGTGGGACTTTCCGCACAGCGCCGGAGAGGCGTTGCGCTGAAATTGGTCTTCGAGAAAGGTGAAACTTCACAGCCTCACTCTCGGGCTTGTTTTTAAGTAGCAGAAAAAATGTTATTTAGTAAAAGTAAAAGTTCACAGCAGGGACGACACGCCTGTGCCGCGCCGGTCATTCGGCCACCACTTCGCTCTCGGCAGGCAGCACGGTGTGGGCCAGCGTGTCGCCGGGCTGTGCCGTGGCAGTGGCGTCGGTCGTGGCGGGAGTGAGGACTGCCTCGACCTGGCTGCTGGGCACGTAGGTGTCGGTGAGCACGGGTTGGGTGGCGTTCTCCTCCGTCTGGCTGCCCACGATGGCGCGCTCGGCGGCTGTGCCGATGGTGAAGAGGATGGCGACCGTGGCGGCTGCCTTGAGCAGGGGAACGAAGCGTTGGCGCAGGCGAAGCGGACGCACGTGGGTGTGGCGCGCCTCCTGGGCGGTGGCTTCGGCGTCGAGCAGTTCGCTGAAGCGGGCGTCGAAGTCGGCGCCGAGCTTCACCTGCTGCTCCTGCTTGGCGAAGTCGAACAGCGGTTTATATGGTGCCAGATGCTCGGGCAGGTCGGCCTGGCTGAAGAAGGAACGCAGGATGGTCTCTTCCTCGGCTGTGGTGTGGCACTCCCAGTAGCGGTCCAGCAATTGTTCTATGTACTTGTAATCCACCTCAGTAAATGAAAAATTAAAAATTAAGAATTAAAAGCCTGACGGTCGTCCGTTCCCCCGCCTTGGGCTGGGGTTAGGGAGAAGGCTGATGGGTGAGCAGGTGACGGATGGCACGTCGTGCGCGGAAGATGTTGACCTTGACGTCGCTCTCGGTGATTTGCATCACGTCTGCAATTTCGCGGTAGGTGCGGCCCTCGATGTCGCGCAGCTGCATGGCGGTGCGCTGTTTCTCCGGCAGTCGGTTGAGCAGGGCGTTGAGCTGTGCGTGCTGTTCGGCGCTGACCATGCGGTCGAAGGGCGTTTCGTCGGCGGCGACGAGGTCGTGTGCCTGTTCGTCGAAGGCGACGTTCTGTTGCTCGCGGCGTGCATTGTGGTCGAGACAGAGGTTGCGGCAGACGGTGAGCGCAAAGGCTTCGATGCTGTCGATGGGCTGTCCTTCCTCCAGCGTCCGCCAAACGCGGATGAGCGTTTCCTGCACCATGTCCTCGGCGTCTTCGCGGACGAGCGTGATGCGCAGTGCCAGGCGGAAGAGTCGATCCTTCAGCGGCAGGACATCGTTGCGGAAGCTCAGTTCATTCATCGCTCTAATTGTTAAGACGGTTGAGGGTGGCGAAAAGTTACAGAAAATTCAGCTTTTTTTTCGAAAAAGTCAGTCGGCGAGCGAACGGCTTTGCAGAATGTAGAGCCGGTCGTTGGGGCGCACTTTCTCGCCGACGGGGATGCTGATGTGCTGGCCGCGCTCACCGACGGCGACGGGCTGGAGGTCGTAGCGGATTTCGTCCACATGCTGGATGAGCGCACCCGTCGTCGTGCCGGTGACGAGAATCTTGTCGCCACGTCGCAGGGGTTCGTTCTCGATGAGGAATTCTGCCACTTGGAGCTTGGAGAAATACTTGATGCAGCGTCCGCAATAGACCTTCCGCTCGGTGGCTTTCGACCCATAGACCTCGCTCCATTCGCCGAGTCGCGCCCCTTGGTAGTAGCCGTCCCAGAATCCACGGTTGAAGACGGTGGCGAGTTCTGCGTCCCAGCGGTCCAGACGGGCGGCGTCCTGCTGAAACGTGCCGTCCGCCACGGCGCGGAGGGCTTCGTCGTAGGCACGGACGACGGTGGCGACGTATTCGGGTCCACGCGCCCGTCCCTCGATCTTGAACACACGCACGCCGCTGCCCACCATCACGTCGAGGAAACGGATGGTCTTCAGGTCGCGCGGCGACATGATGTACTTGTTGTCAATGAGCAGTTCGGTGCCCGTCTCGGCGTCGCGCACCTCATAGCCGCGCCGACAGATCTGCACGCACTCGCCGCGGTTGGCACTCCGGCCGGCATTCTGCAGGCTGAGGTAGCACTTGCCGCTGACCGCCATGCAGAGGGCTCCGTGGCAGAACATCTCGATGCGCACCGGTTCGCCCTGCGGCCCGCAGATGTGCTGCTCGTGGATCTGCTCATGGATGTGGCGCACCTGCCACAGGTTGAGCTCGCGTGCCAGGACGACGACGTCGGCAAACTGGGCATAGAACTTCAGGGCTTCGACGTTGGAGATGTTGAGCTGCGTGCTCAGGTGCACCTCCTGTCCGATGCTGCGGCAGTACTGCATCGCGGCGACGTCGCTGGCAATGATGGCTGTGATGCCGGCAGCATGGGCGGCATCGATGATCTCGTGCATCGTCTCCATGTCGTCGTCGTAGAGTACGGTGTTGACGGTGAGGTAGCTCCGCAGCCCGTGGTGGCTGCACGTCTGGGCGATGTCGCGCAGGTCGCCGAGGTCGAAGTCGCAGGCGGAGTGGGCACGCATGTTCAGTCGGCCCACGCCGAAATAGACGCTGTCGGCCCCCGACTTGATAGCGGCGGCGAGGCTTTCGCGCGAACCGACGGGCGCCATGATTTCAAAATCTTTTCGCTGCATGGTGGTTCTGTATTTGTTGCAAAGTTAAGTAAATTCGCCGAAAGCACAAAGTGCAAACCCAAAAATCGCCGGAAGACGCACTGTCCTCCGGCGATTTCTATCGTGTGATGTGCCTTGTACAGGGATTACTTGCGCAGCACTTTCTGTGTCTTGGTCGAGCCGTCGGCCATGGTCTTCACGGCTACGACGATGCCACGGGTAGCTCCGGTGGCAGGACGTCCCTGCAGGTCGTAGTACTTCACGGCCTTGACAGCTCCGTCGGTGGCAGCAGTCACGTCGTCGATGCCCGTCCAGTACTCCGTCAGGTCGTAGCGGGTCGTTTCGCTCATACCGCTGGAGTAATAGCTTGTTACCCGGATAGCAGCCCACTGCGTGAAGTCCTCTGCATAGACATAGATAGTGCTACCGCCAGTATAGATGTCTAAGTTGTCGTTATACAGATAGGGCACTGATTCCATATCCTCGCCCTCAGGAATCGATGCATACTGGTCAGAGGTGAAGGTGTATGTGGACACTGAACCGCTTTGATCTTCAATCTCAATTTGGTACGAAAGCTTGCTGGTCAGCATCTCGTCGCCGTTGACATCCTGCGTGGGGACGTTCAGTACGATGTAGGGATACTCACCGGTGAGATCGACTGCGACCACCTCAGGAGCCTGCGGCAAGGCGTCCTTCTCGACGATGCGCGTCAGCTCGACCGATCCGTACTCCTCGTTCGTGATGGTAGAGCCGCTGTAGTTGACGGCAAAGCTCAAGGCACCGGCGTTATACTTGTCTGCTTCGGCGTCGTAGGTGAAGTGTATTTCGTTGCTGAAGATGTCGAAATCAACATAGCCCATGCCTTCGATATATGTCTCGTAAACACCCAGGTATTCGCCGGTGGGGATGGTGATGACGCCCTCTTCGAGCGTACCGACTACCCAGCCCTCAGGAGCGTAGTCACTGAGGCCCTGGAAGTAAACCTGGTCGCCGACCACGGCTACAAAGGCGTGCTTCGTATATTCTTCCTCAACGTCCTCACCCGTTTCCTCATCCTGCGTGGTGTAGGTTTCGGTGAACAGATACTCGACAGGTTCAGCACCGTCGGGCAGTGTCACAAGTTCGGGAGCGGGTTCTTCGCCAGCTTCGTAGAAGATTTCCATCGACACGATGCGAGCGTGCTTTGCCGACGGACCGTTGAAGGTCACTTCGGTGGCAGAGCCTTCCCAGGTGACGGTCGTGCCGTCGACGGTCAGTTCACCAGTGTCGGCCGTGATGTTGGTTGTCGTGTTGCCCATCTCGAAGATAATCTTCACGATGTTCGGACCGTCGGACGTAATTGTCATCGTGTTGCCGGCATAGAAGCGGAGCGCCTGTCCGTTCTCGTAGTATGTAGGCTGCGTAGTGGACGTTCCCTTGTCGAGCGTGGCACTGATGCCAGCGCCGAAGTCGATGCTTTCGATTACCTCGGAGGGGGTTGAATAGCCCTGCTCGGCAGCCACCCACTTGATGCTCTCGGTCTGGATGGCACCAGGCGTGAAGACGCCGTCCTTCATGATATAAAGGCTGAAGATCTCTGTCTTCGACGCATTGAGCACAATCCATGTGCCGTCGGCAACTGTGTACGTGTCGGCCTCGGCATCGTAGGTCAGGACAATGTCGGTAAATTCGTCGGTCTCGGGGTTGTAGCCCATGACGTAGAGGTGCGTGCCACTGTAGTCGCCTACGTACTGGCCGCTGGCGATTGTGTAGCTGCCGTCGGCGTTGCTCGTACCCTTGACGTAAACAGGGTCGGTGCTGGTGGGGTTCATGCCCTCGATGTAGATGTCGGCACCGTCGAGACCGATCTTGGCATTGAAGCCTTGCGAACCTTCTTCGACAAACTCTGTACCATCGTCACTGATTCCCATACTGATACCCTTGAAGGTGTAGTCGGCCGTTTCCAGGCCATCGGGCACGACAACGAATTCGGGAATCTCAAGAATGCCAGGCGTGAGTGTGAAGTCGTTCCAGCCGCCATAGAAACCCAGTTCGTCTGCACCATTGCTGTTTTCGAGGATCAGGTCGTCTTCGCCATGTGTGAACACACCGGTTTCGGGGTCGTAGGTCAGCGTCGTACTGGAGGTGATGGCATTGAAGTCGTATATCACCCAGTACATCTCTACTTCACCCTGGTCGGGGCTGTCGAACATACCATAGTACTGACCGTTCTCGATGGTGAGGGTCGTACCGTCGAGTGTACCCTTGATCCATGCGCCTTCAACCTTCTGGCTGAGGCCCTGAATGTAAACGTCAGAACCGTCGATAACGACCTTGGCAGCCACTTCGGGTATGGTCCAGCCGCCAGCATAGTAATAGCCCGAGAGCACGTAATCCTGCTCTACAGCACCGGTAGGTGGGGTAACAGCTTCGGCCTTGCGCGGAGCAGCCGCACGGCGTGCAGCAGTTTTGGCCTGAAGCGTAGGCATAGCCAGTGTGCGACGGTGTGTGGCCGACTTGAGTACAGGCTGTGCGAAACTGGTCATGGCAACGAGCATTGCCACCAGCATAAGCGTAAATCTTTTCTTCATAAGCTTAAAGATTTTAGTGAATAATTGATGGTTGATAAATAAATAAACTGTCTCTTTCCACGCGCACGTGTGCACCTGCGCGGTTTCTATATATAAATAGGTATATAATGGCTGCAAAGTTACAACATTGCAACGAAATAGCCAAATTATTTTCATTTTTTACACATTTTGTCGCAAAAATCCACTCATTTTTTACTTTTTGACCGCATTGGGCATACACAAATCGCAGACAGAATGGCTCGCCACCGCACACTCATTTTTGGATCGCGACACGCCGAGGTCATGCAAGCGACACGTCGAGTTGCGACGAGCGACACGTCAATCTTTATCAATCTTTACGTCAATCTTCTTTTGACTCAACTTTCGGAAATGATGACACCTTGTATATCAATTTTTACACCATGAATTAGTTCTAATGAGTTCTAATTCCTATCAATGAATTTCCGTTTTTTTGCGACCATGAATTAGTAAGCCTCACGGCTTTATTGCTGCGGAAAAGGAATAGATGCGGAGCATCACAAATTCATGGTTGCCAAAGACAAAATATTTTGAAAACCCAGACAACCCGCAGGCAAAATTAGAACTCATTAGAAATAATTCATGGTATAAAAAAACAACATCCGAAAGTAGGACAAATTGACGTTAAGATTGATGAAGATTGACGTGTCGCTCGTCGCACCTTGGCGTGTCGCTTTTCGGTTCTTAATGTATTGTTAGAAAAACTCAACTTTCGGATGTCGTTTTTTTATACCATGAATTACATGAATTAGATGTATCGGACACCCTTCATGGCTGCTCCGAATTCATGCCCTCAACCATGAATAATAGCAACCATGAATGGTGGATGCTCCGCATCTATACCTCTCCAGCAGACTTGAAGAAAGGGAGCTTGTCCCGTAGGGACAGGTAAGGTAGCCAGCCATGGAGCTGCTGACACGAGTCAGCTGCGGGAATGGCTGGTGATGTGTCGAGCGCAGGGCCTGCGTGCCGTAGGTACGCCGCAGGGATGACACGTGCGGTGCGTGGCGGAAGTAGTCCCGAAGGGACGGCAGACCACAGGCAGGGGTGGAGCGAAGCGCAACCCCTGCTAAATGACAAGGGAGAGGCGAAGCCCCGACGGGGCGACAGGCAAGACGAGCCGTCGGGTGTCCCGCGTGATTGTTTTTTATCCGTCGCCCCTTCGGGGCTTCATCGCCCTCTTCGCGCCGAGCAGGGGTTCCGCTTCGCTCCACCCCTGCCTGTGGTCTGTCGCCCCTTCGGGGCTTGCTGTGTCTCCGCCGCGCCGCACCCCAAACACCGCCAACGTTCACACCCAACTTCGTTGGTGTGCCCTACAAACACCGCCAACGTTCACATCCAACTTCGTTGGTGCGCCCTACAAACACCGCCAACGTTCACACCCAACTTCGTTGGTGTGCCGCACAAACACGGCGACGGCGTGCCCCAAACACAGCGACGGCGCACTTCCGACTCGGCTGCTGTGCCGAACAGACTCAAAATATCATTGATATTTTCAGAAATTCCACTGATATTTCTACAAATTCCATTGATATTTTTGGAAATATCAATGATATTTTGAGTTTGGAGGGGGGCATCAACGAATTTGATGCGGACAACGGCTGGGTTCGGAGCGCAGATGCGCCGTGTTTCCGCTGCGTCGCCACTGATTTCTCACTGCGCCGCCGCTGATTTCTCACTGCACCGCCGCCGACTTTCCGCTGCGCCACGAGGGGAACGACACGGCACCGTGGCTGACGGGCGGGGCCGTCGGGCAGGACGCAGCGTCTGAATGGATGAATTGTGCACCCGGGACGGGAGGCTACGACAACGCATATTTGCCTAAAAAAGAGCAAATTTCCATTTCATTTTTGCAGAAATCTTTCAGATTCGCAGAACGTGCTATCCTGACGTAAAAAAGGGGGAGAATTATTTTGTGCTCCGCACGCCGAACCTTACCTTTGCTACCGACAAATTTACTAAATCACCCATTTATTAACTTCTAAAATCACACAACTATGATGAAAAAACTGAGTTTTCTGGCATTGGCAGTGGCCGGTCTGATCGGCTTCTCTGCCTGCGGCAGCGACGATGCTGCTTCGCCTTCTCCGACGCCGACGCCCGGTCCTATCACTCCGGTGTCGGGCACCATCCTGAAGCTCGCTTCGGGTACGGGTTCGTGGGACGAAGGTTTCGTTACCCCTAAAGGCTACTTCCTGCTGAAGAAGAACGCCACTTCCTCGTCGAAGGCTCGCAAGGCTGCCGGCGCTGCCGACCTGAGCACCGAGACGCTGTACTTCACCTCGCTCGACGGCGCGACAAAGGCTACGCTGCTCGTGTCGAAGGCCGACAACCGCCCCTTGCAGCTCGTGATGAACGACGGTGTGCTCAACTTCAGCTGGCTGAGCGACGAAGACCTTGAACTGGTGTTCAAGACGGCTACGGCTGTGATGCCCGTCGCACAGATTAAGTACAGCAAGGCTACGCTCGACGAAGCGCTCTCGAAGGCTGACTACAAGAACAACCTGCAGCGCACATTGTTCTACTTTGTCAGCACGGTTGACGCCAGCGTCGTAAGCGGTTACCCCACCGTTGCGGCTGCCCTTGAGCACTTCCGCGACGTGGCTGGCATGACCTACCAGGCAAAGACCGTCACACCGACCGAGGCTAAGGTCGAGACGACGAGCGACGGCACCTGCACCTTCGTTCCTGCTGCCGACACCTTCGAGGAGACCGTTGTCGAGAAGGCTTACAGCACGGTGACGGTCTGGACCGGTACAGCCTCGTTCAAGGTGGGCGGCTCCAGCTGTACGCTGAGCGGTACGGTGTTCTGCGCCGATCCTTCGTTCAAGGAGAAGGGCACGGTGGGCGTCGTCTGCGACAAGAACCCCGACAACCTGTTCATCGGCAAGGCTGAGTTTGAAGGCACTGCCGAGCTGAAGGACGACAACAACTTCGACGTTGACTTCCGTGGTCTGAACCCCAAGTCGAAGTACTACTACCGCGCCTTCTACCAGTTCAATGCCGGGGCTGCAGCTCCGGAACTCGTACTCGATCCGGCTCAGAAGTATGACGAAACGACGTCGTACGACACCACGACCAAGTCCTTCACGACGGATGAGAACAAGCTGATTGTGGACGTCATAATGGTGATGGACATCTCCGGCTCGATGAGCGACGAAATCAACATGGTGAAGTCAAACGCCAAGGCATTCTATCAGCTGTTCAACGACAAGTGCATCGCCGCCGGCATCACGCTCAACGGCCTCAACGCACAGGTGATTACCTACAGCGACATCAATGTGGATAACGAAGAGGCCCTGAACGAGAGCCCCGTGTATAACATGGCGAACGGGACGGAGCATGACGCCTTCGAGGCATACGTCGATGAAATCGAGCTCAGCTATGGCGGCGATACTCCCGAAAGTGGCCTCGAAGCACTGGCTGCAGCCTTCAAGCGCGAGAGCTGGGGTGTCGATGACGGCTACCACCGCCAGGTGGTCATCCTCTGGACCGATGCTACCTATAAGATTGTCAACGAGGGAATCTGCCGCAAGTACCAGATGAACGAGGACGGCACCTATGCAGTCGATGCAGACGGCAACTCGATTGACCTCGGCCCGATGTACCAGGCTTACACCTACGACGAGGTGAAGGCCATGTGGGACGAAATGCCGACCGGACGCCGCATGATCCTCTTTGCACCCTACGACACCAACGGCTACACTAACGAGGGTGACTGGGGGCTGATGGACGGATGGAAGAACGTGTTCCACGAGGAGACATCCGTGGGTAGCGACAACCTCGGCGACTTCGACAAGTCACTCGACTACATCATCGAAGAGCTGACCGGTAAGGAAAAGACCACCGACGCCGGCAGCGAGGCCAAGCGTCGCAAGGGCAGCATCCGCAATAGGCCCGAACCCAAGAACTGAACAAACCTGCTAATGTAACTAACCAGACGGAGGGTATGTCGGCATCGACATACCCTCCGTGCTTTAGTAAGTGAAAAGGGAAAAGGGAAAAGTGAAAAGGGATAAGTGAAAAGGGAAAAGTGATAAGTTAAAGGGCTCGAAGGCGCTGTTCTGCCTCGTCGAGCGCGGCGAAGAGTTCGTCCATCGTCTCGGCACGCAGCATACGGATGCGCACCGCACGGAAGTCGGGGACTCCCTTGAACAAGGGCGACGCAGCCAGATGGCGCCGCACGTGGATGATGCCTCCCAGTTCGGTGGCCTTTCGGGCGCAGTCGGTGCGCTGCATCGAGGCGGCCACGCTCTCGCGGATCTGCCTTCGCAGCACGTCGAGCTTCCACTCCGTGGTCATCGGGGCGGGCACTGCCGCGACGGAATCGCGACAAACGCTGGCGGCTGAGGGGCTGTCGGCGTGGGCATCGAGCACCTCGCGGATCTCGCGGAACAGCCACGGCTGGCCGAACGTGGCGCGCCCCACCATCACGGCATCGACGCCGTAGCGCTCGAACATCCGCAGCGCACATTCGCCCGAGTCGATGTCGCCGTTCCCGATGATGGGAATCCGCATGCGGGGATTGCGCTTCACCTCGCCGATGAGGGTCCAGTCGGCCTTTCCTGTGTACATCTGTGCACGGGTGCGACCGTGTATTGTCAGGGCCTCGATGCCGCAGTCCTGCAGCTGCTCGGCCAGGGTGACAATGTTTTTCGAGCTATGATCCCAGCCCAGCCGTGTCTTGACCGTCACCGGCAACTTCACGGCACGGACGACGGCACGCGTGATGTCGAGCAGCAGTTCGGGGTTGCGCAGCAGTCCGGCACCCGCACCCTTGCCGGCGACCTTCTTCACCGGACAGCCGAAATTGATGTCGATCACGTCGGGCCGTGCCTCGCTCTCGACGATGCGGGCCGCCTCGACCATCGTATCCACGTCGCGGCCGTAGATTTGCACGGCGGCGGGTCGTTCGTCGTCGCTCACCCGTATCTTCTCCATCGTGCGGCCGACGGAACGGATCAGGGCGTCGGCACTGACAAATTCGGAATAGACCATCGCGGCGCCAAATTCCTTGCATATATGCCGGAAGGCTGCGTCGGTCACGTCTTCCATCGGTGCCAGCATCACTGGCCGATGTCCCAAGTCGATGTCGCGTATCTTCATTCTCCTTCTTCGCTATTGATGATTCGTCGCAGGCAGCGGTGCGCCTGTTCCTTCGGATATCCGCGGCCCACGCTGTAGCGGAGCAGCTTGAGGAAGAGGTCATAGTCGCTTTTGGCTTTCACCGTCTGGAGCTTCTTGCGCAGCAGTTGTTCGAGTGTCGCGTCGCTGTCCTCCTCCGTGATTTCGGTCAAGGCGTCGGCTACGGTGTCGGCGTCGATGCCGCGCAGGGTCAGTTCGAGAGCAATGCGCTGGCTTCCCCAGCGGTTGTAGCGGAATTTGTCGCGGGCGAAGGCATGGGCATAGCGCGTTTCGTCCAGAAAGCGTTCCTGCTCCAGCTTTGCCAGGATGCGCTCCTCGCAGCCGTCGGGCAGCTCCCAGGCCTGCATCTTGCGGCGCAGGTCGTGGCGGCAGTATTCGGCTTGGGAGCACAATCGGGCAAGGCGTGTGTAGGCCTGCTCTTCGCTGAGTTTTTTCTTAGTTGGTTCCATGGAGATAAGTTGCTTGCACATAGCGGTCGTTGCCATAGGAGTCCTGATGCAGCTGCACGTCGGAGTAGCCGTGTTCGCGGAACACAGCGACGACGTCGTTGCCGAAGCGTCGGTTGATTTCGACGGCCACGAGCGTGGTGGCAGCGGGCATCACGACGCCCCAGCGAGCGAGGGCTCGGTAGAAACGGAGGGCATCGTCGTCGGGCACAAAGAGCGCCATCGACGGTTCGTGGTCGAGCACGCGCGCCTCCATGTCCGCACGTTCGCCCTCGCAGACGTAGGGCGGGTTGCTGACGATGAGGCAGAGCTCCGCCTCCTGACGGTCGGACGTGCTGGTCTGAGGGTTGAGGACATCGGCTTTTCGGAAACCGACGTCGAGGCCGAGGGCTTCGGCATTCGCCCGAGCGATGCGCAGTGTGTCGTCGCTGAGGTCCCAGCCTTCGACCGTGGCATCGGGGCAAGCGTGCTTCAGGGCCAGGGCTATGCAGCCGCTGCCGGTGCAGAGGTCGAGGATGCGGAGCGAATGCTGGCTGCGACGAGGTCGCAGCATAGTGGGACAGGAAGTTTCGCTGGCGCTGCGACAGGGTGGAAGCATAGAGAGACTGAGGCGGACCAGGCCTTCGGTTTCGGGGCGGGGGATGAGCACACCAGGCGCCACCTGGATGCGCAGGTTGCAGAAATCGGTGTGTCCCAGCACGTACTGCACCGGTTCGCCCATGCCAATGCGCCGGGCCATCGAGCACAGACGGTCGGTCTGCTCGGGGCTGAGCGTGTCGGCCCGACCCATGAGCACATCGGTCTTGCTCAGCCCTGCCTCGTCCTCTAAAAGCCAGAAAGCGACCGCCGACGCCTCACTCTCGCCGAGGGAGGTGCACAGCTGTCGCTTGAGTTGACGATAGAGGTCGGCAGTCATGGGTGCGTCATTTTTTCAGCCGAAGCACGCGCTGCATATCGGGCCACAGGGCACTGAATAGTCCGAAGAGGACGAAGGCGACGACGAGACCTGCGACGGAGTCGATGGCGTAGTGGGCACGGATATAGACGGTGGCGAAGACGAGCAGCACGTAGAACGGCATTTGCAGCCAGAAGAGCCAGCGATTGCCACTCTTCCATGCCAACAGCATCGTCACCGTGGACATACCCACATGGCTCGACGGGAACGCTGCCGTGGGCCGCTCACCAGCCTCCTGCGCCAGTTTCACCAGCTGTCCGAAAATGCCTTTCGTCTCCATGGGCAGCATTTCCTGGTGGTTGACGAAGTAGTGGCCCAGCTCAGGGAAATAAGCCTCCTGCGCACGGTCGATACCGATGGCGCAGTAGTAGTATTGCGGTCCTGCGACGGGCAAAAATTCAAAGATAAGGTAGAAGATGAAGAAACTGCCCAGGAACACCCACGATGCCCACTGAAAGCGCTCGTAGCGAGCGAAGAGGTAGAAGAGCAGCGTCGCCATCATCATGTAGTAGTAGGCGTAGTAACCCATCGAGAAGGCCTCGCTCCACTGCGCACCTGGCAGCAGACGCGAAAATTCGATGCTGGGCTGACAACCGAAGATCATCCAGTCTATGCCGGCAAACACGTGGTCTTGGTAGTTGAATTGTTTGCAGAACTCGTAGGTTTCGGGGTACCACTGCGCGAGACAGAGCAGCAGCGGAATGGCGCGCAGGGCGATGGTCAAGCGGCTTGGGTAGAAGTGGTAAATGATGTTGGCGAGCACCATGAAGAGCAAAGCTCCGCCACGCCACACCATCATGTCCTCGGGGTGTGCGATACCATCCCACCACACGAGCGTCATCACTGCGGTAATCACCATGTAGGCCAGCGTCAACACCTCGACGCTGAGCAGCCCATTCTCGGGCTTTCGTTCGAAAAATTTTATCATAGCCAATGTTCTTTCAGATACCATTCCATCGTGGCTTGCGTGCCACGCTCCAGCGGCCACTCGGGCTCGAAACCGAGGTCGCGGCGCGCCGGTGTGATGTCGCAGGCCCAGTTGCGCTGCGAGAGAATGCGATATTTGTCGTTATTCAGCGTCGAAACACGTCGGGTCAGGCGCGACCACCAGTCGCTCACGGCACACATCGTGCGCAGCACCCAGAGCGGTGCAGTCACGTGTGCCACCCAGCTCACGCCCAGGAAACGCTTGACGAGGACACCAAACTGACGCGAGTCGTAGGTCTGTCCGTCGCTCACATGGTAGATCTTGCCGCAGATGGCCTGAGCCTCGCCGCCGACAGCCTTCGCAACTGCCAGATAGATGGCGCGGACCAGATCCTGCACATAGACGAACGTGATGCGCTGCGGCTGAAAACCGACGGCGAAGTCGATGTGCTGCTTGATGGTCTTGACCTGCAGGAAATAGTCGCGTTCGCGCGGACCATAGACTCCCGTCGGGCGGAAAATCACCGTCGGGAGCGCCTGCTCCAGGCCCAGCAGATACTGTTCGCTCTTGAGTTTGCTGCGCCCGTAGGCCGTGTTGGGTTGAGGCACATCGTCGCTGCGCAGCGCCGTGTAGTCCTCGCGAATGGGTCCGAGCACGCTGAGACTGCTGACATAGACAAACAGCTGGGGCTTCATCTCCAGCTCAGCCAGCGCCTCGACCAGATGGACGGTGCAGTCGTAGTTGTGGCGGTCGAAGTCGGCAGGGTCCAGACACTTCGTCGCGCCGCCGGCATGAACGACGATGTCCCAGGCACCGTGGCGGGCCTTGAAGTCGGCGAGTTGGCTGCGCAGCACTTCGGGCTGTGTGAGGTCGAGAGTGACAAACTGCAGCCACTCGTGCTGCAACCAGCGTCGCGACGACGTCGCACGCATGCCTGCCCAGACCTCGAAGCCCTGTCTGAGGCCTTCTTCGCAGAGGAAGCTGCCGATGAATCCACTGGCACCGGTGACCAGAATTTTCAGTTTTTCTGCCATTAGAGTCTGATTTTCGTGCAAAGGTACGGCAAAAAAATGACTCCTGCAAATGCTTCAGCCTCCCTCAGCCTAAGTTTTGCACGTCGGCAAGCCCCGCACCACTTAGCACCACCCGACCTGTCTTTACGCCGTCATACAGGTAATTCTTAACCACGAATTACACCAATAAGACACGAAAAATACATATTTTGACCACGAATTGCACGAATTACACGAATGCCTTCCTCGTTTTTCCTACTATAAATCATTCGTGTAATTCGTGCAATTCGTGGTTAAAAAAACGTGGTTTTAGGGTTGGGGCACGTCATCGGGGTCCTCACGCAGGAAATCGGGTGTACGGCGCAAGTATTCGTAGCCAAAGCGGCAACGCAGGCAGTTGCGCGGTTCGCAATACTGGCGGGTGAGGTGGATGAGCGCCTGGGTGTCGCCCGCATTGTCGCTTTTGACGCCGGCAGCAGCCCATTCACGCACGATATGATTTGCCTCAGGCGGCAGCTGTTCGAGCAGCGTGAGGGCACGTTCGCACAGCTGTTCCTCGCTCTTGTAGCGGCCATAGCTGAAGAGAATCGGCACGACGGCGTTGATGACCAACGAACGGAGCGAGGCGTCGGTGAGCCGGCGGTCGGAAAGCGGCGACGGCTGACTGGAGAAGCTGTAGTGCGTCTGCCAGAATTCGCTCACGTGCGTCTGGAGCAAGCCGTACAGTTGGTCCAGGTCGGCAGCCTCGATGATGCGCGAAAAGTTGAGCCGCTGTTCGTGGTAGAGCATCGCCAGCTGGGCAATGCGCACGTAGGGAAGGTTCTGCGGACGCAGACGTGCGAAGCGCCACTGGTGGGGGTCCATCGGGGTGAGCGAAAACTTGTGGCGCAGGTAGGCATACTCCGTCTGCAGACGACTGAAGTAGGGGGCGTCGCACGGCGACTCGAGCAGTCCTGCCTGACCGAAAAAGATGGCCTCGACCTGAAACAAATCGTCGCGGTGCTTCGCCACGGCGTGCAGCGGCACATTGTAGGCCCACTGCTCCATAGCGTCGCCGTTGATGCCGAAGCCGAAGGTGCGGGCGAGCGTGACGAAGAACGTAGCCTCCCAGTCCATGCCGAGCTGCTGGCGGCGCACTTGCACCTGCTGCGTCCTTTGCTCCAGCCGCTCCACCTGCAGGGCCGAGAGCCATCCGTGCACCGTCAGGCTGGGAAGCGTGCCCACCACACGACGGCAGCGCGGCTGTGCGTCCTCCTGCACGAGGCGGTCGTAGTTCTGCCTGACCTCGGTCGGGACAGGCAGCTCCAGCTGGGGGATGAGGCGCACGCCCTGCGCCGGCGCCGACGATGGGCCGTCGGGATAGGGGATGTCCATGTCGGCCACACCCACGACGTGCAGGACGACGTTGTCGTAGGCAGGATTCTGGTCGTGATGGTGGCGATACCAGTCGCTGGCACGGTCGTGAATCTCGACGTTGCCTACCCACAACTGGCCACCGATCTTCACCTTGGCATTGAAAAAGTCGGGCCCTGCGTCGTGGTTGTGCAGCCCTGGATGGACCACCTCGACCGGTCGGCCGTCGGTCGTGGTGAGGGGCGAAAGGGGAAAAAGCTTGTGCTTCCAGACGTAATGCAGCAGCTGTTCCATAGTCGAATTTATGTATAAAAAACGTTGAAACGAGGATTGTTTTCTTAAAAAACCTTTCAAAGTTAAGCAATTACGAGGAATTTCCGTACCTTTGCAGCCGAAAAAATGTCTGAAATATGAAATTTGCGCTGATTGGATACGGCAAAATGGGCCGTATGATCGAACAGATAGCCCGCGAACGTGGGCACCAAATCACCTGCATCATCGACGTCGATAACCAGCAGGACTTCGACTCCGACGCCTTCCGCGAGGCGGAAGTAGCCATCGAATTCACCGCACCCCACGTGGCCTATTCCAACTATCTGAAGGCATGGGAGCAGGGCGTGAAGGTGGTGAGCGGCTCGACCGGCTGGCTCGCCGAGCACGGTGACGACGTGCGCCAAGCCTGCACCGAAGGCGGAAAGACCCTCTTCTGGGCATCGAACTTCAGCGTCGGGGTGGCCATCTTCTCGGCGGTCAACAAATACCTGGCCCGCATCATGAACCAGTTTCCGCAGTACGATGTCCGCATAGAGGAGGTGCACCACGTGCACAAACTCGACCATCCCTCGGGCACGGCAATTACCCTCGCCGAGCAAATCACTGCGGCCCTCGACCGCAAGGACTCCTGGACGCTGGGCACGCAGACGCAGCCCGACGGCACGCAGGTCGTCGAGCATGTGCCCGCCGACCACGAACTGGCCATCGACAGCGTGCGCCGTGGCGAAGTGCCTGGCATACACACCGTCACCTACGACAGCCCTGCCGACTGCATCCGTCTGCAGCACGACGCCCACTCGCGTCAAGGCTTCGCCCTCGGCGCCGTCCTCGCCGCCGAATACACGGCGCAGCACTCGGGTCTGCTCACCACCGACGACCTTTTCAGTTTTTGAATTTTAAGTTTTAATGATATTCAGTTATGGGACTCTTTACCAGCAAGCCCGACTATTCCAAGATACGGACTAAGAAAAACAAACAGGAAGAAAAACCCGCGCCCGCCTGGGTCAAATGGGCGAAGTGTGTCACAGCCCTCGTTCTCTACCTCGCCTTTCTCTATTGGGTGAAGTCGTGGTGGGGACTCATCGTCGTGCCCTTCATCTTCGACGCCTTCAT
This sequence comes from uncultured Prevotellaceae bacterium, assembly GCA_900319385.1. Lineage (GTDB taxonomy): Bacteria > Bacteroidota > Bacteroidia > Bacteroidales > Bacteroidaceae > UBA3839. The sequence goes on along the minus strand of ONOG01000001.1, from coordinate 171,690 downwards.
CACCAAGAAAATCCGCTGGACGTGGTGGAAAGACCTCGAGGGTCCGGGCCGCATGATCATGAGTTGGGTCGATGCCATCGTCTTCGCGCTCGTGGCAGTCTATTTCGTCAATCAGTTCTTCGTCCAGAACTACAAAATCCCTTCGTCGTCGCTGGAGAAAACGCTCCTCACCGGCGACTACCTGCTCGTCAGCAAGCTCAGCTACGGCCCGCGCATCCCGCAGACGCCGCTCACCCTGCCCCTCACCCAACACACCATTCCTGGCATCAACACCCGTAGCTACCTCGAATGGCCGAAGTGGGACTACCGACGTGTGAGCGGACTGGGGAAGGTGGAGCTCGGCGATATCGTCGTGTTCAACTATCCTGCCGGCGACACCGTGGCCGTCGATTGGCCCTACGACTTCTACGATCTCTGTTACTCCGCTGGCCAACAGATATATGCCGACAACGGCATCGAACTGCCCGCCATGCGGGGCCAAAGCACCGAGGCGCAGATGGCGCAGTTCTACACCGTCTATGGTCTCGGCAAACAGTTCATAGAGAGCCAACGCAGCACCTACGGCGACGTGATTGTACGTCCCGCCGACCGACGCGAGAACTATGTGAAACGCTGCGTCGGACTGCCTGGACAGCGCTTGCAAATCAAGGACAAGGTCATCTACGTCGATGGCGTGGCCCAGCCACAGCCCGAAAAGGTGCAGTTTGACTATGCCATCTACACCAAAGGCGGACGACTGCTGCCCGACGCACTCTGCGCCGAACTGGGCATCAGCGACGAGGATCGTTCGAAAATCCTCGACCACCAGCGCGGCATGCCTCTCACCCGTGCCGCATACGAAGCACTCAGTGCACGGCCGGACCTCGTCGATAGCATCGTGGAAATCAAGGACGGATTCTTCGGAAACCTCTACCCCCTGGACCACGACTATGGATGGACACGCGACAACTACGGACCCGTATGGATTCCGAAGAAAGGCAAGACGCTGCGCCTCAACATGTATAACATCGCCCTCTACGAACGACCCATCCGCGCCTACGAAGGCAACACGCTCGACGTTCGCGACGGCAAGATATACATCAACGGCAAGCAGACGGACTATTATACCTTTAAGATGGACTACTACTGGATGATGGGCGACAACCGCCATAATTCAGCCGACAGCCGCTACTGGGGCTTTGTGCCCGAGGACCACGTGGTGGGTAAACCTTTGTTCATCTGGCTCAGCATCTCGCCCGACACCAATCCGGAGATGCCTACCTACCGCTGGGACCGTCTGTTCAAGTGGGTAGGGAACATTCAGTAAAAAGACGCTCCCACAGCCCTTTCGGCGAGGGCAGGGAGTAGTTTCTTATGTCCACGACCATGTGTAATGGGACTACCCTGACAGCAAACGCGAATACTCCCCTCCCTCGCCGTGAGGGGCAAGGAGAAGGGAATGTCACTCTTCTCTCCACCGCCTACTTCCCTCCCGTCCAGTGGTTTACAAAGCTGCTGGAGGGGAGGGTTCTGCTTGAGTCCTGCGAGACTTACAGCAAGCAGACCTACCGCAACCGCTGCGTCATCGACTCGCCCCAGGGGCCGCTCGCCCTCACCGTGCCCGTAGTGCATGGGGCTGCCGCTGGCCGTTCCAACGCCGCCGAAGCCCACAGCCCTGTTTGTGGCGACTCAGTCGCAACAAGCGCAACTCACAGCGAAACCACCATTGCATCCCTTCGCCTCAGCGATCATGGCAACTGGCGCCACCAGCACTGGCAGGCCTTCGTGTCGTCCTACCACAACACGCCTTTCTTTGAATACTACGCCGACGACTTCCGACCCTTCTTCGAACCGACCTTCGATACGCTGTTCGAACTCAACGAAGCCATCGTCCGCACCTGCTGCGACCTCATCGGCATCGAGCTCGACCTGGACCGCACAACCCGTTTTCTCCCCCCCACCCCCTCGTCGCCGTCCGACCCCGTCCACGACCTGCGCGACCTCATCTCTCCCAAGCGGCCCTACAGCCTCGACCCGCACTTCCGTCCCGTGCCCTACTATCAGGTCTTTGCCAGCCAGCACGGCTTCCTTCCCAATCTCAGCATCGCTGACCTGCTCTTTAACATGGGACCCGAAAGTCTGCTCGTCCTTCAGCAAAGCCGTTGCTGACCCCTTGTTCCATCAAAACCACTCCCCCTGCACCATGAAGAATGCCTTCCTATTGATTCTCGCCTTCGTCGGCATGCTCAGTCTGCATGCCCAACACAGCTACGAACTCAACGCCCCATCGCAGCAGCAGCCCGTCCGCAGCGGCCATCTCCAGCTGGGCGGCACGTCGCCCGCAGGCGGCAGTATCGCCGTGAACAGTTGCTATATGTCGGTCGATGGACGACCCGTGATTCCTGTGATGGGAGAGTTTCACTATGCCCGATATCCGGAACAGCAGTGGGAAGAGGAAATCCTGAAGATGAAAGCAGGTGGAGTGACCGTGCTCTCGTCCTACATCTTCTGGGCTTTGCACGAAGAAGAGGAAGGGCACTTCCGCTGGGACGGACAGCTCGACCTGCGCCATTTCCTCCTGCTGTGCAAACAGCACGACCTGCCCGTCGTCATCCGCATCGGCCCGTTCTGCCATGCCGAAATCCGCAATGGTGGCCTGCCCGACTGGCTCTTTGCCAAACCCCTCGAAGTGCGCAGCAACGATCCCGAATACCTGCGGCTGGTCGGCCGTTTCTACACCGAGATTGCCCGACAGGCCGACGGCCTCTACTACAAGGACGGAGGCCCCATCATCGGCTGCCAGATTGAGAACGAAATGCAGCACTCCGCCGCACCGTGGGCGATACACTATCCGCAGGAGCCCTTCGACTTCACCGCTGCTTCGTACAACGCCGGCGAAGCATCAATCGGTGTCGAGGTGCAGGAAAAGACTGCCTCCGACCCCGAAATGGGCGAGCAGCACATGCGCACACTGAAGCAGATGGCCACCGACGCCGGCATCGTCACACCCCTCTACACCGCCACGGGCTGGGGCAACGCTGCCGTCATCGGCTACGAAGCACTGCCCGTCACGGCGGCCTACACCTATCCTTTCTGGGAAGCCGAGCCCACGATGTCGCCCTTTCTGCTGTTCAAGGACCTGCACCAGGAGCCCGACTACGCCCCCGTGCGCTACAACCCAGCCGACTATCCCTCGTTCAGCGTCGAAATGGGGGCAGGCATACAGATGATCTATGCCTCGCGACCCATCGTCACAGCCGAGGCAGCCGAAGGACTGATGGTGCGTTCGCTGGGCAGCGGAGCCAACGGCATCGGCTACTACATGTACCACGGAGGCAGTACGCCGAAGATGCAGGGCGGCGTCGGCTCGTTCCAAGACGAACCGATGGGTATGCCCAAGGTGAGCTACGACTTCCAGGCACCCCTGGGCGAGTTTGGACTCGAGGGGAAGATGTACCGCAACCTGCGGCTGCTGCACACTTTCCTGGCAGACTTCGGCGACCGGCTCGCCCCGATGCAGACCGTGCTGCCCGACGGATGGCAACAACTCACACCCGACAACCGCGACGACCTGCGTTTCTGTGCCCGCATGAAGGACGGTGCCGGATTCCTGTTCATGATTAACTTCCAGGACCACGACACCCTGCGCCACGACCAGCAAGGCCTGCAACTGAAGCTGAACCTCGGCGACGAACAGCTCACCATCCCGCAGACCGGCACCCTCACCCTGGGCCGCGACCAGAGCGTTATCCTGCCGTTCAACTTCGAGATGGAGGCAGGCATCCGCCTCAAATACGCCACCGCACAGCTGCTGTGCCGAATCGACGATGGCGGCACACCCCATTACTTCTTCTTCGCACCCCAGAAGATGCAGCCCGAATACGTGTTCGACGCCACGACCGTCCGAGGCCGCAACCGCTACACACCGTCGGCAGCCGGATTCAGTTCCACCTTCACCGTCAAGGCCAACGACGGCAGCCGAGTGCGCATCACGACGCTCACCCGCCACCAAGCCCTCAACACCCTCAAACTGGATGGGCGCCTGCTCATCACCGACGCCTCAGTCCTGCCCGCCGACCACGGCGCCACACTCCTCAGCCTGGGCCGGAACACCATCGAGTACGTCGTCTATCCCTCCTCACACGGCTTCCGCACCCAGACCATCAGCGTGCCGACCGTCAGTGCCGAGGCCGACGTGCGTCGAGCCGGACTGCGCCGCATGAGCGTCAGCCTGCCGCAGCTCGACACCGAGGCTCCCCAGGTTCAGGAATACTTCCTCCGCATCCACTACACCGGCGATGTGGCCATGGCCTTCCTGCGCGGTCAGCTCGTGCAAGACGAGTTCTTCCACGGTGCCCCCTGGACAATCGGCCTGAAACGCTACTACACCGCCCTCGCCGACTCCCTTCCCCTCACCTTCTACTTCCGTCCGCTCCAGCCCGACGCCCCCTTCCTGCGCGATCTCCCCGCCACGTCCATCCCCGACTTCTCGGAAGGCCCCGTCGTGCGAATCGGTGCCGTGGAGGTCATTCCCGAGTATCGCGCCGACATCCGCTTCTGACACCCCTGCATCGACACCCCTGCACAACCGTGCAAACTCCAGTCGAGAGCCATCAAAACTTTGGTTTCACTGCGCCAAAGCTGAGGTTTCACTGCGCCAAAGCTAAATGTTCACTGCGCCCATCGGGCACAAAAAAAGCCCTGTCCGCCACTCGGCAGACAGGGCTTTGAGTCTTCACACTTGGTACTCCCGACGAGAATCGAACTCGTATCTAATCTTTAGGAGAGACTTGTTCTATCCATTGAACTACGGGAGCAGTCAGAAAAAGAGGACTCTCCAGCAGGGAGAATCCTCCTTTGTTCTGTCATGAGAACAGGTGCTTAGATAGCAGCGTTGAGCTCGGCACCAGCCTTAAACTTAGCTGTCTTCTTAGCAGGGATTGTGATCTTAGCCTTGGTTGCGGGGTTGATGCCCTGACGAGCAGCACGCTCAGCAACAGAGAATGTACCAAAACCTACGAGAGCAACCTTGTCACCAGCCTTCAGAGCTTCGGTAACAGATGCAACAACTGCGTCAACAGCCTTCTTGGCGTCAACTTTGCTCAGCCCTGCTTTTGCAGCAACTGCAGCTACGAGTTCGCTTTTGTTCATAAATTAGAAGTTTTTAAAGTTAATATAAAAAAGAGTGATTTTGAATGCCTATCGCTCTATCTTTGAGCTGTTTCGGCAAATATTCGTCACAAAGTTATGCTTTTCACCGCAACAAACAAACATTTTCTATAAAAAAAATCATTTTTTTTGCAAAAAAACTAAGATTTACCCCTTTTTTAACGGAATATCGGTCAAAAATGGATAACTTTGCAGCCAAAATGCGTGTGCCATGCATTTTCCGATAGTCAACTCATTAACAAAGGATTTTCTATATGCGAATACCTCCCGTTGTCAAGACTTTGCTGCTGCTGAACCTGGCGGCCTTCGTCGCAGAGCAGTTTTTTCCGCTGAGCTACTTTTGCGGCCTGTACTACGTACTGTCGCCCAACTTCCACGTGTTCCAGTTTGTCACCTACATGTTCATGCACGGTGGCTTCAGCCACATCTTCTTCAATATGTTTGCACTGTGGATGTTCGGACGCATCATGGAGCAGGTGTGGGGCGGACAGCGTTTCCTTGTCTATTACCTGGTGTGCGGACTGGGAGCAGGCCTGGTGCAGGAACTGGGTCAGATGATGGGCTGGATCAGCCCGCTGGCCAACACCATCGGTGCCTCGGGAGCCGTGTTTGGCATTCTGCTGGCCTTCGGCATGACATTTCCCAACGAGCGACTGTTCATCATTCCTATTCCGTTCCCCATCAAGGCAAAGTATTTCGTGGCGCTCTATGCGGTGATTGAGGTGTTCGAAGCCTTCTCGCTGCAAGACGGTGTGGCACACCTGGCCCACGTGGGCGGTATGCTCTTCGGCCTGATTCTGATTCTTTGGTGGAGAAAGCATCCGCGCCACATCCACATGTCGGGCGACAATTTCTGGACGACAACCACCTACGAGGACGTGACCGACCACTACGACCGCGGCCAGAAAAAGGAGGGTTGGCTGGCTCGCTGGAAGCGTGAGCGTGCCGAGCGGAAAGCCGCCCAGCAACGGGAACAGATGCACGTCAGCGACGGTGGACGGGTGAAGGACTATGAATACAACGCACGCCGTCGGCAGGACAACGAGGAGATTGACCGCATCCTGGCCAAGATTCGCCAGCACGGCTATGCGGGTCTGACGGCTGAGGAGAAGCAGCGTCTGTTCGACGCAAGCAAGAAATGAGCAAGTTCCTGCTGAAGATACCGAAGTACCTGTTTCTGCTGATGCTGACAGGACTCAACCTGCTGAGCGTCGCCGCGATGAACGTATGTGCCTATTCTTCCTGGCTACGGCCACAGGTACATCCCAACGTGTCGTTCCTCGGCTTGCTGTTTCCTTTCACGCTGGCTGCCACGCTGGTGTTCATTCCCGTGTGGTTCATCCTAGGCATACTAGGGATGCGCATCGATGGGGGTGGACGTCGGCGTTCGGCTTATTGGGGTACGCTCATTTCGCTGACAGGTATGCTGTGCTGCGCCAGCAGCATCCGCACCTATTGTCCGCTGAATTTCCCGTCCGAGGCTCCGGATGGTGCCTTGAAGGTCCTGTCCTACAATGTGTTCAGCCTGTCGAATCCCGACAAACTGCCTTGGGAGGAACATCCTGTCATCTGCTATCTGAATGACTGCGAGGCCGACATTGCCTGCCTGCAGGAGGTGGGAGCACTCAGACGGAAGGAAGTAGAGCCGCTTGTAGCTGAGAAGTATCCCTATCGCCACTTCGACGTCGTGCATGGTTCGACCTACGCTTGCCTGTCGCGCTTTCCGATTGTCGGGATGCAGGTCATCGACTTCAAGTCGAACACCAACGGAGCCGTGGCCTACGACATCGTGACCGACCGCGGCGACACACTGTGCGTACTCAACCTGCACTTGGAGTCGTACAAGCTTCGGGAGTCCGACCGCGAGGAGTATAGGGACCTGATTCGCAACCACGACAAGGACCACGTGCGCCACAACGTTCTCTCGCTACGCAAGAAACTCATCGCCGCCAACCCTATCCGTGGTCGCCAGACCGACGCCGTGGCAGCTTTCATCGAGCAGTGCCCACGCCGCTACATCATCTGCTGCGGTGACTTCAACGACGCCCCCATATCCTACACTCATCACCGCCTGACCCGCCTGCTGGACGATGCCTACACGCGGTCGGGCAACGGCCCAGGCCTTTCGTACAACCGCAGCGGCATGTATTTCCGCATCGACCACATCCTCTGTTCTCCGTCGATGCGTGCCTACGGTGCTGTGGTGGACAACAGCATCGACCAGAGCGACCACTACCCCATCTTTGCATGGCTCGAACTGCAGAAGTAAACACGCTGCTGTGCCCCCACGAAGTGTCCCCCTTACACCTATTTATATATATACCTTTATATACGCGCGCGAACACAGCGACGCGGCGAAAAGCCCTGTCTTTTTCGCTTCATTCCCTACCAAAACATAGCATTGCGTCACATTTCGTAGGAAAAACTGCTGTTTTTTCTCCGAAAAATCTTGATTTTCACAAAAAAACACTACCTTTGCAACCTTGAAAAGGTATCTGCGCACCGAAAATAGACTTTTTTCGGGGCTAGTAAGCGTGCGCAGAAACCGTCTTCACACCTAAGTCACATCAAAATAATCATTAATAATTAACAACTTCAAAACAAAAATGCAAAACAAAGGATTTGTAAAGTTTTTAGCTGTGGCGCTCACGCTCATCTGCCTCTTCTACCTGTCCTTCAGCGTAGCAACCAGCTACGTTGACAACAAGGCAGCCAAGATGACGGAGCAGGAAGCCAACGACTATCTGGACTCGCTCAACACGACTCCGTTCTATCTGGGCGCTTACAACCTGAAGCAATGTCGCGAAACCGCCATCGGTCTGGGTCTGGACCTGAAGGGCGGTATGAACGTCATCCTCGAGGTCAGCGTGCCCGACGTCGTCAAGGCCCTCGCCGACCACAAGACAGACGAAGCCTTCGTCAAGGCTGTTGCCGAAGCACAGAAAAAGGCTCAGGACAGCCAGTCGGACTTCATCACACTATTTGTCCAGGAATATAAGAAGAATGCCCCCAACGGCAACCTGGCATCCATCTTCGCCACTCAGCAGCTCAAGGGTAAGGTGAACACCAACTCCTCCGACAGCGAGGTAGAAAGCGTACTGCGCGAAGAGGTGAACGCTGCTGTTGACAACTCGTTCCGCGTGCTCCGCACCCGTATCGACCGCTTCGGCGTCGTGCAGCCCAACATCCAGAAGATTGAGGGTCAGAGCGGACGCATCATGGTCGAACTGCCTGGTATCAAGGAACCCGAACGTGTGCGCAAGCTCCTCCAGGGAAGCGCCAACCTTGAGTTCTGGGAGACCTACGACACACAGGTAGCCCTGCCTTTCCTCAACCAGCTCAACGCCGCACTGCGCGGTACCGACGCCGCTGCCGCTGAAGCACCGGCCGACACCACCGCAGCCGACACCACCGCAGCACAGCCCGCCGAAGTGAAGCCCGAAGCAAAGGAGACAGCCGAAGCTGCCACCGACACTGCCGCATCGGCCGCCAAGGACATCCTCGCTCAGGTGAACAGCAAGGAGGCCGCTGCCGACGCCAAGGCTGCTGCCGCCGGACCCACCGAGGAGGAAAAGAAGGCCAATCCCCTCTTCTCCCTCCTTCAGCCTGCACAGGGCAACGCCGGATGTATGGCTGGTTACGCACTTGCACGCGACACCGCCGAGATCAACGCGCTCATCAACAGCGAGACAGCCAAGCGCATCCTTCCCGCCGACATGCGTCTGATGTGGGGTGTGAAGTCGATGGACAAGGCCGGCAAGGTGTTCGAACTCTACGCCATCCGCACCAGCGGTGGACAGAACGGACGTGCACCGCTCGAAGGCGATGTCGTGACAGAGTCGAAGGACGAGTTTGACCAGTACGGCAACCCCGTCGTTACGATGAAGATGAACACCGAAGGAGCACGCAAGTGGGCCGCCCTCACCGAGGCCAACGTCAACCACTGCGTCGCCATCTCGCTCGACGGACTCGTTTACAGCGCGCCGAACGTGAAGAACAAGATCGACGGCGGTAGCACCGAAATCAGCGGTAACTTCACCACCAACGACACCAAGGACCTTGCCAATGTCCTCTCGTCGGGTAAGATGCCGGCACCTGCCCAGATCGTGCAGGAAGACATTGTGGGCCCGAGCCTCGGTGCCGAGTCCATCCAGGCAGGTTTCATCTCCTTCATCATCGCCTTCGTCGTGCTGATGATCTACATGTGCCTCATGTACGGCTTCAAGGCCGGTATGGTGGCTAACTGCGCCCTGTTGCTCAACTTCTTCTTCACCCTCGGCATCCTGACGTCGCTGCAGGCAGCGCTCACCATGTCCGGAATCGCCGGTATGGTGCTCACGCTCGGTACAGCCGTCGATGCCAACGTGCTCATCTACGAACGCACGAAGGAAGAGATGAAGGCCGGCAAGAACCTCAAGGCAGCCGTTGCAGCAGGTTACAGCAACGCCTTCAGCGCCATCCTCGACTCGAACGTCACCAGTATCATCACCGGTATCATCCTCTTCTATTTCGGTACAGGTCCCATCAAGGGCTTCGCCACGACCCTGATCATCGGTATCATCTGCTCGTTCTTCACAGCCGTATGGCTCACACGCATCGTTTACGAACACTTCCTCAACCGCGACAAGTGGCAGGATCTGACGTTCACGACCAGCCTTTCGAAGAACCTCATGCAGGGCACGAAGTACAACTTCATGGGCTCCTACAAGCGCTCGTTCCTCATCTTCGGCATCATCCTGCTGGCCTCGTTCGTCAGCTTCGGTGTGCGCGGTCTGAGCCAGAGCATCGACTTCACCGGCGGTCGCAACTTCAAGGTAGAGTTTGCACAACCCGTCAGCATCGACGAGGTACGCAGCGCACTGCAGGACAAGATTAACGCCCTCGACCCCGAAAGCCACGACAACACCAGCGTCATCGCCCTCGGAACGGAAGGAACCAACATCCGCGTATCGACCAACTACCGCATCAAGGACAGCGGTGCCAACGTCGATGCCGAGATCGAGAAGGTTCTCTACGAGACATTCGTCGAAGGCGGCATGATTGATGGCTCGAAGGTAAGCCTCGAAAACTTCATCGACCGCGACAACCGCGTCGGCGGATCGATCATCAGTTCGCAGAAGGTAGGTCCTTCGATTGCGGCCGACGTCACCCGAGGCGCCGTCATCAGCGTCATCCTCGCCCTCGTCGCCATCTTCCTCTACATCCTCCTGCGATTCCGCAACGTAGCCTACTCCGTCGGTGCCATCACAGCCCTGACCGTCGATACGCTCGTCATCCTCGGCCTCTACTCGCTCTGCTACGGCTGGATCGGCTTCTCGCTCGAGATCGACCAGACCTTCATCGGTGCCATCCTGACGGCTATCGGTTACTCCATCAACGACAAGGTGGTCATCTTCGACCGTATCCGCGAGAACTTCCGCCTGTATCCCAAGCGCGACACCCAGCGTCTGTTCAACGAATCGCTGAACCAGACCCTGGCCCGAACCATCAACACGTCGGTTTCGACTCTCATCGTGCTGTTGGCCATCTTCATCTTCGGCGGCGACAACATCCGCTCGTTCGCCTTCGCCATGATACTCGGTGTTGTGGGCGGTACGCTCTCGTCGCTCTTCATCGCAGCCCCGACGGCACAGCTCATCATGGGTCGCAAGATCAAGGAAGCAGACGTAGAAGAAACTCCTGCGAAGTAAACTTCGCCTGACAAAATAGCACAATTTGAGGGCTTGTACGGCAGAAATGCCATGCAAGCCCTCATTTTTCTTTCATTTTGTTAGGTAAATCCACACAAAAAGCGTACCTTTGCAAGCGAAACAAGGAAATTTGCTTACTTTTTCTCCCCAAATAGCTTAAAACATGGACACAATTAAAGTAGCAATCGTCGGCTATGGCAATATTGGCAAGTACGCCCTGCAGGCCGTCGAAGCCGCACCCGACATGGAGTGCGTGGGCATCGTGCGCCGTCGTGGCGCCGAGGACTGCCCCGCCGAACTCGCCGCCTACCCCGTCGTCAAGAACATCGCCGAACTCAGCGGCGTGCAGGTTGCCATCCTTGCCACCCCCACCCGCCGCGTCGAGGAATACGCCAAGGAGTGCCTCGCACTGGGCATCAACACCGTCGATTCGTTCGACATCCACACCCAGATTGTCGATCTGCGCCGTTCGCTCGATGCAGCCGCCAAGGCAGCAGGCCGCGTCGCCGTCATCTCCGCCGGCTGGGACCCGGGCAGCGACTCCATCGTCCGCACCCTCATGGAGAGCCTTGCACCCAAGGGCATCTCGTACACCAACTTCGGCCCGGGCCGTTCGATGGGACACAGTGTCGCCGTCCGCGCCATCGAAGGTGTGAAGGACGCCCTCAGCGTCACCATCCCCCTCGGCACCGGCATTCACCGCCGCATGGTCTATGTCGAACTGCTCCCGGGCTACGACTTCCAGCAGATAGCCGCCGCAGTGAAGGCCGACCCCTACTTCGTCAACGACGAAACCCACGTCATGCAGGTTGACAGCGTCGATGCACTCAACGACGTCGGCCACGGCGTCAACCTCGTGCGCAAAGGCGTGTCGGGCACGACCCACAACCAGCTCTTCGAGTTCAACATGCGCATCAACAATCCCGCGCTCACCGCACAGGTGCTCGTCAACGTAGCCCGTGCCTCGTGGCGCTTACACCATGATCGAGCTGCCCGTCATCGACATGCTGCCCGGCGACCGAGAAGAGCTGATTCGCCACCTCGTCTGAACCGCTCCGAAGCGACATCCCATCTGCGGCGCACTGTGAATTTCCCCACAGTGCGCCGCAAACTTTTCTGTGCCGCCCTGCAAACTCACGGCCAGCGCACAAGAAAGTCGGCCAAGGTGCAGACAAAAGTCAAAATATCATTGAAATTTGTAGAAATATCAATGGAATTTTCAAAAATATCAATGGTATTTGTAAAAATATCAGTGATATTTTGAGCTTAGTCTGCGCACGAGGCAGGTTTTATCTGCACATGAGGCGGGTTGAGAGGGCGGTTTCCACGGGTTTGGACTGAGGCATGAGGGTTTCCAGACCGAAGTTGTCTGAAAAAGAAACTCCCTCCATCGTTCAACATACGGCGCTCGACGTTCAACGGCTTTTGAGGTTAAAAAAACTTAAGAGCCGTGTTTTTTTCGGCCCTGCATGGTCGCAATGTCCCGATTAAGCCTTAACTTTGTCCTTCGTCCCGACACGACCGGCAGACTGACTGCGAATGGTCTGGCGGACTTCCAACGAATGATGAAACACAAGATTCTCCCCCTCCTGCTCGCCCTCTGCCCCGTGGCAGCTGGGGCTCAGCACAACTTGCATCCCAATGCGGCAAACCTGCCGACCGAACTGGCGGTGTGCCTGCTCGACGAACACCACACGTATGGCGCCGCCACTGCCAACCTGCCCCACGCTGCACTGCCCACCGCCGAACAGCTCGTGGCCGACTACCGGCTCCGACTGCCTGGAACGGCCGAGCGCATCGGGCTGTGGCTCGCTGAGCATCCGGTCCACCCGCTCGCGCAGCGGCTGGCCCTGATGCAGGCCAACCTGCTGGTGCGCGAGGGTCAGGAGCGGCAGGCTCTGGCCCTCTACAGCCAGACGTCGCTCACCAACCTGCCGACCGACGAACATTGCGAGGCTCGGCTCTACGAGGGCATCGCCAGCATCCACACGGGGCAGCTCGTCCGTGCGGAACAGATTCTGCGTAGCATCGAGCACGAGGCGACGCACGGCATGGATGTGCAGTATTATCTGGGCTATGTCAACTACGCACAGGGACGCTTTGCAGAGGCGTTGCCCTACTTCACCGCCGCGGCGTCGAGCTACGACTACCGCCGCACGGCGCCTGTCTATCTGGCCGACTGCCAGGTGCAGACGGGACAATGCGCCGACGCCATCCGCACGCTCCAGCAATGGCGACGGGCGACGGGCAGCACGCTATTCGCATCCGAGGCGAATCGTGTCGAGGGTGAGGCGCTCTACGGCGTGGGCCACTACGACGAGGCCATCCGACTGCTTTCGGACTATGTGCGCAGCGCCGACCAGCCCACGCGGCAGGCTCTCTACAAGCTGGGTATGAGTCAGATGCAGACCGAGGACTACGGGCAGGCCGCCCTGCACCTGAGCCGCAGTGCCTCGACCGCCCGCGATGCCATGGCACAGAACGCTTGGCTGCACGCCGGTATTGCCTATGTGGCCCTCGGACAGAAACAGCAGGCACACATTGCCTTCCAACAGGCGTCGGAGACGGAGCACGACCGCGCCGTGCAGGAGGAAGCCCTCTACAACTACGCCCTCACCCTGCACGAAGGTGCGTCGATGGGTTTCGGCGAGAGCGTCACAGTGTTCGAGCGTTTTCTGAACACTTTCCCACAGTCGAAGTACGCTCCGCAGGTGACGGCTCACCTGGCAGAGGTGTATCTGACCACGAAGAACTACGAGGCAGCCCTCGCCTCGATCAACAAGATACAGCGCCCCACGTCGCAGATGCTCGACGTCAAGCAGCAGGTGCTCTACAATCTCGGGGCGCAGGAATATGCCGACGGGCACAATCACACGGCCATCCAGCACCTCAGCCAGAGCATCGCACTCAGGTCCACGCCCGAGGCTCACTACTGGAAGGGCGAGGCTGAATACCGGCTGGGCAACTATCGGCAGGCTGAGAGCGACCTGCGCAAGGGTGTGCAGAGCATGCAGTACCGCACGCCAGCCACCTATGCGCTGGGCTATGCGCTGCTGAAGCAGAAGAAGTATGCCGACGCCCTGCCCCAATTCGTCAGCGTGGCGGGCAGCACGGCTGAGCCTTCGCTCAGGGCCGATGCCTACAGCCGCATGGGCGACTGTCAGTACGTGGCCCGTATGTACGACGCCGCCTACAACAGCTATCAGCACGCCCTCGACACCGACCGTCGGAGTGCCGACTACGCCCTGCTGCAGCAGGCTTTCATCCAGGGCCTGAAAGGAAACTATCAGAAGAAAGCTGAACTGCTCACCGACTTCGACGCGCAGTACGGCACGACGTCGTCGCTCTCGGCCGATGCGATGTTTGAAAAAGGACGCGCCTACGTGCAGACCGGACAGAAAGCCCGTGCCCTCGAAACCTTCGCCGCCCTGCGCCAGCAGTTCCCCCAGAGCGTACTGGCCCGCCGTGCAGCCAACGAACAGGCGCTGCTGCAACACGACGCCGGACACACCGACGAAGCCATCGCCACCTACCGCAGTGTGATCCAGAACCATCCCAACACGGCTGAAGCACAGACCGCACTCGCCAACCTGAAAGACATCTACACCGCGCAGGGTCGTGTGAACGAATTTGCAGCCCTTGCCGCCCAGGCCGGACAGGCCCTTTCGCCCCGCGAAATCGACGAGATGACGGCCAATGCCGCCCTGCGCGCCACATCGGCAGGCAACCATCAGCAGGCGGCTGCCTACTACAGCCAACTCGAGGCACAGACGCAGAGCAGCGAGACGCGCCGCGCGGCACAGCTCGGACTGCTGCGCGCTGCCCAGGCCATGAAGGACCACAACCTCACGGCGCAGACCGCAACGCGCCTGCTCGACCACTCGCACGCATCGGGCGAAGTGGCAAGCGAGGCACGTCTGGCACGTGCACAGGCGCTGATGGCGATGGGCGACACACAGCACGGCGTGGCCGACCTGCAAGTGCTGAGCAGCGACCAGCGCACGGTGTATGGTGCACAGGCCGTCGTGATGCTCGCACAGTATGCCTACGACACCCAGCAATACCAGTCGGCCGAGCAGGTGTTGACCCCCTTCATCGACTCAGGCACCACCCACAGCTACTGGCTGGCCCGCGCCTTCGTGCTCCTCTCCGACGTCTATGCCAAGACCGGCCGCACCGTCGAGGCCCGACAATACCTGCTCTCGCTGCGTAGCAACTACACAGAAAGCGAGGAAATCAACCGTATGATCGAGGAACGTCTGAAGAGTGAAAAGTGAAAAGTGAAGAGTGAAAAATAAAAAAAGTGAACAGTGATAAGTGAACAGTGAACAGTAAAAAAATGATTCGCCCCACCATGAATATCAACCGACTGCTCTGTGGTACTTTGTACTTTGTGCTTTGTACTTATTCTGCCTTTGCCCAAATGAACAACGTGGTGGAGGTGGAGAACACCTATGCCCCGACGCTGCGCGATGTGGATAAGATTCAACTGCTGCCACCCGTGCCTTCGCCCGTCCTGAAACATCGCTCGGTCCAGTACGACACCACCCTGCAGCCCACCCGCCAGTACAGTTTCCAGCCCATGACAGCGGCCCAGAGCGACGCTGCCGACACGGGTGAACGCCGCGGCTTCCTCACCCTGGGCGGCGGTTCGGCGGGCCAGCTCGACCTGCGCGGCACCTACGGCCTGCGACTGACCGACGCCGACCTGCTCGACTTTTCGCTCTCGCTGCGAGGCTACAGCGCACGGGTGCAGGACGCATGGGACACAGACGAAAAGGTCGATACGCGCTTCTATTCCACCCGTGGCGCCGTGCGCTATGAACACCGCTTCGCCCCGCTCACGTCGCTGGTGGTCGGTGCCGAGGGCGAAAGTCAGGTGATGGACGGGCAGCACAACACCCTGCTCGGCGTGCAGGCCCAGCTCACGCCCTACCGCTTCGACGACTTCAGCCTGGGCGGCGGCCTTGGCTACGAGTTTTTCGGCCAGAAATACCACACCAACCCGCTCATCAGCGGCAAGAAAAACCAGGAGTCGCATTTCGACGCACGCCTCAACGCGGCCTATGCACTGACCGACGAACAGCGCATCGGACTGGACCTCACAGCCGATTTCTACGCCTACTCCTTCGCGTCGTTCGACGCCAACAACGCCTTCAGCCTCCGGCCCTACTATGCCTACACCGCCGACGACCTGCTGCTGACGGCCGGTGCACGACTCGACTTCACGAGCGGCGTCGAGCGAAAGTTCCGCGTCGCACCCGACGTCAGCCTGCGCTACCATGCCACCGACGCCGTCACCCTCTTTGCCGGAGCCGGCGGCGGCATCGTGGCCAATGACTACAGACGCTTTGCCCAACTCACACCCTACTGGCTGTTTGACCCCGCATTTGTCGGGAAAAACGGCACGCCGCAGCTGGTTCATCAGTTCGACCTCCTGCGCGCCAAAGCGGGCGTGGAATGGAATCTCTCCGAGGGGCTGTTCGCACGGCTCTACGGCGGCTACGACAAGTCGAAGGGACGTGCCGAACTCCTGACCGCCACCCAACTCGTGCAGGCCGACGGCTGGCGCTGGTACGGACACCTGGATGTCGATTACCGACTGCGCGACACGTTCGCCTGGAAGCTCAGCGGAGAGTTCAACGCTTGGCACAGCAGCTACGGCGCCGACGACGATGACCACGCCGAAGCCACGGCCTGGCGACCCGTCATCGACCTCCAGACCGACATCACTTACCGCCCCGTCAACCGGCTGAGCCTCGGCATCGACTATGCCATGCAGACTTTCTCCACACGCAGCGGGCTCACTTACCGCCGGCCGACCATGCACCGCCTCGGGGCGTCGGCCTCCTACCGACTGCCCATCGAAATGCTCGAAAACCAAGGTCGGCTGCTCAGCGCCTACGTGCGTGCCGACAACCTGCTCGGCCGCCACTACGACCTGTATCCCGCCGTGCGCACCCCTGGCGCCAACTTCATGGCCGGGCTGTCGCTGACGTTCTAACCGAGAACGCAGACGCTCCCGTCCAAAAATGATACGAGCGAGGCGACCGCGCCCCAACTCGGAAACCTAAAAACCCAAAAACTTAAGAACCCAAAAACTCACACTCCGAATCTGAGGATTGAACTATGGCGAAGAAAGAAGAGATGACCCCAATGATGAAACAGTTCTACGACTTCAAGGCGAAGCACCCTGACGCCGTGTTGCTGTTCCGTTGCGGCGACTTCTACGAGACATACGGCGACGACGCGGCGGTGGCTGCCGACATCCTCGGCATCACACTCACCAAGCGGTCGAGCGTGGCGGGCACAGCAGCCAGCGGCATTGCCATGGCCGGATTTCCGCATCACGCCCTCGACACCTACCTGCCCAAGCTCATCAGAGCCGGCAAACGGGTGGCCATCTGCGACCAGCTCGAAGACCCGAAACTGGCAAAAAAGCTTGTCAAGCGCGGCATCACCGAACTCGTCACCCCTGGTGTGGCGATGAGCGACACGGTGTTGCAGAACAAAGAAAACAACTTCCTCGCCGCCGTCCACTTCGGTAAGCAGGCTTGCGGACTCTCGTTGCTCGACATCTCGACGGGCGAGTACCTCGTGGCCGAGGGCACGACGGACTACGTCGAAAAACTGCTCACCAACTTCGCACCCAAGGAAGTGCTCTTCGAACGGGGACGAAAGCCAATGTTCGAAGGCAACTTCGGCGGACGATTCTACACCTTCGAGCTGGACGACTGGGTCTTTGTCTTCGATACAGCCTACCAGAAACTCACCCAGCACTTCGCAGTGAAGAACCTCAAAGGCTTCGGCATCGACCACCTGCGCGACGGCATCGTGGCGGCTGGCGCCATCCTCTTCTACCTCGAACAGACACAACACACGCAGATCCGACACATCCGAACCATCCAGCGCATCGAAGAGACCCGCTACGTGCGCCTCGACCGATTCACCATCCGTTCCCTCGAACTCGTGGAACCGATGAACACCGACGGCACATCGCTCCTCCAAGTGATCGACAAGACCGTCTCGCCGATGGGAGCACGACTGCTCCACCGCTGGCTGCTCTTCCCCCTGAAAGACGTCAAGCAAATCCAGGCACGGCAGGACGTCGTCGAGCACTTCTTCCGCGAACCCGACTTCCGCGACACCATCGAACAACTCCTCGGGCGCATCGGCGACATCGAACGCATCGCCTCGAAGATCGCCACACAGCGCGTCTCGCCCCGCGACATGCAGCAGCTGCGCATCGCCTTCGACGCCATCGACCCCATCCGACGCATGTGTCTCGAGAGCGGAAACGACAGCATACGCCTCATCGGACAGCAGCTCGACCCCTGCGACACCCTCCGCCAGCGCATCCAGCGCGAACTCCGTCCCGACCCACCCCTCGCAGCCGGCAAAGGCAATGTCATCGCCGAAGGCGTCAGCACCGAACTCGACGAACTGCGAAAAATCGCCTATTCGGGCAAGGACTACCTACTACAGATTCAGCAACGCGAGATCGAAGCCACCGGCATCACCAGCCTGAAAATCGGATTCAACAACGTGTTCGGCTACTACATGGAAGTGCGCAACACCTTCAAGGACCGCGTGCCGGCCGAATGGATCCGCAAGCAGACCCTCGTACAGGCAGAGCGATACATCACACCCGAACTCAAGGAATACGAAGAAAAGATCCTCGGAGCCGAAGAACGCATCCTCGTGCTCGAGACACAGCTCTTCAACGACCTCGTACTGGCAGCCGCCGACTACATCGCCGCCATCCAGCAAGACGCCGCCCTCGTCGCACGCATCGACTGCCTCCTCTCCTTCGCACAGGCAGCACGCCAATACCGCTACGTCCGTCCACAAATCGACGACTCCCTCACCATCGACATCCGGCAAGGCCGCCACCCCGTCATCGAGCGCAACATGCCCGTAGGCGAACAGTACGTCCCCAACGACGTCCAGCTCGACTGCGACCACCAGCAAGTGATCATCCTCACAGGACCCAACATGGCCGGTAAATCAGCCCTCCTCCGACAGACGGCACTCATCACCCTGCTGGCACAAATCGGATCCTTCGTCCCCGCCGAAAGCGCACGCATCGGCGTGTGCGACAAAATCTTCACCCGCGTCGGCGCCAGCGACAACATCTCGATGGGCGAATCCACCTTCATGGTCGAAATGAGCGAAGCCTCCAACATCCTCAACAACCTCACGCAGCGCTCACTCGTGCTGTTCGACGAACTCGGACGCGGCACCAGCACCTACGACGGCATCAGCATCGCCTGGGCCATCGTCGAATACATACACGAAAACCCGAAAGCCCACGCCCGCACACTCTTTGCCACCCACTACCACGAACTGAACGAGATGGAACGCATGTTCCAACGCGTCAAAAACTACAACGTCAGCGTGCGCGAAGTCGATGGAAAAGTCATCTTCCTCCGACGCCTCGAACGCGGCGGATCGGAGCACAGCTTCGGCATCCACGTAGCCCGACTGGCGGGCATGACCCCCGCCGTGGTGCGCCGCGCCGAACAAGTGCTCGCCGACCTCGAGCGCAACAACAGCGGCGACGGCATCAGCCGTCCCCACACCGACCTCCTCACAGCGCCCGACGCCACCCAGCTCTCCTTCTTCCAGCTCGACGACCCCGTGCTCTGCCAGATCCGCGACGAAATCCTCGGCCTCGACGTCAACAACCTCACCCCCCTCGAAGCCCTCAACAAACTCAACGACATCAAGCGCATCGTGAGCGGAAAGTAAACACCCCCTTACAGCACAACGCCGCACAACGCCAGCGACTGCGCCCTTCAAAGGCAGCGATTCCGCAGTGCAAAGCCGGCCCTTGCGCCCTCCAAAGCCAGCGACTGCGCAGTGCAAAGCCAGCGACTGCGCAGTGCAAAGCCAGCCATTGCACCCTCCAAAGCCGGCCCTTGCGCCGAAAAAACTCAAAATTCCATTGATATTTGCAGAAATACCAATGGAATTTTCAAAAATATCAGTGAAATTTGTAAAAATATCACTGATATTTTGACTTTTGTGCGCGCATCGGGTGAGTGCATTCCAAACATCAGCCGAGTACGTTCCACACACACGTCGAGTTTTTGGTGCTTACTATTGCCGATGCTCTTATCGGAGGCAGGCCAATCCCGTCTTCTGGAGGTGGCGGAGGATCGAATTCAGATTTGCGATGGGATGGGCGCAACCCTGATGAAGAGGAGGATGCCTACCGCAGAAGATGTCTGCTGCAAGCATCAAAGATGGTAGGTAGTAATGGCGTAAAGCGAAAGAGATAGAATTCTTTCAACAATTTTGTTTTTTTGCTACTTTGGGGTTGTGAATTCTTGGTTCTATCAACTCTCCAATAATTGGAGTCAAACGAAGAGAGCCCCTTATTGCTCAAGGGGTAACTCTTCGTTGAACTCTTGCTTCTTGATTCGCTGAATCAAGTAACTGACAGACTTCGGAGCCTTGGAACGGCACTCCTTCAACTGGGCATCAAAGTCTTCGTCTGACAGGTCTGAGTTGAAGGCTTCTATCAGCTCGCTTTCTTTTGGAGAGTCAAGCATGATATTATGACGCTTCATCAGCAAACGCAACGCATGGATGCCTTTGTCATACTTTGGCTTTGCTTCCACGAGCTTGCGCATCAGATCAAGTCCGGGGTCTCCGATGTGCATTTCGTTGAGCATGGCAATCATGTAGAGCACCTTGGCATCTGGCGTTGCCATGTCAAACACGTCACCCATCTGAACGTTCACTGCGTCTGCATCAGTGTAACGCTCAAGCATGGCTAAAGCACGGGACTTCACATAGAGGACCTCCTGGCACTGGTGGTTTTCGAGTACAGCATCCGCAAATTCCAATGCCTGCTCGTACTGGCCAGAATAGAGGCTTAGCAAGGCGGCAAGGAACTGTGAAGCCCAATGGCCTGATGTTAGCAGCTCTTCAGGAACGTTCTCAATACACCCCATGAGGTCATCGTCACAGATGAGAGTGTCAAGGAATCGCTTTGCCTGTTGCATTGCCTCTTTGATGTCGCCGGCTTGTGCTTTCTTGTACACTAACAAGAGGTATTGCTTGGCAGCTTCGTCGTAGTCGTTCTTCTGCAGCGCACCATAGACAGCCTTGCCACTTTCTATCTCGTTGTTGATGACCTGTTCGTCGTTGTAGCCACTGGCGTAAGCGATGATCTCACGACTTGTGTGAGCATACTGTGGGATAACATCCTTTGAGAGGAACAGTCCATCCAACGACCGCACACGGCTGAGTGCAACGTAGAGCTGACCAGCAGCAAAGAGACCTCGGCTGAGGTCAAGCGACATCTTGTCAAATGTCATTCCTTGACTCTTGTGAATGGTGATAGCCCACGCTAGTTTCAAAGGGTACTGGGTGAAGGTTCCTGTCACCTCTTTCTTCAACTTGCGTGCTTCACGGTCGTACTCATAGCTAACCGAGTCCCATGAAGTACATGGAACCACGTACTGATCGCCATTGTTCAGTTCTACGTGGATTTCGTCTTTAGTGAGTTTGACCACCTTCGCCAGAGTGCCGTTCGCCCAACGCTTCTGTTGGTCGTTGCGAGTGAACATCACTTGGGCACCGACTTTCAGTCGGAGGTTTAGCTCCACTGGTAGTTTCTTGTCATCGAACTTTCCTGCGATGGTTCCCTCGTATGTAAACTCCTCTGCATCAATCTCAGCCAAACGCTGTTGGTTGATGCCGTCAGCGGTCTTGTTGAGCGATGCCAACGTGATAACCATGCCATCATCTGGTGTTGGTTGCTGAACACGTTGATTGAGGTGCATGATGTTCTCGGGGGTTACCTTGTTCATGCGAACGTTCTCCAAGATGTGAAGGAACTGCTGGTCATCGTCCTGACGATATACCTTTTGGAATTCGATCTTCACAAGGCGCATGCGTTTGATCGCATCTGCTTTGTAGAAGAAGAAATCATCTGTCTGGTAGATGTCGTGGAGAAGTTCACGCTCAGCGCCCTGTCTCACAACTGGTGGCAATTGGAACATATCACCCACGAAGATGATTTGCTTCCCTCCAAAGGGCTGAGTTGTACGAAGCGTTCTGCGGAGAGTGTAGTCGATGGCGTCCACGATGTCACATCTTACCATTGACACTTCATCGATGATGATGGTATCTGCATGGAGAAGGGTAAGTATACGTGCCTCGTTCAGTTTTCCACATGTTCCTGGCGTGCACACCTCCATCGGAAGACCGAAGAAGGAATGTATAGTGTCACCACCTGCCAGGATTGCAGCCACACCGGTTGGTGCCAGTGTGATGAACTGCTTGTCTACCATCTTCTGCACGTTGCGGAGGAAGGTTGTCTTACCGGTTCCTGCACGACCTGTGAGGAAAAAGCTGCTGTTAGTGTTGGCAATGAGCTCGTATGCGAGCACTTGCTGCTGGTTCTGTGTGTCTATCTGTGTGTGTTCCATGTTCATCGCTGTTCGATTGCTGGGAGAATTTGGGTGAGACGTGTGTTGAAATCGCTGTCGAGGAAACTTTTGTAGCATCCGTCAATGAGCTCCTTTGCTTGGCTTTTGAGTTGATCAGCAGGTACCGAAGTACGTTGTGCCTTCAGAATGCCGGCGAGGAAGTCTTTGACCATAGCCTCGGACTCCATGCGGACAAATGCCTCGTTACGATGCACTTTGTCATAGTCACGCTTCTGGATGAGTTCGACCCGCTTACCGTTGAAGGCATAGAGTTCAATACCGTCGATATAGGTCCAGTTGTGATAGAGACCCACCTTTTCAACAATGACCACTCGGTCGCAGAAGCGGATGCCACGGTAGTAGCGATTGCCGTTGGCACTTTCGTACTCGTCGCAGATGAACATCTTTTGACCGTTATCCCATGCAGGGACGTGGACTCTTGGACTGCCGAAGGTTGGCAGAATGCTGTCGAACAGGTTCTTGCTGATAGCTTTTGTCAGTGTTGCCATGTGTTTCGATTTTGAGGTTTGTTGTTTGTTTCGTTTTGTTCTCTGTTTAGCGTAGCAGCTGCTTTATGCAAGCTGCTTACGCTGTGTTTCCTCTATCATCTCGCGAGAGAAGGAGAGCATCTGCTGCTCGCTGACGTGTGAGCCGAGTGCCTTTGCCTGTCCAGCCAGGAAATCTTTCAGCATAATGATGCTTTGTTCCTTAGCGAACTGCTCAGAGAAGCATCTCCAGTTGCAACCTCCCCAGAACTTCTGGGCGATGATCTTTGCTTTCTGCCCATCCCAACAGAACAGCGTGATGCCATTGAGGAAGGTGTGAGCATAGCCTTCGCCAATGTGGTAGTACACCGCCAGTCGCTTTGAGAGGCGGATGGCTCGATAATAGGTATTGCCAGCTGCGCTGGTATAACCGAGGGTGAGATACACGTTCTTCTCAGGATTGTAGGTGAGAGAACTTCCCGAGAGGGCTGGGAGTGCCTTTGCGGCAACGAGTGCGAGTTCTGTGCTCATTTTCGCTTGTTTTTGTTTGTTTTTGACGGAATAGGCCGTCGCCGATGATATAAAAAATGTATTAAACGAAATCAACTCTCTCGGAATTGTGATGCAAAATTACAGACTTTTTATCGTCCTACCTAAGCTTTTCCCAAGTGTATTGGTTCCTCTCGATCTGGAACCAATACACCTGATGCACACATTACTTTCTTCCTGCGAAGTAAGCAGTGATTGCAGAACCAATTGCTGAGCAGATTGCAGCAGCTAGCAACCAGCGGTCTTTTTCTGTCATAGACGTTTCTGTTTTGGGTGTTTCCATGTTTCTTGTTTTGTTATCCCACCAAACGATTTGCAGCGTCAACTCCGAGGTGGTGTCGAAGTTTGACGCTGCAAAGGTAATACGTTTTTCGCGAATAAAATTAAGTAGTCATGTGCATAATGGTTCCTCTCAATTTGGAACCATTCCACTATTCTTTCATGGGGTACAAATCGGCTAAATTGTGCGCTCGTTGGGCGATTTCATTGCGAATAGATACAGGAGAAATGATCTCCAATCCGGCTCCCATCTGTAACACTCGTCCATAGAACTCGTTATTCGGTTCTACATCAACAGAAAACTCTGCATACTCGCCATCGTCATATTGTGCGTATGGTTTAACAACAGCGTAACTCTGATGGAGTGGCTTTGTGTCCATCAGTTTAAATATATTGTGTTTGTGCGCGCGTATTATAATATGCTCCTTCTCGGAATCTTTTACGTGACTTACGCCAATGATGTCCTTGAAGAACTCATCATAGAAATGCTTTGGAGCTGGCACATATTCCACTCTCGCTCTCTCACGAGGCTTTGATTGTATTCTGTCAAGAGCTATGTTATATCCATATTCCGGTTCCTTCCCTTCCGCATGCCCGAACAGATGCCACCTGCCATTATGCTCTTTCAAATAGTGAGGGTGAAAAATCAGAGTCTCTTGTTCTCCTCCAAATGGTTTGTAGTCTATTTCTAACACCTGTTTGTTGACAATAGCCTCATATAGCATAGGAAGATACTCCATATTGGTAAGAATCCTGTCAAGACTGGCGCTAATTACCTGTTCACCTTTCCTTTTCCTTGCTTTCATCTCCAATAAGTCTTGGCAATCCTTAAAGAAGTACTCCAACCAGGATTTGGGGAAGAACCCTGCAGAGTCTTGGCAAAACTTCCAGTATTGACGCAGATTGTTGATGACCTTGGCATTCCTCATGTCCGCCAAGGGATCATTATCCTTGCCAATATATCTGAAACGTTTATTCCGGTTATTGCCTTCATCTTCAAAGCAGCCATCTCCAACTTTTGTAATGATGGCACTTCTTACATCTCTAAAGGCCTTCTTTAACTCTCCATAGTTGTCACAATTGGAAATATTGCAGGTCAGCTCATTAGCTGATTTCAAGCCCTGGTAGTCTGCCATGATATCTGCATAAGTAACCCATTTACGGCTCATTAGCCATTTATAGGTTACTTGTGCAAAAATAGCATAGTAGCTTTCGCCATCAAAAAGATTTTTCTTTATCATATCTATTCATTCTTTCAGATGAACATCGTCTGCCTTCCAAAATAGTTTACTTGGATCTGTTTTGTTCGGCTCGCATACAGCCTTGAATATAACCTCGTCATCTTCATAAATGTCTACTCGTTTAGATTTAATTGAAAGAGGATAAGGATATTGGCTACACTTTACATTCAAAAAAGTACCATATTGATTAGATACCTCAACGATTAAACCTTCATATATCTGACCATCTTCAAGGTGTTGTGGTCGGACCATACACGGTGATGCTTTTGCCTTTTTTTGTTTCTTTTCCGGTGACTTTTCAAGCATTGATAACAGTTCGTCCTTAAATAAAAGAAGGACATTCATTTGTATGTTTCTAAAGTGCTCAGTTGAGATTGGGGGATATCCATTGTTTATCATACCATAAAAATCCTCGTCATCCATCAAATTAGAGACACAATTCTGATGATCACACTTATGCCGTAAGACTCTTATCATTTTAGAGAACTTATTGTCATGAAAACCAGCAGGTAGCCGACAGCCTTTACCACTACCTTCGTAATATAGCTTATACATAGATGTTGCAAAGGCAAACAGAGCAGATTCGTCATAGCAGGGTTTTCTCAAATTCGGGAAATCAATTGAATCATCATCGGTAGACACAAATGGCGAATCTTTGTATGATTTGTTTACTGCAATTCGTAATCTAACGATTTCATCTACTAACATATCTCGCTTCATCTTTTCTACATCAGGGGATGTCTCTAAAATACTATTTGAGTTGATGGCACTAACGTAATCTGCCAAATACTCTATGGCAATATAATACTCTTTATTATCCTTTATTTCTACCAATCCCTTGATATATAATGAATTTACTCCGTCTGGGACTTCATTTCCGAATTTTATACCTCCATTTGCTAATACTTTCAGAGCAGAGCGTTCCGTTTCCGTCATAAATTTACTTTCGTAAATACCCATCAAATAGTCACGAAGAATACTATAATCTGGCATTTCAGTAATAGTGCCATTCAAAAAACTCGATCCTATAAATTTGGCATAGTATGGGACACCACCAGTTTTTGAATAAATGACATCTTCAAGTGATAATATTTTTTGACACAAATCTTTGTCTCCTATTAGGGAACATTCATATTTCCACATGGCAGAGAAGTCTTCTTTATCTAAAGATGATAGCCTTATCTGTTCCAGCCCACAGTTTAACTCTGGAGATCCAATACTCGTTGTAATAGACTTCCATGAAGAAGTGCCAGCAATCCAAAAAGATAGTTTCTCACTTTTATCTGTAGCAGCGCCCCTAATTCTTCCAAAATCTGATGGAGTATTAAACGCATCTAAAAGAAGAGAATCTATCTCATCAAGTAGCAACAATACATATTTCCCGTTTCTGCATACTTCATCTGTCAAATTGAAAAAAGCCTTTGTTTGATATTCTGGGTGCCATGTACTCATTTGAACTACCATGTCAGATAAATCCGTAGATACATCCAAAACACACCTTCTTGAAATGTTATAATTTCCTTCTTTTAAAATGCCCATTTCACACATTTCCTTTGCTAATATAGCAGCTAACGTATAGTAGACTTTAGGAGTATCTTTGTGTATGCCAGTAAAATCATCTTTTACATCAAAATATATTGGTAATGCGTTTGATTCTGGATGCGATTCTATATAAGACCGCATAGATTTCAGCAAACTAGTCTTACCAAATCGACGAGCACCAATTATTCCTGCATTCTCGCGGCGTTTGACGCAGGAAACGAGAGCACCTATGCACTTTGAACGGCCATAGAGATAATTGATATCTTCTATAACATTATTAACAATGAATGGTTCCATATTTTTATTTTATAGTTTAAATTCACGTTCAAGATCCCTATGGTGAGCAAACCACCATCTTCGGAAAAGATCTACATTTAACCGATATACTTCACGTGTTTCATCAGTAAACTGCTTAATTATCTTTCTCTTTTCCAGTTCTGTAAGGGCATGTACCATATTCTTTCGAATAGCCTCATCAACATTGTATTTGTCCCATAAACGATTAAGTTCATCCATACTTACACCACGCTCATTATGAGTACTTTCCTTAATAATAAATGAGATACTTGAAATCAGTTGGTGTTCAGCAATATTGTTTGGATCTATTTGGTTGTTATAGAAATTTATTTCGTCGATTGCCTGCCATGTATCTTTTTTTCCAGGTTGGATTTCACCTGTCATGACCCCAACGACATGATTAATATCTCTTAGTCCTAAATGACGACATTTCTGAGCAATAGCATATTTCCCACAATTTAGACAAATCCATTGTATCCAATAGGGGACACAACCAGAAAGGGCTCGAATAAGACTTTTTGCTTTGTCATCAAAAATTAGATTAGGACAAACATCTATTAATTCATTAGCATACTCTTCTTCGATCTCATTAATAGGCATTCCATATGTATTATTCATCTCCCCTGTTAGACCATATTCTTTTGGGATATCTTTGATGTCATAGGTTCCAGCATACAAGAAACAAGCTCTCCCTGAATATGAAATCTCTCGCAGCTTTTTAAGAAAAGTAGTATCCAACAACCCTTCTTCGATAATTTTACGAATATAAGAAAACTCATCAATGGCAATAAGAGGTATGATATTACAACCATTAAGAGCATCAATAATAATATCCAAATCAGATTGTGAAAGTTTGTCAGCTGGAGGCAATCCTTGTTCATTATGATATGCAGCGTCAACAGCATTCGCTAATTCATCAGTAAGTTTATCGTAAATATTTGTTTCCAACAAATTAGCCCATAAGTCAGACCTCTTTATATTTTTAAACTCTTTTTCATCAAAAGACCATTTAAATGCCTTAATGATTTTAGTTTTATCTTCTTTTATATGTTTCCCTTCAATTCTATCACAAAGATAATCCAATATTGAAGTCTTGCCTGTTCTAGTCAAGCCATAAAGAATATAAGTCATGTACCTTTCTTCTGAAAGATAATGAGAAATCAAAGTGTTTAATTTACTCTCACGCCCTTTGAAGATAGTTTCTTTAGGAGTATTTTTTATAGTCCAAGGTATATCTGTTAAAACATCTCCGCTTTCCTGTTCATATATAGCCTCAGTTTCTAAAGTTGGCAGATTTCTTCCTTGATATTTAGCTGTTAGTTTGAATAGAACCTCTACAGATTCAAGTTGGGTAAAATCGTTAGATTCAATACATTCTCCACAGCTGTCTCCTGCAGATAATTCTTCTTCATGAAACACCACATATTCTTTGCCATTAATTGTGGCGTTAACTACAAAAGACTGGGCAGTAGAATCGCCATTATTCGTAATAATAAAATCAATAACGCTCTGTCCATCATCGTTTAGTTTAATATAGCGTGGTTCTGGTAAGATGTTTAGTTGGGGCAAAGAACTTGCATCTTTTTCATCAATCTGACGACTAATTTCCTTCAGCCATTTTTCTTGTAAATGAAAGAATAGAATACGCCCATAATAAGTCGTTGTTTCAGTAATAACACGTCTACTTCTTATCAGTATCTGCTGTGAGCTGACAAGATTACGATAACGTTCGTTGTCTTTTCTTCCCGCATAAGGCTTTAAAATGTTTATCACTTCATTTATAGAACCTAACGCCAACTTATCTGTGGTTGACATGAGCTCCTTATATTCTTCTATTAATCTCCATTTTTCTTCAAATGATGAAATATCAAATGGACTAAAATCCCATGAAAGACAATCTTCTATTCTATTTCTTAACTCCTTAACACGAGTTTGGCGATTTTCAAAAATCTTACGTAGAAATTCTCCTGGTGCATTTGTCGCTTCTACAGAAGATCCTTCAATTGAATTAATCAAAGAATATGCTTTTCCACGGAATTTGGCTTCACTAAATTTCGAATATAATGGGCCTATTCCATCCTCGTCACGAGACAAAGTGTTCCAAGCTCGTTCTGACGAAGAACCTATAGCGATGCATGCTCGATAAAGAACTTTTTGGCTCTCTACATTCTCATCATTTAAACATTCTCGTATTTTCTTCTTTAATGTTCCCTTATACCACTCTGGATCAGGAGTTCTTCCTCCTTCTATCTGTGAAGCCAGGTCTTCTATCTTTAGATATTTAAGTAATAATTCTTGGAGATACCTTTTCTGTGCCAAATCATTGTAAAGTCCTAAGGCTTCAAGATAATAGCTTCTTGCACTGTCGCATTCTGCTATTAAATGAGCTTGGCTGTCTGGATATTGTTGTACTGATTCTGAAATCTTGGCTACTAATGAGTTTCCTTTCATTCTCGCATAATGTGCAACAGCCAACTTGAACTCTGTTTTTGATGACATGTTCGCATTTAAATAAGCAGCAGCAGCGTCAAGAAACATTTGCGCCCTAAACTCAAAACTCTTTGTTGTATCAGAACCAGCGACCTCAGCCATATTAAAAAGTTCCAAAGGAGATGAGCTTTCTTCCTCTTCCAAGGTTGCTTGCGTCTTAGCATATTGTTCAACATCTTGAATCAACATTCTGCTTACTGCAACATCCTGACTTGCACTTATTTCATCTTGTGTTTGATAGTCCTCAGGGACATTGACATTATCAGATTGTGAAGTCTTTAATGATTGTCGAAGATTTGAAACGACCTTTTTGTTTTTTGGAAAGATATATTCAGCCCAATCTAAAGCTAAGGACGCTTCATTTATGTTTCCAGATCGAACAAATAATCGTGCCAAAGAAATATACAGGTGACTTAGGTTATTTGGTTTTGTGTCTTTCTGACTCTCGCTAAATGCAATAAGTACAGCAAGGATAGTCTTGGCCTGTTCCGTATGGTCTAATGCGATTTCTGTATTAACAATTCTATCCAAATAGCTTCTTAAATATTTGGTAGTAGGTTTTTTCGTTGTAATGACTTCATAGGATTTTGCTAAACAATCTTCTCTTTTCCCTTCTCGTATCAAAGAGTCAAGTTCCTTTTCAATCTGCCTACATTCTGATTCAGGTATAATGGGCAAGTCATTTACAAGAATATTGTTTGATTTAGCCGTTTTAATTATGCTCAACTTGAATTTGGGTTTCTCTGGCTTCCAGCCTGAGATGGATTCTAAATTGACAGAACCAACGACCGTCGGCCCTGCAATCTTTGGTTGCTCTGATTCTGTCACGAACAATTCCGATCCCCCACTTGCCTTTACAGTAGTATTGTTTATATTGTCACCTGATAGAATTTGACTATCTTCGTTTTCTTGTTCTTGTGGTGTAGCTAATTTTACCTTATCTTTAATCTGTCGTAGGATGGCTCGTGATTCGCTTTTTTTAGATATTATTCTAAAATAGCTTACAATTGCATTAACATGTTGAATCAACCTTTGGTTCGTGTCTATTTTTCTAATTGCACTTAGAAGTCTATTGCATAGTTCTTGATAAGTCATTTCCACAATAGAAAGGAAAAAGACATCTTTCACTGAATTGCCAATAAAGAATAGTCTATCACCTATTTTGTTGTTTTTCTTTGAGAATCCAATGGGGGCTATGCATGTTATTGATCTACCTCCGTCGGAAATAGCATTAACGCGGCCTGTTGAACAATCTCGTATCGTGGCATTAGATTCCGTAATATCATCTATATTTATATCCTCTAATTCCAAAATTTTGTAAATCAAATCAATTATTTGAACCGAAAGGATGGACTTGTCAACCACTTCATGAGGTGTTAGTAAGATAGATGTTATGGCGCTATACTTTACCCTATAGATGGAATCATCCATTTGCTTTAAATCAAGAAAAGTTTTCCCCTTTCTTTGAACGATACCAACTTTAAGAACACCATTGACTTCTAATTGAACCTGATCACCTTTAGATATGTCAATGGCAATTCCAGAATCATCGCTTAAGTCAAAACCACAATTAGGGCAAAACTTTGCAGATGTCGACAACAAATGACCACAATCTGGACAAGGTATAAGAGATGAACTTATGGGGAGCTTAGAGTTATTTGTTGTTTCTCTATTTTCATCTTTTCTCTCGTCATATGTTTCGACAGCATATTCAAATATATTTTGAGCAATTCGTTGTAGACGGATGCCTGGCCATTCTATGGGAATGTTATTTGCTGCTATCGAAACTATTGGTTTGCTTTCTTTAACTTGATGGAAACTAAAGATAACTCCCATAATATCAAAATAAAAGCACTTGCAATTTTTGTCATAATAAACCGAACAACTCTGAAATATGTTTTGATTTGAAAGAAAGAATTCAGCAACTTTACTAACGTTACTTTTAATATAACTATAATATAGGGTTGATTTGAGATTGTCCTTTTTGACAGCAGCATTAAGCAAATTAAGAGCAGATACAATAATTAAAAGAGAACCATTATCAGACAAATGGAAATCATCTATATAACGAATGGCTTTCTTGACAGATTCTTCACTTATGGGTTGTGATTCACCATCTGATAATGAATCGTAGAGCTGACTAATATGTTCTTCTATTTTATTCATAACATATCATACATTATTTGTATTACCATTTCTATTGACCAATAATTCTCGGAAACTGACATTTAGTAAATCAGATATCCGTGACAAAGTTTGCAAATCTGGTTGTGTTGTATTCGTACACCATTTGCTAATAGTCACGGGATCTTTGCCAAGTTGCTCTGCGAGCCACTTGTTTGTTTTACCGGAATCAGCTAACACGGCTTTTAGTCGATTCAAATTCTCCATTCTTTAACTTATTAAATTCTGGGACAAATTTACTGATTTAATTTGATAAAATAATGGTTTTGTAGCATAAATTGGGTTAAAAGGCATTATTTTTCTTGTTATCTCACAGAATATTGCTCTAAAAAGGCTTTTTTCAAAGAAAAAATAGTACCTTTGTGCCAAGCTTTTAAGCATCTGATCCGTATGACAATAGAAGACATACAAGCATTGATTCATGGTGATGAGACTCGCACGTTGGAGATGAAGAAGACAACGGGTGAGTTGAAGGATGGTATGCGTTCTGTTTGTGCTTTCCTCAATACCGCTGGCGGCTGGCTGCTCTTCGGCATTTCCCCAATAACCTTGAAGATTCTTGGTCAGGAGATAACAGACAATACTCGAAAGGAGATTGCCAGGGAGATTGCCAAACTGGAACCGCTGATAGACCTGCCGGTAGAATACATTGATGTGCCTGATCGTCCAGGTCACCAAGTCATAGCCATTCATGTGAATGCTGCTGGCTATTGGAATGTGCCCTATACTTACGATAGCAAACCCTACATTCGGATAGAGAGCACTACCGTTGGTATGCCCCGTGACATGTTTGAAGACAGACTGATGCGGAGCAAGAACAACCGATACAAGTGGGAAGACCAAGTATGCGAAGACATCACCATCGCAGACTTGGAGGAGCAACGTATTCGTGGAGGAGTGCGTCTCGGCGTGGAACGTGGTCGAATGCCAGAGTCATCATTGATGGAAACAACAGAAAGACTTGTCGAGAAATTGAAACTGACCACTCCAGATGGGAAGTTGAAGAATGCTGCTGCCGCCTTGTTCTTGCATGACACCAGCCAATTCCCCCAGTTTCTGCTTCGTATGGCTCGTTTCCGTGGCACGGATAAGAATGAGTTTTTCGACAATCAACGTGCCTATGGTAATTTCTTCACGTTATTGGATGCTGGCATGGCATTCTTCTTCAAGCATCTTTCCATCAGTGGTAAGATTGTTGGCTTTACGAGAGAAGAAAAGTTGGAAGTTCCTGCTGAAGCACTGAGAGAAGCCTTGACAAATGCCCTATGCCATCGGTTTTTCCACAACACAAGCAGTTCTGTGGGCATAGCCATATACGATGACCGTATTGAAATTGAGAACTCTGGTCATCTGCCGGAGGAACTGACGACTGAGACCATCAAACAGTCTCATCACTCCTTCCCGCAAAATCCTACTATTGCCGACGTGCTCTTCAAAACCACGTTTTTAGAGAACTGGGGTAGTGGTGTAGGCCGCATCATGGATGCTTGTCGAGAGGCTAACCTTCCTGAGCCTGAGTATAATCAGAATGCATCTTTTGTTTGGGTTACGTTTAGAAGGACAGCCATACAAGCGTACAACCCCTCAACCCCCACAACCCCACAAGATAAAAACCCCTCAACCCCCTCAACCCCCTCAACCTCCAAACGAGAGGATGCTAAGTTGAAACGGTTGAGGACATTATTATCTGCAATAGGAGAAAATGGTGCTAGCCTGAAAGTTCTTATGGAAGCGATGCAGCGTAAGGACAGGAAGGGGTTCGTTTCCACATATATTACTCCTAACATAGAGACTGGATATATAGCCATGCTATACCCAGAAACACCCAATCATCCGATGCAGTCGTACTACTTGACCAACAAAGGCAGAGAGGCTTTGAACAATCTTTGAGTGCGATATCGACTTGTCACTCCCTACGAAGGCGGAGGATGCAAGTAAAATTCGTTCGTCGAAATGATTAGAATCCTAATTTGGCAGTTCTAACTGCCGAAATATAGATTGTTTAATCGTATTGATTGGCGATTAAAGACATTTATTGACTTCCTGCAATACACTCTTCATTCCGGAATGGATATATAATTCATCCCAAAGTTGTGCTTTTCTGATGGGGAATACGGGGCTCACTTTGCACGAATCCTTGCAGATGTGGGGAAAATGT
This sequence comes from uncultured Prevotellaceae bacterium, assembly GCA_900319385.1. GTDB lineage: Bacteria > Bacteroidota > Bacteroidia > Bacteroidales > Bacteroidaceae > UBA3839. The sequence continues at coordinate 138,183 of ONOG01000001.1, read as the reverse complement.
GGGGAAATTCTGGAAAAGAAGAATCGCTAAATCCTTTGTCGATAAGGATTTAGCGATCGCTTTCGAGTTGAACTCGTACCCAGAGCCGGGATCGAACCGGCACGCCTTGCGGCATTGGTGTTTGAGACCAACGCGTCTACCAATTCCGCCATCTGGGCATATCGGGCGCAAAGGTAGGGATTTTTGGGGAAATTTCAAAAAAATTAACAATAAATTTGGGGGAATGGGAGTTTTTACATATCTTTGTCGCATAGTATAGCATAGTTTTCTTATTTATTAACCTCTAATTTTTTTTAAGCAATGAGAAAGGATGTTATTTTCACGGCATTGGCAGCCATGATGGTGCTGGTGCTTGCGTCCTGTACGGACAACAAAGAGTTGCTAGCCAACATGGTAGGTACGTACACCGACAATGATCCGGAAGAGAAGGTGACGATTCAGTTCTATCCGAGCACGGATGGCCACACGGGCCGCTTCATCGAGAGTCGCGAGTATTTGGTTGACGGCGACGATAACGACGGCATTGAGACGAATGTTCATGCCACGGCCTATATCACCGGCACGTACACTCTGACGGACGAGCGTCATCTGAGCTACAAGTATGACATCGACGAGTTGAGTATCTTCTACGACACAGAGGAGATGGAGGCATACGCCCAGCGCAACATTGACTACAACAATGCACACAACAACTGTTTCAAGTATCAGGGACACAGTTTGCAGGAAGTGGCGGAAACGCTTAGCAACTCCATGGCCAACAACGCTTCGAAGTCATGGACTGAGTTCTACGAAGGAGAGAACAAGGATTTCAAGACGCTCTCGTACGGCGACGTGCAGTGCGACGGCAAGACGTTCACGTTCAACGCCGGCAGTTCGCGCGTAACGTACACTCGCTTGGCCGAGGATATGTTCAAGGCCGACTTCTTCGACGAAGACAAGGCTGACGCCGAGGAAAAACCGGCTGTAGAGGAGACGGCTGAGTAAGGGCCTACGACAGAAAAGGACTGGGGCGCTGCGAACCTGCGGGTTTGCGGCGCCCTCTCTTTGTGTGTGGGGGGGCTGCGACGGTGTCGCAGCATAGAGGACACGATGCAGTGAGCGGAAAACATGACTGAAAAACTTTGTTTTTCGTTTTGTTTTCCGCTCACTTAATCGTAACTTTGACTGTGTCGAACTTACTTTCGTTCGGGAAAACATGACTGAAAAACTTTGTTTTTCGTTTTGTTTTCCGCTCACTTAATCGTAACTTTGTGGCAGAAAAGTATCAAGGTATATGGCAGAAATGAATTTCAGAAGCGGCGAGATGATTCGCATGGGGCGCGTGGAGGTGATCTGCGGCTCGATGTTCTCGGGTAAGACTGAGGAACTGATTCGCCGTATGCGTCGCGCACAGTTTGCCCGCCAGCGGGTGCAGATCTTCAAGCCCAGCATCGATGTGCGCTACAGCGAGGAGGAAGTGGTGAGCCACGAGGGCACGAGCATCATGTCCACGCCCGTCGATTCGTCGCAGAGCATCCTGCTGCTGTGTGGCGACTCGGAGGTGATTGGCATCGACGAGGCTCAGTTTTTCGACGAAGGGATTGTCGGTGTGTGCAACGAGTTGGCGAACCGTGGTGTGCGGGTCATCGTGGCGGGCCTCGACCTTGACTTCCGTGGCACGCCTTTCGGTCCGATGCCGCAGTTGCTCGCCATTGCTGACGATGTGCTGAAGGTGCACGCCATCTGTATGCGTTGCGGTTCGCTGGCCTATGTGAGCCACCGCATTGTCGAGGGCGACCGTCAGGTGATGCTGGGCGAGACGAAGGAGTACGAACCGCTGTGCCGCGAGTGTTACCAGGCTGTCATGCGGGAGCAGGAAGAGCCGAAGGGTGAGCAGGATTTGTTCAGCTGATCCGCCAGATTATTTTTTTGCAGGGAACCATTTTTCGCCCGAGTGCTCACGACTGAGTGCTCGGGCGGACTTCATTCCGTAAAAAGCCGTGCATCCCTGCGAAAGGCACTTCCGGTGGAAGGGGCTGAATGGGGCACGACAAAGAGGAAAAAAGCGCCGACTGCCCTTTCAAAAATGCAGAAAAACCTTTCAAAAAAGCAGAAAGCAGGGGGCTTGAGGCGCGAGTTTGCAGAAAAGTAGTACCTTTGCAAATATGAAAGAGAGCATCATTTGCAGCCTACCAATGTTTGTGTGTCTGTTCTGGGCAGTGTTCCTGCTGACACGCTATTTCGAGGGTCACAAGCGAGCCATAGGTCGTCTGGCGATATTCATGGTGGTGGCTTCGGTGTTGTATGCCGGCCACTACGTGTTTTTCCTTCGCCTCTCGTCAATGCTACCGCTGATGGATGTGCTGTATGTGTTTGCCAATCTTTCGGTCTATCCACTCTATTTTCTGTATGTCGAGGAACTGACTGTCGGGAGGAAAATCTACGGCGTGGGGCACTGGCTATTGGTGCTGCCGCCGCCGCTGATTGCCATGTGCACATGGTTTGCCTACCATGCCATGACGCCTGAGCAGACGTCGCTGTTCATTGAAAGATATCTGTATGGCAATTCGTGGGAACAGCTGAGCGGTACGACCTACGTTCAGGCTGTCATCCACACGGTGGCACGGGTGGTGTTTGCCCTGCAGATCATTCCTATTCTGTACTTCGGCAACCGGAACATACAGCACTTTGAGCATAAGTTGGAAAGCGTCTATTCCGGCCAGGAGTCCAAGGAGGTCCGTCCCATACAGTTCTTGTTGTGGCTGTTTGCCATCACTGCATTCTTTTCTTTTGTCAGCAACATCATCGGCCGTCAGCAGTTTGCCCACTCGCCAAGTCTGCTCGTCATTCCGTCGTTCCTCTTCTCGTTCTTCCTATATTATATAGGCTATGTGGGGTATCGGCAGAAAATCACGATTCACGACATCGAACGCGAACGGTCGGAGATCGCAGCGCTGCTGCCCGAACCGTCTGTCGTCGAGGCCGAAGCTACGGAACTTCAGAAGCTTCAGACGGGGGATGTGGAACCCGAACAGGCAGTCGCATCCGTGTCCAACGGCCTGCGGCAACGCATCGAGAAGCTGATGCACGACGAGCAACTCTACCTTCAGCCAAACCTAAAAATCAGTGACCTGGCACAGCAACTGGGGTCGAACCGCAACTATATCTACAACGCCATCAATGTCGAAATGGGCTTGTCGTTCAGCGACTATGTGAACGGAATGCGTGTCGAACATGCCCAGCAGCTCATGCGTCAGCAGCCCGACTTGCTCCTGAGCGAGGTGGCGGTCAATTCAGGTTTCTCGAGCACCGTCAGCTTCTACCGAGCGTTCAAGAAGTTTGCAGGATGTGCACCCAAGGACTGGCGCCCTTGATTTTATTTTAGCCACAGACTACAGAAAACCTTTTTGGCACACAAGCTCAAAGTTACCTGCACCTGGAGATAAAAACTTTGGCTTTCATTTTGTTTTTCATTCACTTAATCGTATATTTGCAGTTCAAACAGTGATGAACATGAAAACATGGATTGCCATGCTGATGGCCTTAGTGCTCAGTGCCATGCCGACCGCTATACCGGCCAAGCGTATTGTGTATCTGAAAAGTCAGAGCGGAGCCGAGGCCAGTTATAAAGGCGAGGTGAACGACCGCGACGAGCCTTCGGGGCAGGGCGAGGTGAGTGTCACCCGCGGTGAGAACGTCCTGGTGGGAAACGGCGACGAAATCTTACATCTGACAGGGCTGTTCACTGCCGACGGCGTGACCAACGCTGTCCTCACGCTCGGCACACAACCGCAGATGACCTTCCGCGGTCAGCTGAAATACACTGTCACCGCAGCCACGAGCAATGCCCGACAATACGAGCAGCAGGTGCTGAACTACGAGAAACGTGCTCAGACCTACTTGGCGAACCTCGGCAAATACCAGCGTGCAAAAGACTTTCTGACAGATGTAGAGCGTCAGACCACGTACAAAGGTCTGGTGGCTGAGCAGAAACAGCTGGCCGACGACTATCTGGCCATGTGGTCGCATTCCACCGGCATTTCGTCGCGGGATGGTGACAGCTACGCCGTGTTTCGCTTCACGCTGCAGCAGGGCACCCTCGAGATGGCGAAGTGGAATATTGTCAATGGTGCCGACATCTGCCGCGAGAAGTACACCATCATGAAGGAATTTCCTGTCGAGCTGCTTTTTGCCTGCAACAACGGCGAGGTCAAAATGCTCTCGGACATCGTGTCACGCTCGACCGACGACGAACTAAGGCTCACCGGCGATGTCGTCGGAGGCTGCTATGTGGAAGACGTGCGTATGTTCCACCTCGTCCCGCGAGACAAGATTTGCCCGCCAGCCCTGAGCCGTGCCGACCTGGACGATGCAGCCGGAGTGATGCAGAAACAGAAATACTACCGCGAACGCTTCGGTACTCAGTTGCGTGCCAACTACTTGAAAATGCGGCGTAAGGCTGACGGCCAGGATCAGCAGGTCATTGTCACGACCAACGGAGTGCGCATCATCACACCCGCCACTTCAGCCAACGATTTTTTTGCCTGGAAATGCGAGGCACCCACACGGCCTTTCCTCGAACTGAACAACGACGGCCTTGCCATTACAGCGCACACGCTGTCGGCCAGCCAGGAACGCTGTGCCCTCGACCAAATTCCCGCCGACCTGATCGACGAAGCCCTTCGGCTGAAACTCAATCCCCAGCTCGAAGCCCAGCCCAAGGAGGAGGTCGCTGCTACTCCCGACCCTGCTCCAGCCGCTGTCGTAGCGCCAGAACCCACAGTCGATGTCGGCAGGCTGAAACTGAATCTGATGTCCGACAAAAACCTGCTCGGCCCGTGGGTAGAAGAAGGCAGCACCGAACAACGCATCTGGACCTTCCGCGCCGACAGCACCCTTTCGCTCCGCAGCCTCGTGCCCCTCAACTATTCGCTCGGCATTGTCAACGTCAAGATGAATGCACAGCAGGAGCGCATCGAGCGCAGGTGGAGTCTCAACAACCACCAGCTGCACTTCCGCAATATTCCGCTCACGATTGCCTCGTTCGAACTCGACTACGACGCTTCCGACGAACAATACTCCACCGCCCAGAAACGCGTCATCGACGATGCACTTCCGGCGTTCCGGCAACTCGTGAAGGAGACGCAGCAACAGGAATGGCAGAATGTCGTGGGAAAGACCTACGCCTACACCATCGTCAGCTTTGAGCCAGAACGGATGGAGGTGCAGACCGATTCGGGGAAGACCGTGGTATTGCTGCGCGACACTCGGACGATGTCTGCCAACGAACTGAAAACCTATCGCGCGGCGACCGCCACGTTCCGCGACCGTCTGCAAGCCATGACGGCGCCCACACCCCAACCCGCCGAAGCCATAGCCACACCGCAATCTGCCGTCCAGACCGCAGCCGCAGACACACAAGCTGTGACTGCAGAGCCGCAGACCGCAGCCACAAAGCCACAGACTGCCGCCTCGGGATCCAAAGCCACTGAGCCACAAGCTGAGCCGCAGACCGCAGCCACCGCAACAACGACGCCGACGGAGAGTCCCTTCATCCAGCGTGTGATCGACAAGATTCCGCGGCTCAAATTCGGCATCCCCAAGATGGGCCGATAGTGAGAGGACTGTGCGTTTCCGATGAGTTATCACCCAGACTTCTTTGATGAACTGCTGAACACATGACGAAGCCAAAGTCTATTTCCCTGCACTGCAAACTGGCAGCATGGCTGCTCTGCCTGCTGACGGTGGCCGGATGCCAGTCCGACCCGTCGGGCGACCTGCTTTCGCTCTCGCTCGACAGCTACCGGCCTGTCGATGAATTTGTGCCTGCCTACGAGGCCATTACGGCGCAGGCTCAGTTGCAACAAGGACGCGACTACGATCTGGAGCAGACCGTCCGTGTGCTCAATGCCATGGAGCTGGCACAGGTGCGCAGCAAGAGTTTCGACGAGTTTCTCGATTTCATGGCCCGTCAGGACTACAGCCGTGTGGCACCCGACGTTTTGGAAGCCAAGCGCAAGCTGTTCCCCGTGCTGGAATACATGTATAAGCTGCAGCAGAAGGACGAACAGCTGGGCGACACCTGGCTCTTGGTGCGCAGTGCGGCACGCGGCGGGCAGTCGCTGGCCGAGAACGTCTCGCTCAGCCGCCTCATCCGCGCGACCTATGGCGACGTGTTTGCCGTGCTCGGCATTGTGGCAGGCGAGAATGCCGACCAGACAGTCGATGAAGCCTTTTCGCAGTATGAACAGGACAAGAAGCTGAAGGCACAGGTGGCAGCCGACCTTCAGCGTGTGCGCACAGCCTACCGCCAATATCTCGAGGACTATGCTCCAATCTATCAGAAGTACATGCGCGAGTACGATGCACTATGCATCGAGAAGGACCGTGCCTACCTCGACCTCTATGCCGGTCATACCGACGAGGCACTGAAACACACCGGCAACATCCTCCGTCAGCACCCCGACAACGGCGAAGCACTGCTGCTCGAGGCGATGGGGCGCATCCTGAAGGGTGGCGCGGAGGCGATGGACCAGCCCGTCGTCATCACTCAGGAAAAAGAGGTTGCCCTGCCTGATTCTGCCGGCGACACACCGCAACAGCCTCCCATGAACGCCTCGCTCCGTCGTGCGTCGGACCTCATTCAACACTACAACGAACTCTACCCCGACCGCACCGCCCCTGCACTGGTGCTCGAAGGGCTGCTGCTACAACAGGCAGGCGACGAGCAGGGAGCGTTGAGCCGCTTCAACCAAGCCTCGGTGGAGTACCCCCGTCAGGCACAGCGTCTGACCGACATGCTCGACAGCTACAACACACGCAGCTATCTGACCCAGACTCCCGAAGGGCAATACCTGCGCCGCCTCTATGCCTCGACGATGGAAGGCTACGGACTCTTCAGTCCGAACCTGCTCAAGGCACGCCACTACGCCAATCAGGGCGACTTCGACAAGGCACGGGAGGAAATCTACAACCACTTCTTTCGCCGCGGCAACCAGGGGCTCTACGACGAACTGCTGAGCGACATGCAGTTCTGCGAGGAAAACCTCTACGCCCCTTTCAAGAGCCTGCTGCTCGAACAGTCGTACCTCGACGTGCAGGTCGAGCCCGAGAGCAGTTGGATGTTGTGGACCAAAGACGACGTCATGCACGTGCGGCTGAACAACCGTTCCGACATTGACTTGGAGAACGTGCGCATCTTCCTCTGCATTCACTACACCGACATGTATCGCGACGAATACGACGTGGTGAAGGTGCCGCACACGGTGAGTGTGATTCCGCGCCATTCGACCGCCGACCTCGACACCGTCCATCTCGACTATCCAGGCAAATCCTACGCCGACATCACCCGCGTCCGCGCCATTGCCATGACCGACGACCGCATCTGTTGGGTGGACGACGTACACTACAAGGAGTCGTCGGCCCTGGCATTCCTACGCGGCGAACGTCGCGACCGCAGCCAGCGAGAGCAGCAGGCCCGCGACGAATACCTGAGCCGCTACTCGCTGCAGCCCAGTCGACTGCAGAACACGCTGCGCGAGGGCACCACCATCGTGGTCTCGACCGACGCCGAAAACGCAGACAAATCGTGGTGGCAGACCGTCAAGGGATGGTTCACACGGACCGACCGCACGCTGCGCATCGAACTGCCGCGCGTCGTAGCCATGACCGACCCCGTCTTCTCGCTCCACCCCCTCGACAGCGACGCCGCACTTTCACCCGTCGAAAACTACCTGCACGGCACCTCCATTCGCCTGCACTTCGACTACGAGCCGTCGCTCGGCGAAGAGCTGCCCCTCTATATCTACAGCGACGGAGCGAACTTCTGCGTCCATCTGATCTACAACGGAAAAGACAGCGAGGTGCAGGCTGTCGATGTCTTATAAACCAACCAAACATTTACAAACCATGCTTCAGAAAGCAAAAAGACTCTTTCTCCATACAGTCGCACTGGCATTCCTCGTGACAGCCAGTGCGCAGCAACCGTCGGTCGTCCACTCGCGCATCGGGCAGACAGACCAGTCAGACGACGGATCCGTGCGGCTCACCCTGCTCCACAAGTTCCAAAGCTTTTCCACCGCTGAGCGCGAAACCTACGACGCCGACATACGCAGCCCGAAATCGGTCAACATACACCCGAGCGGCAGTAAGTTCTATGTCAACTCGCTGGAGGGGTTCAAGACGGTCGTCTATGAAATGCTGACATGGCGCAAGCTGAAGGTCATCAACCACACGTTCGACGACCGTCACCAGTCGCTCTGGGCACCGGCGAGCGGTCTGTTCCCCTTCACCCACTACAATGCTGAACGCCGTTCGCTCAACAACTTCAACGGAAAGCCCGTCGAAGGGACGTTCTCGCATGACGGACGCTACTTCTGGGTGCCTTACTACCGCCGTTCCTACGACATCAATGCCCAGGACCCATCGGCCATGGCGGTGATCGACACCCGCACCGACACCATCATCCGCCTGTTCGAGACGGGTCCGTTGCCTAAGATGGTGGCGTGTTCGCACGACGGACGCACCATCGCCGTCTCGCACTGGGGCGACAACACCGTCGCCACACTCGACATCAGCAGCGACCAACCCTCCGACTGGCACTACACACAGCTCTACACCGTCGATTACCGTCTGCGCCTCGACTTTCCGCTCGACCAGTCGGTCGATCGCGACAATGGCAGCGGCTATGCGCTGCGCGGCACCGTCTTCTCGCCCGACGACCGCTACCTGCTCGTCGGCTGCATGGGCGGCAGCGGCGGCATCGCCGTCGTGGATCTGCAGGAACAGCAGTACCTGGGCCGACTGCTCGGCATGCGTGCCAACGTGCGCCACCTCGTCGTTGTGGGCGACACGCTCTACCTTTCCAGCAACGCCGCCGGCGTCATCCAGCGCAAAGCCCTCAGCGAACTTCTCGACGCTGCCCGCCAGATGCAGGGAAAGACGGCCACCGTGGGCGGCTGGGAGGAATGTCAGGTGATGAGCGGTGCCCGCACCATCGAACTCTCGCCCAGCGGCCGCTTCGTCTTTGCCGCCTGCAACGGTGGCAGCCGTCTGTGCGTGGCCGACACACGGCTGATGCGCATGGTCTGCTCGACGGCAGTCGATAGCTATCCTGTCGGCCTCGACATTTCGCAGGACGGCGCCTACGTCATCGTCACCTCCCAGGGCCACAGTGCCGCAGGCGGTGGCAATGCCGTCAACATCTTCAGCGTGGAATATGCCGAGCCGGAGGTGACGCAGCAGCCTGTCGAAGAGCCAATGCCTGCCGACACCGCCACGGCCGACACCACCCGCCAGTCACAGCCTGCCACCGACGCCACTCCGCCGTTCTCACTCTTTGGGCTGACACTCCCCACCCTGCTCCTCATCGTGGGCGGCGCGGCCCTCCTCATCGTCCTACTCGTCCTATTGGCACGCAAAAAGTCATGATTCTCCTATTATTAGTAGGCCTGTTCCTCTATGCTTCGACCCTGTCGGCACAAGCCCAGCCCGAGGTCCATCCCCAGCTGGGTCAGCGTTTTGCCACGCCCGACGGACAGCTCAGCCTCACACTCGCCGCGAAATTTCAGCACTTCGACCCCAGCGACAGCCTCACTGCCGACCCCGACATCCACTCGCCAAAGTCGGCCAACATCCATCCGCAGGGCCGCAAATTCTATATCAACTCGCTCGAAGGCTGCAAAACCGTCGCCTACGAAATGCAGTCGTGGCGCAAGCTGGCCGTCGTGCCTCACCACTTCGCCGAGGCCGATAGTGCGCTGTTCAGCCGTCCGAGTGGCTTTTTCCCCTTCCGCCACTACAGCGAAAACCTAAACACCTTCGATGGCAAACCCGTCGAAGGGACGTTCACACACGGCGGACGCTTCTTCTGGGTACCCTTCTACCGCCGCACCTACGACCTCAATGCCCAGGAGCCTTCGGCCATGGCGGTGATTGACACCGAGACCGACTCCACCGTGCTCGTCATGGAAACAGGTCCGCTGCCCAAGATGGTGTGCACGAGCCACGACGGACGTTGGCTGGCCGTCACCCACTGGGGCGACAACACCGTCGGCCTTGTGGACATCACGTCCGACCGTCCGCAGGACTGGCACTACGTGCAGTGCTTCATCGTCGATGAGCAACTGAAGCTCGACTTCGGGCTGGACGAACAGGTGAACCGCGACGACGACAGCGGCTGGTGCCTGCGCGGCACCGTCTTCACACCCGACGACCGCTACCTGCTCGTGGCTTGCATGGGGCGTGGCGGCGGCATCGCCGTGATCGACATGAAGACACGTCAGTACCTGGGCCGTCTGCAAGGCATGCGTGCCAACGTGCGCCACCTCGTCATCCGCGACGGCTGGCTCTACCTCAGCATCAACCGCACAGGCTACGTGCAGCGCATCCGCCTCGACCGTTTCCTCGCAGCGGCGCAACGGATGCAGAACCACCTCGGCGCGGTGTCGGGCTGGCAGGAGTGTAAGGTGGGCAACGGAGCACGCACCATCGAACTCTCGCCCGACGGCCGCTACGTCTTTGCCGCCTGTCACCTGGACAGCCGTATTGACATTGTCGATACGCAAAGCATGAAGCTGGTGCTGAGCGTCGCCGCCGACAGCTATCCCGTAGGCCTCGACGTGAGCCGCGACGGCACCACCCTCATCACCACGTCGCAGGGACGCGGAACGCGCGGCGGGAACTGTGTAGATGTATATCGTATCGAAGAAAAATAAATAAGATGAACAACGCCAACATATCTTCAGCCAACGGCACCGCTCCGCTGCTCGGAACAGTGGAGCAGGGTGTGTGCGTCTCGATTGTCGTGCCCGTCTATAACGCCGCCGATACCCTCTGCGCCTGCATCGACAGCCTGCTCAGCCAGACCCACACGGCCCTGGACATCGTGCTCGTGGACGACGGTTCGCCGGACGAGAGCGGACGCATCTGCGACGAATGTGCCAAACACGACCCACGCATCCACGTCGTTCACCAGACCAATCAGGGACGCAGCGTGGCGCGATGGGTAGGCACCCAGCAGGCACGGGGCGTGTGGCTCACCTATGTCGATGCCGACGACCAACTCATGTCCGACGCCATCGAACGTCTGCTCCATGCCGCGACCGACAACACCGACATCGTGCTGGGCAATGCGCGCAGCTGCGGCTGGGGCACAGGCACGGTGCCGATCGACGAGTTCCGCCACGCCGCCGTGCGTAGCGACGGAACGATAGGTGTGCCCTGGGGAAGCCTCTACAGGCGCTCGGCACTGAACGCACGGCTGTTCGACGTTCCCCGCGACATCTACAATGGCGAGGACTACCTATTCTGGCTACGGCTCGTCTTCCAAACGTCGAAACCGGTCCGCACGCTCGCCGACAGCGTCTATCTGAAAGGCGAGGAGCACACGAGCAACTCGTTCCGCTGGACGTCGGACTATAGCTACCGCCTGAATGCCCTGCGCATGGAGTCCATCCCAGCCGACGTACGTGCCGACTATCTGTCCGACACCATCAACGACCGCATGACCAACCTCTACGCCACTACGCTCCACGAGCCGCGACGCCAATGGTCCACACACCCCTTCTACACCGAAATCCTGCGCGACATGCAGCTGCTCGGACGCGAATTCTCCTTCGGCCAGCGCTTCTTCCTCAACCTGCCCAGCCGCCAGCTGCGTCGCCTGTGGTCCGAAGTCTATCAGGCCATCATCCTCCCCTGACGCTCAGCCGAAGGCGAGGATAACCCATAATCATCCAAGCATTTAAGCACACAGCCGTCACACGTCACTCATCCGCCCCCCCGACGTCAGTCTCTTCAACAGTCGAGAGATGACGATTGATGCCAGAATTTCGGGTGATTGACGTGTGAAAAAGCGAATTTCCAAAGGCTATCTGTTTTTCGGCTGACGGCCAAGGGGTTGACGACCGATTAGGGTACAAAAAAATGAGAAGCGACTCTTCTCGAGCGGCCTCTCACCATCATGTTCTAACTAAATAACACCTAATCTGTCTTACCTTTAAACTTGTTGCCGACGCAACATTCAGGAAGACCTGAAAAAAATTATCACCTAACTAATACTAACTAACTTCTAACATTATGATGTGTCCGGCTTGTCTGCGGTCGGGCAGCTGACTGCCCTCCTGCGGTCGGTCCGCCGGACGGGGACCTGTGAACTTATTTCAGAACTGAAATGTTGCTCACGATGACCGCGATTGCTACAACAACGGTAGCTACTAATGTAATTGTATCCATCATACGATCCTTTCCTAATCTTTTTACCAAGTTCACCCTCGCTCGATGTGCACCTCGCACGCGAGGATCGACTTGAGGGGTTAACACTTATTGACTTCCTAAAAACCTTTCGCCCTCGCCTGGGTCGAATTGTACCCTTGCTAAGGGTTTTTCGTCTTTACCTTTTGTCTTTTTCCTTTTGACGCTGCAAAGGTACGGCGAGTTTCAAGACTGAGCAATTATTTCCCACTTTTTTTGCAAAAAAAGGCCGTTTTCTTGATATACATCAAGGTTTGTGCCCGCACACAGCGCATTTTTCCTGCATTTTTTACGCAGTGAACCTTTTTGCAGACTTTCCCCAAATCTGGAGCAAATCCGAGGTTTCGGCAGGCCGAAAATGCGGTTTTAACATATAACGGCGTCAGACAGAAGTTAGTTGATGATTCGTCAACTAAGGTTCTGTCAGGAGAGTCGCTGAGAATCGCGCAGCGGTCAGCGACCGACAGCTCGGACGTCAATTCCGCAAGCATGAGCCATCAATCATGCTCCTTGCAATGACCAACCGCGACACATCCTGACCTTCAGCACCGCCCACAGCCATCGGATGGCCCGCAGACGGCGGACGCAGCGTCGGCAGTCGGCGGACGCAGCGTCGGCAGACGGCGGACAAACCTATCGGCAGACGGCACTCTGACGACCCGCAGACGGCGGACTGACGACGCTCAGACGGCGGACAAACGACAGATAAAACGGCGCACTCCCGACCGTTTGTCGGCGGACAAACGACGGGCTGTCGGCGGACAAACAGCTCCTCGTCGGCAGGTTTCGCACGCAGAAAGGGATTTTTTCGGAACACAGAAATCACAGAAATCACGGAAATAGCAGAGTTGAAGCGCCAGCCTTTCTGTGTATTTCCGTGATTTCTGTGTGCAATAAAATTTTTCTGTGTGAGGACAGAATTTTTCGTGTTTTTCGTCTATTTTCATGTTTTTCGTTGTGTGTTTTCGTGTTTTTCGTTGTCTCACAATTCTATTTCCTCCAAATTTCTCCCACAAAATCGGGGGTCGGAACTGTTAAAATCCTTGTTTATTTAACATTCCGCGCCGACAACGAGCAGAACAGGGCGAGGAGGCAGCAATACAAGGGTTAAACGTGAAAAAAACCTAAAAACGTCTGCCTACCGTCAAAAAAAGCTTGCAAAATTTTTGTATATCCAGCGAATTAACTAACTTTGCAGTCGCAAAAAAGGATAGTAGAATTCCTCATATATCCAATCATTATAATGGAGTCGTCTCTCGCTTGTTGTGAAACAACTGACGACATTTTTTAAAAAGGTTTGTAACTCTTAATTTTTGGGTCAGGCTCATCGCGAGATGAGTCTGACTCTTCTTTTTCAGCCCACTCAGCCGCAAGCTACATTTTCGGAGGCACCTTCCAACGATAGCCTCCGACTGGACTAACGCCCGTCTGTCGGAGCCACGACGGCGGCGATATTGCGCTGCAAGCCTTCGAACTTGGCCCGCTTGACGGCGGTGCCACGAAACAGTTGCTGGTATTGCTCACGCGTCAGCTGGCTCCAGTCGGCGGGTTGCATGGCGAGAAACTCGGCTCGGGGTTCAAAGTCGCTGCAGTCGGTGGGCTGGGCAAAGCGGTTGTGCGGACAGGCTTGCTGGCAACGGTCGCAGCCGTAGATGCAGTGCCCCATCTGACGGGCAGCGTCGTGGGGCAGTTCGGAGCGATTTTCGATGGTTAGATAGGAGAGGCAGCGACGTGCATCGAGCGTGGTCTGTCCGTCGGCAGAAAGCTGCAGAGCACCCGTCGGACAGGCCTCGGTGCAGCGTCGGCAGCTACCGCAATGGTCGGGCAGGGGTGCATCGTAGGCATCGGCGGCACGGGTGGTGACGATTTCTGCCAAGAAGAAATAGCTGCCGCGATGAGGTAGAATCAGGTTTTTGTTGCGTCCCATCCAGCCCAGGCCGGCACGCCACGCCCAGTAGCGGTCGAGGATGGGCACGGTGTCGCAACACAGCTTGGCATCGCGCTGTGGGTCGAGGCCGAGCCGTGTGCACAGTTCGTGCAGACGCCGACGGACGACGTCGTGATAGTCGAGTCCGTAGGCGTAGTAGGCAAATTGCAGCTGTTGCTGCGACAGGAGCGTGTGTGGGTAGTAGTTGAGCGCCAGCGAGATGATGGTCTGTGCGCCATCGAGCAGCAGGCGGGGGTCCATGCGCTTGTCGGCATGGTCAGCCATGTAGTGCATGTCGGCGTGGCGGCCTGCGTCGATCCACGCACGGAAGGCGTCGGCATGGCAGTCATCGACGCGCTGTGCGGGAGCAAGTCCGCATGCCGAAAAACCGATGCTGCGGGCTTGACGCTTCACCTCGTCGGCCAGTAGGGTGGGTAGCGCGCTGGGGTGTGGTCCGTTTACTTCAGATGCCGACTCCATGTCTGGTTCTGGTCGAAGATACGGAACTCGTAGCCCTGGTCGCGAAGCCACTCGATGATGGCGGGCAGGCACTGCTTCAGCTTGTCGATGCTCTTGAGCGAATCGTGGAAGGTGATGATGCTGCCGTTGCGGACATAGCGCCGCACGTTTTCGAACACGTCGTCGGCCGTGAGCCGCCGGCTGTAGTCGCGTGTGACGAGGTCCCACATGATGATGGCGTAGCGATGTCGCAGGCGTATGTACTGCGAGTTCCACATCCATCCGTGGGGCGGTCGGAAAAGGTTGCTATGGATATAGCGGTCGGCCTCCATCACGTTGCGATGGTAGCGGCCTGGCTGCGAGATGAGTTTGATGTGGTTGTGCGTATGGTTCCCCACGCGGTGTCCGCGATGGACGACCTCGTCATACAGTTGGGGGTACTTGCGCACGTTGTCGCCGACCATGAAGAACGTGGCTTTGACACCGTAGCGGTCGAGCGTGTCGAGAATCCAGGGCGTGGCTTCGGGGATGGGACCATCGTCGAACGTGAGATAGACAGCACGTTCGTCCGGATTCATTCTCCAAATGGCGCTTGGGTAGAGCCATCGAAGCCACTTGCTGGGTTGCTCAATGAACATTGAATGTTTAGGGTTTAGTGTTTAGGGTTTAGTGTGTCAGCACTAAACACTAAACATTTACTGCAATTGAATACCGAGTGAGGCGCAACGGTTGGCGTAGGGGCCGTACATCCGATTGAGGCGTTCCTCGGTGGCGTCGGCTTTCTTCTGGTAACTGGGGGCTACGGCGGCCATGTCGGCATAGGTCTGCGACACACGTGCGATGATGGTGAGCAGCTTATAGCACTCGCTGACAGAGCCGCGGAAGTAGAAGTCGTTCAGCCCCATGTACCAGTCGAAATACTGGGTTGCCTTTTTGTCGAGTGCGGCAAGGATTTCGTCGGCTCGGTCGAACTTCTTGTTTTCGATGAAGGCCTGGGCGATGTCCATCGAACCACTGCCGAAGTCGTGTGGCACGTTGTAGGACGGCATTTCCTTCTCACACTTCTCGGCAGCCTGCAGCGCACGGGCCTTGTCGCCCTCCTTCAGGAGCTGGCGAACCAGCACGCCGAACCAGCGACGCTGCGTGTAGCACATGCGCATGATGGTCTCGTCGAGGTAGATACCTGGCTCGGAGAGATTGCCGTAGCGGTAACGGTTGACCATATTGTCGAACATGCGGTCGGTGTCGGCCACGGTGTTCTGCACTTGGTTCTCGGCATAGGTGTAGGGCGTGAAGCGCCATGCGATTCCTTCTTGCAGGAAGTGCTTGTAGAGGGAGCCATAATTGCTGGGACCCACGGTGGTGGACATATAGAGCGGACGCGAGAAGTTGCTCTGCGCCAACATCTCCAGCATCATCATGAAACTCTTGTACACACGTCCTGTCTCCGAGGCTTTCTCGCCAAATTCATTGAACGTGGCGACGTCAATCCACATACGGTCGGGGATGGAGTCGCCGGCCATGAGCTTCATTCCGCTGCGCCGCACGGCGTCCTTATCGACGTTGATGTAGAGCGAGTCGGAGGGCAGGCACGACGGCAGGTCGCGCACCAGGTCCTGATATTCGGCGGGGATGCCGCGCTTGAGTACGAATCGCTGGATGGCGTTCTTCAGTTCGAAGGGTTCTTCGCCCCAGATCTTGGCGGCGAGTTCGTGGTCTTGCTCGTAGATCTGGCGCACAAGACTCTTCATCGAGATGCTCTGTCCACCGAAGTTGACGGTCGGGTTGACGTCGGTCACTTCGTTCTGTCCCGTGGTGTAATCGACACGTTCCCACGAGATGGGCAGGGGTGAGGACTGACCTTCACCGCTGAATGCGGGGCGTTTCATCTGGTCGATATACCAGTCGGTCTGCAGGTAGGAAAGGTTGCAGACGCGCACGTCGGTGCGGTTGCCCTCGGTGTCTTCGTTGTACCAGAGGGGGAAGGTGTCGTTGTCGCCGTTGGTGAAGATGACACCGTCGTGAGGGATGGTTTCGAGATAGTCAAGTCCGAAGTCGCGGCAGACGTAGCGTCCCGAGCGGTCGTGGTCGTCCCAGGTCTGGCTGACCATCTGAAGCGGAACAGCCACGGCGGGGATGACGGCCAGGCACGAGGCGACGAGGCTGGCCCGACGCTCTCCCATGCCTTTCAGCAGTCGCTTGAGTCCCTCGAACAGGGCTGCGATGCCGAGGCCGCACCACATGGCAAAGGCGTAGAACGAGCCGGCGTAGGCATAGTCACGCTCACGGGGCTGGTTGGGCGTCTGGTTCAGATAGACGACAATGGCGATGCCGGTCATGAAGAAGAGGAAGAAGACTACCCAGAACTGCTGGATGCCTTCCTTGTTGCGGAAAGCCTGCCAGAAGAAGCCGAGCAGGCCCAGCAGCAGCGGCAGACAGTAGAACACGTTGTGTCCCTTGTTCTCTTTCAGGTCGTCGGGCAGGCGGTCCTGGTCGCCGAGGCGTGCGTCGTCGAGGGGCTTGATACCCGTAATCCAGTTGCCGTGTTCGAGCTCTCCCCCACTCTGAAGGTCGTTTTGGCGTCCGGCGAAGTTCCACATGAAGTAGCGCCAGTACATGAAGTTGAGCTGGTAGGAGAAAAAGTACTGGAGGTTGTCGAGCTGGGTTGGGATGGTGACAGTCTGCGGTTCTTCGCCAGGTATCTTGTAGCTGACCGACTTCGAGGGTCCGTGTCCGAGCCATTGCTGATAGAGTCCAGCATGCTTGTCACTGTAGATTCGAGGGAAGATCTGGCACTGATTCGAGGGATACACGTAGTCGAACTTCTCGTTGGCGACGATGTATTCGTCACGTTCTTCGTCCGACGCCTTTGCCTTGCGTTGATAGACGGCTGCTCCCTTCGAGATGTTATAGACGAGGTCGCCCTGCGCATTCTCCACGATTTCGGGGCGGCTGGCATAGGTCGGGCCGTAGAAGAGGGGACGGTCGCCGTACTGTTCGCGGCTCAGGTATTCGCCGAGCGTAAACACGTCCTCGGGCGAGTTCTGGTCCATGGGTGGGTTGGCCGACGAACGGATGACGATGAGTGCGTAGGAACTGTAGCCGACCGTGATGAGCGTCATGCAGAGCAGTGCTGTATTGAGCAGGCGCGGCGTGACATTTTCCTGTTTGAGCCACAGCAACAGGGCGACGACGACCAGCACAATCACACCGATGACCACACTGGAGGTGCCGTGGCCGTAGAACGGCATACCGAGCAGGGCCACGCTGAGCAGGAACGAGATGTTCATGCGTCGGGGGCTCACCGCTTTTTCCGTCTCGACGAGGGCCCAAATCAGGCAGGCGAAGAGCAGAGCGAGATAGACATACAGACCGGTGTTGAACGACAGGCCGAGCTGATTGACGAACAGCAGCTCAAACCATCCACCCACCTTCACGATGCCAGGCACGATGCCGTAGAGCACGGCTGCCACGAGCACCACCGACACGCCCAGCACAGTGAGCGAGCCGCGCAGCGTGGGTTCCTTACTCCTTTTATAATAGTACACCAGCACGATGGCAGGGATGCAGAGCAAGTTGAGCAGGTGGACGCCGATCGAGAGTCCGGTCAGGTAGGCAATGAACACGAGCCAGCGGTCGCTGTGCGGTTCGTCGGCCTGGTCCTCCCACTTGAGAATCAGCCAGAACACCAGTGCGGTGAAGAACGAGGAGAAGGCATACACCTCGCCCTCGACGGCAGAGAACCAGAACGTGTCGCTCCAGGTGTAGATCAGTGCACCGGCCACACCGCTGGCCATGATGGCGATGAGTCGTCCGGCAGGCATGTCACTGCCCTTCGGCCACAGGAGCTTCTTAGCCAGATGAGTGATGCTCCAGAACAGGAAAAGGATACAGCCGGCGCTGAGCAGGGCCGACATCGTGTTGACCATGCGCGCAATCTGCGTCGAGTCGCTGGCGAAGAGGGTGAACAGCTTGGCGAAAAGCATGAAGAACGGTGCGCCAGGCGGGTGACCCACCTCCATCTTTTCGGCAGTGGTGATAAACTCTGGGCAGTCCCAGAAACTGGCTGTCGGCTCGATGGTCGAGCAATAGGTGAACGCGGCGATGGCAAAGACCAGCCACCCGCACGCATTGTTCACAATTCTGTAGGTTTTCATTCCTAACTACTTCTATTTTTTTATTTTGGTTCCAAAGGTCAAACGTGCCAAACGGCACATAATTCGTGCAAAGTTACGAATAAATCAGCGGACAACAAAATGGTAATACATTTTTAACCATTTTTTATGGACGCAAGGCGACCACATACGCACAGCCCAGGCAGTGCGCGCGGCAAAAGGAAAGTTTTTTGGCGCCGGAACTTTGGAGAAATGGCGAAAAAGCCGTACTTTTGCAATAGTTATCATCCCACACACATCACACCACACCCAACCCATGAAAGTTCTACTCATCAACGGAAGCCCGCGCGAACACGGCAACACGCGGCTCGCACTCGAAGAAGTGGCACGCACGCTCAACGCCGAGGGCGTCGATACACAGATCATCAACATCGGCAAGCAGGCCATGCAGGGCTGCATCGCCTGTGGTTGGTGCGGCCGCAACGGGCGCTGCACCTACAACGACAAGGTTTATGAAGAAATCCTCACCGCCGTGCGCGACGGGGTCGATGGCTGGATCATCGGTTCGCCAGTCTATTACGGTGGTCCCAACGGTTCGCTCTGTGCACTGATGGACCGCGTGTGCTACTCGCTCGGTCACCAGATGCAGTACCGTCCCGCAGCCTCGGTCGTGGTGTGTCGCCGCGGCGGAGCCTCAGCCGCTTTCGACCGTCTGAACAAGTATTTCACGATTCTCAACATGCCTGTCGTCTCTTCGCAGTACTGGAATATGGTCTATGGACAGACGCCTGGTCAGGCTGCACAGGACGAGGAGGGCATGCAGACCATGCGCACGCTGGGCCGCAACATGGCATGGATGCTCAAGCGGCTGAAGGTGAACGACGAACCGCTGCCCGAGCGTGAGGTGCCTGCCCGCACCAACTTCATACGCTGACCCCACTTTCTTCCCAATTCAATGCAACATCCGAGCGCTCTCGACGAAAATGTCTGAACGCTCGGATTTTTAGTTTCAAGCACTTAAAAGTTTTTTTCTAAGTGCTTGGAAGTTTATATCGTGTGCGATGCTACAGTCGGTCGTTGGCAGTGCCGCTTTCGTCCACCTGTTCCCGGCGCACACGGGCACGGTTGCCGAAGGACCACGTCAGTGTGAGGGCGACTTTCTGCATCGACGGGCGGCGGTCGAAGGTGGAGGTGTGCGTGGGCACGTGGTTGACACTGTGGTTGCTGATGGTGCCGAACACGTCGTCGAAACGGAAACGGAGCGATAGGCGGTCGTTCAGGAAGCGGCGGCTGTAGGCGAGGTGTACGAAGGTCTGTCCGCGCCAGTACTGGTTGCCGCTGTTCGTGCTGCCGTTGCTCTCAAACTCAACTTCAAATGCACCGATATGCTTGACGCTGAACTGGTTGACCAGTGTGACGTAGGGGCTCCAGTGATAACGCACGTTGTAACTGCTGGGAATGGCTCGCCACGTGACGCCGGCATTGGCATTGAGCAACCACCACGGCACGACGCGCCCGCTGTAGCCGTACTCCAGCGACACACAATCGCGGTGGCCGAAGTTCGTGTAAACGTGGCTGATCATGCCGTCCTGGACGTCGAAGAACTCTGTGACCTCGTCGCGTACACGCCATGCCTCCAGCGTGAGTGTGTGCTGGCGGAAGGCGGCCGAGAGGCTGACCTTGTCGGTCATCGAAGGTTGCAGGTCGGGATTTCCGCGGTCAATCATCACCTCCGTGATTCGGTTTTCGTAGGTGGTCAGGAGGTTGAAGGGCGGGCGGTAGATGCTGCGGGTGTAGGCGAGCGAGTAGGCCCAGCGCTGCGAGGTGGTGTAGGAGAGGAAGAAATAGGGCATCCAGTCGGTGTAGGTGCGCTCCACCTCGCGACGGCCTGCCATGCGGTCGGTGGCCGACATGTGCGTATGCTCCATGCGCAGGCTCAGGTTCGCAAACACTTTTTCTCCGAACTGCCGCGTCACACCGGCATAGGCTGCCGTGATGGCCTCACGGTAGCGGAAGTCGGAGAGGACACTGCTCTCCCCTGCCCCGCTCGACGGCGTGGTGGTCAACACGTTGTGCTGCTCGTCCTTGCGCACCGACGCATTGAAATACAGGCCGCTGCGCAGGCCCCATCCCCCAGGCAGCGACTTGCGCAGGTCGGTGCGGGCAATGAAGTTGTCGGAATGGCTGCGGGCATGATCCTGCTCCGTGAAGTTGCGGCTGGCGAGGTGGGGATAGACGGTCAGGAAGTCGTTGTCGATGTTCATCGTGCGAAGGTTGTAGCCGGCCTGCACCTTCAGGCTGCTCTTGCGCTCGTCGAGTTTCCATTCGTAGAAAAGGGCGGTCGAGACAAGGTCGGTGTTGTCCTTGATGTGCTGCCGTCCGCTGCCCTCGAAGGCGTTTCCTTCGGCATCGGTATAGGTCATCTCGTCCTCGTCGTTGGCCCGTTTGTGGTTCACGTCGATGCGCACTTCGGCCCCGATGTTGTGCCGCTTCGCACGGTCGATGCTGTAGGTGCCGCCGAGCCGCAGATACGGTATTTTGGAAAGATTATAGAGGCGCGTCAGGTTGTCGTGAACCTCCCCAGTGAGCAGATATTCGTTGCGCATGGTGGTGGTTTCGTAATGGTTGCCCTGCGCATGATAGGCCGCAGCGTAGAGGTTCCAGCGCTCCGTACCGAAGAAGGCCGTGACGTAGGGGTAGTAGTTGTACTTCGGACTTTGCAGACTTTGCAGGCCGAACAGGGCAAAAGCGCCGCTGAGCCCCAGCCGCTGCTTGGTCACAATGCGCAGCGTGCCGCCCTTCTGGCCGGCGGGTTCGTCGGCGCCCCGTACTTCTTGCACCTCTATGCGTTCGATGTCGTCGCCCCGCAGTCCGCGCAGAAATGCCTGCAACTCGTCGCCCGAGACTTTCACGTCGTTGACGTAGATGGTCGCCTCGTGCTGACCGATGCGCACCTTTCCGTCCATATCGACGACGACGCGCGGCACGTATTTCAGCACGTCGCCGGCTTCCATCGTCTCCGCTCCCTCGAGGGCGTCGGCGTGGAAGACGGTGAGTTCCTCTTCGCGGGTGATGAGCGGACGCTGCCCTCGGATGGTGACGTTGCCGAGGGTGGTCTGTTCGGGATGCAGGGTGACGTTGACGACGTTGCCCACCTGGCAGCGCTGTTCGTAGGTGCGGAAGCCGACGTAGGACACACGCAGCAGCACCTCGGCCGAGTCTGTCGGAATGACGAAATCGCCGTTCTCGTTGCTGACGCCTCCTGCCAGATAGGTGCTGTCCTGTACCGCGAGCAAGGCGACGGAGGCAAACTCCATCGGCTGCCCTTCGGCATCGACGACGCGGCCCTGCAGGCGCCGTGCAGCCTTTTGGTAGCACTCGACGAAGATGCGTTCGGCATCGACATCGACACGCATCGGATAGAGCCCGACGGCTTGCATCACGGCTTCGTGTGCCGTCGCAGCATCGACGTATTTCGTGACCGTGAAGTCCTCCAGTTCGTCGAAGATGAAGTTGACCTGCACTGCGTCGAAATGTTCATCAATCGCCATCAGGACTTGGCTCAGAGGCACCTGGCGGAAGTCGGCGACAAAGCGCTGTGCCGACAGGGGCGCAGCGGAGCAAAGAAGGAGGAGCAGCAGCGCGAAAGAATGGGTGAAGAGGTCGCGCTTCATGGCTGCTCCTCCTTTCCCTGCTTGCCGTCAACGAGGAGAACGTCGTCGCCGATACTGACGGAAAACCGCTCAAAATGGTTGAGCACGCTGACGCAGTGGTCGAGCGAGGCCTCACGGTCCCATTGCAGATAGAGACGCAGGTGCATGAGGCTGTCGCTGCGGAAGGCCACCTTCCCGACCCCATAGTGGCAGGCCACGACGGCCAGAACGTCCTTCAGTTCGCGGTCGGTGAACACGCAGATGTCGGCAGTCCCGCCGCTGACCACCTGCGGCACCGTGTCGCCGATGGCCGTCATCGCCTGCTCGTCCATCACACAGGCATAGTCCGACAGGTCGGGTTTTGCCTTCATGGAAAAATGTCCGACGGCAGCCACGGCCACACCCGTCAGCAGGACGATGGCCACGGCAGCCGCCACCTTGCGCCACCACAGTGTCCGTCTCGGTTCGTCCGCCCATCGGTAGGCCTCGTCCGTCAGCACCATCAGTTCATAGACGTCGCGCACCTCGTCGTCGTCCATCAGCAAACGGATTTCCTCGTCCGTCGCCTCGTCCCTGTGTTCCAGGAGCCAGAGCATTCGCTCCACCTTGTCTTCAGTCTGTTTCATCCTATCGTCAGTTGTTCGTTTTTCCGAAAATGCAATCGCAGACGGCGCAGTGCCTGAGCCAGGTGTTTATAGACAGCCGCTTCGCTGATGCCGAGCCGACGGCCGATTTCGCGATACGTGCACCCCTCGTCAAACCGCAGCAGCAGGACGCGCCGGTCTTGCTCCGTCAGCCCCGAGTCGATGAAGCGGCGGATGTCGGTCCAGAGGCGTTCCAAATCATCGGCCGATACACCTTCGTCCCTGTCGTCGATCGGATAGAGGCGCAGGAAACGTTCGTGCGTCCTGAGCCGGCGGATGCGGTCGGTACAGGCATTGCGCACACACTGCATCAGCCAGCCGCGCAGCGCAGGTTCGTCGCCCGTCGGGCGCACCTTCAGCGCCCGTTCGACGACGTCGCCCGCCACGTCGCGAGCCTCCTCGTCGTCACGCAACAGCACACGTGCCAGCCTCACCATCTGCTCCCTGTATTTCAGAACGATTGATTCCATTTTTCCGATTCGTACAACCCTATAACGCAAAGCAGGGCGATTTCCCAACCCCATTAAAAAAATTATAAATTAAAAGCACCTGGAAAAAAAATTCCAAGTGCTTAAATATTTAGATGGGACGGACTTTAATAGCGGCTGAGCAGTTCGGCGAGTTGATCCATGTCGGCCTCGGTCGTTGCCCAGGAGGTGACGAAACGGCAGACGGTGTGCTCCTCGTCGTACGGCTCCCAGTGGGTGAACTGCATGTAGGACTCCAGGTGATGCATGCGGTCGTTCGGCATGATGACGAACTGTTGGTTGGTGGGCGAGTCGATGAAGAAAGGCAGATGGGCCTCGCTCAGCAGCAGCGTCATGCGTTTGGCCATGTCGATGGCATGGCGGGCGATGGAGAAGTAGAGCACAGTGTTGGGATTGTCGGGCGACGGACTGAACAGGGCGTCGAACTGAATGCCGGTCAGACGGCCCTTGGCCAGCAGTGCGCCGTGCCGCTTGATGATGGTGAAGAAGTGGCGCGGTGCGTTGCCATGCGGGAAGACGACCGCTTCGCCGCACAGTGCTCCGACCTTCGTGCCTCCGATATACAGGGCGTCGCACTGTGTGCACAGCCACGGAAGCGTGAAGTCGCAGTCGTCGGCCATCAAACCATAGCCAAGCCGTGCACCGTCAACGAATAGGGGCAGCTCGTATTCAGTGCAGACTTGGCGGATGGTTTCTATGTCGCGTTTTTTGTAAATCGTCCCCAGCTCGGTCGGCATGGTGATATATACCATTCCGGGCTGTGCCTCGTGTTCGCGGCTCTCGTCGTGTGTGAACACCTCCATGAAGCGGCGCAGGTCGGCGGCGTCCAGCTTTCCCTGGTGCGAGGGCAGCGTGATGACCTTGTGTCCGCTCTGCTCGATGGCTCCGCTCTCATGCACGTTGATGTGGCCGGTGTCGGCACAGATGACACCTTCGTAACTCTGTAGGATTCCGTCGATGACGGTGGCATTGGTTTGTGTACCCCCGACAAGGAAATAGATGCTGGCCTTCGGACATTGGCAAACCTCGCGTATCTTCCTTTTTGCGCTGTCCGACCATTCATCGAATCCGTAGGTCAGGCTCTGGCGGTCGTTGGTCTCGACCAGGCGGCGCAGCACCTCGGGGTGCGCTCCGTTGTTGTAATCACTCTCAAAAGATATCATTGGTTCTGTTTTTTAGTGCGGAAAACAATCTTTTTACCTTTCTCTTGTGCTCCGCGCCGCCGCAGCACGGGTGTGGATGTGCGGCGGTGTGGAGTCGCACTATCGCTGATTTGACTGGTTTGCACGTTCCAGTTCGTCGAAGCGCTGGAGCTTATCGAGATAATACTGGCGCAGGTCTGTCCAGCGATAGTAGGGGTAGCGGTCGGTGGCGACGGGCAGGCTGACTTCGCGCTCGTTGAGGAGTGCCTTGACCAGCACGTCGCCCGACTTTCCTTTTTTCGGCCGGTAGAAGATGAGTTGGACGTTACAAGCCATAGGAAATATTTCGTAGTTGCGCCACGTGTCGTCCAGCCTTTCCCAGTCGTCGGAGGCAAATCCGCAGTTGCCCAGTTCGAGCAGGCAGGCCAGCGGCATGACGCACACCTCGTGCCCGAAGCGCAGCGTGGCCTGCACCTGGGTGACGGTGTCGGTCGTCTCGATGATGTTTTTCAGCAGATGGCGCTGGCTGAATGGCAT
This sequence comes from uncultured Prevotellaceae bacterium, assembly GCA_900319385.1. Classification (GTDB taxonomy): domain Bacteria; phylum Bacteroidota; class Bacteroidia; order Bacteroidales; family Bacteroidaceae; genus UBA3839. Next base: position 112,987 of record ONOG01000001.1, on the reverse strand, counting down.
CACGCTGCCCGTGGCAGGCGAGGGTCCGTAGTTCTGATACCAGCCCAGATTGACGCGCCGCCACTGGTCGTAGATTTCCTCGTCGGTGAAGAGCGAGAGCAGGTCGCCCACCTCGCCGGCATGGCTGTCGATGTGGGCAGCGGCGTCGAGCTCGGCGTCGTGGCTCTGCATGTTGGCAGCCACTTCGAACAGGTGGCGCATGAACGAGCCCGCATCGATGCTGTCCTGCACCCACTGCGGGTCGGTGAACATCACGCTGCACAGGCGTTCGGGGTGTGTCCAGCGCTCACGATATTCGTCCTCCACGGCGCGTCCCTTGCCGCTCTGCCGGCGCACTTCCCCGCGCCAGGGAGCGTTGAGATACCACTGCAGGGCCTCGCTCACGTCGTTGTGGATGCGTGCCGTGGGGTTCGCAGAGCTGAGTTCTTCGCACTCGGCGGTCATCGACAGGATGCAACGGATGACGACCGTCGAGCGTGCGTCGATCTTCACTCCCTTCTTCATGAAAATTTCGGGAAAGTGTTCCACCATGCGGCGTCCGATGCCGTGGTGCTGACGCTCGCCCACAGTGGTGAGGTCGCCGAGGCGTCCGCGTGTGCCGAGGAAGAACTGCTCGAGTTGGTTCAGCACCTCCAGGCCTTTGGCACTGAGCTTTCCCTGTTCGCGAGCCTTGCGTAGCGGACGGATGGCGGTGAGATAGTCGCCGTCGCTGAGCAGCCAGCGCGATCCGTGACGTCCGTAGTGGCTCATGTAGAAGGGCTCGTAGCCTCGTGGCGCAGGCGTCAGAGCGTCGCGGCCGTACGCACGGTCGTAGTCCAGATAGTTACTGCCTGCCAGATAACGGTTGGCTTTTATTTCCTCGCGGGCCGTAGGACGCTGCTGGGCGAGCAGTTTGCCGCCCGCCAGTCCACTCCCGAGGATTGTGAACATCCATAGAGCTGAAAGGATGATGGTGCGCTGTGTCAACATGAGTATGTGAGTTTTTAGGTTTTTAAGTTTCATTTTTCACTCTTCACTTTTCACTCTTCACTCTTCACTTTTCACTTTTCACTTCTTTTAAGTTCCTCGACAAACTCGTCGATGCGCTGCATTTCGGCAGGGATGTCGATGCCTTGCGGACAGTGCGACACACATTCGCCGCAGCCGATGCAGTGATCGGCCTGGCGCAGACGGGGCACCGAGCGGTCGTAGCCCACGAGGAAAGCACGGCGCTGCCGCCAATACTCCTCGTCCATACGTTCGTTGGGGATATTCCCTTCCTTGATGCACTTGTTGTAGTGGACGAAGATGGCGGGGATGTTGAGTCCGTAGGGACAGGGCATACAGTACTTACAGTCGTTGCAGGGAATGGTGTTCAGATTGAAGATGTCGTCCGCCACCTCGTAGAGAAACTCCTTTTCCTCCTCGCTGAGGGGCTTCAGCGGCATATAGGTACGCAGGTTGTCGCGCAGGTGCTCCATGTAGGTCATGCCACTGAGAACGGTGAGTACGCCCTCGGGCGTTCCGGCAAAGCGGAATGCCCACGACGCCACACTGGCCTGCGCGTCGCGGCTCTTCATCTTGGCGACCACGTTTTCGGGCACGTTGGCCAGGCGTCCGCCCAGCAGAGGCTCCATAATGACGGCGGGAATGCCGCGCTTGTGCAGTTCGCCGTACAGGTACACGGCGTCGGTGTTGCTCTCATTGATTTCGTTGGCATATTCCCAGTCGAGGTAGTTCAGTTCCACTTGCACGAAATCCCAATGGTAGCGCCCTTCGTCGTGCCACTGCAGCAGGGTGTCGAACACAGCGACGTCGCCATGGTAGGAGAAGCCGAGGTTGCGGATGCGCCCCGCCGTTTTCTGTTCCACGAGCCAGTCCAGGATGCCGTTGTCGAGGTAGCGTCGGTGCAGGTCGTCCATACCGCCCATGCCCACGCCGTGCAGCAGCAGGTAGTCCACGTAGTCCACCTGCAGTTCGCGGAGCGAGGTTTCGAACATCTTTTTCGACGCAGCGGCGGGCCATGTGTCGGGGGCGAAATTGCTGAGCTTCGTGGCGATGTAGTACGTGTCGCGCGGATGTCGGGCGAGGGCGATGCCGGTGCAGCGTTCGCTCAAGCCGCGGCAATAGGCGGGACTGGTGTCGAAGTAGTTGACGCCGTGCGCTATGGCGTAATCCACCTGGCGGTTGATCATATCCTGGTCGAAGTCGGGTTCCTGCCCTTCCTTCAGTTTCTGTCCCTGCACTTCGGGCAGTCGCATCATGCCGTAGCCGAGCAGCGAGACGCGGTCGCCCGTGTTGGGGTTGACACGCATCGTCATGCCCTCGGCCGGAGGTTCGGCGGGCGAGGTCGGCTGCGACGCACCACCCTTGCAGGCAGCGAGCAGTGCAGAGGTGGCGACGGCACCTCCGCCCAGACGTTTCAGGAAACTACGGCGGCTTATGTTACGTTCTTTCATACGCTAAATGGTTTTATGCACTTCGTGTCCTTCGACATAGATGGCGCTGAAGGGGCGTGCAGGGCACAGGTGTTCGCAGGCACCGCAGCCGATGCAGCGACTCTCGTCGATGGCGGGGACGTAGGGTGAATATTCGTCCTGAGCGTCGAGCGGCACCATCTGGATAGCTCCGGTCGGGCAGTGGCGCTCGCAGTTGCCGCAATCCACGCCGTCGGTGATGCAGACGCAGTTGTCCTGCACCCACACGGCGTGCCCGATCTGGGTGCTCGACTTCTCTTCACGGGTGATGGGTCGGATGGCTCCGGTGGGGCAGACGTCGGCACAGCGGGTACACTCGGGCCGGCAATGGCCGCGTTCGTAGCCCATCGTCGGCTGCATGAAGGTGAGCAAGTCGGTCGAGGGGCGCAGCACGCCGTTCGGGCATTCGCTGACGCAGAGCTGACAGGCGGTGCAGCGGGTGGCCATGTTGCGTGCGCTGAGCGAACCGGCAGGGGTGAGCGGCGTGGTGCGCACGGGGGCTTGCTTGTCCTCGATGACCGCCAGTCCGCCATCCACTTTCTTCTTTTCCTGTGCCAGCGCGGCAGTCGTCGTGGCGACGGCGGTGGCGACGAGGAACGAGCGGCGGCCACCATCAGTCGGATGGGGGTCGGGCTGCGACGGGGTCGCAGCATGGCTTGACTTGATTTTATGTGAATAAGAAAGGGCTCCGAACTTGCAGTCGCCGATGCAGTCGCCACAGACAACACAGCGGCTGTAATCGACTGTGTGGCTGCGGAAGTCAATGCAGGCGGCCTTGCAGTTGCGCGAACACTTCGAGCAGTTGCGGCACTTGTCTTCGTCGAAACGGATTTTCAGCCAGGAGAAGCGCGCCAGCAGCGAGAGCACCGTGCCGACGGGGCAGATGGTGTTGCAGTAGGTGCGGCCGCCGCGCCACGCCAGCACGATGAGCACGACGAGGGTGAGGGCTGCGACGACGAAGGTGGGCAGGCTGCGCATCCACACATCGGTCGTGTAGAAAGCATAGCTGTCGTAGTGTTCAGCCACGGCTGCCAGACCGTTGTTGCACCATTCGTAGAGGGGACGGACGAGGTTCATCACGATGCGGCCGTAGCTGCTGTAGGGAGCGAGCAGCGCCACGAGCGAACCGATGCCGCACACCATCGCCACGATGAACACGCCGAGCACCCCATAGCGCAGCCAACGTTTTTCCTTCGAATAGGAAAAGCGGTTCTTCTTCGTGCGGCCATGCAGCCACGACACCACGTCCTGCATCACGCCCAAGGGGCAGACGACAGAGCAGTAGATGCGGCCAAAAATCAGCGTGAGCAGCACCAGCACCGCCACGACGACGAAGTTCATCGCCAGCACGGCGGGCAGTAGCTGAATCTTGGCGAGCCAGCCGAGCCAGTGGTGGAGCGTGCCTGTGAAGTCGAGAAACAGGAGGGTGATGGCGGCGATGCTGAGGATCGCCAGTGTGGTGCGGATTTTTCTGAGCATGGGGTGGGAGGATTGGGGGTGTTGCGACCGAATCGCAACAAACAGTAGCGGTACTTATTGAGTGGTTTTAACGATGAAGATGCTGCCTTCGTAGAGCAGCCAGATGGGCAGTGCGACGATGACCAGCGTGAGGGCATCGGCGGTGGGAGTGATGATGGCCGCCACGATGAGGATGGCGACGACGGCGTGGCGGCGGTATTGCGCCATCCACTGCGACTTCAGCATGCCCGCCTTCGCCAGCAGCCAGGCCAGCACGGGCAGTTCGAAGACGATGCCGAAAACGAGGCTGAGCATCAGTAGCGTATCGACGTAGCTGGTGATGGTGAGCATGTTCTGCACGTCCTGACTGACGCTGTAGTTTCCTAAAAACTGTACGCTGACGGGGAACACGAGTGTGTAGCACACGCCGACGCCGACGAGGAACATCACATAGGCTGCCACCACGAGGCGCACGCCTACCTGCCGTTCGCGCTCATAGAGCCCTGGCGAGATGAACCTATACAACAGGTAGAGGATGTAGGGCGAGGCGATGAGCAGCCCGACCATGAGCGCCACACGCAAGTGGATCATGAACTGTTCGGTCAGCTCGGTGTTGACGAGCCTCAGCGTCTGGGCGTCGATGTGGAGCCAGCGGTAGAGGAAGAAGTCCGCCTGCGACGGGGCCAGCACCCACTCGAAGAGCCAGTCCTTCAGGCAGAAGGCGACGGCAGCCGTCGCCACAGCTGCCACCAGCATGCGGATGATGCTGCTGCGAAGCACGTCGAGGTGCTCCCAGAAGGTCATCTCGCCCTCCATCACGGAGCCGTCTTTTCGTCGGCAGAGGCCGGTTTGTCGCCCGACGGTTTGTCGTCCTCCAGGCCGTTCACGCCGTCCTTAAAGCTCTTGACGCCTTTGCCCAGTCCCTTCATCAGTTCAGGGATTTTCTTGCCTCCGAAGAGCAGAAGCACGACAAGGGCGATCAGTACAATTTCCCAAAGTCCTAAGTGCATGGTGTGTGTTTCGTTAGGGTGATTTTGATTGAGTGATGAGGTGGCAAAGATACAACAATAAAATGAAACTGCCAAATGCTTTGGCGATTATCTCCCTGTGCATGAGCAAAAAACTGAGCACCGCCGGCGGTCGGGTCATGCGCCGACTGCGGTCAAGCGAAGCGCCGTCTCTGCTCCAGCCAAGCGCCGCCTCCGCTCCAGCCAAGCGCCGTCTCTGCTCCAGCCAAGCGCCGACGGAACTGCGGCGTAGCGCCGACGGAACTGCCTCCGTTCGCAGTGCAAAGCGGGCCATACTGCGGAAAGAAGTCAAAATATCACTGATATTTTCAAAAATTCCATTGATATTTCTACAAATTCCATTGATATTTCTACAAATATCATTGATATTTTGAGTTTGTTCGGCGCACCGTTCGTGTTTCCTCCGCGGCAGGTCCGACTTTCCGCGGCCCTCCACCCTACTTTGTTCCGCGGCTCACGGACAGCAAAATCATTATAAATAAGGATTGCACGCGTGCGCGAAATGTCGTAACTTTGCAGCCGAAATTCAAAAGGTAGAAAGACTCTATGAAACAAATCCTCATCGTTGCGGCCTTCATGGCTGCATTGACCGCACAGGCCGGCACCGACCCCGTCGGGGGTAACAACGGCGTAGCGGTCGCCGACACAAGCCGTATCTACGACCTCGATGCCGTGGTCATCGTCGCAGAGCCGAAAGACCAGCTGCGACTGCGCCGACAGCCGCTCAGCAGCACGCTCTTCTCACACCAGGAGATGCTCAGCCTCGGTGCACGCGACCTGCGCGAGCTCTCCGGCTACGTCCCCTCGTTCACCATGCCCGACTACGGCTCGCGCTACACCTCGTCGGTCTATGTGCGCGGCATCGGCTCCCGCACGGGCGCATCGGCGGTGGGCATGTATGTCGATGGAATGCCGCTCGTCAGCAGCAGCCAGTACAATTTCCACCTCTACGAAGTGGACCGCATCGATATCCTGCGCGGACCCCAGGGCACGCTCTACGGCATGAACGCCGAGGGCGGACTGGTGCGCCTCTACACCGCCAACCCCATGAACGGCGACCGATACAACGTACGCGCCAGCTTCGGTACGCACGGATACAACATGGTCGAGGCGTCGGCCAACACCCGACTGAGCGACAAGTTCGGGCTCGGCGTGGCGCTCTACCGCGAGCAGAGCAACGGTTTCCTGCGCAACCTGACCACCGGCGAACGGGCGGACAAGCGGGGTGAACTGGGCGGACGCCTGCGCATGGTCTATCAGCCCACCGCACGCCTGTCGCTCGACCTGCTCGCCGACTTCCAGCACACGGTGCAGAACGGATTCCCCTACGGACAGCTCACCTCGCTCTACGGTCCGGCTGAATCGCCCTCGACCGACGTCCAGGGCAACTATCGTCGCAACATGCTCAACACGGCATTCACACTGCGCTACCGCGCCGAAGGCTTCGACATCCAGTCAACCACCTCCTACCAGCACCTGCACGACAACATGCTGATGGACATTGACTACACGCCCCGCGACTTCAACACCATGCGCCAGCGCCAGAACCAGAATGCGCTGACCGAGGAACTGACCTTCAGCCGCAACACCGAGGGACGCTGGCAGTGGACCACCGGCGCCTTCTTCTCGCAGCGCTGGACCACCAACACTGCTCCGGTGGACTTCGGCCGCGACTATGGCACCATGATCTCGGCGCCCATCGCCAAAGCACAGTACGACGCCATCCTGAACAGCTTCACCCAGCGCATCGCCGCACAGATGATGGAGCGCGGCGTGCCCGAAGCCGCTGCCATGGCTGCCGCTGCCGCTGCGGCTCCTGCTGCCATCGAAGCCGCAGGCGGTGCGACGATGGACCCCGCCGAACTGCACGTGCCAGGGCGTTTCCGTCTGCCGCAGACCAACTTCGGACTGTTCCACCAGAGCAGCCTGAAGCTCACCGACCGCCTCACCGCCACCCTCGGACTGCGCTACGACCTCAGCTATCAGAAGATTGACTACACCACCGACGCCGCCCTCTCGATCACAGCCCACGTGTTCGGCACCGACGCGACGAACGTGCTCTCCTCGTCGCTCGCACACGCCGCCTCCGACACCTACCACCAGCTCCTGCCCAAGGTGGGGCTGACCTACGAGATCGACGACAACGGTTCCAACATCTACGCCACCTTCAGCAAAGGCTATCGCGCGGGTGGCTACAACTTCCAGGGCTTTGCCGACGTGTTCGAGACCGAACTGCGAAACAACAGCGGCAAAGTGCGTGGCGGCAGCTATGACATTCCCCACAGCGAGGCCGACTACGAGAACATTCTCAACACCATCCAGTACAAGCCCGAAACGTCGTGGAACTACGAACTGGGCACACACCTCAACCTCGCCGACGGCGCCCTGCAGCTCGACCTTTCGACCTACTACATCCAGATACGCAACCAACAGCTCTCCGTCATGGCGGGCAGCCACGGCTACGGACGCACGATGGAAAACGCCGGAAAGAGCTTCAGCTGCGGCGTAGAGCTCGCTCTGCGCGGACGTGCACTGGACAACCGCCTCAGCTACGGCCTGGGCTACGGCTACACACACGCCGTGTTCAAGGAATACGACGACGAGGTGGACGGCGTGACGGTGAGCTACAAGGACAAGTATGTCCCCTACATCCCGCAGCACACCCTCAGTGCCAGTGCCGACTATCGTTTCGACCTCGGAAACTCGGTCCTCAACGCCATCGTCGTCGGTGCCAACATGTCGGCACTGGGACGCACCTACTGGGACGTGAGCAACGACTACGCGCAGAACTTCTACGCCACGCTCGGCGCACACGCCGACTTCCACCTGCGCAACATGAAGGTGAGCCTGTGGGGACGTAACCTCACCAACACCCGCTACAACAGCTTCGGCTTCCGCTACGGCCAGACGAACACCTTCTTCGGCCAGCGCGCCATGCCGGTGCAGGCTGGTGTGGACGTCAGCTATACGTTCTGAGCCGTATGTTCAAGACCCTTCTGCACCACGTCGGTCGCTTTCGCACCGCATCGCTCCTCACCCCACTGTTCACTGCACTCGAGGTGGTGATGGGCGTACTGATTCCATACGCCACTTCGTGGATCATCGACCGCGGCATCATGGCCGGCAGCCTGCCCGACGTCGTGCGCTACGGCGCGCTGATGCTGCTGATGGCAGCGTGCTCCATGCTCTTCGGCGTGCTGGCGGGACGCTTCGCCGCCCTCGCCTCGACCGGCTTTGCCTTCAACGTCCGGCAGGCGATGTTTCGCAACATCCAGACATTTTCGTTCAGCAACATCGACCGCTTCACCGCAGCCGGCCTGGTCACCCGCATGACCACCGACGTCAGCAATCTGCAGAATGCCTACCAGCAACTGCTCCGCGTGTCGGTGCGTGCTCCGCTCAATCTGATTTTCTCCGTGCTCATGTGCGTGTTCATCAACTGGCAGATGAGCACGATTTTTGCCGTGGCACTCGTGGTGCTGAGCCTCAGCCTCTACCTCATCCTGAGCCGCACGGTGCGGCTTTTTGCGCAAGTGTTCGAGCGCTACGACGCACTGAACACGTCGGTGCAGGAAAATGTGCAGGCCATCCGTGTGGTGAAGGCCTTCGTGCGCGAGGAGTTTGAGAGCGAGAAGTTCCAACGTGCCGCACGTGCGCTCTACCGCCTGTTTGTCCGCACGGAGAGCCTCCAAGCCATCAACCACCCCGTGATGATGCTCGTGGTCTATGGTTGCATCATCGCCCTTTCGTGGTTCGGTGCCCGTCAGATCGTGGGTGGACAGCTGACGACTGGGCAGCTGACCAGCCTGTTTGCCTACGTCATGAGCATCCTGATGTCGCTGATGATGCTCTCGATGATCTTCGTCACACTGACGATGAGCGCCGCCAGCGGCAGACGTGTGACGGAAGTGATCGACGAACGGGCGGACATCACGTCGCCCGCCGACGCAGTGCAGGAAGTGAAGGACGGCAGCGTGGAGTTTCGCCATGTGACCTTCGGCTACGGTCCGGAGGCCGCCATCACGGACATCAACCTCAGCATCGGCAGCGGCGAAACGCTGGGTGTGATCGGCGGCACGGGCAGTGGCAAATCGACGCTGTGCAGTCTGGTCAGCCGCCTGTACGACGTGGGCGAAGGCTGCGTGGCGGTGGGCGGTGTGGACGTGCGCCGCTACGATGTCGATGTGCTGCGCCGCGAGGTCGCCGTGGTGCTGCAACAGAACCAGCTGTTCAGCGGCACCATCCTCGACAACCTTCGCTGGGGACGACAGGACGCCACGCTGGAGGAGTGTCAGGAAGCCTGCCGCGTGGCACAGGCCGACGAATTTATCCGTCAGATGCCGCAGCAGTACGACACGCTCATCGAACAGGGAGGCACCAACGTCAGCGGCGGGCAGCGACAGCGACTGTGCATTGCGCGTGCCCTGTTGCGACGCCCGAAGATTCTGATCCTGGACGACTCGACCAGTGCCTGCGACACAGCCACCGACGCACGGATCCGCCAAGGTCTGCGCAGCACCCTGCCAGGGACAACGAAGCTCATCGTGGCACAGCGCATTCAGAGCGTTCGGGATGCCGACCGCATCGTCGTGATGGACGGAGGCCGCATCGCCGCCGTCGGCACGCACCAGCAACTGCTCGAGCAGAGCGAGATTTACCGCGAGATATACGAAACACAGACGAAAGGAGGAGCGACAGATGCACGCAGGAGTTAGTTTCAATTCACGGGGCACGAAGGGGAGTTACGGGGCACGCATGCCGCAAGGTGGATGGAAGACCATCGCGCGTGTGCTGCGCTACGTCTTCACCGGCTACCGCTGGTCACTGCTGACGGTGCTGCTGTGCATCGTCGTGTCGTCGGTCACGACCCTCGCCTCGACGCTGTTCACACGTTCGCTCATCGACGACTACATCGTGCCCCTCACGGCACAACTCAACCCCGACTTCCAGCCCCTGGCGCACGCGCTCACCACGCTCGCCCTGGTGCTCGTGGCGGGTGCCTGCGCCTCCTATGTGCAGAGCCTGCTCACCATCCGCATCGGACAGGGCGTTCTCCTGCGGCTGCGCTGCGACCTGTTCAGCCACATGCAGCAGTTGCCCATCCCCTATTTCGACCGTCATGCCCACGGTAATCTGATGTCGGTCTATACGAACGACGTGGACACCCTGCGGCAGCTGGTCAGCCAGACGATGCCCGAAGTGTTCTCGTCGAGCATCACCATCGCGATGACGCTGGTGAGCATGTGCATACTAAGCTGGCAACTGACGCTGCTCGTGCTCGTCATGACCACGGCGATGGTGTTTGTCACCCGCTGGCTGGGACAGCGTTCGGCACGCCATTTCCGCGACCGGCAGGAACGTCTGGGCACGATGAACGGCTATATCGAGGAGATGCTGACGGGCTTGAAGGTGGTGAAGACCTTCGGCCACGAACAGCAGGCCATGAGCCAGTTCTCGACACTCAACGAACAACTGCGCTCAAGTACCTACCATGCCAACCGCGAGGCCAACATCGTCATGCCGGTCAACGGCAACCTGTCGAACCTGATCTATGTGCTCTGCGCCATCGTCGGTGCGGTTCTCGTCATCGGCATCACCCACCCTGCCGCCACGCTGTCGGCAGAGGGAACGCAGGTACAGTCGCTCTTCAGCGTGAACCAACAGCTGCAACACTCGCCGGCGACGGCGGCACTGACCATCGGAACGCTCGTTTCGTTCCTCACACTGGTGAAGAACTTCACCCGTCCCGTCTCGCAGGTCAGCCAGCAGGTGAACAGCCTGGTGATGGCGCTGGCGGGGGCTGGTCGCGTGTTCGACCTCATGGACGCAGAGGCTGAGCGCGACGAACTGGCCGACGTGACGCTGGTCAACCTGCGACGCGCCGCCGACGGCAGCCTCGCCGAGAGCGCCGAACGCACCGGTGCGTGGGCATGGAAAACGCCCGACGGACTCGTCCCGCAGCGCGGCGAAGTGGACTTCTCGCACGTGGACTTCGGCTATGTGACGGACAAACAGGTGCTGTTCGACATCGACCTCGACACCGATGCCGGACAGAAGGTTGCCCTCGTGGGCGGCACCGGTGCGGGCAAAACCACCATCACCAACCTCATCAACCGCTTCTACGATATCCAGCACGGCACCATCCTCTACGACGGTATCGACATCCGCCGCATCCACCGTTGCGACCTGCGCCGCTCGCTCGGCATGGTGCTTCAGGAAACACATCTGTTCACCGCCACGGTGATGGAGAACATCCGCTACGGACGCCTCGACGCCACCGACGACGAATGCCGCGAGGCAGCACGGCTGGCTGGTGCCGACGACTTCATCCGTCGCCTGCCCCAGGGCTACGACACGCTGCTCAGCGGTGACGGGGGCAACCTCAGTCAGGGCGAACGCCAGTTGCTCGCCATCGCCCGTGCCGCCGTGGCCAATCCGCCGGCGATGATTCTCGACGAGGCGACTTCGAGCATCGACACCCGCACCGAGAGCCTCGTGCAGCGCGGTATGGACCGCCTGATGCAGGGGCGCTCGTCGTTTGTCATTGCCCATCGCCTTTCGACGGTCCGCAATGCCGACATCATCGTGGTGATGGATCACGGCCGCATCGTCGAGCGTGGCACCCACGAACAGCTCCTACAGCTCGGCGGCACGTATGCCCAGCTGTATCGCGGAAACCAGATTGACTGAACGTCAAGACGGGGATCAGGTGAACATCATCTGCCCATCGGGACCGTTGGTCCAGGCATCGCACACAAACGCACACCGCGCAGCAGACGGAAGTCTGTGCGCGGTGTGCGTTTGTTTACAGGGTCGTACGCGTAGATGGGTACGGCAGTAATAGTGATTTTGCAGCGCCCCTGTGCGGCTACGGCATGAGCAACGACGAGTCGCCGTAGCTAAGAAAACGGAAGTCGTGACCGAGGGCGTAGTCGTAGATGGTGCGCCAGTCGCCATGCACAAAGGCCGAAACGAGGAGCAGGAGTGTGGACTGCGGCTGGTGGAAGTTGGTAACCATGCGGCGCACAATCCTGTATTCGTAGCCTGGCGCGATGATGATTTGGGTCGAAGTGTGGAGGACTGGCAGGTGGTGGACGTCGAGATAGCGGAGAATGGCCTGCAGCGCGGCTTCGACCGGCACGTCGGGTGTGCCGTCGTAGGGCTCCCACTGACTGACGGCCAACTGCTCTTCCGTCAGGTCGGGACTGGCAATCAGTTTACGGCCGATGTAGTACAGGCTTTCGAGTGTGCGCACCGAGGTGGTGCCCACGGCGATGGCCTCGCACTGGTGGGCGAGGAGTTTCTCGACGGTCTGGCGCCGAACGACGATGTATTCGCTGTGCATCTCGTGCTGTCCGATTTCCTCGCTCTTCACGGGCTTGAACGTTCCGGCGCCCACGTGTAGGGTGACTTCCTCGCGGTCGATGCCGGCGGAGTCGAGGGCACGGAGCACACGCTCGGTGAAGTGGAGGCCGGCGGTGGGTGCTGCCACCGAACCCTTCACCTTGGAATAGACCGTCTGGTAGGTGCGCAGGTCGCTCTCCTCCGTCGGGCGGTTCAGGTAGGGCGGAATGGGCAACTCGCCCGCGGCGGCAAGCACTTCGGAGAAGCTGAGTGCCGGATTGCTCCACGAAAAACGGATGCGGTGCTTGGTGCCGTCAGCATTGGTGGCATCGTAGGGTAGCCGCTCGGCTGTGAGCGTAAAATCCTGCTCCGCCCCGTCGCCGTCTGTACTTCGTACTTTGTACTTTGTACTTAGGCTTCCTTCCTTCCAGCGCTTCAGATTGCCCACCATGCAGAGCCACTCGACCGAGCCCTGCGTCGCGAAGTTCTGCTGGTACTCCTGCGGCAGGAGCGGCTCCATGCAGAACACCTCGATGAGTGCGCCCGTCTCCTTGCGAAACCGCAGGCGGGCCTGAATCACCCGCGTGTTGTTCATCACCATCAGTGCACCTGCGGGCAGGTATTGGGGAAGATGCTCAAAACGGTCTTCCGTCACCACTCCTTTGTTATATACAAGCAGCTTGCTCTGGTCGCGCTCGGCGAGTGGATATTTGGCGATGCGCTCGTCGGGCAGGGGATAATTGTAGTCGGCAATGCGGATATGCTGGGTTGGGTTGTCCTTCATAAGGCTTTAGCAATCAAAAATGTAAACACTCGAAAAGTCATTTCAGTCGAACAGGAATTTCACTTCCTTGAACTCGTAACGGCGCACGTCGCCTCCGTCAGTCTGCAGGAGCAGGTGTCCCGTCGGCTCGATGGCGTGGATGCGGGCCATGAAGCGGCCTCGGGCGTCGGCAAAGGGGTGGAGCCCCTCGCGGCGATAGAGACACTGCATGTAGAGTCGGCGCACCAGCTCGACGTCGCCCTGGCGGAGCATGGCATAAAGGTAGGCAAAGCGATCGACGACGGCCCTCAGAATCTGCTCGCGGTCGTACTGACGGCCGGTGAGCTGACTGAGGGACACGGGGTTGGGGGCATCGCTGAGAAACTGCGTCTGGTTGACATTGATGCCGGTGCCGATGATGCATGTCTCGACCTGATGTCCGCTCAGGTCACACTCGATGAGCGTGCCGCTGATCTTGCGGTCGCCCACATAGATGTCGTTAGGCCACTTCACCGTGCCGCCCACGGTTTCGGCCACCGCCAGGGCAATGGCCTGACTGAGCAAAAACTGCTGCGAAGCCAGGAGAAAGGAGGGGTGGCACACGAGCGAGAACTGCACGTTCTGCCCGTCGGCCGACTCCCAGGAATTGCCTGTCTGACCGCGCCCTGCCGTCTGACAGTCGGCATCGACAAGGGTCAGTTCGGGCGTCGCCTCGCCCTGCGAAATCATCCTCCGCACATAGCTGTTGGTGCTGTCGATGGTGTCAAGGTGCACCCGACGCGCCACCGAAATCTGTTCTGTTTCCAAGCTCTCTTTCTGTTTTTAGGCTGCAAAGTTACGACTTTTTCATGCGCCAACCTTATTTTTTAACTTTTAACTTTTAACTTTTAACTTTTTGTGTTAACTTTGCCCCCGACAACACCTAATCCGTCATCACATGAAAGCCTACCGAAACCTTGCTAGGACACTGCTTGGCGTCGCCCTCGCCACAATCTGCCCCTCACTGATGAACGCTCAAGAAAACTTCGATTTCTGGTGGACCGAACGCCGCGCGAAAGAGAACGCTGAACAGATGGCACTGCGCACACAGCAGATGCTCGACACGCGGCGCGACCGTCTGAAGACGCTGCCCCTCAAGGACCTGTTCGACGAACAGAACGGCGGCGTATGGTGGTTCGACGGACAGCACTTCTACAGCCTCGGCTACGACGGCGACCGCGACCAGTTCCGCGTCGTCGCACCCTTCGACGGGAGCTTGCCCCTGCGCTACACCATCGTCCCGAAAAAAGGAAAGAACGGACTCAGCGCCACGGTGAAGGGATACACGGGATGGACCGTCGCCTATCAAACGGTCGGACCCTGGCGCATGATTGTCGTCCGCGACGCACAGCGACGTGCAGTCGATTGCCTCCTGCGCGTGGATCAACACTACTTCATGGATCGTCCCGACGTGCAGACGCTCTCGATGCACGACCTGTTCGACGGCGTCTATGAGGGTCCCGAGGGCAAGAAAGCGGTGTTCGGCCCGCGGCTCAGCCACTATGAGAATATCGACTATTCGAAGGACCCAGGCATCTTCAGCGTCGTGCCCGACAAACAGTTCAACGTCACGGGCCACATCATGTATGGCGACAACCGAGTGAGCCGAGGCGACCCCTCGTCGCCTAAGTTCGGAAAAATGCCTGGCGGTGGCGGGGCTGCTGCCATCATGGGTCCGATGGAGTGGGAAGTCAGCCCCATCCTCGGCGGACTGCACGTGAAGGTGGTTAAGGACGAACCCTTCGTGCTCCACAGCCCCGACTTCGGCGTCAAGGAATTTGACCTGCGGCGCATCGCAAGCCCCTACCCCGACCTGCCAGGCATCTACGCCGTTGCCTCCGTGCGCCCGCTGCCCCTCGGCCTGCTCCGTATGCTACCCAAGGGCGACCTGCAGCGCATGAACAGCGAAATCGCAGAGCGCCACACCGACCGGCACGACCTGAGCGACATCGAACAGCTCAACCTCGAACTCATCAAGGCTGCACTCACAGCCGATTAACCCATCGCCCCCTACCATCCATGACTCCTACTCCCGACACCGCCACCGACGCCCGCTTCATGCGTGCTGCCCTCGACGAAGCCCACCGTGCCCTTGAGCAGGGCGAAATCCCCATCGGCGCAGTCGTCGTTGCCGACGGCCGCATCGTGGGTCGCGGACACAACCTCACCGAGACGCTGCACGACGTCACTGCCCATGCCGAGATGCAGGCCATCACGGCGGCAGCCGAACATCTGGGCGGGAAATATCTGGACCAGTGTACCCTCTACGTCACCGTTGAGCCCTGCGTGATGTGCGCCGGAGCGATGGGCTGGGCACAGCTGGGACGCGTGGTCTATGGCGCTGCCGACGAAAAACGGGGCTTCCAACGTTTCGCTCCGCAGGCTCTGCATAAAAAATGCACAGTCACCGCCGGTGTGCTCGGCGATGACTGTGCTGCGCTGATGAAGGATTTCTTCAGGAAAAAACGCTGAGTTTTCTCCGCTTATTTCACCTCCCAAATATCATTTGTCTCCAGTAGCTCGGCGAAGTTGTGGTACTTCTTCTGCGCCGAGACTTCTTGTATCTGTGCCTCGACCGCCTCGTCGTAGGTCGGAGCCGGCACATCGCGAATCACACCGAGGGCGACGGGGAAGTCCGGACCCTCCATCATCGCGAGCTTCAGCTGCAGGGTGTTGTCCTCGCAGTGGGCGTCGTGGGTGAGGATGTCGTCGATCGTGATGCCGTTCTCGCCCAGCTTGACGACCTTCAGTCCGAAGCCCTCCTGCATGATACCGTACTCGTTGTTCTCGCCAAAGAGCATCTTCTCGCCGTGACGCAGGTAGATGGCGTTCTTCTTACGGTTGGGTGCAGAATAGACGTCGTCGTGCGTACCGTTGTTGAAGATGACACAGTTCTGCAGTATCTCGCACACAGCAGCGCCCTGATGTTCGTAGGCTGCTTTCAGGATCTCGACGGTGCCAGGGGCATCGGTCGCCACGGCACGGGCAAAGAAGTGGCCGCGCGCTCCGAAGCAAAGTTCGGCGGGACGGAAGGGGTCCTCCACCGTGCCGTAGGGACTGCTCTTGCTCACAAAGCCGCGCGGGCTGGTCGGGCTGTACTGACCCTTCGTCAGACCGTAGATTCGGTTGTTGAGCAAAATCATGTTGAGGTTGATGTTGCGGCGGTTAGCATGGATGAAGTGGTTGCCGCCGATGGCGAGTCCGTCGCCGTCGCCGCTGACCTGCCAGACAGTGAGTCGGGGGTTTGTCACCTTGACACCCGTCGCAATAGCCGCAGCGCGTCCGTGGATGGTGTTCATGCCGTAGGTCGCCATGTAGTGAGGCAGACGGCTCGAGCAGCCGATACCACTGATGACTGCGTTGTTCCACGGCTCGACGCCGATCTCGGCCAAAGCCTTGTGCAGGGAAGCAAGGAAGAAATGGTCGCCACAACCAGGGCACCACCGCGGCTGCCCTTTCTTATAATCTTGTGCTGTAAAGCTCATAATACTTTTTTTCTATTTTAGAAGTTCCTCAAATGCGTTGACTAACTCTTCAACCACAAACGGCTGACCCTTCACCTGGTTGAACTGCTTTGGGACAAAGCCATCGACCTTCATGCGGAGGAAGGCCGCCAGCTGCCCCATGTTCTGTTCGGCCACCACGACTTTCTTGTACTTCATCAGCACGTCGGCAGTGTTCTTAGGCAGAGGGTTGATATACTTGAAGTGAGCTTGCGCCACCTTATGACCTTTCTGGCGCAATTCGTCCATGGCTGAATGCAGGTGGCCGTAGGTTCCGCCGAAACCTACGATGAGCAGGTCGGCATCGTCCACGTCGCCTTCGACCACGAGGTCGGGCACCTGGATGTTGTCTATCTTCCTCTGGCGCAGCACGGTCATGAGATGGTGGTTCTCGGGGTCGGTCGAGATGGCACCCGTGCGCGAATCCTTCTCCAGTCCGCCGAGGATATGCTCAAAGCCTTCGCGACCTGGCACGGCCCAATAGCGCACACCGTCGGCGTTGCGCTGGTAGGGTGTCCACTGTCCACGCATCTCTTCGGGCACGTAGGGCGGCTGAATGGCAGGATATTCGTCGAGGTTCGGCAGACGCAGAGCGCCGCTGCCGTTGGCAACGAATGCGTCGGTGAGCAGGACGACGGGGGTCATGCGCTCGAGCGCCATCTTCGAAGCCATGTAGGCGGCATCGAAGCAGTCGGTAGGACTTGTGGCAGCCATGACCGGCATGGGACTTTCGCCGTTTCGGCCGAAGAGCACCTGCAGCAGGTCGGTTTGTTCAGACTTTGTAGGCAGACCGGTGGCGGGACCGCCGCGCTGCACGTCGAGCACGACGAGCGGCAGTTCCATGATGACAGCCAGGTTCATGGCCTCGCTCTTCAGGCAGATGCCTGGGCCGGAGGTCGATGTGACAGCGAGTGCACCTGCGAACGAGGCACCCACAGCCGAGGCACAACCCGATATCTCGTCCTCACACTGAACCGTCTTCACGCCAAGGCTCTTATGCTTCGACAGTTCGTGGAGCACGTCGGTGGCTGGTGTGATAGGATAGGAACCGAGGTAGAGCTGAAGGCCGGCCTTCTCGGCAGCGGCAATGAAGCCATAGGCCGTGGCCTTGTTGCCGGTGATGTCCATATAGCGGCCAGGCACTTTATTTTTAGTTTCCACACGATAGCGGCCAGTCACGCTCGAGTGGGTGTTGTGGCCGTAGTCGTAGCCTGCCTGGATGACCTTGATGTTGGACTCTGCCACCGCAGGTTTCTTGGCAAACTTCTCGCGAATGAAGTTGAAAGCCACGTCGAGGTCGCGGTCGAAGAGCCAGCAGACCAGTCCGAGGGCAAACATATTGCGGCATTTGAGCACCGACTTGGGGTCCATGCCGCTCTCAGCGAGGCAGTCCTTCACCATCGTGGTGAGCGGGCACTGAATCACGCGGTCCGGATCGATGTTCATTTCGCCCAGATAGTCCTCCGTCTGGAACTCAGCCTTCTTCAAGTCAGCCGCCTGAAAGGAGTCGGTGTCGATGATGATGGCCGCGCCAGGCTTGGCGAAGCGGTACTGCGTCTTCAGCGCTGCAGCGTTCATGGCTACGAGCACGTCGCACTTGTCGCCAGGCGTAAACACCTGGTCGGCTCCGATGTGCACCTGAAATCCACTCACACCCGTCAGCGAACCTTGCGGTGCACGGATGTCAGCCGGATAGTCAGGAAACGTACTGATACTGTTACCGACCGTCGCCGAGACGGTCGAGAAGATGTTTCCGGCCAGCTGCATGCCGTCGCCGGAATCGCCTGAGAAACGAACGACCACGTCGTTCAGCTCTTTTACTTCCATCATTTACAAATATAATAGGTACAGAATTTGCCGCTGCAAAGTTACGATTAAGCGAGCGGAAAACAAAACGAAAGACGAAGTTTTTCGGAATTAACGCTCATCGTCACTGCATACGTTTCGAAACGAACTTGCACCAGAGGTTGAACACAAAGGACAGCGCAAACAGCACTGGCAGGGACACGGCAGCCAGGACGGGCAGGGACACTGCCGGCAACAACTCGACACACACCTGAAGTGTGGGGAAGCGCAGGAGGTAGAACTCGTAACTCACATCTTTCCAGCGCCGCGCATGGACGAAGGCTTCGAGGCGGTAAGCCACCACAAGAAGCAACACCGAAAGGCTGAAAAAGTTAAAGTAGGCCGCTTGTGGAAGCCAGGTGTAGCTCAGGACAAGCAGGGCGAGGGCTGCCACCGTCAGCACCCGCTCATGACGCACGAACCAGTCGCGATACCACAGCAGCAGGACGGGGAAGTAGAAAAACTGCAGTTCGCCCATGATTTGGTGGTTGAGCGTATAGTACATGTGCTGGCCGGTCGTGGTGAAAATGTAATGGGTGGTGGTGTACCATATCCACGAGAAGAACGTGATCAGTCCGAACACAAGGGCAGGCTTCCACCGCTTGATGGCCCACGTGACGAGGGGAACCGACAGATAGAAGAGCACTTCGATCTTCATGGTCCACAACGAAGAGTTGACGGTCGGCATGGCATGATGGTCCCAAAGCCCCGGCAACGTCGGTTGCAGGAAGTTGAGGAAAAGCAAGTTGGAGCCCAGGTATCTCCATGTTTCCGCCCGACTGAAGAAGTCACTCAGCGGCAGGGTGGTGAACACGATGCCGATGGCAAAACAGATGAAAACCGTTGAAACGTAGCCAGGCAGGATACGTCGCATACGCCGATGGGCAAAATCGCGCCAGTCGTCGCGACGCACATAGCTGTTCATCGTCAGATAACCGCTGATGACGAAGAAGCATTCGACAAAGATGCCGCCATAGCAAAGGAAGATATCGCGCCCCGAAGCGTAGCACAAATGGTTACAGAAGATGCACAGAGCCAACACATAGCGAATCAGCGTGAAGCAGTTGTCGGCTGCCACATGGCGGTCGGCGAACGGAGCTGTCGCAGTGGGCTTTTCGGGCGAACGGGCAGGGATATTCGTCATGGCGTCATTGTTAGGAAATCAGTACGAAACCTGGCAGGCAATGCCCAGCGCACGCACTTGCTCGGCGATGCGGTCCAGCTCCTGTGGCGTTGCCTTTTCGAGCAGGGGCGAAGGCGTCTGGCGGTCGATGGTATAGACTTGCACCTCCTGCGGACCAATCTCGCGCAGCACCTCGAGCCACGGACCGACGTAGTCGTCTCCCGTGTTGCCGACGTCGCAGCCTTCGTGCCGACCGCGCAGGAAGAGCGTCTGAATCGTGCAATGGCCGCGAAACTGCTTCATGCGCTCTATCACTTTCGTCACGTCGTAGCGGGCCGAAACCGGACGATCCACGCGCCGGATATAGTCCTGCGACACGGTGTCGAGCTTCAGGCAGTTGTTATCGACCAGTTGCAGGGCGCGGAACACATCGTCCTTCATCAGCTCGGCGGCATTGCTCAACACCGTGATGCGGGCCTGCGGGCAGAACTCGTCGCGCAGGCGGCAGGTGTCTTCAATCACGCCGAGGAACTCCGGATGGAGCGTCGGCTCGCCGTTGCCGGCAAAGGTCAGCACATCGGGCACGACGCCTTCCTGCCGCATCGAGTCGAGCTTCGTGCGCAGTGCCTCGCGCACGTCTTCACGGCTCGGAAAACGCTGGTGGGGACGGCGCTCGGCGTTGTAGCCACATTCGCAGTAGATGCAGTCGAACGAGCACACCTTGCCGTCGGCCGGCAGCAGATTCACCCCCAGCGACACGCCCAGGCGTCGGCTGTGGACGGGTCCGAACACAGGCGATGGGAACAGGCGGCCGTGGCCGTCGGCTTGCAGGTCGGGGAAGCCGTCCTGGTGGGTCTTACGCTGGTTTTCTTCCATAGAGTCGAAGTTTACGCAGGGGCAGTCGGTGGTGTCGGCTACGGGGGGCTGCACACACAAATTCATGGGGGTGCATACAAAGACAAGGGCTCTCACGAACCCTTGCCTCCCTTTTTTTAACCTAAACCTTAACTATGAAAAAATTATTATTTTTCCGAGTGCAAATTTCAGAAAATAAGTTCGTATTTCAAAATTATTTCAAGTTTTTTTTCAAAAAAAGTAAAAGAAAGTTGCGCGTCAGCAGTTTTCCTTGAATATTTCGCCAAAATTCTGTCCGTTTTTACCCCGTCCGCCATCTATGGGTCGGAGCACGGGCGTCCCTGCCCGCTTCATGTGGACAAAGAGAGTCGTCGGCATGCGGACATCTCGCCTGCACTTTGCGGACGGGGACGACTGCGCTCCCAGCGTTCGTCCCTCAGTTCTTTCGGCAGGCAGACCTTTAATTGCCAATTATCATTTTTCAATTTTCACTTTTTTGATTTTTAATTTTTATTTTTTAATTTTCCATTTTTCACTTATCACTTTTCACTTATCACTTTTTTTGTCGTACCTTTGCACACAGACATTCAGACGACAGATGAACACTCTCGACGAACACACCCTCCAATTTGTCCGCGAGCACCGGCAGGACGACGTCCGTGAGCTGATGCTCAGTGCGCGGCGTTGGCCCCAGGTCGATGTACGGCAGGCCTGTGTGCAGATTGCGGCGTGGCAGCGGGCGCGGCAGAAGCTGCCAAGCTGGGCGGCGAACGACGCCATCCGCTATCCCGAGCAGCTGTCGATGGAGCAGTGTTCGTCGGAGTTGACGGCACGATACAAGGGCGAAGTGGCCCGCCGTCACCTCCTCGCGAGCGGTGAAGGGCGCACGGAGGCGACACGGAGGATGGCCGACCTGACGGGCGGCTTCGGTGTCGATGCGACGATGCTGGCACAGAGCTTGTCGCCCTGCCGACTCACGTTCGTCGAGCGCAGCCCCGAACTGTGCGACCTGGCGCGCCACAACCTGCCGCTGCTGGGCGTGGACCGTGCCGACGTGCTGTGCACCGACTGCGAACAGGCCCTGGCGCGTCTGCCACGCCAGTACCTCCTCTTCCTCGACCCTGCACGCCGCGACCAGCACGGCGGCCGCACCTACGCCATCGCCGACTGCACCCCCGACGTGGCACGTCTGCTGACCTCGCTGCGCGAACGCTGCGACGTGCTGATGCTCAAACTCTCGCCCATGCTCGACCTCTCCGCAGCCCTCCGCGAGCTGCAGGGCGTCGGCGAAGTCCACGTGGTGAGCGTCGACGGCGAATGCAAGGAACTCCTACTTATTATAAAAGGCAGCGCCGCCTCACCCGCGCAGGACACCACACCCCTGGCTGGGGAGCGTGGCGAGGCATACGTCTGCGTCAACCTGTCCGACCGTCATCCGCGCCAGACCTTCGTCTTCACCCACGCCGAGGAACGGCAGGCCGCCTGCCCCTACACCACGACGCTGCGCCGCTACCTCTACGAGCCGAATGCCTCGGTGCTGAAGGCTGGGGCATACAAGTGTGTGGCACAGCGGTACAGCCTCGAAAAGCTGCACCCGAGCAGCCACCTCTACACCGCCGACACGCTCGTGGCAGACTTCCCTGGCCGATGCTTCGAGGTCGTGGCGTCGTCCGACTTTGCCAAACGAAAACTCAAGGCCTTGCTCGCCGGACTGAGCAAGGCGAACCTCAGCGTGCGCAACTTCCCCCTCGGGGTGGCCGAGCTGCGCCGCCGTCTCCATCTGGGCGAGGGTGGCGACGACTATCTCTTCGCCACCACCCTCGCCGACGGGCAGCACGCCCTTGTCCGCTGCCGCAAGACACCGTAGCCCGACGGCACTCCTCACCTGCCCCATGTCCAGCCAATGTGCTGTCGGTCCGCACATTGAACTCAGCCACCGTGCCCTTCAAACTCAACCCCGGCGCAGACAGGACCCATCCGCTGCGCCGAATAAACTCAAAATATCATTGATATTTTTGAGAATTCCATTGATATTTGTACAAATTCCATTGATATTCCTGAAAATATCAATGATATTTTGACTTTATTCGGCGCAACGGCTGAGTAGGAAGGGCACAAGGGCTGGGTTTGCAGGGCGGACGACGGGAGTCTGGTGCGTACACCGGCAGAGCCTGCAGCGCACAGCCACCGGCTTTGTCGCGCACGCCGGCTGACTTTTAATTTTTAATTTTTAATTTTTAATATTCACTTTTTTTGTCGTACCTTTGCAGTCGAAATCACAAACAAGCGATGGCTAAGAAATACATCTACGAACTGCGCATGAAGGTGCGCGACTACGAATGCGACCTGCAGGGCATTGTCAACAATGCCAACTACCAGCACTACACCGAGCACACGCGCCACGAGTTTCTGCTCAGCCACGGCGTGAGCTTTGCCGACCTCCACGCACGGGGCATCGACTGCGTGGTTGCCCGCGTGACGATGCAGTACAAGATTCCGCTGCGCAGCGGCGACGAGTTTATCTCAAGGCTTTGGCTGAAGAAGGAGAGTGTGAAGTATATCTTCATGCAGGACATCTATCGCGCCAGCGACGAGAAACTCTGCCTGCGGGCACAGGTCGATACGGTGTGCGTGGTCGATGGCGTGCTGCAGGATTGCGACGAACTCAACCAGAAGTTTGCGCCCTATTTGTGAATGGGGAGTGTAACCACGAATGACGCGAATGACACGAATGACGCGGATTTGATGTAACCACGAATTGCACGAATGACACGAATTGCGCGGATTTGATGTAACCACAAATGACGCGAATGACACGAATTACGCGGATTTGATGTGACCACGAATTGCACGAATGACACGAATGAGGAGGACAAAAACGTCCATTTTCTCATTCGTGTCATTCGCGTCATTCGTGGTTAACACGCCGTGTGTTATTCACCGTTCGGGGTGTCATCCCAGGGATAGCGGCGCTTGGGGTTGCGTGGGAACCAACCTTTCTTGACGCGCTGCTCCTGTTGGAACAGTTCGCCGATGCCCCAGAAGGCCGAGAAGGCGAAGGCTCCGAGGATGGCATTGAGCACGATGTTCTCGACGAAGAAGAGGCCTACGAACAGGGCAATCAGGCCGCCGACGAGCAACGCCCACCAGTAGCGGGTGCCGCTGTAGTACTCCATCTTGATGATGATGGGGTGGAAGATGCCGATAATCAGGAATGTGGCCACGCCGATGAGCAGGCCTTCGAAATGCAGATGTTCCATGTGAGCAGTGTCGGCTTACTTTGCGCCCTCCTCGCCGACGCTGATGGGCACTTCCTTCTTGATGCTCTGGTCGAGCGAGATGAGCGTCTCGGTCGAATCGACACCCTGTATGCCCTGAATGCGGGTGTTGAGCAATTCCATCAACTGTTCGTTGTCGCGGGCGTAGAGCTTGACAAGCATCGTGTAGGGACCCGTGGTGTAGTGGCATTCGACTATCTCCGGAATGTCCTTCAGTTCGTCCACCACGCGTTTGTACATCGAGCCTTTCTCCAGCCGGATGCCCACGTAGGTGCAGGTGTTGTAGCCCAGGCTCTTGGGGTTGACGTGGTATCCCGAGCCGACGATCACGTTCATGTCGATGAGACGCTGCACCCGCTGGTGGATGGCTGCACGCGACACACCGCATGCTGCTGCCACATCCTTGAACGGGATGCGTGCATTGCTGGAGATGATCTCCATAATTTGCTTATCCAAGCGGTCAATCTTTTCCATAATATGTGCTTATTGAAAGTTATTCGTAGCAAATATAAGGAAAATTTGTTGGAGTCGCACAATTTTTATCAAGAAAAACAAAAAAAAGTTGCATTTTGCACATTTTTCGCTCTGTGCGCTGTCAGATAGATGGGATTCTGCAAAGTGGAGATAAAAATGGCGCACCGACGGATTGCCATCGGTGCGCCATATATATAAATAGGTGTAAGTCGTGGGGAAAACGAGGCTTACTTCTTCTTTCCGGCCTTGCGCGGTGTGGCCTTGGCCGGAGCCTTGACGCTGGTCACCTTGGGTGTGGCCTTCGTAGCCTCAGCCTTCGGCTCGTCCTCTTCGATGCCGAGGAGCTCGACGGTGAAGATGAGGGTCGAATAAGGCTTGATGCTGCCCGTCTCGCGGTCGCCATAGGCGAGTTCCTGCGGGATATACAGCTCCCACTTCGAGCCGACCGGCATACGGGTAAGCGCTTCGGTCCAGCCCTTGATCACCTGGTTGGCCTTGAACGTGGCAGCCTGGCCGCGCTTGTAGCTGGAGTCGAACTCGGTGCCGTCGATGAGATGTCCCTCATAGTTCACCTTCACCTTCTGTGTGGCGGTGGGTACGGGGCCGTTGCCCTGTGTGAGGACTTTGTACTGCAGTCCGCTGGGCAGGACGACGACGCCTTCCTTCTTCTTGTTCTCCTCGAGGAAAGCCTTGCCTGCCTCGCGGTTGGAGCCGTACAGAAGCTCGGCATTCTGCTTCTGGCGTTCGGTCATCGCCGTACGGAACTTCTGCATGGCCTGCTCGGCGGTCACGTCGGACTTGCCGTAGAGTCCGGCAAGGATGGCTGCGGCGACCAGACGGGTGTCAACCTTCTTGTCGGGTTCGGCGGCGTAGTAGTCCTTCGAGAACTGAGTGGCCATCTGCTCTATCTGGCCTCCGATCTGGAGTCCGGCGTTGCGGGCCACGGCCTGCTTGTCCGTCGGATCGACTGCGACGCGCTCCATGACGGCACGCGCGAAGTCGTCGATGTAGGCTGTATCGACCCCCATCTGCTGCTGGATGTACGCTTTCAGGCCCTGCGACTGGCTGACGCCGAAGAGGTAGGCGGTGGAGTCGGCAGCGGTCTGGAGCGCCGGTGTCTCGACGACAAACTGCTCTGTCTTGTTTTTCTTGTTCTTCTTGGGCTTCTTGTCCTTCGCTGCGGCAGGCATGGCAACGCAGAGGCCAAGCAGGAGGGCTGCAGCGATACTGAATATCTGTCTCATACTGATGGTGTATTAAGAGCACATCGCCGGCCTCCGTACAGAGAACCGGCGATGGCAGTTGTGTGCGTTATTACTTCTTACGCTCGATGGTGAAGATGAGTGTAGAGAAAGGCTTGATCTGGCCCATGTTCTGCGAGCCGTATGCCTTGTCCTGAGGGATGGTAACTTCCCACTTGGCTCCGACGGGCATCAGCTTGAGCACTTCGACCCATCCTTCGATGACGTGGGGAGTCTTGAGGTCAACCGTGAAGGGCTGCTCGCGCTCGAGGTTGCTGTCGAAGACGGTGCCGTCGATGAGCTTACCTTCGTACTTCACTTCCACCTTGGTGCTGTCGGTGGGCAGGGGACCTGCGCCCGGGGTGAGCACCTTGTACTGAACGCCGCTCTTCAGAGTCGTTACGCCCTCAGCCTTAGCGTTCTTTGCGAGATAGTCCTCGCCAGCCTTCTTGTTGTCGCCGTACTGTTCGAGCATGCTCTTTTCCTTGAGGGGCTGCAGACGGTTCTCGAAGCTCTCGAGTGCCTGCTGCGAAGTCATCTTGGCTGTACCCTTGAGTCCGTCGGTCAGACCGGCGAGCAGGTTGTTGACATTCAGCGTCTTAGTCGAGTCGTTGCCATAGACTTCCTGTGTCAGGCCCTTGATCATCTGCTGCACCTGCTTACCTACTTCGAGTCCCTTGAGGTAGGCGTTCTGCTTGGGATCGGCGTCGTTGAGGGCACCTTCCTGCATACCGCGGATGAATTCGTCGAGCTGTGTCGAATCGACACCCAGCTGCATGGTCATGTACTGCTTCAGACCGTCGGCCTGTCCGACACCGAGGTCGTAGGTCAGCGAGTCAACATCTGCTTTGAGGTCGGCCTGCACGTTCTTCGTGCACGAGGCCACCATCATGGCAGCAACTGCGGCTGCCAGAAACATAAGTTTCTTCATTGTTTTTTTTAGGTTTTAAGTTTGGGAGTTATTAAGTTTTCAAGTTGGAACACGGACGCCATGGCCCGCATCAGTTTTTATGGCTCACACCACTTCGAGCAACTCGACATCGAAGATGAGCGTGGCGTAGGGCGGAATCATGTCGCCGGCACCGCTCTCGCCGTAGCCGAGCAGATAGGGGATGTAGAAACGGTACTTCGCACCCTCGGTCATCAGCTGCAGACCTTCGGTCCAGCCCGCAATCACCTGGTTCAGGCCGAAGACGGCGGGTTCGTTGCGCTTGTAGCTGGAGTCGAACACCTGTCCGTTGATGAGCGTTCCCTCGTAGTGGCAACGCACCTTGTCGGTAGCCTTCGGACGCTTGCCGTTCCCTTCGCGCAGCACTTCGTACTGCAGGCCGCTCTTCGTGGTGACGACGCCGGGCTTCTTGCCGTTGTTCTCAAGGAACACACGCCCCTCTGCCAGAGCCTGCTTTCCCTGCTCTGCCTTTTCGGCACGCAGCTTTTTCTCCTGTTCCGCGAAGAATGCATTGACGATGCCCTGCGCCTCCGACGACTTCACTTTCAGCTCATTGCCTTGCAGCATGTCGGTGACCGACTGCGCAAAATCCTCGACCACGAGCACGTCCTTCAGCCCCATCTGACGAAGTTGTTGGCCGATGCCCAGTCCGAGCGCATAACTCAGTTTATCCATGATGTGTAGTTTACGATTTGGGAATTTACTTTTACTATTTCTTTCTGCAAAAACTGTGCAAATTTACGAAGAACTGCTTATACTACAAAATCGCAGCGTAAGATTTAACCTTTTTTATTGCTCTGGTGTTTTTACCGTAGTGAAAATATGCGTAAATTTGCAGCCGAA
Source organism: uncultured Prevotellaceae bacterium (assembly GCA_900319385.1). Lineage (GTDB taxonomy): Bacteria > Bacteroidota > Bacteroidia > Bacteroidales > Bacteroidaceae > UBA3839. The sequence goes on along the minus strand of ONOG01000001.1, from coordinate 85,788 downwards.
ATCCAGGAACGCTATGTTGACAAAGGAAGAATGCGACCTCATGCACACGTCGATGCACGGCACGATGGTCGAGAATATGCAGATACGATTTTTGCCAAGCGACGACGACGTGGCACGATGCGAGATGCCCATCACCGAACGTGTGCGCCAGTACCGCGGCGTGCTCCACGGCGGAGCCTATCTCGCGCTCGCTGAGACGATTGCCGGTGCGGGCTCGCTCCATCTGATCGACTTCGACATGACGGCTGCCGTGTGCGGCACCGAGGTGAGCGGAACCCACTTGCAGATGTCGCCCACAGAGGGCAAGGTGATCGGCGAGGCGCGTTTGCTGTACGAAGGTTGGAGCACCCACGTGTGGGAGGTGCGGATTCTCGACGAGCAAGGCACCCTCCTGTCGGTCGAGCGGGTCACCAACCGCATCCTTTGGCCGCACAAAACGAAAAGTAAGAATTAAAAATGAAAAATTAAAAGGCCTGCCGGTCGAAATATTCAAGTTTGAAGTTTGAAGTTTCAACCGGCAGGCCTTTTAATTTTTCATTTTAAATTTTTATTCTTCTCCCTTCAGATGGTCGTCGAAGTAGCGGCTGACGTGCTCATGCAGGTGCACACGGTCGGTACCCATCATGTTGTGTCCGTCGCCCGGGTAGATGAAGAGGTCGGGATGCGTGCCTGCGTCGATGGCGGCACGGATGAACGAAAGGGTGTGCTGCGGAACGCAGACGGGATCGTTTCCGCCGTAGATGATGAGCAGGCGACCCTTCAGGTTGCCGGCCTTGGGTAGGAGGCTGGTCGATGCGTAGCCTTCGGCATTCGTCTGCGGCGTGTCCATATAGCGTTCGCCGTACACGACCTCGTAGTATTTCCAGTCGATGACTGGTCCGCCAGCTACCCCCACACGGAAGACATCGGGGTAGGTGGTCATCAGACTCGTAGTCATAAATCCGCCGAAGCTCCATCCGTGGACGCCGAGCCGGTTGCCATCGACATAGGGCAGCGACTTCAGGAACTCCACGCCGCAAATCTGGTCTTTCATCTCCTCCACACCGAGCTGGCGGAAGGTGGTCTGTTCGAAGTCCAGGCCGCGATGCTCCGACCCGCGATTGTCGAGACAGAACATCACGTAGCCGTTCTGTGCCATCCAGATGTCCCAGCCGCGCACGCCGTAGTAGCGCGAGCTGTCGATGCAGTGGGCATGGGGTCCGCCATAGACATAGACGATGGCCGGATACTTCTTCGTCGGGTCGAAGTCGGTGGGCAGGACGAGGCGGTACCACAGGTCGGTCACGCCGTCTGCCGCCTTGATGGTGCCCACACGGATTTCGGGCATGGCGTAGTCGTTCCACGGTTCGTCGGCCATCAGCAGCTTCGTCACCTTCGACGTCCGTGTATCGACGAGGTCAACGTGGCGTCCCACCTTCGTATCGCCACCCCACACCCAGTTATCGACAAGTCGTGTGCCGTCGACGCTCAGCACGCCGTAGTGCCAGCCTTCGCGGGCACCGACGAGGTGGCGGCGTCCCTTCGTATCGACGCTCCAATAGCTCTTGCCTATCTGTTCACCCTCGTTCGAGGCGTAGATGATGGATTTGGCATCCTTGCAGAAACCCAGCACCTCCATCACTTCGTACGTACCCGGGGTGAGGCATTTCAGTTCCGAAGGTTTGCTCAGGCTGCCCAGGAACAGGTGATTGAAGCCGTCGCGATTGCGGGTCTGATACAGGAACTTGGTGTCGTCCCAGGGCAGGAACTGTATCGGAGTCATGGGTTCGACGTACTTTTCATTCTTTTCTTCCAGCAACGTCTTGATTTTCCGGCCCGTCTGCGCGTCGTAGGCGTCGAGTGTGGCGTGGTTCTGGTCGCGGTTCAGTTCGATGAGATAGAGCGTCCGTTCGTCGGGACTCCACGCCAGATTGGTGAAGTAGCGGTCCTTCGGATTGCCTGTCTGCAGGTACACGGTCTTGTCGGTCTGCACGTCGTAGATGCCCACACTCACCTCGTGGCACGCCTCGCCGGCCATGGGATAGGGGTCGGGGTCCAGCGTCGCGCAGCGCGTAGTGATGTCCACCTGCGGATACTTCGTCACCATCGACTGGTCCATGCGGTAGAAGGCGAGCCGTTTGCCCGTCGGGCTCCAGAACGTGCCCTTCGTAATGCCGAACTCGTCGCGGTGGACGCTTTCGCCATACAGCAGGTCGATGCTGCCGTCGGTGCTCACCGCGCGGGTCTGTCCGTCGGCTGTCGTGACGTAGAGGTTATGCGCCCGGACGAAGGCCAAGTTGCGCGAGTCGGCATGCCAGTCCTCGGCTGAAGCGGTGGTGTCCTTCGGCTGTGTCCACACCACAGTCTTCTTGGTCCAGTCGATGAGTGCGCGACGGTCGTTCAGGTCGAGCAGCACGAGGGGCTCGGCGGCGCAGGGAAACTCGGTGGCGTAGAGATGATGCACGCTGCCGAGCTGTGCCTTGGCGAGTGCCGCATTGACGTCGGCGAGGGTGAAGAGCGCAGCGCCCCGTGTGCCGTCGTCCTTCAGTGTCGTCACGAAGTCGAGGTTCTGCTCGACGAGTTGTTCGCCCCACCATGCGGCATAGAGCGGTTGGGGAAAGGAATGTTGGTAGAACGTCGCCCCGCCTGGTATCAAGTCGTCAAGGGTAAAGCGGCGCTTGCCCTGCTGTTGGGCTGTCATGGTGAGAGAGGTCATGAGTGCCATGAGAATGAGAATTGTGCGTTTCACTTGCATATTGACAAAACAGCTAAATTATTTCACCGCAAAATTACAGAAAAAAACGCTGCAAAATGAATTTTCCCACGCTTTTCCTTGCAAAAAGGAAAAGTTTTCTCTATTTTTGCCTGTTGTTTAGTTAAAACTTATCATTTTTCATTTTTAAAAAACTACATTCTATGAAGAAGTATCTTGCTGAGTGCATCGGTACGATGGTACTGACACTCCTTGGCTGCGGCACAGCCGTGAGCCTGAACTGCGGCGTCGATACCGCATCTGTAGTTGGAACAGCCATTGCCTTCGGTCTGTCGGTCGTTGCCATGGCATACACTATCGGCGGCATTTCGGGCTGCCACATCAATCCTGCCATCACACTGGGCGTTTGGCTCAGCGGTCGTATGACTGGTAAGGACGCCGTCGGCTACTGGGTAGCACAGTTCATCGGTGGCATCATCGCTGCTGCCATCCTCTTCGGCATCGTCAGCGTAGCTCCCGAACTGGCTGAAGGCACAAAGACGGGCGCCAATGCCTGCCCCAACGGCAACATTGCCCTGGGCATCATCGTCGAGGTTGTCCTCACCTGCCTCTTCGTGTTCGTCGTGCTCGGCGCTACATCGAAGACTAACGGTGCCACGAACAACTTTGCCGGACTGGCTATCGGCCTCTCGCTCATCCTCATCCACCTGGTAGGCATCCACTACACGGGCACCAGCGTCAACCCCGCCCGCTCGTTCGGTCCCGCCCTCTTCGAAGGTGGCGACGCCCTGAGCCAAGTTTGGGTGTTCATTGTTGCCCCGCTCGTAGGCGGTGCCATCGCAGCCCTGCTGTGGAAGTGCGTCAGCTGCGACAAGGAAGACTAATTTTCCAGATTTCCAGACACACACTTGTGTCAACCACTCCGAACACTGCTAAGGCCGTGTTCGGAGTTTTTTTGTGTGCACGACGGAAGACGTGAAGCGGTCGATTCGCGTTCAACACATACGCTATCCGCCGTCCCAAAGCCGCCACGCCGCACCATCATTTTCCGTCCTCCGCCGCCCAAAACTCATCATGCCGCCCCCCGTCTTTTATCAAACCGCGAGAAAAAAAATCTCGTTTCGCTTTGATTTTCTGTTAGTTTGCACTAACTTTGCAACCTATTCAGGACTGCACTATTATTAAAGTACCCGCGCGCGTATGACAGACAACGAACTGAAACAGGAGGGACTGCACGAGAACACTGCGCAGCAGCCCGTCGAGGCAGAAAGAGACAACACCGACACATCGACCGAAACACAGAATCGCACGACCGAAACGCCGGACGAAACAGACGACGTGCCCGAACAGATGGAACTCATGACGAAGGAGGAGGAGGCACAGTTGCCGAAAATGCAGCTGTGGGAACGCAAGTTGCTCGACTTCTCGCTCCGCAACAATTTCCTGAACCTGCGCATCCGCGGACGCGTCATCCCCCTCGTGTGCGACGACATCGCGGCGATGGAGGACCAGCTGCAGGAGGGTGCCAACCTGACCATCCGCAGCATGGAGACCGAGGATGTGGACAAGATGAAGAACGTGCTGAGGGCCAATCTGTCGGAGCGTGAACTTGAACTGGCACTGAAGAACCTGCACCGCGCCGCCCGTGTGGCGATGGAGGAGAACGGCGCCAACACGCTGTTCGTCGTGCTGGGCATGCTGCACTGGTACGAATCGCCGAAGACCGAGACGCCACGCATGGCTCCGCTGCTGCTCATGCCCGTCGATATCGTCCGCAAGACGGGCGGTAAGTACGAGGTGCGTATGCGCGACGAGGATGTCGTGGCAAACACGACGCTCATCGAGATGATGCGCCAGCAGTTCGACGTCGACCTCTCGGCGCTCAAGCATCTGCCGCAGGACGACCACGGCATCGACGTTCCGGCGGTGCTCAACATCGTTCGCGAGGCCGTGAAAGAGAAGACGCGCTGGACGATCGAGCAGGAGGCTGTGCTCGGACTGTTCTCGTTCAACAAGTTTGTAATGTGGAACGACCTGCACAACGGGGCTGCCAAGATGCAGCAAAACCCCATCATCCAGACCTTGGTGCAAGGAAAGCTGGCACCTGAACTGCTGAAAAAGAACGAGGAAGGCAAGGTCGAGATTGACGCAAAAAAGGTTGACGTCGAGGACGAGCCCCGTACATTTTCCATTCCACTCGACGTTGACAGCAGCCAGCTGGAGGCTGTCATCGAGTCGGGCGAAGGCCGCTCGTTCATCCTCTACGGCCCGCCAGGAACGGGTAAGAGCCAGACCATCACCAACATGATAGCCAATGCGCTGTACCACGGCCGCCGCGTGCTGTTCGTAGCCGAGAAGATGGCTGCCCTGAGCGTGGTACAGAAACGACTGGAGCGGATTGGCATCGGTGCTTTCTGTCTGGAAATGCACTCGAACAAAGCCACCAAGACGCACTTCCTCGGCCAGATGGAGCAGGCGCTGGAGGTGACCCACCGCCAGTCGCCCGCCGAATACGCCCAGCTGTCGCAGCGTCTGTTCGAGCAACGTAAGCAGCTCATCGCCTACATGGACGCCCTGCACACCCCTGCCCAGGACGGACTGTCGCTCTACGATTGCATCACCAGCGGACAGGCCATCGCAGGCGAGACGATGCAGCTCGGTAGCTTCGACACCACCCTGACGAAGCAGCAGATGCAGCTGACGGTCGAACGCCTGCAAGCCCTCGACGCCCTGCTCCAGCTCACCGGACGCACCGACGAGCATCCCTTGCGCGAACTGCGGACGACCGACGCCAGTGTGTCGGCACCGCGAACGCTGGCCACACAAATCGCAGCGGCACAGCAACTGCTCGCACCCCTCGCCTCGCTGACCAAGAACTACCAGCAACTGAAGGACGTGGCAGCACGTGCCGATGCACTGAAGCAGGCCACCACAGCCATCACGTCGCAGTTCGGCCAGCAGGCACTCGCACTCGACCCCCAGGACCTGCGCCGCCAGTGGCAAGAAACAGAGCTGAAGTGGTTCCTGCCAAAGTTCTTCGGAAAACGTTCCGTGCTCGGACTGCTCAAGAAGCAGGGGTGCTCCGTCGAATGGGACGCCCTGCCCCAGCTGTGCGACAAGCTGACCGAGTATAAAAACGCACAGCAGCGGCTGGCAGAGACGGGGGTGCAGGACAGCGAAGCCGTCTGCGCCTTTGTCCAAGCCACAGAGCAGATGCACCCCGACATCGACGCCCTCTCCATCGCCGACATCGCCGACACGATGAACCGCTGGGCGCACCACACCGACAAGGCACACGACTGGGCGCTGTGGAACGTGCAGCGGCAGCAGCTGGAACAGGACGGACTCGGCTGCGCCGTCAACTTCATCATGCAGCAGGGTGCAACGGGCACCCAGGCCGCCAACGCCATGCTCAAAGCCATTTTCCAACAGAAGGCTGAGCGCATGATCGACGCCAACCCCCAGCTGCAGATGTTCAACGGAATGGTGTTCGAACAGATGATTGGCCGCTACCGCGACATGGCCCGCCAGTTCCAGGAACTCACCAAGCAGGAGCTCTATGCCCGCCTCGCCGCCCGCATCCCCAACCTCACGCTCGAGGCAGCCGCCAGTTCGGAGGTCGGCATTCTGAAGCGCAACATCAAGTCGAAGGGACGCGGCACGACGATACGCCAGCTCGTCGATCAGATTCCGACGCTCCTTCCCCGCCTGTGCCCCTGCATGCTGATGTCGCCCATCAGCGTTGCGCAGTACCTCGACCTGAGCAGCGAACCCTTCGACATCGTCATGTTCGACGAAGCCAGCCAGATGCCGACGAGCGAGGCAGTGGGCGCCATTGCCCGCGGACGTGCCCTCGTCTGTGTGGGCGACCCCAAGCAGATGCCTCCCACATCGTTCTTCACCACCCAGGTGACCGACGAGGAAGTGTCTGCCTACGACGACATGGAGAGCATTCTGGACGACTGTATCACCCTGTCGATGCCGGCCCGCTACCTCACATGGCACTATCGGTCGAAGCACGAAAGCCTCATCGCCTTCAGCAACAGTCAGTATTACGAAGGAAAACTCTACACCTTCCCCTCGGTCGATGACCGCCAGTCGAAGGTGACGTTCGTACCCGTCGAGGGCGTGTACGACATGGGAAAGACGCGCCAGAACCGCGCTGAAGCCGAGGCCATCGTACAGGAAACCCTCCGACGCCTCGCCGACCCCGAGCTGTCGAAGCGCTCCATCGGCATCGTGTCTTTCTCGAAAGTGCAGCAGGACCTCATCGAGGATATTCTCGAAGAGCAGTTGGCCAACCATCCCGACCTCGAGGCAAAGGCCTACGGCGGCGAAGAACCCGTGTTCGTGAAGAACCTTGAAAATGTGCAGGGCGACGAACGCGACGTGATCCTCTTCAGCGTGGGCTACGGTCCGGATAAGGATGGGAAGGTTTCGATGAACTTTGGCCCGCTGAACAACGTGGGTGGCGAACGCCGACTCAACGTCGCCGTCTCGCGTGCTCGCTACGAAATGAAAGTCTTCTCCACGCTGCGCCCCGAACAGATCGACCTCAGCCGCACGCAGGCAGAGGGCGTCATCGGCCTGAAACGTTTCCTCGAGTTTGCGCAGGGCCGCACCACTATCATCCCCGTGGCCCACTCGACCGAACTGGGAAGCACAGCCTCGATGGCCGATGCCATCGCACAGGAGATTGAAGCGATGGGCTACACCGTGGACCGCAAGGTGGGCCGCTCCAACTTCAAGGTCGATCTCGCCGTCGTCGATCCGCAGGATAGCGGCACCTACACCCTGGGCATCATGATCGACGGCCGCACCTACTACCAGACCAAGACGCAGCGCGACCGCGAGATTTGTCAGCCCAACGTGCTGCAGATGCTCGGCTGGCGCATCATGAAAGTGTGGTCGGTCGATTGGTTCCTCAACCGCGACGCCGTCGTCAAACGCATTCAGAAAGTGCTGAAAGGGGAGCCTGCCGACGAAGCCTCTCCGACCGATGCCGCTGCAACCCCCGTTGCCGTCATCTCCGACACCGACGAACCGACCGCTGCACCCGACTGGCAGCCCGTCAACACCACGAATCAAGGCTTGCCTTACCAGAAAGCCGACATCGAGCCGCCGGTGGGCAACGAATGGTTTATCGAAGAACTGGAGCGAAAGGGCCGCACCATCGGCGCCCAGGTGACGAAGATTGTCAAGACGGAGCAGCCCATCACCTTCTCGCTGCTCTGCCGTCGCATGGCCGACCTTTGGAAGCAGCCACGCGTCACGCCCCGCTTCCAAAAACTCATCCTGAACCATCTGAACAAGGCCTATCTCGACCCCATCGACCGCGACACAGCCCCCTACTACTGGGCCGACTTCGCCTCGTCGCTCAACTACACGCAGTTCCGCACCGGTTCGGGCCGCGACATCCAGGACATCCCCCTCATCGAGGTGATGAACTGTGTGCGCACGGCGGTCGAGCAGATGGTGGCCTGCCCGCTCGACGACCTGCGTCGGCAGTCGTCCCGCATACTGGGTTACCCGCGGCTGACGCCCAAACTCACCACCGCTCTCGACCGTGCACTGAACCAGTTGCTGAAGACGGGCGTCATCGTCGTCACAGACGGTGTGGTGAAGATGCGCGAATGACGGACCTGCAGAGTGCCGTCCACAGAAAAAATCCACGCACTTAGACTTCGTTTCTAAGTGCGTGGTTTTTTTTGTGATACCCCAGGCAGGAATCCTGCCGTCCGCCCTGCTGGCTCAGACAAACACCAGTGTGGTGTAGGCCACGATGATGTAGCGCAGCGTCTTGCCCGTGAATGTCGTGGAGAGAACGAACAGCCAGTTGACGCGCATGATGCCCAGTGCGATGGAGATGGCCGAGCCGAGGATGGGCAGAAAGGTCACCAGGCCGGCCCATCCGCCGTAGCGCCCCACCCAGCGTTTCGCACGCTCCAGTTGTCGGGGCTTCACACGTAGCCAACGCCCGATGCGGTCGGCATCGCCCAGGAGTCCGAGGCAGTAGTTGAACATCGACCCCGCCGTGTTGCCGATGGTGGCGCTGACGAGCAGCAGCACGGGGTCCATCGACGTCGTAGCCAGCAGTGTCGCCATCACAGCTTCGCTGCTGAAAGGGATGAACGAGCCCGCCAGAAAGGCTGCCAAGCCCATACCCAGATAACCGTATGTGACGAAGAAATCGGCCAAAACCTTGGAATGAATAATTAAAAATTAAAAATTAAAAATTAAAAACCTGCCGGCTCACGCTCCACACTCCACGCCTCACGCTCCATTCCTTCACGCTTCACGTTTCACCCCTTCACGCTTCACGTTTCACCCCTTCAGACCTGGAGGAACGCCAGGACGCAGGCAGCCACGGTGAGCACCGCAAACAGACAGACGATGATGTTCTGAATCTTTCCGTACGAAAGGGCGGCGAAGTGTCCGCTGAGCATGGCGGCATTGGTCATGCAGAGCGGTATGATGAACGGGAAATACTGAGGTTGCAGCAGCAGCCAGGCGAAGGCCATCGCGCCGTGCAGCAATGCCGTGTAGTAGTGGTAGCGAGTGCGGGTCTTGTCGAGGTGCTTGGTCAGCAGAAAGTCGATGGCACCGACCAGGAAGTGGAGCAGTGTGATGCCCGCCACGACAAAGTGCAGGACGGTCCACGCCGCGAAGTCGGGGCGGTCGATGCGCATCAGGCTGGTGAAGCGTTCGGAGAAGAGCGGCATCTGGTCGGCACAGTAGGCCCAGGTGAGCAGGAAACACCACGGCGTCAGGATGCCCAGCAGCGACGCCACCCACGCCTTCAGGCTCCAGGCACGCAGCACAAAGAGCGAAATCCAACAGATGGGCAGGAAGTGCAAAAGCTGGGGGAAGGGGACGGACGAGATGCCGATGACGAGGAAGGCAAGATAGACAAAAGTCGTTGCCCACGGACGCTGGTAGGCAGCCAAGAGCGGAAAGTAGGCCACCACGCTGCAGAGCAGGATGAGGTGGGCGGCCTGCAGTTCGTGCAGCATCACGGCCGGAGCGAGCAGCAGGGCGAGTGTGCCGCTGATCATGCGGCTGTTGATGCGCAGCAGCACGAAGGCGTTGTTCAGCTCAGCGAGCAGATAGAGGCTCACGGCACTGGCGAGCAAGCCCCCCACGAGCTGCCACGAAAAGGGCGGCGGCAGCACCAGCCACGCCACGGCAGCGAAGAGCGTCATCAGTGCCAGTGTGAACCGGCCTTGGGCAAGCGTACGTTGAAACATGCTTACAGGTCGCTTCCGATGTCGCGGCGCAGGTATTTGCCTTCAAACTCGATGCGCTTTGCCGAGGCGAACGACGTGGCGAGGGCTTCCTTTCGGTTGGCTCCGTAGCTGCTCACGGCGAGCACACGTCCGCCGTCGGTCACCACCTGTTCGGTGCCATCCTCCGCCACGGCGACTTTCGTGCCGGCGTGGAAGACGATGCTGTCCTCCACCGTGTCGAGTCCCGTGATGGGGAAGCCCTTTTCGTAGTGTTCCGGATAGCCGCCGCTGACCAGCATCACGCTGACAGCCGTACGGGGGTCGATGGTCAGCTTACGTGAACCCAGATTGCGCTCAGCCACGCCACAGAGCAGATCGACGAGGTCGCTCTCGATGCGCAGCATGACACTCTCGGTCTCGGGATCGCCCATGCGGACGTTGTATTCGATGACCATCGGATCGCCGGCTTTGGCACATGAGTAGTCGCGGTCCACCCGAATGAGTCCCAGGAAGATGAAGCCTCGATAGTCGATGTGTTCCTCTCTCAGGCCCTCGATCGTGGGTCGGATGATGCGCTTTTCCACTTTTTTCATAAATTCGGCGTCGGCAAACGGTACGGGCGACACACTGCCCATGCCGCCGGTGTTCAGACCCGTGTCGCCCTCGCCGATGCGCTTGTAGTCCTTTGCCACAGGCAGGATCTTGTAGTCGCGGCCGTCGGTCAGCACGAAGACCGAACACTCGATGCCGCTGAGGTACTCCTCGATGACGACGCGACTGCTGGCTTGGCCGAACATACCCCCAAGCATCTCTTCCAGCTCGCGCTCAGCCTCTTCGAGCGTGTCGAGGATGAGCACGCCCTTGCCGGCGCACAGTCCGTCGGCTTTCAGCACATAGGGGGGCTGGAGGGTGCGCAGGAAGTCTTTCCCCTCGGCGATCGTATCGGGTGTGAACGTGCGATAGGCAGCGGTGGGGATGCCGTGGCGCTGCATGAAAGCCTTGGCAAAGTCCTTCGACCCTTCGAGCTGTGCACCCATCTTCGACGGACCGATGACCGGCACGTTGCGCACATATCTCTCGTTGCGGAAATAGTCGTAGATGCCTTCGACCAGGGGCTGTTCGGGACCGACCACCACCATGTCGATGTCTTCGGCGATGACAAACTGGCGGATGGCTTCGAAGTCGGTGGCCTTGATGGGCACATTGCGGCCCACGAGACGCGTACCGGCATTGCCTGGAGCGATGTAGAGCTTGCTGACCAGCGGACTCTGGCTGATTTTCCAAGCCAGTGCATGTTCGCGTCCGCCACTTCCTAAAAGCAGAATCTTCATACTGTTACGTCGTGTTGAGTGTGAATAAATTTTTGCAAAGGTACAACAAAAAAAGTGAAAAGTGAAAAGCGAAAAGTGAAAAAGTGTAAGACTACCCCCAGCCCCTCCTTACTTTTTCACTTTTCGCTTTTCACTTTTCACTCTTCACTTTTCACTTTTCCCTTTTTTTGTCGTACCTTTGCCCCCGAATTATGGACGACCGGCAAATAGTGGAAGCCCTGTTGAGGCACGACGAATTCGTGACGCGATTGTTTTTCTACCGCAATCTGCGTCCGCTGCTCCTGTCCCTCATCCAGCGGCTCGGCCGCGACGGACAGCGATGGGAGTACGACGAGATGGTCGGCGAACTCTACACCCTGCTCATGGAGAACGAGGGCCGCCGCCTGCGAACCTTCACTTTCTCCTGCTCCATCTACCAGTGGATCAAAGTCGTGGCACTGCGCCACCTCACGGCACAGACCGACCGCGTGGTGATAGATTCCGAGTCGAAAGAGCCTCTCTATGAACGGGCTGCAGAGACAGAGCTGAGCGACGAGGGCGAACGGGCACAGGCACGGGCCGACGTCGAGCGACTGCTCGACCGCATGCCCAACCAACGCTATGCCAACGTGCTCCGACGACTCACCCTCGACGGCGTACCCAACGAGGAACTCGCCCGCGAGATGGACATCAACATTGCCAACCTCTACAACATCAAACGCCGAGCCATGGCACAACTCACCGACGTCGCACTCAAAGACAAAACGCAATATGGGCATCAGATACACTAAGAAACAGGAAGACCCGACCGTGCAGAACGTGGCCGACCCCTGGAACATCATCGGCATCGGACGCGTGAAGCCCGTCTCGACGCGCGAAGTGCCGAAAGTGGCACTCTGCGGCAGCCTGACCGACGTGGAGATAGCTACCTATCTCGACGGCAACGCCTCGCCCCAGCTCATCCTCCGCGTGCAGGAAGAGGCACGGCAGAACCCAGCCCTCGCTGGCCTGCTCCGACGATCGCAGGAAATCGACGAAGAGGTCGGCAGGCTGCTGCGCGAAGGCAAGTTGAAGAGCCTCCCGCTCACGGCTATGGCCGCCACCGATCCCAGCGAGGCCAGCACCTGCGGACTGCGCTGCGAGGAATTTGTGATGGCCCGCCGCGGACTCGTGTTCGACGAGTCGCAAATCTTCAGCATCTCGCGCGAACAGGGCTGGCTGCAGAAGGGCGGCACGCGCATCGGCGACCTGGGCAACGTGCTCCAGAAGGCCGGACTCCGCGTCACGAAACAGTTTGACTACACCTTCGACGACCTGCGGCGCCTGCTCGACGAGGGCAAGGACGTGATTGCCGTCGTCGATGGAGGCGAACTCGTCGGCGACCGCGACACCGAACGGCTGGAGGACAAGTTTATCGGCGAAATCCCCGACCACGCCGTCGTCGTGACTCGGGTGGACGACGCCGCCGACACGGTCGAAGTCTTTGACCCCCAAAGCGAGAACGAACGCGACAGCTACCCCCGCGAGCAGTTCGCCGATGCCTGGGAAGACTCGGGGTGCTATCTGGTGGTAGTAGAATCATGACAGAAGACATACGATACATGGCCCGCTGCATCCAGCTGGCGCGAAACGGCCTCATGACCACGGCTCCGAACCCGATGGTCGGGGCCGTTGTCGTTTGCGACGGACGCATCATCGGCGAGGGCTACCACGTGCACTGCGGGCAGGGACACGCCGAAGTGAACGCACTGGCATCGGTGCGCGACGAGGACCGGCACCTGCTGCCCCAATCGACCATCTACGTCAGCCTCGAACCCTGTTCCCACTTCGGCAAGACACCGCCCTGCGCCGACCTCATCCTGAGCCTCGGCCTGCGACGCTGCGTCGTGGGCACGGTCGATCCCTTCGCCCAGGTCCAGGGACGCGGCATCCAGCGGCTGCGCGACGGCGGCGTGGAGGTGACAGTGGGCGTGTTGGAAGACCAGTGCCGCGCACTCAACAAACGATTCTTCACCTTTCACCAGCAACACCGCCCCTTCGTCACCCTCAAATGGGCGCAGACGGCGGACGGCATCATAGGCATCCCCACTGCCACATCACGCGGAGGGGGAGAGCGGCTCATCGTCAGCAACCCCACGACCCAGATGATTTGCCACAAACGCCGCAGCGAACACCAGGCCATCCTCGTGGGGCGCCGCACCTGGGAAATGGACCAGCCGCGCCTCGACGTCAGGTTGTGGACCGGCCCGTCGCCGCGCCGCTACGTGCTGAGCCACAGCGAAGGCGACATCCCCACCCTGCTCCGTGCGATGTGGCAGGAGGGCGTACAGAGCCTGCTCGTCGAAGGGGGACGCCAGACGCTCCAGTCGTTCATCGACCTCGGACTCTGGGACGAAGCCTTCGTCGAGACCAGTCCCCACTGCTACGGCGGCGACGGCACCCATGCTCCCCAGCTCCACCACGCCCTGCTCGCCGACACCCAGTTCTACGACGGCCATCGCATGGAAGAGTGGCACCACGAACACGACGCCTGACGCTTCGGTCAGGGGCACACGGGAAACCATCCGTGGGAGGTTGGAAAGAAGATGATGGGGGCATGGAAAAATTAGTCCCGAAGGGACGACAGACCCCAGGCAGGGGTGGAGCGCAGCGGAACCCCTGCTAAACCGAACAACAGAACGAAGCCCCGAAGGGGCGACAGGCAAAAACAACGGCGCGTAATTCGCAGCGCAGGTGTTTTATCTGTCGCCCCTTCGGGGCTTCACGTCACAGCCGACACTGAGCAGGGGTTCCGCTACGCTCCACCCCTGCCTGTATTCTGCCGTCCCTTCGGGACTGACAAGACCTGCGTGGCGCGCCGCTGAAACACGATTCCGCCGCGCTTCTCTTTTTGTCAAAACGCCTATGAATGCTCCGTTTCGGTGCGTTTCTTTTTTTCTCCAAACGCCGACGAAACACGGGCTGTCGGCCGAGAAAACTCGGGGTCGGCGCAAACGATACTCGGCGGCGGTGCGGACAAAACTCAAAATATCATTGAAATTTGTAGAAATATCAATGGTATTTTCAAAAATATCAGTGGAATTTGTAAAAATATCAGTGATATTTTGAGTTTTGTCCGCGCAGCCGCCGAGTTTTTTCCTCGCTGCGGCTGAGTTTTTTCTGCGCTGCGGCTGACCTTTTTCCACGCTGCGGCTGTATTTTTTCTGCGCTGCGGCTGTATTTTTTCTGCGCTGCGGCTGGCTACCAACAGCGTATGTTTCGTCGGAAAATTGCTCTCAAAATGACCTAAAAAACGTGAAAACTGCTTAAAAGTGCCTAAAATAGGTATAAAATGAGTTAAAAGTGAGTTTCGTATTTTCGTAGGAGGAAATTTGTTTGTATTTTTGCACTCGTAAAATTGTGTGCCAATGCCAACGACTGGCTTTTTGGACTGAAAAAACTGAAGATACGGAATGAAAACTCTTCTTGGAAAGATATGCCTGTTGACCGCTACGGTGCTGATGATGGCGTCGTGCCTGAAGACGGAAGACAAAGTGACCTATCCGCAGTGTGCCATCACGTCGTTCTCGGTCGGAACCATCACTACGACGTTCCACACGACGACGAAGGACGGACTGAACGACAGCACCTACACGCGTGTGATCGACGGCAAAAGCATCTACTTCAACATCGACCAGGTGAAGGGAACCATCGAATCGGTGGACTCCATTATCAGCTGGGCCGACATCAGCCGCGTGGTCACGACGGTGACCTACAACGGTTACATCTTCTGCAAACAGCGCGGCTGGGACGACTACTACAACTTTGTCTCGGGCACGGACTCGGTGGACTACACGAAGGATGTTGAGTTTCTCGTCGTATCGACCGACGGCGCAAACTCGAAGACCTACACCGTGAAGTTCAACCAGGCGAAGCTGAACAAGGATTCGCTCTACCTGGCCGACCGCTCGTCGCTCGGACTGAAGCTCGACGGACCGCACCGCACGCTGGCCGTCGGCTCGACCATCTATGTGTTTGCCGAGAACGGCGGGACGCCCACCGTCACCTCGCTCGACACCGATGCCGACAAGCCGTGGACGACGCCCCAGGTGCTGACCGGATGCTCCGACGGCACGCTGGACTACCGTTCGGTGGTGGTGTTCAAGGGTGTCTTCTATGCCCTGTCAACCGACGGCACTCTCTACCGCTCGCTGCCGGCCGTCGAGGGTGTGGCATGGACCAAGGCGTCGGACCAGAAACTGCAGCGCCTGCTCTGTGCCGACGACGTTTACCTCTACGGCTACGACGGTTCGGCCATCGTCATGACGTCCGACCTCGAGACGTGGACCGCGAACGGGACGACGAACCTCGACCAACTGCCTGTCAGCCCCGTGGCCAGCATCGCTTTCGACACCAAGACCAATGCCGAGCTGGAGAACGTGCTCATGCTCGGACTGACGGACCCCGTGGGCGACTATGCCGCCGTGTGGTACAAGGTTTCGGCGGCTAATGCCGAGAGCAATCAGCAGTGGAACTACATCCCCGTCGCCAGCGACAACGCCTACGGACTGCCTGCCATGCAGAACCTCTCGTTGGTGCGCCTGGGCGACAAGCTCCTTGCTTTCGGCGGTGCAGACCCCTCGACGGGCGACACGTCGGAAGCCTATCGCTACCTCTATGCCTCGACCGACAACGGACTGTCGTGGTATCCCTACAGCGCGAACGTCATGCTGCCGGCCGACCTGCACGCGCATCCCGAACTGCCAGCCAGCGGCGTCGCCATCGACAATCACCTGTGGATCGTCCAGAGTGGCGGCAAGGTGTGGGAAGGCATGGTCGGAAAGACGGACTTTTAAGTGAAAAGTGAAAAGTGAAGAGTGAAAAGCGAAGGGCGAAAAAAGTGAAAAGTGAAAAGTGAAGAGTGAAAAGCGAAGGGCGAAAAAGTGAAGAGTGAAAATTAAAGAATCATAGCCGTGATGATCCGAAGACTGAAGACCGCAGCGCTGGCAGGACTGATGGCCCTGCTGCCAATGAGCACCGTGCATGCCCAGGAACTGGAGTATGCGCTCGAACTCGGTGCCATGGCCGGAGCGATGACCTACTTCGGCGATGCCAACTATGCGAACCCGCTGAAGAACATCAACGCCGGCGGAGCACTCTTCGGACGCTACAACCTCAACCCCCGAATGTCGCTGAAGCTGGACCTCGCCTTCGGCAAGGTGTCGGGCGATGCGATGACCATCGACAACCGCTTTCCGGCCAACCCCGAGCAGCAGTGGAAATTCAGCAACTCGCTCGTCGATGTGGGCTGCCAGTATGAGCTGTCGTTCTGGGGCTACGGTTCGGGTGCAGGCTACAAGGGCAGCCGACGCCTCACTCCCTATATTCAGATCGGCCTCGGCACCACCATCTGTGGCGGCGACGTCGCCCTGAACCTGCCGATCGGCATCGGACTGAAATATAAGTTTGCACCGCGCTGGAACGCCGGCATCGACTGGGCCATCCGTTTCACAACCAGCGACAAACTCGATAAAATCGAAGACCCCTACCGCATTGTCAGCACTGGCATGAAGAACAAGGACAGCTACTCGATGCTCATGCTCTACATCAGCTACGACCTCTGTCCCAAATACCGTAAATGCAACAACGAGTAACCCCATGTATATAGAACAAGTTGACAGAACACGCATACCGCGTCACATCGCCATCATCATGGACGGCAACGGACGATGGGCCAAAGCACAAGGGCGCGAACGCACCTACGGACACCAGGCAGGCGCACAGACCGCACACGAAATCCTCAAAGCCGCCGGCCGACTGGGCATCGACTATGTGACCCTATATACCTTCTCGACCGAAAACTGGAACCGACCCGCTGCCGAGATTAAGGCGCTCATGTCGCTGCTGATGGACAACCTGGTCGAAAAGCTCTTCATGGACTACGAGGCACGACTGCGCGTCATCGGCGACCGCAGCCGGCTCGCACCCGAAATCCAACAGGCCATCCTCGACATCGAGGAGAAGACAAAGAACAACAAGAAGACCTGCATGGTCATGGCGCTCAGCTACTCCTCCAAGTGGGAACTCACCAAGGCCACACAAGACATTGCCCGACTGGTGAAAGAAGGACGGCTCAACCCCGACGACATCACCGAGCAAACCATCGCCCAGCACCTCGACACAGCCGGCATACCCGACCCCGAACTCATGATACGGACGGGCGGCGAGGAGCGCATCAGCAACTTTCTGCTCTGGCAATGTGCCTACAGCGAATTCTACTTCACCAAAACCTACTGGCCAGACTTCGACGAAGAAGAACTCTGTCACGCCATCTGCGAATACCAGCATCGGCAGCGACGCTTCGGCAAGACCGGCGAACAAGTGGAAGAGGAACAGAAGTAGAAAACAGAAAACAGAAACTCACCAACATGAAGATAAAGAAACTCCTGTGCCTCGCCGCGGCAGCACTGCTGCTCATTCCCACGGCCCGTGCACAGCAAGATACCGAAAAGCCAAACATCGTCTATGGACAGCCACGCCAGCTGACGATCGGCGGCATCAGCGTCGAAGGCGTTGACAACTACGAAGACTACCTGCTCATCGGCATCTCCGGACTGACCGTCGGAGAGACCGTCACCGTGCCAGGCGACGACATCACCGCCGCCGTGAAGCGCTACTGGAAGCACGGACTCTTCTCCAACGCACGCATCGAAGCCGAACGCATACAGAACGACAGCATATACCTCAAAATCGTCCTCGCCACACGGCCACGCGTCTCCCGCGTCAACATCAACGGCGTCAGGAAAAGCGAACACGACGACCTCGCACAGAAAATCGGTATCGTCAGCGGTAACCAAATCACGCCCAACATGGTGGACCGCGCCAAGATCGTCATCAAGAACTACTTCGACGGAAAAGGCTTCAAGAACGCCGAAGTCAACATCGTACAGCACGACGACATCAGCAAAAAGGACCACGTCATCGTAGATGTGAACATCGACAAGAAGGAAAAAGTGAAGGTGGAGCACATCTACATCACTGGTAACGAGCACCTCAAGCGCCGCAAGATTCTCGGCGGAATGCTCGGCGGCGGCCTGCTGAAGAAAACACACGAGAATAAATTCACCAACATACTCCGCTCCAAGAAATTCATCACCGAAAAATACAACGAGGACAAGAACAACATCATCGACAAGTATAACGAGATGGGCTACCGCGACGCCCAAATCGTGAGCGACAGCGTGGTGGACCTCGGCAACAACCGTGTCAACGTCTATATCAACATCGACGAAGGACAGAAATACTACGTGCGCGACATCTCGTGGGTGGGCAACACCGTCTATTCGACCGACGCCCTCAACCGAGTGCTCCGCATGGAGAAGGGCGACGTGTATAACATGAAGCACATCAACGACCGACTCACGGCCGACGAGGATGCTGTGTCGAACTATTACTACAACGACGGCTACGTCTTCAACCGCGTCACCCCCGTCGAAGTGGGCGAGGAAGGCGACTCCATCGACCTGCAAATCCGAATCATCGAAGGCATACAGGCCAGCATCAACCAAATCAAAATCTACGGCAACACGCGAGTGTACGAAGACGTCGTGCGCCGTGAGCTCTACCTCAAGCCTGGCGATCTCTTTTCGATGGACGCCTTCAAGCGTTCGTATCAGGAACTGGCGCAGATGGGACACTTCGACCCGGAGAAGATGAACTTCACGCCCGAACCCAACCGGAGCACAGGTATGGTTGACCTGAACCTGGGCCTCACCCCGAAGGCAAGCGACCAGGTTGAACTTTCGCTCGGCTGGGGCTACACGGGCGTCATCCTCAAAGCCGGCATCAAGTTTACCAACTTCTCGATGCGCAACCTGTTCAGCAAAAACGCCAACCGACGCGGCATCCTGCCACAGGGCGACGGCCAGCAACTCGAGCTCAGCGCCTCGACCAACGGCTCGTACTACCAATCCTACAGCGTGTCGTTCTTCGACCCATGGTTCGGCGGCAAACGCCCGAACTCATTCTCCGTCTCGGCCTACTTCTCACGCTACACCGACGTCAACTCCAACTATTACAACTCGTCGTACATGAACTCGTACTACTCGATGCTCTACGGCTACGGCAACTACAACAACTCTTACTACAATAACTACGGGTCATACTACGACCCCGACAAATACATGCAAATGTTCGGCCTGTCCATCGGATGGGGTAAGCGTCTGCGCTGGCCGGACAACCGCTTCTCACTCTCCGCCACGCTGGCCTTCTCGCGCTATATGCTGAAGGATTGGGAATACTTCCTCATCACCGATGGTAACTGCAACAACATCAACCTCACGCTGCAGCTCTCGCGAAGCTCAATCGACAACCCCGTCTTCCCGCGCTCCGGTTCGCAGCTCTCGCTCAGTGTCAGTGCCACCCCGCCCTACTCGCTCTTCGACGGCCTGGACTACAAAACACTCAGCGCCCACACTTCGACTGCCGATGCTGACCGCATGGCCAACCTGCAGAAGATATACCGCTGGATCGAATACCACAAGTGGAAGTTCAACAGTCGGTACTACATCCCGCTGGGCAGCGCCCAAAAGTGTTTCGTCCTGATGGCCCGCTTCGACATGGGCTTCCTGGGGCACTACAATACACACAAGCGTTCACCCTTCGAGACATTCTACATGGGTGGCGACGGCATGTCGGGCTACACCTCCAGCTACTACAGCGAAACGATTGGCCTGCGCGGCTACGACAACGGTTCGCTCACGCCCTACGGCCAGGAAGGCTTCGCCTACAGCCGCATGACGCTCGAGCTCCGCTATCCTTTCCTGCTGCAAGGCTCGACCAACATCTTCGGCATCGCGTTCCTCGAGGGCGGTAATGCCTGGCACGATGTCAAGCGTTTCAATCCCTTCGACATGAAGCGCTCGGCCGGTTTCGGCGTTCGACTCATGCTGCCGATGGTCGGCCTGATGGGTATCGACTGGGCTTACGGCTTCGACAAAGTGTTCGGCACCAATGCCTACGGCGGCAGCCAGTTCCACTTCATCCTCGGACAAGAATTCTGATGATATAGGGAAAATCACCTCGCAAAATAGGGATTCACAACCCGCGGGTATGGGAAAAACACCCTACCTTTGCGCACCTTCAACTAAAAAAACGTAAAATCTAAAAACTAAAAAATCATGAAAAAGATCCTGCTCAGTGCACTCTGCCTGCTCAGTGCACTCTGTGTACAAGCACAGAAATTCGCGTTGGTCGATATGGAATACATACTCAAAAACGTACCCGCCTACGAACGTGCCAACGAACAGCTGAACCAAATCTCCAAGAAGTGGGAAGGCGAAATCGAGGCTGTCCTCAAGGATGTCGAAGCTGAATATAAGAAGTACCAGTCCGAAGCTGTCTTCCTCAGCGACGCACAGAAGACAAAAACCGAGGAATCAATCATGGCTAAGGAAAAGCAGGCCAGCGACCTGAAGAAGAAATACTTCGGTTCGGAGGGCGAACTCTTCAAGAAGCGCCAGAGCCTCATGGCCCCCATCCAGGACGAAATCTACAACGCCGTCAAGGACATCTGCGACCAGCGTGGCTACCAGCTCGTGCTCGACCGTGCCTCGGGCGGCAGCATCATCTACGCCTCGCCCAAGATCGACATCAGCGACGAGGTGCTCCAGAAACTCGGCTACGCGCACTAAATCCTCTGCCGCGCTCAACACTAAAAACTAAAAAACTTAATAACTAAAAAACTTAAAAACTAAAATCAAATGAAGAAAACCATTCTGACTCTGCTCGTGGCACTTCCCATGAGCGTCTTCGCGCAGAAGTTTGCGCACATCAACTCAGCTGAAATCATTCAGGCCATGCCCGAATATACCACAGCCCAGACCGAGATTCAGGCCCAGGCCAAGCTGTATGAGGACGAACTGAAGCGCATGCAGGACGAACTGAAGACCAAGATGGAAGACTACCAGAAGAACGAAGCCACGATGGTTGATGCCATCAAGCAGCGTCGCCAGCAGGAACTTGAAGAGCTGAACAACCGCCTCGAGCAGTACTATCAGACCTCGCAGCAGGATCTGCAGAAGCTCCAGCAGACCAAGCTCGCAGCCATCAGTGAGAAGGTCGGCAAGGCCATCAAGGAAGTGGGCGATGCCGGTGGCTACATCTACGTCATGGACACCACCAGCGGCATTCCCTACATCTCGACCACCCTCTCGACCGATGTCACCGCGCAGGTCAAGGCTAAGCTGGGCGTGAAGTAAGCAGCGACATTCTGCATACAGCCCAAGATAAAACGCCGGAGCACATATCGTTGCTCCGGCGTTTTTCGTATGATAGAAGCGAAGGCTCCTTATGACAACAGGTGCAGTCCCTTATTGCAAAGCCTCAGGCTCCTTCTGCTCCTTCGTGATGTTGAGATGGACGTTGGCCGTGTAGGTATTGCCGTCGGTGTGGGTGTACTTGACGACGAAGCCGCCGGTGAGCACCTGGTCGGGAGTCAGCTCCAGTCCCTCCTTCAGGATGACGTAGAGTGTCTGGTTGTACGCGGGCGACCACATGATGTAGTACGCAAATTCGTCGTTCGATGTGGTGATGGCACCCTCCATGTTGTAGGCATAATAGTAGGCATAAGGCGAGAGACGTTTGTCGCTGGCCGAGCCGTCCTTGTCGAGGCCGTAGATGCGCAGGACGTCGCCGTCCGTCTGCGTGTTGGCATTCAGAGCCTTGAGATCGCTCATTCCGATACCGAGTGCGCGGCAGATGGGGTCGGTCATCATCGTGCCCATGTAGGTACCTTCGGCAGGTACGACGACGTTCATCGTCACATCGGTGTCGTAGCGCTTGTAGTCCTCGGGGAAGAGGTATTCGCCCAGCAGGTCTGTGCCGACGAACTGCACGCGGTAGGGCCATTGCTCGTCGTTCGTGTCGCTGTCGTCCCAGGGATGGTGCCAGTACGCGGTCGGAGCACCCATGACGACAAACCAGAGGTGTGTGGCGTCGGCGGGGATGGTGAAGGAATTGCGGCCCTCGGCATCGGCTGCCATGTCGCCATAGACACAGCTTCCGTCGGCCAGCTGTGCCACGAATCCGTAGCGCCAGCCTGCCTTATCGACGTTGATGGCGCGATAGCCCTCGGCACCCGCTTCGCCCTTGAAGTTGGCGACGACGGTGCTGCCGGCCTCCGGCAAGTTAAGCTCGATGATGTTGAATCCGAAGTTCTGCGGACAGTTGCTGGCATCGACTTCCCAGACCGTCTGGTCGTCGTCGCAGCGGTGCATCGTGGTCTTGAAGGCGTTCTGGTGCGTCTTGCCTTGTTCGCGAATGCCGTCGATGTCCCAGGTAATGGCGTGCGTGGCATAGCCGTACATATCAGTCGTAAACTCGTCGAGCGTCTGCCCGTTCATGCGCATATACGTCTCGATAGGGTCCTCGGGATAGAGAGCCTCCTGCCACAGGCGGCCGATGAAGTCCTCACCGTGAAGCTGGCACCACCAGTCCTGAATGAAGAAGCAGGAATAGCGCGGTTCCTCGTGCAGGGGATGCAGGTGCGAGGCGCTATAGACGCCGTACGCCCAGCTGTCGGTGAATTTCTGCTCAGGATAGACCTTGTAGGCCTGCCACTGCGCACATTGTTCCCACCAGGCGCAGCCGCCGCTTCCGTTGTCGCCGAATCCGTAGCGCCAGCCGTGCGAGCTGCTGCCCAGTTCACAGCCGATGATGTACTGGAAGGTATGGCCGATTTCGTGTGCCACGGTCGATGGACTGTTGGCAGCGTCGGGGTTGACGTCGAGCGTGCCGACCTTATCGTCCTGACCCGAGCCGTAGGCAGCCCATTCGGTGCTGTAGCTGACGAACATCATGATTTTGTATTGCTGTGCTTCCTTCACGCTGCCAGGAGCGAGGAAGCCCAGCTGCTCGGTGTACACGCGGTAGATGTTCTCCGCCTGTTCCAGCATGGCGGCGGGGTCGAAGCGGTAGCGGTCGGCAGCTTGTGTGGGGTCGGTGCCGAAGCCTGCTTCCCACATCACGACGAAGTGTTCCGACTCCATCGAGCGTTCCCAGCAGAATCGGCTGGAGGGCTTGGTGAAGTCGTTCGTATTGAGGTACGAGGGCCGGTAGAGCGTGGGCAGGGGATTTTCGAACGAGAGATAGTCGATGTGGCTGTAGGGCCAGGTCGTGGTCGTGCCGTCGGCGTAGCGCACGGTGAGTCGGCGTGTGCCGAACTCCATGCAGTCGTCGGGGGTGAGGGTAAAGGCTTTGGCCGATTGGTTAAACTCGTGGGCTTCGCCTTCTACGCAATAGATGGTGCGATCGGTCTGGGCATGTGCCGTGAGGGCTGAGAGCAGAAGCAGCGCTCCTGCCAGCCATGTGTTCTTCGTCTTCATGTCGTAGGGGAAATGGTTTTTCGTAGTGTCAGGATTAACGTTTCACAAACTTGAAACTTTTCTTTCCGTAGCGAACGACATAGACGCCAGCTACGAGCTGCGAGGCATCGACCACACTGCGGCCTTTTCCAGCCTGACGGGCACGGCTCACCAGGCGTCCGTCGGTCGTATAGATAGCCACGGTTTCCTGTGTCGAGACGTAGAGCTGACCGTCCTTCATCTCGGTCTGTGCTTCAGCGGGCTTTCCGTCGATGGCTGTGGGTTGGTCTTCCTCGCTGATGAAGAATTTTGCCACGTCCGTAAATGCGTATTTGTCGGCGTCAACCATCACTTCGTCACCGTCGAAGCGGAGCACGGGGTTGGTTTCGCCGCCCAGCAGATAATAGACGAGCGTGCCGTCGTTCAGTTCCAGAACGAGGCTTTTGGCACTGGCGCATACGGCAACGAGCAGTATGGCGATGCCCGAAAGTAATGTTCTTTTCATACCTTAGTTAGTATTAAATGTGAATATTCGCGGCAAAGTTAGCACAAATGTTCCGACTGGCAAAATAATAAGGAAAGTTTAACGGTTTTTTCACTTAGACTCCTGTCATGGCATCCCCAATCGGTCGAATGTGGCTTTTGGCACTGGCAACACGGGGTTCACGCTTCCCTTCTCCGTGTCATCCGCTTCATCATGCCCAAAGCTCTTTCGATTGCTGACGCTGCACCGCCTGACGAGCAGAAAAAAAAGCAAGCCCGTTTCGCAACGGGCTTGCCCAAGAAAATGATTCTTTGGAGAATCGGGGAGAAATTGGTGTTTCGTAAGTGATGAGTTAAGAGTCAAAAGTTAAAAACACTGTCCTGCCGCTTTCGACACGCAGCCATTTTCACTTTCCACTTTTCACTTTTCACTTTCTTAGAGCTGAGGACCGGCAGCTACGAGAGCCTTACCAGCCTCGTTGCCTTCGTACTTCTTGAAGTTCTTGATGAAGCGGGCAGCGAGGTCGCGAGCCTTCTCGTCCCACTCGGCACGGTTCTGATACGTGTCGCGAGGATCAAGGATGCCCCATGCCACGCCGTCGAGCTGCGTGGGCACTTCGAAGTTGAAGTAAGGAATCTTCTTGGTAGGAGCCGAGAGGATGGCGCCGCCGAGGATGGCGTCGATGATGCCGCGCGTATCCTTGATCGAGATGCGCTTGCCCGTACCGTTCCAACCGGTGTTCACCAGATAGGCCTTGGCACCGCTCTTTTCCATCTTCTTCACCAGTTCCTCTGCGTACTTTGTGGGGTGCAGTTCGAGGAATGCCTGGCCGAAGCAAGCCGAGAAGGTCGGTGTGGGCTCGGTGATGCCGCGCTCTGTGCCGGCGAGCTTAGCAGTGAAGCCGCTGAGGAAGTAGTACTTCGTTTGCTCGGGTGTGAGGATCGATACGGGGGGCAGCACGCCGAAGGCGTCGGCCGAGAGGAAGATGACGTTCTTGGCATCGGGACCGGAGCTCTTGCCATTCACCTTCTGAGCAATCTTTTCGATGTGGTTGATGGGGTAGCTGACACGTGTGTTCTCGGTCACGCTCTTGTCGGCAAAGTCAATCTTGCCGTCCTTGTCAACCGTTACGTTCTCCAGCAGGGCGTCGCGACGGATGGCGTTGTAGATGTCGGGCTCGCTGTCCTTGTCGAGGTTGATGACCTTGGCGTAGCAGCCGCCTTCGAGGTTGAAGACGCCTTCGTCGTCCCAGCCGTGCTCGTCGTCGCCGATGAGCAGACGCTTCGGGTCGGTCGAGAGTGTGGTCTTACCGGTTCCGGAGAGGCCGAAGAAGATGGCAGTGTTCTTTCCTTCCATGTCGGTGTTGGCCGAGCAGTGCATCGAAGCGATGCCCTGGAGGGGCAGATAGTAGTTCTGCATCGAGAACATTCCCTTCTTCATCTCGCCGCCGTACCATGTGTTGATGATGCATTGCTCGCGGCTGGTGGTGTTGAAGGCGACGCAAGTCTCCGAGTTCAGGCCCAGCTCCTTGTAGTTGTCAACCTTGGCCTTCGATGCGTTGTAGATGACGAAGTTCGGCTCGAAGTTCTTCAGCTCCTCTTCTGTGGGCTGGATGAACATGTTCTTGATAAAGTGTGCCTGCCAAGCCACTTCGACGATGAAGCGGACGGCCAGACGTGTAGCCTCGTTGGCGCCGCAGAAGGCATCAACGACGTACAGCTGCTTGTTCGACAGCTCCTTGATGGCGATTTCCTTCACCTTTGCCCATACGTCTTCCGACATGGGGTGGTTGTCGTTCTTGTACTCCTCGGTAGTCCACCACACGTTGTTGTGACTGTTGGCGTCGTCGACGATGTACTTGTCCTTAGGCGAACGGCCGGTGAAGATACCGGTCATGACGTTCACAGCGCCGAGTTCTGTTACCTGACCTACCTCGTAACCTTCGAGGCCGGCCTTTGTCTCTTCCTTGAACAGCTCTTCATAGGAAGGGTTGTGGGCAATCACGGTCGAACCGGTGATGCCGTACTTCTGCAAATCCAATGTTGCCATAGTTTTTGTTTAAAATATAATGAAGTTTCTTCGATTCTCTTTCTCTCGGAAAATGGCTTTTACCTTAAAAAGCGACACAAAGTTAAGGCTTTTTTTTCACATAGCCAACACAGGCACAGCGTTTTTAGTTTTTTTTTAGAAAAAACTCTCTCAACGCCGTTTCCGCACACAATTTGGCGGTCAGTTGCAACATCGGTGTTACAAAACGCCACCTCACGTCTCGCCACCCTCCGCCCCGATCCCAAGCCCGCCGCACCAGAAATCCACCGCCACAGCACCCACGACTCGCCACCGCCGCCCCCGAAACCCGCCGACGCCGCAGTGGAAAGTCAGTTTCTGCGCGGAGAAAACTCAAAATATCATTGATATTCCTACAAATTCCATTGATATTTTCAGAAATTCCACTGATATTTCTACAAATTCCATTGATGTTTTGAGTTTTCTCCGCGCAGGGCCGAAGTCTTCGGTGCGGAAGAGGCAAGTTTGAGGTGCGGAGGACGCCGGTTTGCATCGTGGAAGAGGCAAGTTTGAGGTTCGGAGGGCGCCAGTTTGCGGCGTGGAAGAGGCAAGTTTGCGGCGTTGCAGAAATTTTTTCATATTCCATCTTTTGTTCCAATTATTTCCCTTATCTTTGTAGCTGAAACGAAGTTGATACCTTATTATAGTACGCGCGTATGAAACGAATTGTCTTTCTCACCGGTGCCGGCATCTCGGCCGAGAGCGGCATCACCACCTTTCGCGACTCGGGCGGGCTCTGGGAGCAGTACCCCGTCATGCAGGTGGCATCCATCCAGGGCTACGAAGCCGACCCCGAACTCGTCATCCGATTCTATAACGAACGGCGCCGACAGCTCCACGACGTCCGCCCCAACGAGGCGCACCGACTGGTGGCCGAACTGGAGCAGCACTACGACGTGACCGTCGTCACGCAGAACGTGGACGACCTGCACGAGCGGGCCGGCTCGTCCCACATCATCCACCTGCACGGCGAACTGATGAAGGCCACTTCGACCCTCTCGCCCAACGATCCCTCGCAGCTCGTCACCCTCACGCCCGAGCAACCCGACATCCACATCGGCGACCGTGCCCGCGACGGGTCGCAGCTGCGCCCCTTCATCGTGTGGTTCGGCGAACCGGTGCCGATGATCGAGCCTGCCGCCGAGGCCGTGCAGCAGGCCGACATCCTCGTGGTGGTCGGCACGTCGCTCAACGTCTATCCTGCCGCAGGGCTCATCCACTATGCGTCTGCCCGCTGCTCCACCTACCTCATCGACCCTGCACCCGCCCACCTCGACCCCTCGATGCGGGTCCACGTCATCCAGAAAACGGCCTCCGAGGGCATGAAAGAGCTCTGCCAGTTGCTCGGATGAAAATATTTTCGTAAATTTGCACCCCATACCCAACACAACGACACAATGAAGACTCTTGAAACCATCTTCGCAGAGAAACTGCTGAAGGTGAAAGCCATCAAGCTGCAGCCCGAGAACCCCTTCACCTGGGCCAGCGGCTGGAAGTCGCCTTTCTACTGCGACAACCGCAAGACACTTTCCTATCCCGACCTGCGCTCGTTCGTCAAAATCGAACTCACGCGCATCATCCTCGAACAGTTTGCCGACGCCGACGCCGTGGCTGGTGTGGCAACGGGAGCCATCGCACAGGGCGCTCTCGTGGCCGACGCCCTCGGCCTGCCCTTCGTCTATGTCCGCTCCAAGCCCAAGGACCACGGACTCGAGAACCTGATCGAGGGCGAGCTGAAGCCGGGCATGAAGGTTGTCGTGGTCGAAGATCTGATCTCGACCGGCGGCAGCAGCCTCAAGGCCGTCGAGGCCATCCGCCAGAACGGCTGCGACGTGGTCGGCATGGTGGCCTCCTACACCTACGGCTTCGACGTGGCAGCCGAGGCATTCAAGAAGGCCGATGTCCGTCTGGTCACACTGACCAACTACGACGCCGTGGTCAATGCAGCCCTGCACACCGGCTACATCACCGAAGCCCACCTGTCCCTGCTCCACCAATGGCGCAAGGACCCTGCACACTGGGAGAGTTGAAAGAGTGAAAAGTGAAGAGTGAAAAGTAAAAAATGAAAAGTGAACAATTGAAATAATTGTATGGCTAAATACGAAAGCAGCATCAAGCAGATCGCAGCCTCGCAGGCAGCTGTCTATACCAAACTCTCCGACCTGAGCAACCTCCAGGTCCTGAAGGAGAAACTCAACGACCCCGCAGCCGTCGAACGCATCAAGGCAAGCGGAAAAGTGACCGACGAGCAGCTGGAGAAGGCACGCAAGCAACTGCACACCCTCAGCTTCACCACCGACACCCTCTCGGTCGAGATTCCGCCCATCGGAAAGATTACCATCCAAATCACCGAGCGCCAACCCCAACAGATGGTGAAGTTCGAAGCCACCCAGTCGCCCGTGCCCGTCAAGTTCTGGATCCAGGTTCTGCCCACCGGCGAATCGTCCTCCAAAATGAAACTCACGCTCGACGCCTCGCTCAACCCCTTCATCAAGATGATGGTCGAGAAGCCACTCAAGGAGGGACTCGAACGGGTGGCCGACGCTCTCAGCATGATTCCCTATGACCAAGAATGACAACCTGTGGACCAAGTCGGTCCGCATGACCGACGAAATCGAACGATTCACCATCGGTCGCGACCGCGAGATGGACCTCTACCTCGCGCCCTACGACGTGCTCGGCTCCATGGCCCACATCACCATGCTCCAGAGCATCGGACTGCTCACACAGCAGGAGCTCGACCAGCTGCTCGAAGCCCTGCGCGACATCTACTGCCAGTGCGAACGCGGCGAGTTCACCATCGAAGAAGGCGTCGAGGACGTACACTCGCAGGTCGAGCTGCTGCTCACACGCCGCCTGGGCGACGTCGGCAAGAAGATACACAGCGGACGCTCGCGCAACGACCAGGTGCTCGTCGATCTCAAACTCTACATCCGCCAGCAGCTGCGCGAAGTCTTCGTGCTCACACGCCAGCTCTTCGACGAGCTCCTCACCCAGAGTGAGCGCCACCGCGACGTGCTCATGCCAGGCTACACCCATCTGCAGATCGCCATGCCGTCGAGCTTCGGCCTTTGGTTCGGCGCCTATGCCGAGAGCCTGGTCGACGACATGCAGTACCTGCTCGCCGCCTGGCGCATCACCAACCGCAACCCGCTCGGCTCGGCAGCCGGCTACGGCAGCTCCTTCCCCCTGCGACGCCAGATGACCACCGACCTGCTCGGCTTCGCCTCGATGGACTACAACGTGGTCTATGCCCAGATGGGCCGTGGAAAGACCGAGCGCAACGTCGCCTTCTCGCTCGCCAGCATCGCCGGCACAGTGGCAAAACTCGCCTTCGACGCCTGCCTGTTCTCCAACCAGAACTTCGGCTTTGTCCGTTTGCCCGACGACTGCACCACCGGCTCCAGCATCATGCCCCACAAGAAGAACCCCGACGTCTTCGAACTCATCCGGGCCAAATGCAACAAACTGCAGGCGCTGCCGCAGACCATCACGCTCATCATGAACAACCTGCCCAGCGGCTACTTCCGCGACCTGCAGATCATCAAGGAGTCGTTCCTCCCCGCCTTCGACGAGCTGAAGGACTGCCTGCGCATGGCAACCTACATCATCCACCGCATCACGGTCAACGAGCATATCCTCGACAACCCCATCTACGACCCGATGTTCTCGGTCGAGACCGTCAACCGCCTGGCTGCCGACGGCGTTCCCTTCCGCGATGCCTACCGTCAGGTCGGACTCGACATCGAGGCAGGACGCTTCACACCCGACAAAAACCTGCACCACACCCACGAAGGCTCCATCGGCAACCTCTGCAACGACCACATCGCGGCACTGATGGACCAGGTGTGCAGCGAGTTCGACTTTGCACAAGTCGATCGTTCGCTCGAGAAACTTCTCAACTCCTAATCATGCTTTACTCCTATTGCGGACACAGCGGCGTGCAGCTGCCACGCCTGTCGCTCGGACTCTGGCACAACTTCGGCTCGGTCGATGACTTCGGCGTGGCGACGCAGATGCTGCTGCGCGCCTTCGACGCCGGCATCTGCCATTTCGACCTCGCCAACAACTACGGTCCCGAGCCAGGCAGTGCGGAGGTGAACTTCGGACGCATCCTGCGCGAACAGCTGGCATCCCACCGCGACGAGATGTTCGTCGCCTCGAAGGCCGGCCACGACATGTGGCCTGGCGTCTATGGCACGGGGTCGTCGCGCAAAAACATCATCGCCTCGTGCGACCAAAGCCTGCGCCGGACGGGGCTGGACTACTTCGACATCTTCTACAGCCACCGCTACGACGGCGTCACGCCAGTGGAAGAGACGATGGAAGCGCTCATCCAGCTCGTACACCAGGGCAAGGCACTCTACGTCGGCATTTCGAAATATCCGCCCGCCGAGCAGGCGCTGGCCTACAAGATACTGAAGGAAGCCCACGTGCCCTGCCTGCTCAGTCAGTACCGCTGCTCCCTCTTCGACCGCAAGGCACAGCGGCAGAACTTCCAGCTGGCTGCCGACTCGGGCAGCGGCGTCATCTGCTTCTCGCCCCTGGCGCAGGGACTGCTGACGGGCAAATACCTGAACGGCATCCCCGAAGGAAGCCGCGCCGCCAAGCAGAGCGGTTTCCTGCAAAAGTCGCAGGTGACGCCCGAACGCGTCGCCGCCGCACGACAGTTGCAGCAGATTGCCGAAGCGCGTGGGCAGTCGCTGGCACAGATGGCCCTGGCATGGGTGCTCGCCGATGCGCGTGTCACCAGCGTCATCATCGGCACGTCGAGCGTCGCACAGCTGGACAACAACCTCCAGACACTGGACAAGCTCTCGTTCTCGACCGACGAACTGCAGGCCATCGAGGCTATCGTGGCCGACCCTGCACTGTCCTTCTAAACCACGAATGACGCGAATGACGCGAATGAGATGTGCCGTGAAGAACCACGAATGGCACGAATGACGCGAATGAAATGTGCCGTGCGAAACCACGAATGGCACGAATTGCGCGAATGAAACAGATAGAAATGAACGAAAAAAAACGACTTAAAACCTTCTCTGCGGCGCAGCGCGTCATGGCTGTCGTCGCATTGCTGTGCCTGCTGCTGTGCGGTTGCAAGAAAGAAGACTGGGAGGCCACACGGAAGTATTCGACTAAATACCGCGTGATGTGCGGCTTCACCGTGATGTCGTACAGCGAACTGATGCCCGCGGTGGGCGGGTTCGGACTCTTTGCCACCATCCGCCAGGTGGGCAGCGACATCGTAATGAAGAGCGAAACAGGCTCCAAACCGTATGCCATGGATGCGCTGCAGAGGGACTTCCAGTTCGGCTGCGGCGGACTGATTGTGGGCACAGACTTCAACGGCTTGCTGTGCTGCTTCGACCTGGCTTGCCCCAACTGCGACCAGGCTCAGTACCGCATGACGGTGAAGGGTGCGCAGGCTACGTGTGAGCACTGCGGCATCGTCTATGCCCTGGAGTACGACACCTATATCATCGACAAGGGGAACGGGCTGCACCCATCCCCACGCGGCCTGTACCAATACCAGACCCGATACGACGGCACGATGATACACATGTATAACTAAGGGGCGGGATGAAGGAACGGAACCATACGTTTGACCTGCTGTGCGGGCTGTGCATCCTGCGCATGATCACCCTGCACGTGGCAGGCTTGTGCGGCATGCGCGCCGACTATTGGTGCGGCAAGATGATGGCGTGGACGTTCTTCTTCATGTCGTTCTTCTTTTTCAAGGCCGGCTACTTCAACAAGACGGTGGCTGGCAACACGGGCCAGTATGTCAAGGACCGCGCCCGACGGCTGCTCGTTCCCTACCTGTCGTGGGGCATCATCGGCAGCATCGTCTATGGCGGTTTCCTGCTCATTGACCAGGAACGCTTCGCTCCGCACATACGCAGGCTGCAGTGGAGCCATGTGTGGGAGACAAGCCAGTGGTACGGCAACCCCCCGCTGTGGTTCCTGCTGTCGTTCTTCGCGGCTTACGTCGTCATGCACCTGATGGGAAAGGTGCGGGGCCTGCAATGGGCCGTGCTGCTGTTTCCCCTCGTGGGATGGGGACTCTGGAAACTGGGAAATCCGCTGTGGCTGAGCCTCAACAACGTGTTCATGGGGGTGTTCTTCTTCTGGCTGGGAAAGCTGTGGCGACGGGTGGTCTTTGCCGCGACGGCGTCGCAACCGACGGCAAAGGAGGAACAGGCCAGAAGGTGGCGGCGCTGGGTGCTGCTGTTGGCTTCGCTGCTGATGGTGGCAGTCTTCATCTGGCTGAATCGCCATGCGCACGGCGAATACGAGATGAGTTTCAACCGATTCTTGAAGCGACCGGTGAGTGCCTTGGTGGTGAACGTTCTGTGCCTGTGCGGCATATCGGGACTGCTGTTCTGCCTGCCGCAGCGTCGCATACCACTTGTCAACTACGTCGGCGAGCACTCGATGGTGTTCTTCGTCGTCCACTACATCGTCATGCATGTCTATCAGCTGACACGCCATCTCTTCGGACACGGCATACGCCACCATTGGGACGACTTTATCCTGATGCTCATGCTCACTCTGGTGGTCTGTGCCTGGCTCGTCCCCTACGTCGAGAAGGTACCCGTGCTGAGCGGAAGGTGGAAGAAGGGGAAAGGGTAAAGGGGAAAGTGAAAAGGGAAAAGTGAAAAGTGAAAAATTAAAAATTAAGAATTAAAAATTAAAAAACGGGAACTGCTGAATCGACAATGGAGACGCAGAATCTGAAGGAACGTACTGCCCGCGGACTGCTGTGGGGCTTGGCCAACAACGGGTCGATGCAGGTGCTGAACCTCGTGTTCGGCATCGTGCTGGGACGCTTGCTGGGCGAGGCCGACTATGGTCTGGCTGGCGAAGTGGCAGTGTTCACTGCCATCGCCTCGGCACTGCAGGAGAGCGGATTCATCAGCGGGCTGATCAACCGGAAGAATGCCACCCGCGAGGACTTCAATTCAGTGTTTTGGTTCAATGTCACGACGAGTGCCCTCATCTACGTCGTGCTTTTCTTTTCGGCACCCCTGCTGGTGTGGTATTTCCACGAGCCTCAGCTGCTGTGGCTGTCGCGCTATGCCTTCCTGGGATTCTTTTTTGCCAGTTTTTCGATTGCGCCACGCGCTCATTTCTACAAAAACCTGATGATGAAGGAACAGACGCTCATCGGCATCGTGGCGCTGCTGGTGTCGGGCGCCGTGGGCATCACGATGGCGACTCTGGAGTGCGGCGCCTGGAGTTTGGTGACGCAGAACATCCTGTTCATCCTGACCGTGAGCGTGCTGAGCTGGCACATCAGCGGTTTCCGGCCCATGCTCCATTTCTCGTGGCAGCCCATCCGCGAGATGTTCGGTTTCAGCTGCAAAATCCTTGTCACCAACATCTTCAACACCCTCAACAACAGTATCTTTGCCCTGTTGCTGGGCAATTTCTACACGAAAAACGAGGTCGGTCGCTACCAACAGGCGGACAAGTGGAACAAGATGGGCAGCGGACTGGTGACGGGTATGGTGCAGAGCGTGGCTCAACCGATGTTCGTCCAGGTGGGCGACGACGCCGAACGCCTGCGCCGTGCGTTCCGCAAGATGCTTCGCTTCACGTCGCTGCTGTGTTTCCCCGCCATGCTGGGACTGGCGCTGGTGGCGCGCGAATTTATCGTGCTGACGGTGGGCGCCAAGTGGCTGCCCAGTGCCGAACTGCTGCAGATGCTGTGTGTGGCAGGGGCGTTCATGCCGCTGGCTGCGCTCCACTACAATTTTCTCATTTCGCGTGGACGGAGCAATGTCTATATGTGGAACGTCGTCTGTCAGGGCGTGCTCGTCCTATCACTGCTTTGTGCGGTGCATTTCCTGAAACTGCATTTCAGTTTCTCGCTTTTCACTCTCCACATTTCGCTGAGCGGCATCCGCCTCATGGTTCTGCTCTACGTTGCGGTGTACGTGTGCTGGATGCTGATATGGCATGGCTTCGTATGGCGCGAAATCCGTCTGCGTCTGGCCGATGCACTCCGCGACACGGTGCCGTTCCTGCTAATCGCCGTGCTGAGCATGGTGGCGACGGGATGGCTGACCGGCGGTCTGGAAACTCCGTGGCTGCTGTTGGCGGTGCGCATAGTCGTGGCGGGTATATTATATATAGGTATAGTGTGGCTGACAGGCGCAAAGATTTTGCGCGAAAGCATTCAATTTATCAGAAGGCATGATAACAAAAGAGAGGCTCCAGTGGCTTGATGCCCTGCGTGGGTTGACGATGATACTGGTTGTCGCCAACCATGTGGCTCAGATGTGCTATGGCATCAACGTGAAGACGTCGGCATCGCTGCCATTCTTCGTTCTGTTCCGTATGCCGTTGTTCTTCTTCGTAAGCGGTTTCCTGGTATGGAAGCCCGACATGCTGTGGACGCCCGTCCGGCTGGGCATGATGGTGTGGAAGAAGTTCAAGGTACAGATGATTCCGACGCTGGTGTTCCTGTGTGTGTATATTGTCGTGCGCAGGCCCCACTTCTGGGACGCCTTTATCGACATCATGCAGCGTCCGACCAAGGGCGGCTACTGGTTCACCTGGGCACTGCTCATCATGTTCATCGTGTACTTCCTGTTTTCTTTTCTGGAAAGCAAACTGAAGTGGGGCCGCTGGGCCATCTGGATCCTGTGGATTGCCTGTCTGTTTGTCTATGAAACGTCCTACCTGCCCAAGGTGTTCACCTATCCGAAGTCGGACTTCATGCAGTGGTCGAGCCTGATACAGGTGATCTACTTCATGCACTTCTTCGTTTTCGGCAACATCGTGGCGCGCAACTGGCCGCGGGTGGAGCGTCTGCTCGACACGCGCGGACCCTTCATCATCCTCATTTTGGTGGCGTTCTTCTCGACGGCCGACGCCCTGAAGTGGCACACACTCCGCGGCGAGTGGCTCAACCTGTCGCGCACGGTGGCCATGTATAGCCTGATGATGATCATCGTGATGACCTTCCGCCACTACCACGAAGCGTTCTCGCAGAAGACGCGCGGCGGACGCCTGCTGCAATACATCGGCACACGAACGCTCGACGTCTATCTGCTCCACTATATTTTCATGCCCAAGCTGCCGCAGGTGGGACGCTGGATGAATGCCAACCAGCCGAACTTCCTGGTCGAGCAGTTGCTCACCATCGGCATGGCACTGCTCGTCGTGGCAATGTGCTGTGTGGTGTCGCACGTGCTGCGTGTCAGCCCCGTGCTGAAGAAATACCTGTTCGGTCGCAGTACCAAACTGCCCGACGTCTCACGACAAGAAGCCCCTTCCCAGCCATGAAGATTGCCTACTGCATATCCGCCTTCAGCGACCCCACCCAGCTCGCACGCCTCATCCGCGCCCTCGACGGCGAGGACAGTGAGTTCTTCGTCCACATCGACCGCAAAGTCGATGTGCGGCCCTTTACCGAGGCTTGTGCGGCTGCGAACGTCCACTTCCTCGGTCCGCAGGAACGTGTGAACGTCTATTGGGGCACCTGTTCGCAGGTGGAGTTTCAGATGCGCATGCTTCGCAAAGCCCTCGACTACAGCCCGCACATCAGCCATCTGTTCATGCTCAGCGGCCAGGACTACCCGCTGTGGTCGAACCGCCGCATCCGGCAGACGCTTGAGGCGCAGCCCACCCAGGAGTGGCTCGCCGGCATCTGCCTCGAAAGCGACGAAGTGACGGAACGCGACAAGCAGATGTATCGCCGCCAGCGTCCGCAGACCGACTTCGCGTGGCTCAGTCCACAGTGGAACGACCGCCTGTCGAAACTCTGGCGACGTGTGCTCAAGTGGACCCACCGCCAGCAACCGCTGCACCTCACGGTGGAGGGTCGCCGCTGGCCACTCTTCAAGGGCAGCGACTACTTCTGCCTGACCCGCGACTTGGCGGCACACGTCGTCGGTCAGTGGGCGGCACATGCGGAAATCCGCCGCTACTTCGCCCGCTCGTTCGCACCCTCCGAGACGTGCATCCACACCATTGCCTTCAATTCTCCCCGCTTCGCCCCGCACTGCCTCCTGCGCCGCGGTGCCTACCCCACCCTCGCAGCCCTCACGCCGCTCCACTGCATCGACTACGTGCCCGTCATCCGTGTGTGGCGGCTCGACGACATGGACCGTCTGCTGGCATCGGGCAAGATGTTCGGGCGTAAATTCACCACGGCGGCGAGCACACCCCTGCTCGACGCCCTCCAACTCCAGCGTGACCATGACTGAAATGCGCCAAAAACCCCGCAACCACACCTTCGACCTGCTCTGCGGCCTGTGCATCATCCGCATGATTGTGCTCCACGTGACCGAGGCATGCGGCTTCGCCAACGAGGGATGGTGGGTCGAAGTGATGGAGTGGACGTACTACTTCATGTCGTTCTTCTTCTTCAAGGCGGGCTACTTCAACAAGACCATCAGCGGCAACTCGCGCCAGTACTGCATCGACAAGGCAAAGCGTCTGCTCGTTCCCTACGTCGTGTGGGGCCTCATCGGCAACCTCGTGGTCTTCAGCTTTGCCCTCTTCATTCTCGACCCCAAGAGCGCAGTGGTGAAGGCTCTGTCGTGGGACCACGTGTACAAGACGAGCTCGTTCTACGGCAACGGCCCCCTGTGGTTCCTCTTCTCGTTCTTCTGGGCCTACATCTGCATGCACTTCATCTCGAAGGTGCGGGGTCTGCGCTGGCTGGTGCTGGGCTTTCCGCTCATCAGCTGGTGGCTCTACACGATGGACAACCCGCTGTGGCTGAGCCTCAACAACGTGTTCTTCGGCATCTTCCTCTTCTTCCTCGGCCGCGTGTGGCGCTGGGTGATGGAACGTCTGAAACGCCGCAACACCATCGTCGTCTCGCTCCTGATGCTGGGCGTGTTCGTCTGGCTGAACGCCACATGGCCCTGCCGCTACACGATGAGCAGCAACGCGTGGTCGGGCGAGTGGTGGGTCATTCTGATTTCGACCGTCACCTCGCTCTGCAGCCTCTCGGGCCTGCTGCTCTCGCTCCACACACCGCGCATCCCGCTGGTCAACTACATCGGCGAGCATTCGATGGTCTTCTTCGTCGCCCACTACCCCATACTCGTGCTCTACAAGCTGATCCGAACGGCCAACGTGCGCAGCCTGCGCGGCCACTGGGACGACTACACCATCCTGCTGCTCGTGCTCTTCGGCGTGTGCCTGCTGCTCGTGCCGTATGTCGAACGTGTGCCGTGGCTGAGCGGACGGTGGAAGAAAAAAAGTGAAAAGTGAAAAGTGAAAAGTGAAAAGTGAAAAGTGAAAAGTGAAAAGTGAAAAGTGAAATATATGAAACGTAACATTGCTGTGATACTGGCTGGCGGCATCGGAAGCCGGCTCGGGCTCTCGACACCGAAGCAGTTCCTCAAAGTGGCTGGTAAGATGGTGGTCGAACACACCATCGACGTGTTCGAACGCAACGCACACATCGACCAGATTGCCATCGTGTCGAACCCGTTCTACGTCTCCACTTTCGAGGAAATGACGCTGCGCAACGGATGGCGCAAAGTCGCGAAGATTCTGAAGGGAGGCAAAGAGCGCTACGACTCCAGCCTGTCGGCCATCCGTGCCTACGAGGGTTGCGACGTCAACCTCATCT
The DNA here is from genome assembly GCA_900319385.1 of uncultured Prevotellaceae bacterium. Classification (GTDB taxonomy): domain Bacteria; phylum Bacteroidota; class Bacteroidia; order Bacteroidales; family Bacteroidaceae; genus UBA3839. Next base: position 48,066 of record ONOG01000001.1, on the reverse strand, counting down.
TCCACGACGCCGTCCGTCCGCTGGTGAGCCAGCGCATCGTCGATGAGGTGGTCGAAGCCCTGGAACACTACCAAGCCATCGACGTGGCCATGCCCTCGGCCGACACCATCATCGAGGTCGAAGGCGACTTCATTGCCCAGATTCCCGACCGTTCGCGCCTTCGCCGCGGACAGACACCGCAGGCTTTCGACCTGCAGACCATCCGCCGTGCCTACGACATCGCGCTGAAGGACCCACAGTTCCGCGCCACCGACGACTGCGGGGTGGTGCGCCGCTACCTGCCCGACGTGCCCGTCTATGTCGTACCAGGCGAGGAGAGCAACATGAAACTGACGTACAAGGAAGACACCTACCTGCTCGACAAGTATTTCCAACTGCGCAGCATCAGCCTCGCCGACCTGCCCCTGCGGCAGGAGGACTTCAGCGGCCGCGTGGCGGTGGTGTTCGGCGGCAGTTGCGGCATCGGGCTTGAGACGGCCCGTCTGCTCACGTCGCTCGGCTGCCATGTGCACAGTTTCTCCCGCAGCGAGGGAGGCATCGACGTAGGACAGCGCACCGACGTGGCCCGCGCCCTGCACCAGGTGGACGTGCAGGAGGGACACATCGACTTCGTCATCAACACCGCCGGCCTGCTCCATCGCCAGCCCCTCATTTCGACCGACTACACCACCATCACCGCAGCCGTGCAGACCAACTACATGGGCACCGTGAACGTCGCCCTCGAGGCCCACGCCTATCTCCAGAAGACGAAGGGCAAGCTCATCTTCTTCACCTCCAGCAGCTACACCCGCGGACGCGCCTTCTACAGCATCTACTCCTCGACCAAGGCTGCCATCGTCAACTTCGTGCAGGCCATCGCACAGGAGTGGGACGCCGACGGCATCCGCGTCAACTGCATCAACCCTGAGCGCACCAAGACGCCCATGCGCCAGCGCAACTTCGGCATCGAGCCCGACGAAACGCTGCTCAGCGCAGAGCAGGTGGCTCTGGCCACGGCACAGACCCTGGCCAGCGACTACACCGGACAGGTGATCGACGTGCGCCGCAAAAAAAACAAAGACTAACTCTACACCTATATGGAAAACCCGCATCTCACCCGCTACGTCAAGCAACAGCTGAGGGCATGCCAGCTCAAGCAGCTGGACATCCTGCAGCACATCGACCGCATCTGCCGCAAGCACGAGATTCCCTACTGGCTCGACGGCGGCACGCTGCTGGGGGCTGTCCGCCACGGCGGTTTCATCCCCTGGGACGACGACATCGACATCGCCATGCGCCGTGAGGACCTCGACCGATTCACCGCTGTGGCACAGGCCGAACTGCCCGAAACCCTCTTCCTGCAAACTCAGCAGACCGACCCCCAGGTCAATTCGCCCATCGTTAAGGTGCGCGACCTCAACTCGCTCTACGTCGAGGATTCGGAGGATTTCCGTGCTGACTACCAGAAAGGGCTCTACGTCGATATCTTCCCCATGATCGACTATCCCGACGTGCCGCTGTCGTGGGTGAAGCGGCTGACGAAAGGCGTCTCGACGGCCTATGCCATCCTGCACAAACCGCACTACTACAGCCTGCGTATGTTCGGCGAGTTCTTCTGGTTCGGCGCCCAATACTACCTCTACCGCCTCATCTGGCAGGTGGCCACGTGGCTGCGCCCCACTTCGCCCTACTACGCCAACATCCTCATCAACAACGGCTACGGCATCCGTCACCGCAAGGACCAGACCTGGCCGCTCTCGACGATCGAGTTCGAAGGACACAGCTTTCCGGCTCCGGCCGATCCACACGCCTACCTGTCCGACCTCTATCGCAACTACATGGAGCTGCCGCCCGAATCGAAGCGGAAGGTACACGCCATCTATGTCCACCCCCAACTGAACGCTTAACCTCCAGAAGGTAAACTTCACAAATTTCCTTTTCGCCCATGACCCCCGTAGCAATCTTCGTATATAACCGTCCGGACACCACGCGCCTCACCCTCGAAGCCCTCAGCCGCAACACCCTCGCCGCCCAGACCGACGTCATCGTCTTCAGCGACGGAGGCAAGGACAAGCGCTCCTGGGCACAGGTCGAGGCCGTGCGCAACTATGTGCGGAGCGTTCCCGACGCATGGTTCAAGAGCCTCACCCTCGTCGAGCGCAGCGAAAACTACTACCTCGAACGCAACATCACCGAGGGCATCGCCCAGGTGTTCAGCCAGTACGACAGCATCGTCGTGCTCGAGGACGACATCGTCAGCTCGCCCTACATGCTCCAGTACATGAACGATGCCCTGACGCTCTACCGCGACGAGCCGCGCGTCATGCACGTGGCAGGATTCACCTTCGTGATTCCACCCGTGTCGTCCGACTTCTACTTCACCCCGCAGATGACCGGCTACGGCTGCTGGGCAACGTGGCGCGACCGCTGGCAGCAGCATTTCCGGCATTTCGAGTCGGAGGCCGAAGCCCTCAGCGGCATGACCGAGAGTCAGCGACGCGCCATCGAGTACGACGGAGCCTTCCCCTGCCTGCGCTTCCTCAAGCGCACACCCATCCCCTGGGACATCTGCTGGGGCATTGCCATCCGCAAGGCCGACGGCCTCAGTCTGTCGCCCGCCCAGCCCCTCGTACGCAACATCGGACTCTACCAGGGCACCCACTTCCACACCTCGCGCCTCATCCAGTGGTACGAATTCGACCGCGAACCACTCCTGCGTCCCGTCCGGCTCGAGAAGGTCGAACCCCATGCCGACCCTGCCGTCGAGGCTGCCTTTGCCCATGCCATCCGCGACTGGGGCATCCGCTACACCTGGCTGGGCCGCATCCTCCGTGCCGTGTATAGGCGTTTCAAGCGCAGCTGACCCGCACATCGCTCCCACCCTGTCCTCACCCTGGGCGGCAGTGTCGTTCCAACCACCGGCACCACCACCCAGGGTGAACTGTTAAAAAACCAAGGATTTTAACAGTTCCGACCCCCTGTTTTGTGGGAGAAATTTGGAGGAAATAGAATTTTTGGGACAACGAAAAGAACGGAAAAAAACGAAAAATACTAAAAATTTTGGTAAGAGAACCAGATTTTTGAAATGCCGAGTGTCGTAGGGGCGGGTTCCCATGCCCGCCCGATCAGGCGAAGCCTGAAAACTGAAAGAAATGGGATAAAATTTTTGGAGAGGCAATATTTTAGAAGACAACACGGGACAACAAAGGACAACTTGGGACAACTTTATTATTTCATTGATTAAGAAGATGTTGTCCTTTGTTGTCCCGTGTTGTCCCGAGTTGTCTTCTAAAAAAATCCCCAAAGTGTAGTTTTCTGACTAAAAATCCTTGTTTCCCGCTTTGCGAAAAGCATTTTCACGTAACGTATTCCCATTTATTTTATTTTTGTCCGCCGTCTGGCTGTCGGCAGTCCGCCGTCTGAGCGTCGGTAAAGCGCCGTCTATCCTGTCGTTTGTCCGCCGTCTGAGCGTCGTCAGTCCGCCGTCTGACGGCCGGCAAAGCGCCGTTTGCCGACAGGTTTGTCCGCCGTCTGCCGACGCTGAGTCCGCCGACTACCGACACTCCGTCGGCGGACAAACGAAAGGTGAAAAGCGAAAAGTGAAAAATGGGTCGGAAGTCAACGCGTCGTGGCTGCGATATTTACGGCCGAGCGGTCGGTCGCTGACTTCTGCGCGATTCTCAGACGCCATGCGCGCAGACACTTAGTTGTCAAAAATGCAACTAACTCTGCCATCTCCCCCTCCAAATGTTAAAATGCGGAAAAGCCCGCCACGCGGCCACGCCGCCCGCCCATGTACGATATGCCCTGCGCACTGCCCAGACCTCCCATCCCCACTGCCCCATTCTTCGCGCCGTTCAGAAAAATCTGCCACTATCCTTTCCGTTTTTCAACATTTTGCAGTAACTTTGCAGTCAGAGAACATTTTTCAACCATTCATCATTCAGTCAAATTATGGCAAATCCATTCTCGCTCGAAGGTAAGAACGCGTGGATCACAGGCGCATCTTACGGCATCGGCTTCAACATTGCGAAGGCATTCGTCGGAGCCGGCATCAAAAACATCATTTTCAACGACATCAACGAGGCAGCACTGGAGCGCGGCCTGCAGAACTACAAGGAAGCCGGCATCGAGAACGTCCACGGCTACGTGTGCGACGTGACAGACGAAGTGGCCGTCAAGGCACTGGTCGAGACCATCCACAAGGAAGTGGGCCAGATCGACATCCTCGTCAACAACGCCGGCATCATCAAGCGCATCCCCATGCACGAGATGAAGCGCGCTGAGTTCCAGCAGGTCATCGACGTCGATCTCGTCGCCCCCTACATCGTCAGCGCCGCCGTCCTGCCCGAGATGATGGAGCGTCGCGAGGGCAAGATCATCAACATCTGCTCCATGATGTCGGAACTCGGCCGCGAAACCGTCAGCGCCTATGCAGCTGCCAAGGGCGGACTGAAGATGCTCACCCGCAACATCTGCTCCGAGTATGGCGGATACAACATCCAGTGCAACGGCATCGGCCCTGGCTACATCGCCACACCGCAGACCGCTCCGCTGCGTGAACGCCAGCCCGACGGCTCGCGCCATCCATTCGATTCGTTCATCTGCGCCAAGACTCCTGCCGGCCGCTGGCTCGAACCCGAAGAACTGGGCGGACCCGCCGTCTTCCTCGCCAGCCACGCCTCCGACGCCGTCAACGGCCACGTGCTCTACGTCGATGGTGGCATCCTGGCCTACATCGGCAAGCAGCCGCAGTAAACATAGTGGACAAACAATCTGGTAACTACGAGCTCCTGACACACGGGAGCATCCCTCGGGTGGTGGGCATGATGGCAGTGCCCACCATCATTTCTATGCTCACGTCGAGCCTCTACTCGCTCGCCGACACCTTCTTCGTCGGACAGATCGACACACAGGCCACCGCCGCCGTGGGCATCTGCTTTGCCGTGCTCTCCGTTTTCCAGGCATTTGCCTTCTTCTTCGGGCACGGCTCGGGCAACTATATGTCGCGCATGCTCGGGGCGCGACGCGAAGACGAAGCCCGACGCATGGCATCGACAGGCTTCTTCACCGGCATCCTCTTCGGCATCGTCATGGCCACCGTCTGCCTCCTGCTGCTCACGCCGCTGTCGCGCTGGATCGGTTCGACCGACACCATCCTGCCCTACACCGAGCGCTATCTGGGCATCATCCTCGCAGGCACACCGCTCAACATCGGCGCCATGGTGCTCAACAATCAGATGCGTTTCCAGGGCAATGCGCGGCTCGCCATGTACGGCATCGTCAGCGGCACCATCCTCAATGTCCTGCTCGACCCCCTGCTCATCTTCGTCTGCGGCCTCGGCATCAGCGGTGCCGCCCTCGCCACGGTGCTCGGCCAGGCATGCAGCTTCTGCCTGCTGCTTTTCCTCTCGCGCAAAGGAAACAACATCAGCGTGAACATCCGCCAGTTCCATCCTTCAGCCGAGATGCTGAAGGAGATGACCGCCGGCGGAAGCCCTTCGCTCATGCGGCAGGGACTGGGCTCCATCGCCACGCTGCTGCTCAACATCGTGGCAGCCGGCTATGGCGACGCAGCCGTCGCCGCGATGTCGATTGTCGGCCGCATCACCTTCGTCGTCTATTCCTTCATCATCGGCCTGGGCCAAGGCTATCAGCCCCTGTGCGGATTCAGCTACGGCGCACGCCTCTACAGCCGAGTGAAGCAGGGATTCTGGTTCTGCGTGAAGGTCGGAACCGCCTTCCTCTGCCTCGTTGCCGCCCTGGGCTTCCTCTTCACCGAACCCATCATCGCCCTGTTCCGCGACGATCCCGACGTCGTGCGCATCGGCGCCGAAGCCCTGCGCTACCAACTCTACACCTACCCCATCGGTGCCTTCATACTACTCTCCAACATGATGATGCAGACCATCAACCATCCGCTCAAGGCTAACCTCATGGCATCCGCCCGCCGCGGACTCTTCTTCATCCCTCTCATCATCGTGCTGCCCCTGTGGTACGGACTGCAAGGCGTCGAGATGTGCCAGGCAGTCAGCGACGTATTCACGTTCCTGCTGGCCGTTCCGCTCGTGTGGAGCGTATTTCGGAAGATGTAAAAGCCTTTTCGGGGAGAAATCATCGGTTTTTTACAGCTTAATTTTTAATTTTTAATTTATTGTCGTACCTTTGCACTGAAATTCATTAACTTAGGGTACGTGTGCACCCTACTTCCGTGTGTCTGTCCCGACACCGGACCCAGAAAGAGAGCGAATGAAGAAACTCTATATCGAGACTTACGGCTGCCAGATGAACGTGGCAGACAGCGAAGTCATCGCGTCGGTGATGAAAATGGCCGGCTACGAAACCTGCGAAACGCTCGACGAGGCCGACGCCGTGCTGCTGAACACCTGCTCGGTGCGCGACAATGCGGAGCAGAAAATCCTGCACCGCCTCGAGGCACTCAATGCCGAGCGCAACCGACGCAAGAGCCGCGGGCTCATCATCGGCGTCGTGGGCTGCATGGCCGAACGTGTGAAGGACGACCTGATCCGTCACCACCACGCCAACCTCGTGGCCGGTCCGGACGCCTACCTCTCGCTGCCCGAACTCTTCGCCGCCGCCGAGTGCGGTCAGCCAGCCATCAATGTCGAGCTTTCGACCACCGAGACCTACCGCGACGTGCTGCCCACCCGCATCCATGCCAACCACATCTCGGGCTTTGTCAGCATCATGCGCGGCTGCAACAACTTCTGCCACTACTGTATCGTGCCCTACACCCGAGGCCGCGAACGCAGCCGCGACGTGGACAGCATCCTGCGCGAGGTCGCCGACCTCGCCGACCGTGGCTACAAGGAAGTCACCCTGCTCGGACAGAATGTGAATTCATACCTTGCAGCCGACACCACCTTTCCCCAGCTTCTCGAAAAGGTCGCCACAGCCTTCCCACAGCTGCGCATCCGTTTCACCACGTCGCATCCGAAGGACATGAGCGACGAGACCCTGGAGGTCATGGCCCGGCACCCCAACCTGTGCCGCCACATCCACCTGCCTGTGCAGAGCGGAAGCGACCGCATCCTCCAGCTGATGAACCGAAAATACACCCGCGAGTGGTACCTCGGCCGCGTCGAGGCCATCCGCCGCATCCTGCCCGACTGCAGCATCACGACCGACATCTTCGTCGGCTATCACTCGGAGACGGAGGACGACCACCAGCAATCCCTCTCGCTCATGCGCCAGGTGGGCTACGACTCAGCCTTTATGTTCAAGTACTCGGAGCGTCCCGGTACGTATGCCTCGCGCCACCTGCCCGACGACGTGCCCGAGGATGTGAAGCTCCGCCGCCTGAACGAGCTGATTCAGTTGCAGAACGAGCTCAGCGCCGAGAGCTACCAGAAGGACATCGGCCACGAGTACGAGGTGCTCGTCGAGGGCGTGAGCAAGCGTTCGCGCGACCAGCTGTTCGGGCGTACGCCCCAGAACAAGGTCGTCGTCTTCGACCGAGGCGGCCACCGCATCGGCGACCTGGTGCGGGTGCGCATTACCGCCTCCTCGTCTGCCACGCTGCAGGGCGAGGAAATAGGGCAGTGAAAAGTGAAAAGTGAAGGGTGAAAAGTGAGGGGTGAAAAATTAAAAATTAATAATTAAAAAATAATAATGGCACGGCGCTACCACCATCGTTCCAAATTCTTCCACACGCAGTTCCTCACCTCGTGCATCAGTACGACGCTGGTGCTCGTGCTGCTCGGCACCATCGTGTTTTTCCTGCTCATCGCACGAAACCTCTCGACTTATGTCCGCGAAAACATCAACGTCACCGTGCTCGTGAGCGACGACCTCTCGGAAGATTCGGTCAAGACGCTCCATGCCGACCTGCAGCACCAGCCCTACGTGCGTTCCATCCACTACATCTCGAAGGAAGATGCGCTGAAGGAACAGACCGAAGCCATGGGCACCGACCCCTCGGAGTTCATCGGCTACAACCCGTTTACGGCGTCGTTCGAGCTGAACATGAAGGCTGAATATGCCAACAACGACAGCCTCTCGCGCATCGTCCGCCGTCTGCAGGCCGACGAGCGGGTTATCGACGTGCTTTATCAGAAAGAACTGATGCAGGCGGTGAACGACAACATCCGCAAGCTCTCGCTCATCCTGCTCGTCATCGCCGCCCTGTTCACCTACATCTCGTTCCAGCTCATCAACAACACGGTGCGCCTGACCATCTTTGCCCGCCGATTCTCCATCAACACGATGAAGCTTGTCGGTGCGTCGTGGAGCTTCATCCGGCGTCCGTTCCTCAAACGTGCCCTGGTGCTGGGCGTCGTCTCGGCGGTGGCAGCCGACGGTTTGCTCTATCTCGGTTTCCACTGGCTCCGCCATTTCGAGCCGGAAATCAACACGGTGGTCAACCTCGAAGTGCTGCTCATTGTGGGCGGCAGCGTCCTGGTGTTCGGACTGCTCATCACGCTGCTCTGCACCTACGGCTCGCTCTCTCGCTACCTGCGCATGAGCAGCAACGAGCTCTACCACGTCTGAGCGCTCGGCCCTCTCGCCGTTATCCTTTTGTCAACCCATGCTGCGACCTCGTCGCAGCCCCCTTTTATCAATACCCTACAATGGAAAAAAACTTTGCTTTCAGCCGTACGAACTACATCCTGCTCATCGTGGGATTCGTCATTGTCGTCATCGGATTTGCGCTCATGACTGGTCCAGCCACCACCGAACAAGCCTTCGAGCCGGACATCTTCTCCACCCGCCGCATCGTCGTCGGCCCCATGGTGTGCCTCTTCGGCTTCCTGTTCGAGGTGTTTGCCATTCTCTGGCGTAAACCGCAACACTCTAAACACTAAACATTTCAACACTCTACAATCCAATGGACTGGCTACAAGCCCTCATCATGGGCATATTTCAGGGACTGACAGAATTTCTGCCTGTCTCGTCGAGCGGCCACCTGGCACTCGCCGGCGCGCTGCTTGGTGTGGAGGATCCCGACAAAGTAATGACGTTCACCATCGCCGTACACATCGCCACCGTGCTCTCGACGCTGGTGATCCTGTGGAAAGAAATCGCGTGGCTGTTTCGCGGACTCTTCAAGACGGGCAGCCAGATTGTGCCCTCCACCTACGGCATCCGTTCGCTCAACGAGGAGCAGAACTACGTGCTCGCCATCCTCGTGTCGATGATTCCCGTCGGCGTGGTCGGACTCTGTTTCAAGGATCAGGTCGAGGCAATGTTCGACAGTCTGCTGGTCGTGGGCATCTGCCTGCTGGTCACAGCCTGCCTGCTGTCCTTCAGCTATTTCAGTAAACCTCGCCAGAAGGAGCACATCTCGCTCCTCGACGCCTTCGTCATCGGCATCGCACAGGCCTGCGCCGTGCTGCCCGGACTCTCGCGCAGCGGCTCGACCATCGGCACAGGCCTCATCCTGGGCAACAAGAAGGAGAGCCTTGCCCAGTTCTCCTTCCTCATGGTCATTCCTCCCATCCTCGGCGAGGCCCTGCTCGACGTGAAGAAAATCATCGAGATGGGTGTGGAGCAAGCCATGGCAGGCATCAGCACCGCCGCCCTCATCGTGGGCTTCCTCGCCGCCTTCGTCACCGGCTGCTTTGCCTGCCGCTGGATGATCGGCATCGTGCGTCGGGGCAAACTCATCTATTTCGCCATCTACTGCGCCATCGTCGGCCTCGCCACGATTGTCTGGCAACTATTTTTCACATAGAATATGTTGACTCCCCACGAAGGCTGCATCTTCTGTTTCAACAAGCCCTATGCGCTGACGTCGTTCCGCGTCGTCTCGCGCGTTCGCGGCATTCTGTGCCGCCGGCTCGGCACGAAGAAGCTGGCTGTCGGCCATGCCGGCACCCTCGACCCCCTCGCCACGGGCGTGCTCATTGTCTGCACAGGGCGGGCAACGAAGCAGATCGACACGCTGCAGGCAGGCACAAAGGAGTATATCGCGCAGCTGCGACTGGGCGCCACCACGCCTTCGTTCGACCGCGAGACAGCCGAGGACCAGACCTACCCGACGGCACACCTCACCCGCCAGCTCATCGAGCAGACCCTGCCGCGCTTCGTCGGGCGCATCGAGCAGGTGCCGCCGGCATTCTCGGCGGTGAAGGTCGATGGCAAACGCGCCTTCAAGATTGCCCGACGGGGGGAGGAAGTGGCGCTGAAACCGAAGGTGCTCGTCATCGACGAACTGGAACTCCTCGACTGCGACCTCACGCCTGCCGAGCCAGCCACCGCTCCGCCGCCCGCCATCAGCATCAAGCACCTGAGCGACGAGCAGCTGCAGTCCCTGCGCCAGCAGCCACCGCTCACGGGATTCCCGACCATCACGCTCCGCGTCGTGTGCAGCAAAGGCACCTACATCCGTGCCCTCGCCCGCGACATCGGCGAGGCCCTCGGCACAGGCGCCTACCTCTCAGGCCTCGTCCGCACACGCATCGGACAGTACCGACTCGACGACTGCCTCGACCCCGACGACTTCGAACACTACGTCGACAGCCAGGGCATTACCCCCACCCCTGCTGCTCAACACTAAGCCCTCAACACTCAACACTCAACTTCAACACTATACAGTCATGAAACTATCCCAATTCAAATTCAAGCTTACCGACGAGCAGATTGCACTCTACCCACCGGCAGAGCGCGATGAAGCGAAGATGATGGTGCTCAATCGCCAGACCGGAGAGATCGAACACAAACTGTTCAAGGATATCCTTGGCTATTTCGACGAGGGGGACACCCTGATCATGAACAACACACGCGTGTTCCCCGCACGCCTGTATGGCAACAAGGAAAAGACGGGCGCGAAGATCGAAGTGTTCCTCCTGCGCGAGCTCAACCGCGAGCAGCGCCTGTGGGACGTGCTGGTCGATCCTGCCCGCAAGATACGCATCGGCAACAAGTTGTACTTTGGTGAGGACAACTCGATGGTGGCCGAGGTGATCGACAACACCACCTCGCGCGGCCGCACACTGCGCTTCCTCTACGACGGACCCCACGACGAGTTCCGCGAAGCCCTCTACGAACTGGGCGAGGCTCCCCTGCCCGACGACGTCCGTCACCTGCGTCCCGCCGAGCCGAGCGACATCGACAATTTCCAGACCATCTATGCCACCGTCGAGGGTGCCGTGACGGCTCCCGCCAGCGGCCTGCACTTCTCGCGCCAGCTGCTCAAACGATTGGAAATCAAAGGGGTGAACCAGGCATTCATCACCCTGCACTGCGGCCTGGGCAACTTCCGCGCCATCGACGTCGAAGACCTGACCAAGCACAAGACCGACAGCGAACAGATGTTCGTGCCGGTGGAGGCCTGCGAACTGGTCAACGCATCGAAGCGGGCCGGCAAGCGCGTGTGCGCCATCGGTTCGTCGGTGCTCCGCGCCACCGAGACAGCCGCCGGCCCGAACGGCATCCTCAAGGAGTACGAAGGCTGGACCAGCAAGTTCATCTTCCCGCCCTACGAATTCTCCGTCGCCAATTCGTTCGTCATCAACTTCCAGTTGCCCTACACCACCATGCTCATGCTCACCTGCGCCTTCGGCGGCTACGACAATGTGATGAACGCCTACGAGGAAGCACTGAAGAACGACTACAAGTTCGGCAGCTACGGTGACTGTCTGCTCATCATCTGATGGTATATTTCTCCCTTGGCACCAACCTCGGCCGCCGCACAGGCAACCTGCGACGCGCCATCCGACTGATACAAGAGCGGATTGGGACCGTCGTGTCCCAATCCGCTTTCATCGACACAAAACCCTGGGGATTTGAGTCTTCACACCGCTTTCTGAACGCTTGCGTGGGTGTGGAGACCAGCCTCTCGCCGCGCGAAGTCCTGCAAGCGACCCAGGACATCGAACGCGAGATGGGACGCAAGCGCAAATCGACCGACGGCAACTACCACGACCGCCTGATCGACATCGACATCCTGCTCTACGACAACCTCGTCATCGACGAGCCCGACCTGCAGATCCCGCATCCGTTCATGGCCGAACGAATGTTCGTGCTGAAGCCTCTGGCTCAGATTGCCCGGAACCAGGCCGTGCCAGGCACCGGCAAGTCGGTCGGCGAGATGCTCAGGGCACTCGAAGCCCGTTCATAGACCTCCTCGATCGGCACGTCCGTGTCGTCGGTTTCCAAGCAAAACTGCCCATGCCCGAAGGCCACCCGCAGGCTCTCGGCATTGAACTGCGGACCGAACGACAGCCCGATGCCGCTGCGCAGCAACTGCGCAGCCTGCTGCGGTTTTCCGCGAAATCCATGGAAAACCATCGGCACATCCTCGAACCCCCGTCTGAGCCTCAGCAGCTCGTCCACCGCACGCACGCAGTGGACCACCACCGGCAGCCGCAACTCGCGTGCCAGCCTCAGCTGCGCCTCGAAGGCAGCCAGCTGAAGGTCGAAGTTCGGCCGCAGACGGTCCAGTCCGCACTCGCCGATCATCCGCACCTCGCTCCGCGTCGCCAGCCGCCCCACCGCCTCGACCTCCGTGGCCCAGTCGGCGCCGACCTGCCACGGGTGCAGCCCGACACTCACGTTCGGCAGTCCGTCGAACGTAGCGTCGGTGCCCACACAGACGATGGCCGTCACGCCCTCGCGCTGCTGGCGTCGATGTGTATGGAAATCAAAGTATTTCATCCGTTCAGGCATCGTTTTCAGACAGTGACAGTGCCCTGCAAATCCAGCCGCAGCACGGTTTTAACCCAGCCGCTGTGCGCCGAAAACCCAGCCGCGGCGCGCCGAAAACCCAGCCGCGGCGCACAGCAAAGTTAGCGATTCCGCAGAGAAAACTCAAAATATCACTGATATTTTTGAAAATTCCATTGAGATTTGTACAAATTCCATTGAGATTTTTGAAAATATCAGTGATATTTTGAGTTTTCTCTGCACACCCGTCGAGAACGGGGCGCGGCAGGGGCGAGTCGGTAGGGCGGCAGAGGCGACTTGAGGAGGGGCATTGACGAAAAACCGAGCGCAGAACGCTGGTGTCTGCACTCGGTCAGGGATTTCAGCCGTCGGCACTGGTAGCGACGGATTAGAAGGGAAGGTCGCTCGTCGAGTCGTCTTCGTTGTTGAAGGTCGGTGCGACGGTGGTGGGAGCCTGCTGCGGAGCGGCCTGCGGTGCGGGCTGCTGCTGGAAAGCCTGTGCGCCGTTGGGCACGGGTGCGGCGGCTGCCGTGGGGTCGGCGGGGTTGGCCGGCTGGTTGGGATCGACGCGCTCGACACGCCATGCACGGATGCTGTTGAACCAGCGTCCCTGGTATTCGTGGGCGTCGATGTCGAAGAACACGTTGAGCTCTTCGCCCATCTGTATGTTGAACGTGCGCAGACGCTCTTCACCGAAAACCTCGAAGGCCATCTTGCGGGGGAACTGTTCGTGTGTCTCGAGTACGAATGTCTGGATGGCCCAAGGGTTGCCTGTGGTTTTCGAAACGCCGTTGCGCGGTTCGCTGATGTAAATGATTTTACCTGCTAATTCCATATTTTATGAGTTAAAAGTTAAAAGTTAAGAGTTAAAATCCTACCTTTGGGGAAGTTAAAAGTGAAAAGTTAAAAGTGAGAAACTTGAAGTTAAAAGTTGAAATCGGCGGACGGAGCATCGCCCTTTTGCTCAAAAAAGCTGCCGAAACGCAGCTTTTCGATGCAAATTTACGAGTTTCTCGGTGAGAAAACTAATTTTCGACAATATTTTTACCTAAAATCGGAAAACATTTTATAACTTTGCGATAACAATGCGCACTGCGCACCAACGATCGGTATTCTACAACCAAAAAATCATAAGATATGAAATTCAATGTATCCAGCCAGGCACTGTGCAACCGCCTGCAGACGCTGAGCCGCGTATTGGCCAGCAAGAATTCGCTCCAGATCCTCGACTGCATCCTCTTCGAACTGGAAGACGGCCATCTGCGCCTCACAGCCAGCGACAGCGAGACGACCCTCGTCACGACCCTTGACGTCAACGATGCCGACGAGAACGGACGCTTCGCCATCAAGGCCAACACCATCGTCTCGAGCTTGAAGGAAATCAGCGAACAGCCGGTGGGCATCGAGGTGAACAAGGAGACCCACGAAATCGTGATCAACTATCAGAACGGTAAGAGCAACTTTGTCGGACAGAGCGGCGACGAATACCCCATCCCGCAGGGCATCGCCGAGGGCACACAGCAGATTAGCATCGACACACAGGTGCTGCTCAACGGCATCAAGGCACACGGCGAACAGGCTGCCGCCTTCATCCTGCCGAAGAAGCCCGCCAAGACACTCAAGGACATCCTCGGACGCGAGAGCGGCGACGCCATCATCCGTTTCGACGACCGCAACGCACAGGTCACACTGGAGAACTACACGCTCTCCTGCCGACTGATCGAAGGACGCTACCCCAACTACAACAGCGTCATCCCGCAGGACAACCCCTACCGCATCACCATCGACCGCGCTGCACTGCTCGGTGCCCTGCGCCGCGTGCTCGTGTTTGCCAACGTCAGCACCTCGCTCGTCAAGCTTCGCATCGATGCCAACACGCTCACCGTCTCGGCACAGGACATCAGCTACGCCACCAGCGCCGAGGAACACGTGATGTGCGACTACAGCGGCACACCCATGAGCATCGGATTCAAGGGTACATTCCTCATCGACATCCTGTCGAGCATCACCTCGCAGGAGGTCATCCTCGAACTGGCCGACCCCAGCCGCGCCGGCGTCATCGTGCCTGCCGAGCAGGAAGAGGGTGAGGACCTGCTCATGCTCCTCATGCCGATGATGCTCAATGAATAGACCATGCAGCTCCACCTCACACGCCCCATCATCTTCTTCGACCTCGAAACCACCGGCGTTGACGTGAGCCGCGACCACATCGTCGAGCTCTGCTACATCAAGCGCCACCCCAACGGCAACGAGGAGTCGAAGACCCTGCGCATCCGTCCTGCCGACTCGCTCGGCGGGACGTTGCCTATTCCCGAATCATCGACCGCCATCCACGGCATCACCGACGCCGACGTGGCTGCCTGCCCGACGTTCCGCGAGCTCAGCGACGAGCTGCTGCAGACCTTCCAGGGCTGCGACCTCGCCGGATTCAACTCCAACAAATTCGACATCCCGCTGCTGGTCGAGGAGTTCCTGCGTTGCGGCAAGAACCTCGAACTGCAGGGATGCCACTTCGTCGATGTGCAGAACATCTTCCACAAGATGGAACAGCGCACGCTCGTGGCTGCCTACCGCTTCTACTGCCAGAAGGAGCTGACCGACGCCCACAGCGCACTCGCCGACACCCGAGCCACCCTCGAAGTGCTCGAAGCACAGCTCGACCGCTATGCCGACACGCTGCAGAACGACGTCGCCTTCCTCGCCGACTTCTCGGCCATGAACCGCAACATCGACTTCGCAGGGCGCTACGTGCGCGACGCTGAAGGGCGTGAAGTCATCAACTTCGGCAAACACAAAGGGCGCCTCGTCGCCGACGTCTTCCCGCGCGACCCTGGTTTCGTCAGCTGGATCCTGCAGGGCGATTTCCCGCTGAACACCAAGCAGGTGACACAGATGCTCGCCCTGAAATACAAGAAACATTAGACTCTCCCCACCCCATGCTGAAAGGAAAGAAAATCGTACTCGGCATCACCGGAAGCATCGCTGCCTACAAGTCGTGCCTCATCATCCGCCAGCTCATCCGAGCCGGTGCCGAGGTGCAAGTGGTCATCACGCCCGCCGGCAAGGAATTCATCACCCCCATCACGCTCTCGGCACTGACCTCGAAGCCCGTCGTCAGCGAGTTTTTCGCGCAGCGTGACGGCACCTGGCACTCGCACGTGGCGCTCGGCTTGTGGGCCGACGCCATGCTCATCGCGCCAGCCACCGCCTCCACCATCGGCAAGATGGCGAACGGCATCGCCGACAACATGCTGATTACGACCTACCTGAGCATGAAAGCGCCGGTGTTTGTGGCGCCCGCCATGGACCTCGACATGTACGCCCACCCGACCACACAGCACAATCTCGACACGCTCCGTCGGCACGGCGTCAGCATCATCGAGCCGGGCACGGGATTCCTGGCCTCCCACCTGGAGGGCAAGGGACGCATGGAAGAGCCGGAACGCATCGTGGACGTGCTGGACGCATACTTCGACAGGCTCGCATCTGCTGAGCAGACCCCTGCGCCCGAGACCGTCCTCATTACCGCCGGCCCCACCTACGAGCGCATCGACCCCGTGCGCTTCATCGGCAACTACTCGTCGGGCAAGATGGGTCTGGCCCTGGTCGATGCCTGCCTCGAGCGCGGCATGAAGGTCGAGCTGGTGCTGGGCCCCGTCAGTCAGGAGGTGAACGAACGGGCAGGACTGCACATCACACGGGTGGAATCTGCGCAGCAGATGCACGATGCCGCCACACAACTCTTCCCCACGTGCCGCGCAGCCATCCTCTGCGCAGCCGTGGCCGACTTTACGCCCGACACCGTGGCCGACCAGAAAATCAAGCGTAAGGGCGACGACATGGTGCTGCGCCTGCGTCCGACGAAGGACATCGCCGCAGCCCTGGGCGGCATGAAACGCGACGACCAAGTGCTCGTCGGCTTTGCCCTCGAGACGACCGACGAACAGGCCAACGCCACCCACAAACTGGAAAAGAAGAATCTCGACTTCATCGTCCTCAACTCGCTGCGCGACGAGGGTGCAGGTTTCCGCACCGACACCAACAAAGTGACCATCATCCGTCGGAACGGCAGCGAGCAGGCATTCCCGCTCAAGACAAAGGCAGAGGTCGCCCGCGACATCGTCGGAGAGCTCTGCACAGCACTTCATTCCTAAACTTCCCGTTCCACATGCTACGAAAGGCCATTCTCCTCTGCTCCCTCCTGTCCTTCACCGTCGCCACTGCCACGGCCCAGGAACTGAACTGCAAGGTGAAGATCAACCATGCGCAGATTCAGGGAACCAACACCAGTCTCTTCGAAACACTGGAGACTGCCCTCAACGAGTTCATGAACAACCGTTCGTGGACCGAGCAACAGTATGCCCAGGAAGAGCGCATCGAGTGCAACATGAACATCACCGTCAAGTCGTACAACCAGGCCGAGAACGGCTTCGCCTGCGAGTTGCTCTTCCAGCTCTCCCGACCCGTGTTCAACTCCAACTACAGCACCGTCGTCTTCTCGATGCGCGACCTCAACTTCAACTTCACCTACAAGGAGTTCGACCAGCTCGAGTTCAACATCAACTCGATGGACAACCAGCTCACGGCACTCATGGCCTACTATGCCTACCTCTTCATCGGCATGGACATGGATACGTTCTCGCCGCTGGGCGGCACCGAGGTGCTGCACGTGGTGGAGCAAATCGTGAACAACGCCCAGACGATGGGCGACAAGGGCTGGAAGGCATTCGACGACAACCGCAACCGCCACGGCATCATCAACGACTATATGGACGGCGGCATGGAACCCTTCCGACAAATGCAGTACAAGTACCACCGCGAGGGTCTCGACGAGATGTCGAACAATGCCGATCGCGGCCGCACAGCCATCACCGAAGCCATCGAAATGCTGCAACAGGCGCGCTCGAACAAACCGCTGAGCGACCTACCAATCATCTTTACCGACTACAAGCGCGACGAACTGGTGAACATCTACCGCGGACATGGCACGGCGAAAGAGAAAGAGAACGTCTATAACACGCTCAGCAACATGAACGCCAGCCAGAACAACTACTGGAAAAACATACAGAAATAATCCCCACCACAGGAAACGCGAGCGTCCCCGTCCGCAAGTAACTTTTCGCACTCCCTACATCCTCCGTACGCCATCGTGGATTGAGGAGGGAGGTCGGAAAGTCAGTTACTTGCGGACGGGGACGTCCGCGTTTCCTGTATCGCTTACTTGTCAATGCAGCAGCCAGCCGCCTGAACCTCGCGCATGACCCGCAGGAAGTTCTCTCCCCAGATCTTGCGAAGGTCGTCGGCCGAATAGCGGCGTCGGAGCAGGTGGCGCGTGAAGTTCAGCATTTCGCTGGCATCGTTGCAGCCTGGCACACCACCATCGCCGTCGAAGTCGGAGCCGATGCCCACATGGTCGATGCCCATGATGCCGATCATGTGGTCCAGGTGTGCCACGGCGTCGAGCACGGTCGCCTCGGTCGGCACCGTGCGCAGGAAGCCTGGATAGAGCGTCACTTGCGCCACGCCGCCGGCACGGGCAAGACTGCGCAGCTGGTCGTCGCGGAGGTTGCGTGGATGGTCGCAAAGGGCGCGGGCCGAGGAGTGGGAGCAGACGATGGGCGTGCGGCTGATGTCGAGGGCGTCGTAGAAACTCTGTTCGGCGGCATGGCTCAGATCGACCATCATGCCCACGCGGTTCATTTCCTGAATCACCTTCGCTCCAAAGTCGCTCACGCCACCGTGTTCGGCCTGTCCTTTCGCACTGTCGCACAGGTCGTTGTCGCCATTGTGGCACAGCGTCATATAGACGACGCCCCGCCGGCGGAAACGTTCCACATTCGCGAGGTCCGCTCCGATGGCATATCCATTCTCGATGCCCAGCATGATGGCTTTCCTTCCCTCATGCTTGAGGTGCAGCAGGTCGTCGGGCGTACGGGCGATGCCGACGGCTTCGGGGGCACGTGCCACCATCGCCTCTATCTCCGTGAGCAGGCGGTCGGCCTTGTGTGTGGCGGCTTCGAGTTCGGACGGCGTACGTCCCAACTGCTCCAGGTAGGCCACCATGATGCAGGCGTCGAGTCCGCCCTCCGCCATCTTGTGCAGGTCCATCTTGATACGTGGGTCGCGCGAAGTGAAGTCGATTTGCAGGTCGAAGAACATCGGCGTGTCGCAATGGCTGTCGAGTGTGAGCACGTCGTCATGGATCTGGCGGCTCTCGCGGTAGAGTCTGCCCTCGGCGACGAGCCAGTCGAACAGGCACTTGTCGGCCAGGCATTCGGGATGCCACTGCACCCCGACGATGGGTCGGTGGTCGCTGGCCTCAACGGCTTCGACCACTCCGTCGGGCGCCAGGCCGCAGACGCGAAGCAGCGGGCCGGCCGTGCCGACGGCCTGGTGGTGGAACGAATTGACGGCGATGCTTTCCTTGCCGTAGATTTGAAACAGCAACGAGTCGGGCGCCAGGCTCACCGAGTGGGTCGCCAGGTCGCGCGGTGCCTGCTGCGAATGCTTCAGGCGGGTGCCTTCGTGCTGCGTCCAGATGTCCTGCAAGACAGTGCCGCCCAGGGCCACGGTCAGCACCTGGACCCCTTTGCAGATGCCGAGAATCGGCAGTTGGCGGTCGCTGGCCATGCGGGCGAGGAGCAGTTCGCACAGGTCGCGTTCGGGGTTCACGCCGTGGAGCGCCTCGATGGGTTCTTCGCCCAGGAGCAGGGGGTTGATGTCGGCGCCGCCGCTGAGCAGCAGTCCGTCCAGCGGCCGAAGCCACTCGCTGAGCGTCTCCATGTCGTAGCGTTCGGGCGGCAAAACCACGGGGATGCCACCCGCCTCGCGCACAGACTTGTAGTAACCTTCGTTCAGCGTGCAGCGGCCGTCCTCATAGTTGCCGGTGATGCCGATGAGGGGGCGACGCTGAGCGGGATGCAGGCCCGTGGTCAGTTGTTGGTAATGTTCGTTCCAAGTCATATCAGAGTGTGCTTTATTTTCGTTTCAAGCGGTAACGTGCGCCGCCCAGTACATCGACCAGCCCCTTCAGCTCCAGCTCGAAAAGCAGGGCACTGGTGCGGGCAAAGGGGATGTCGGTCTCGACGCAGATTTGGTTCACAGCCTTGCTGTCGGCCTTCTGCAGGCTATCGACGATGCGCTGTTCGTCGGGCGAGAGCTGGGGAAACAGCTCCTGCTGACGGGCAGGCTGCTGCTGAGCTTTCGGATTGTCCCAGCCGACACAGTCGAGAAAGTCGTCGATGCCGGTGATGAGGCGCGCCTTCTGCTGGGCGATGAGGCGGTTGCAGCCGGCGCTGTAGTCGTCGAACGTGCGTCCGGGGAAGGCACACACCTCGCGGTTGTACTCCGCAGCCAGGTCGGCAGTGATGAGTGCACCGCCCTTCACCGCACTCTCCACCACGACCGTCGCCACCGACATGCCTGCCACGATGCGGTTGCGCCGCACGAAGTTGCCCTTGTCGCCAGGCGTGTGGCTCATGTATTCGGTGAGCAGGCCGCCCTGTTCCAGCATCTTGATGGCCGTCTGGCGATGGACGGCCGGATAGATGGTGTCGAGGCCGTGGGCAAGGACAGCCACCGTGGGCATGCCCTGCTCGAGCGCAGCGCGATGGCTGTGGATATCTACGCCGTAGGCCAGGCCCGACACAATCAGCGTGTCGGGATAAGCCTCGTGGAGTTCGCGCACGAATCGGGCGCAGAGATCCTTTCCGTAGGTCGTAATCCTGCGTGTGCCGACGATGCTCACGATGCGCCGGGCATTGAGATTGGCCGTGCCCAGATAGTAGAGCACCAGCGGCGCGTCGGCACACTGCGTGAGCAGCTGCGGATAGTCGGTATCGGTGATGCACAGCGGGCGGATGTGCTTGCTGTGGCAAAACTCCAGCTCCGTCTCCGCACGCCGTCGGGCTTCGTCCACTTCGTCAGCCACCCGAGCCAGGCGTTTCCCCGATTCGGGCAGCAGTTCGGGCAGGTCCGTCCTGTGTTCGACGACCGCCGAAGCCGAGCCCATCTGCTCGACCAGCAAACGCGCATTCGTCTGCGAGAGCGACGGAATGCGCGTCAGGGTCATCATCGCCAGTGTCTCCTGTTCGCCCATCTCAGTTTAGAAGCTCACTTTCAGGGGACGACGCACCTGCTCGGCAAAGCGCGAGAGGTAGGCCTCCCAGTCGGTCAGGCTCTCGATGCCCGTGCTCGGATTGCGGCTCCACGCCGTGCCGAAGTAATAGGTATAGGCCGTCTGGGGCTGATAGGCCGACTGCGCGAGGATGTGGCCGATGGCGCCAGGCAGACCTTCGCCCTGCTGGAAACGCATCGTCGTGGGCACCGCAGTGCAGACCGTGCCGACATAGATGCGGCCGAAGTCCTTGTTCAGCTGCTCACGCCACGGCTCGCGATACTGGTTCACGTCGCCCAGGTCCTCATAGCCCATATAGCCAGACTTCGCATTGAGCACATAGGCAGTGGGGTTCTCGTTGTGGACAATGATGCCCGTGGCGATGGGCCAGCGCGCAGGCAGACCCTCGTAGCCCACGCGGCAGCGGTTCATGTGGCTGCCCGCATCGAGCGTGATGAGGCGAGTCTCCGTCACCTCGTGACCCTCGATCGTTTCGGGAGCATAGGTCAGACGAACCGTGAAGCGCAGCGGACCGCGGTCCAGAATCTCGTAGCCGACATAGCACTTCGGATAGACAATCTCCTGGCCCTGCGCAGCGAGCACAGCCGTCGTGCCGGCACCGAGCGTCGGACCCACCTTGTAGCAGTCCATGCCAGTGCCATGATCCACATGATAGCTGACGGCATAGTACAGCTCCTGAGCCAGCTGCTCACGCCCCATCTTGCGCAGCTTGCGCGACACATTGGCCACCTCGGGGTCGAGCTCCAGGGCAAAACGCTCATCGACCACCAGACGGTCGGTCCGTTTGTTCCAGATGTCGTAGCCCCACGCCCGTTCGCCGCTCTGCTGCAAGGCCGGACCATAGGTGCGGTAGGCGACGATGTCGTTCTCCCACGCCACGTCGTCCTTGCGCTCCGGATACTGACGGCCGAACACACGGGCTGTGTACGTCTGCGGCTCACCCGCCTTCACGTAATAGACCGACTTCGACTTGCCACCCACCGCAGGCTGGAAAATCAGCTTCCCGTCCCACGTCAGTTGGCTCGGAATCTCCCTTCCGTCGGCATCGGTCACCACAAGACCGCCCTGCGACTTCAGTTTCTTGCGCAGCGCAGTCGCGTCCAGCTCCACCATCTCCGACGTGCGGTCATGGCCAAGCGGGTTCTGCACCGTAATTTTCACACCGTCGGCAGCCCAGGCCGACACCGACAGCACAGCGGCTGCCACAAGAGTCAAAAACTTTTTCATACGTATTCCTTCATTTTACATCTCAAACATAGCGTCGGCACAACGCCCTGCGAGCGGCTCAGCCCCGCAGCGTCACACCTCGTTGTCGGGCATCCGGTAGAACGAATCACCGTTGTCCGAAGGCTGTGCATCGGGATTCGGCGTCAGCTTCTTCTTCGACTTGAACAGCGGCCAGATGAACACCACCACCAGCACGACCACGAACAACAGGCAGTAGATCATCACCTTCGTGTGCCCCGTGCCGGCCTCGAACACCTCGTCGCGCGAAGCATCGTAGTAGAACACTGGCGTCGAGTTGCCCGTATAAACGCTTTCACTCACGTTCACACGGTAGTTCTGCCCGCGGAAACCCACGTTGGCATAATAGTCATAGTCGTCGCCGTACCACTGACGCTCCGAGCCGCCGTCGCGCAGGTAGTTGATCGTAATCGGCTCCAACTGGCTCTCCATCCGCCAGTGGCGGAAAGACGGATAGATGAACAAGCCGATGATAGCCATGATCGCGAGAAACACGCCGAGATAAATCAAATATGTCACGACGCTGGACTTGAAACTTGTCTGCTTTGTTTGGGTTGATTCCATTGTATTGCAAAGGTTTTTAGTAAAAAAACGATTTCCTTGTCATTAAGGATATGCAAAAGTAGTAAAAAAAATCATAAATAAATATATTTCAAGAAATTATTTCGTTTAACGTTTAATCTTTAGTATCTTTGCACAAAAGATATTATCGTATGAGTAAACAGAATATAAAAATGGCCACGACGGTGGAAGATCAGATAGACAAACTGAAATCTCGCGGCATGACCATTGAAGACGAAGCGAAGGCTAAAGAAAACCTTTTGGACATAGGCTACTATCGGCTGGGATTCTACTGGTTTCCATTTGAAAACACTTATCCTCGTAGGGTGAACAGAGACCATACATATCGGGAAGGTACAAGATTTGACTATGCAATTCGGCTTTACTATTTCGACTTTGACCTGCGCAATCTGTTTCTTCGCTACATTAGCAGGATTGAAATTAACTTCCGTACAACACTCATCTACTATGTCTCCAATAAATATAAGAATGACCCATTCTGGTACATTAACCAAATGGTCGTCAAGAAAGATTTTATTGAGAGTAATGTTTATCAAGCGGCATTGAAAGAAGCAGAAGGAGAAAGTGTCGTCAAAGCCGACTTGAAACTACACAACAGAAGACATGCACCTGCATGGAAAGTCATCGAATACATGAGTTTCGGCGTGACAATTTCTCTTTTTGACAACCTGAAAGATGGTGGACTGAAAAAACAAATTTCTATGGTGTACGGTATGGATGCGTCAAGCCAATTCTCAAACTATATCAACACTGTGAGAAGACTGAGAAATTATTGTGCTCACGGAAAAGTGCTCTACGACCTAAATCTGCCCGAAGCCATCAGCAGTGGCCCTGCCGGCAATCTTGGAAACAGAAAAACCATGCTTTCTGGTGCCTATATAGTCTTTAAGTACCTCTTAGGGACCATTTCAAAGAAAAGAGTAGATGAAATGAAAAGCGGTTTGATATCAGCATTCGACCGCATAACTGACAAAGCAGTTTTAGAAATCATTTTACAGAATTCTGGGTTTAACTTGGATGAATTATAAAATTTTACGTTTTTCCTTTGACAAAAAATAAATTAGTTGTATCTTTGCAGGCGGTTATCCAGTGCACTTGCTGACTATATGTCAACATACTGCACTTAAAAAGAAACTGCAGTAGAGGGTCTGCCCATTAGGGCAGACCCTCTTTTTGTGCTATAATGAAAATGGCTTTTTTTATTACCAATCAACTTTGAAGAGATACCAATACTTGCTTTTATTTTTGAGGAATGATGAGTTCGTCCTCTGGAATCCATTTATACCCACCAAACATTCCCGTAAATAGATAAACTTCGTTATCGCGAATTGCTTCTATTGTATATTTTGTCATTGTTTTTTTCCACGTTACTTTATCACCCACTTTGATTCCAGTATTTGTCTCACTAGAAACTGCAACTTCTCCCTGAATTAATTGTTCTTTAGAGTTGATTTCTGATGCAGATTTATCAATTAGTCTCAAAGGCATGCTTTCTTGAATTGCTTTTAACTGCAACGAAATGTTTGCAATTACACACAGAAGAGCCCAAATTGCTACTACATAAATAATAGAAACTATAGATATAACTATCAAAATAGGATTGTCATCAATCCCTTTGATAAACATGAAAATGCAACCTATAACACCTATGACAAGAATTAATGTTGCTACGATTTTTGCCGTTTCGGCTGCACTAGTCGAGAATTCGGGAATCTTAACTTCCACTCGGTTTTCTTTTTCCATGATAATAATAATTAAACAAAAAAGGCGAGAGCCGTTCGATACTTGTGTTATCTTAGGTTACCGCCAAGTGACCTGCCACGAAACAAGTACGAACAGCCCACGCCCAACGGACGTGAACTTTCGACTTCTTGTCTCCTCGTGGCGAATATTGGCGGTATTCAAGATAAACGAGAACAAGAGCAAAAGCTCAAATCTATGTGATAAGTACGAACAGAAACGCTTTTCTGTAAGTTAATAATAAATAACGTTTCCAATCACTCCCGACCCCTATAGTGAGGTCAGGAGTGAAGCATGAGAGTGTGTTAGTCAGCGAGCTTCGCCTTGATGAATTCGCGGTTGAGGCGGGCGATGTTGGCGATGGTCTCGTTCTTCGGGCAGACGGCTTCGCAGGCGCGGGTGTTGGTGCAGTTGCCGAAGCCGAGTTCGTCCATCTTGGCGACCATGGCCTTGGCGCGCTTGGCGGCTTCGGGACGTCCCTGCGGCAGGAGTGCGAGCTGCGATACCTTCGAGCTGACGAAGAGCATGGCGGAGCCGTTCTTGCAGGCTGCTACGCAGGCACCGCAACCGATGCACGAGGCGCAGTCCATGGCTTCGTCGGCGTCCTGCTTCGGAATGAGGATGGCGTTGGCGTCCTGCGGGGCTCCGGTGCGGACGGTGGTGTAGCCGCCGGCCTGAATAATCTTGTCGAAGGCACCGCGATCGACCATGCAGTCCTTGATGACGGGGAAGCCGGCCGAGCGCCAGGGCTCGACGGTGATGGTTTCGCCGTCCTTGAAGCGACGCATGTAGAGCTGGCAGGTGGTGGCTCCGCGCTCGGTCTTGCCGTGTGGCGTACCGTTGATGTAGAGCGAGCACATGCCGCAGATGCCTTCGCGGCAATCGTGGTCGAAGACGAAAGGTTCCTTGCCGGCCTCGATGAGCTCCTCGTTCATGATGTCGAGGGCTTCGAGGAACGAGGTGTCGTCGGGAATGTTCTTCAGCACGTGCGTGTCGAAATGACCTTTTTCCTTAGGTCCGTTCTGTTTCCAGAACTTTATAGTAACTGAAATATTCTTTGCCATAATTTTGTTTAGTTAACAAGTAAACGAGTTGACAAGTTGACAAGTTGTTAGTTAAGAGACTTAACAAGGGCTGTCAGCATACGAATGATTTCCTCAATCTTGATGATTAGGTCCTGAGCTTGTTCCACAGGAAGGTAGTCAAGATTTTTAGAAATGATAAGTTGGGTTTCCAATTCAGAGGCTGACCCTAAAGCATTGCTTAGGAATTTTTTAGTCTCGTTGCCATAAAGCCTTCCATAGCCTTCAGCTATGTTTGATGGGATAGAGACAGCGGCACGTCGCATTTGTGAAACAATTCCAAAAAGCTCGTCTTTAGGAAAGGATCTCGTCGCCACATAGATTGCGGAAACATGCTCCATGCTCCTCTGCCAAACTATCAAGTCTTTATGACTTTTCATTTGCTTGTTTTGTTTCCTGGTTTACTTTATTAATAAATAACTAACTTGTCAACTCATCAACTCGTCAACTCGTCAACTTTTATAAAAAGTAACAACTCGTCAACTCGTCAACTTGTCAACTCGTCAACTAATTCTTATAGTTTCTCGTCTGAACCTTGATTGCTTCGTACTCAAGGGGCTCCTTGATGAGTTCGGGCGCCTTGTCGTCCGAGCCTTGGTATTCCCAGCAGCCGACGTAGAAGTAGTTTTCGTCGTCGCGCTTGGCTTCGCCTTCCTCCGTCTGGTATTCCTCGCGGAAGTGGCCGCCGCACGACTCGTTGCGCGAGAGGGCGTCGTAGGCGATGAGCTTGCCCATGGTGATGAAGTCGTCGAGGTGGACGGCCTTGTCGAGCTCGATGTTCAGTCCGTCGCGGCTGCCAGGGATGAAGAGGTTGGTCTCGAACTCCTTGCGCAGCTCGTCAATCTTCTTGATACCGAGCTCCAGTCCTTCCTTCGTGCGGCCCATGCCGATGTACTCCCAGCAGATGTGGCCGAGCTCCTTGTGGATGGAGTCAACCGAGCGCTTGCCCTTGATGTTGAGCAGGTGCTGGATGCGGTCTTCGGTGGCCTTCTCGACTTTGGCGAACTCTTCGTGGTCGGTCGAGATACGGGGCCAGATGGCCTGATCGGCGAGGTAGTTCTGGATGGTGTAAGGCAGCACGAAGTAGCCGTCGGCAAGTCCCTGCATGAGGGCTGAGGCACCGAGGCGGTTGGCTCCGTGGTCGGAGAAGTTGCACTCGCCGATGGCGAAGAGACCCGGGATGGAAGTCTGCAGTTCGTAGTCAACCCAGATGCCGCCCATGGTGTAGTGGATGGCGGGGAAGATCATCATCGGCTTGTAGTACTTCACGCCGTTGATTTCGTTGGCCAGGTCGCCAGGATAGACGTCGGTGATCTCTTCATACATGTCGAAGAGGTTGCCGTAGCGCTGCTTCATGGCGTCGAGTCCGAGGCGGTTGATGGATTCGGAGAAGTCGAGGAAGACGGCCAGACCGGTGTTGTTCACGCCGAAGCCTTTGTCGCAGCGCTCCTTGGCGGCACGCGAAGCGACGTCGCGGGGCACGAGGTTGCCGAAGGCGGGATAGCGGCGCTCGAGATAGTAGTCGCGGTCCTCTTCAGGAATCTCCCAACCTTGCTTCGTACCGGCCTGCAGGGCCTTGGCGTCTTCGAGCTTCTTGGGCACCCAGATGCGTCCGTCGTTGCGCAGCGACTCGGACATGAGGGTGAGCTTCGACTGCTTGTCGCCATGGACGGGGATGCAGGTGGGGTGGATCTGAACGTAGCAGGGGTTGGCAAAGTAGGCTCCCTTGCGGTAGCAAGCCATGGCAGCGCTGACGTTGCAGCCCATGGCGTTGGTCGAGAGGAAGTAGGTGTTGCCGTAGCCGCCGGTGGCGATGACAACGGCGTTGGCCGAGAAGCGTTCGAGCTTGCCGGTGATGAGGTTCTTGGCGATGATGCCGCGTGCGCGTCCGTCGATGATGACCACGTCGAGCATCTCGTAGCGGGTGTAGAGCTTCACCTTGCCGGCCTGCACCTGTGCCGAGAGTGCGCTGTAGGCACCGAGCAGCAGCTGCTGTCCGGTCTGTCCTTTGGCGTAGAACGTACGGCTCACCTGGGCGCCGCCGAAGGAGCGGTTGGCGAGTGTGCCGCCATATTCACGGGCGAAGGGGACGCCCTGTGCCACGCACTGGTCGATGATGTTGTTCGACACCTCGGCCAGACGATAGACGTTGGCTTCGCGGGCACGATAGTCGCCACCCTTGACGGTGTCGTAGAAGAGGCGATAGATGGAGTCGCCGTCGTTCTGATAGTTCTTCGCAGCGTTGATACCGCCCTGCGCGGCGATGGAGTGAGCGCGGCGGGGCGAGTCCTGGATGCAGAAGTTGAGCACGTTGAAGCCCATTTCGCCGAGCGATGCAGCAGCCGAAGCGCCAGCCAGACCCGTACCGACGACGATGACGTCGAGCTTCAGCTTGTTCTTCGGGTTCACGAGGCGCTGGTGAGCCTTGAAGTTAGTCCACTTCTCCGCCACCGGTCCCTCAGGTATTCTTGAATTGATTGTTTTCATGATGATTCGTTGTTTCGTTGTTTCGTTAATCAAGGATTTCTCTCAGCTCAGCAGCCGCCGCAGCAAGCCTGTCCGCATTCCTGCAGCGAGGGGGCACAGCCTGTGGCAAAGCCAATGACAACAGCCACAAACATCAGCATCACGCAAGTGACATAGACGATGCCGATGATGCGCCAACGGTGGAACCACACGTGGCCGCTCCAGCCGATGGTCTGAATGGCCGACCAGAATCCGTGGCAGAGGTGGAACCAGATGGCGGCGAACCACACGAGGTAGAGCACCACGAACACGGGGTTGGAGAACGTCAGGCGGATGAACTCAAAGCCGTCGCTGGGCGTGATGGCGTTGCCGGCAGCATCGGTGAGCGGCGTGACGAGCGAGGGGAACAACTCGGCAAACATCATGTTGTACCAGAAGTTGTAGAGGTGCAGCAGCAGTCCGAGCAGGATGATGATGCCCAGCGCCAGCATGTTCTGGCTGGCCCACTCCACCTTGGCAGGCTTGTCCGTCACGGCGTAACGGTCGTTGCCGCGGGCCTTGTAGTTTTGCCACGTCAGGATGAAGGCATACACGATGTGAAGCAGTGCCAACACAGCCAGACCCATCGTAGCAACGATGGCATACCAGTTGGCACCCAACAGTTCGCAGATGGTGTTGTACGCCTCCTTCGAGAACAACGCTGCCACGTTCATGCAGCCGTGGAACGTCAGGAACAGAATCAGAGCCATGCCCGTAACGGACATAATCACCTTCCGTCCGATTGAAGAATTAGTTAACCACATAAAAATAGTTTTAATAAATGAATGAATAATAAATGATTTCTCGGTTCTAAGACGTGCGCTGTAAAGTCATGTGACAAGACACGACATCCATTAAAACGTACAAAAATAAAGGATATTTAACAGATGAGCAAATAAAAACGGAAAAAACTCACTTTTTCCCTCAAACCTTTCGTTTCTCAGCTCCCCATTTGTGCATTTTTGTTACATATACATTACGAATAAGGATACGTGAAGGGTGAAGGGTGAAGCGAAGAACGTGAAGGGTGGCGGCGACGAAAAAGCCCCACGCCGGTGTGGGACGTGGGGCTTGGACAATAGGGATATGCGACGCAAGGGTCGCACGGACGTGTGTTAGCGCTTCGGCATCGTGATGTACCATCCGGCTTCGCTGGCGAGCTTGCCTGCGAGCGATCCGTCGGGTGTAGCTGTACCCGTACGCTTCGAGACGGCCTGACCGAGGTAGGCGTCGTTGCCCGTCTGCTTGGAGAAGCGCATGAGGTCGCCGAAACGTGTGCCTTCGAACATACCTTCGAGGGCTTCCTCGGTGAGGATGAGGTCGGCTACGCCAGCCTGCATGTCGTTGGCAGCGGCAGCCTTGACGCCCTTGTTGTGCTCGATTGTCGCGCGGAAAGCATCGAAGTCGCTCTTGTAGGTGTCGTAGAGTGCCTGAAGGTCTTCTTCAGACATTTGTTCGACGACAATGCCGCGGTAATAGTTCGTAGCGGTGGGAAGGTATGCCAAGAAATCGTCATAGGAGAGGAGTTCCTGGAAAATAGGTTCGAGTCTGCTTACATCCAAACCACCCCAAACATTATAGATTCCGTTTTCGTAGCCACCATTGACATAGGTTTCAGCCCAGATGCCATAGTTGTAAACCGGTGTGCCCTGGCTCGGGTCGGTCACAGGAATGGGGCGGTTATTTGGATCAAGAATGGGTTGGCCTTCTTCGTCGGTTTCGTAGATGATATTGCCTTCTTCGTCAACGACATACTGGATGGTTTCGTCGCCCTGTGCATACTTGGGATCGGCGAGATTGACACCGGTGGTGTAGCCGTCGTCGAACCATGACTCACCGCAACCGAAGGCGTGGATAGGCCACTGGTTGAATTGGTGCGAACGGATGTCGGCGAAGCTGACCATGTCGGGGGTGATGAAGTAGTTGACGTTCCACTGCGTGAAGTCGGCATCCTGACTGCTGATGGCGGTGATGGCTTTCAGGTCTTCAAACTCGCTGGCGGCATAGGTCTGCAGGGCAGAGGTGGAGATACCGTACTTGAGGATAACGAAGGCCGATTCGGGGAATCCGGCGCGGTTGAGGGCCTCGGCCATGTGGAGGTAGATGATCGGCAGACGATAGAGGGGGATGAACTCGGGACGCTGGTCGGTGGTCGAGAGACGGCCACCGCCGGATGCGTTGTCTTCCCACTTGGCACAGAACGACCACTCGTTGCTGAAGTTGGAGTTCTCGGAGTTGTTGTAGTCGAACGAAGAGTAAACGGAGTTGAAGCGGAGGTCGCCCACATACCTCCACCAGCGATCTTCGAAGCGAGTACGGAGAGCCGATTCTTCCTTGGGTGCATACTCGGGAGTGATGTCGCTGAGGCTGGTGGCCAGCGAGTAGTCAACGTTGAGGTAGTTCTGCGACTGGAAGATTTCCTTCAGACGCTCAGAGGGCGTGGCAGCAGGATAGTAGTTGTTGCTGTACTTCGAGCTGAAGACCTCGCGGATGCTGGAGGTGTTGCCCAGATAGGCCGTCGTGTCCATGGGGATGAACGAAACCTGCTGTGCCAGACGGAAGGAGTTGTTGTAGCTGGAAATAGTACCGGAATAGGACTGCGATCCGCCACTGTTCCACGTGATACGGTAATTTTTCAGGAGATAATTGCGGCTGTCGCTGCCGTGGGTGAGGAACTCGTGGTAGTAGCGCACGGCCTCACGATAGTCGGCTACGCTCTGGGTGTAGCTGCCACGCCAGAGGTAGAGCTCGGCGAGCATGAGGCGCACGGGCAGGAAGAACTTGCGGTAGCTGACCGAGACGTTGGACTCCTGTCCGCTGGCGTAGGAGGCGGAGTAGTCGGGCATGAGTGCCTCGTTGTCCTTGATCTGGTCGGCATAGGGCTTGAGGTCGGTGATGAAGTAGGTGCAGAGGTCGTTCATCGTCGTGCGGTTGGAGGTGTTGGCCACCATCTGATCGGCAGCGTCGGCTGTGATGACGGGCTCGAGGATGAAGGGGATGTTGGTTGCACCATAAATCTGTGCGAGCTGGAGATAGGTCCAGGCACGATAGCACTTGGTGGCGATGATTTCCTTCTCGAAATAGTATTCGCCATAGCCTTCCTCGGTGGTTTGCGAAGCCATACGCTTGGCATCAACATTGGCAAGGTAGATGTTGCAGGAGTTGATGACATTGTAGAAGTCGCGGGGGTCGTTGTAGGCATTGTCGGTCGATACGTCGAACGAGGAGATGTCGCGCAGGTCGGACGGAGTGTTGTCGCTGACACCGACGAGGTCGGCACGGAGCTCGCCGAAGATGACGGTGCGGTCCATGATGCGCTGCATGTTCTTGACAATACCCATCATCGTATAGACGGTGTCTTGCGGTGTAAGGTCGTCTGTCACAAGTCCGTTGTCGGTTGTGAACATGTCTTCACACGATGTGAAGAGGATGCCGCCGCCCAATGTGGTCAGGGCGGAGAGCATGGCAACCTTCATTGTATGTTTGATCTTCATAATCTTGCTGTATTTATCATTAACTTATTAGAGGTTAATCTTCACACCGACGGCAAAGCTGCGTCCAAAGTTGAGGTAACCGGCGTCGATGCCCTGCATGAGGACAGAGGGTCCGGCAGAAACTTCAGGATCGTTGCCGAGGTAACGGGTGATGGTGAAGAGGTTGTTGCCTGCTGCCCAGACGGTGAGACCCTGGATGTACTCGTTCTGGATGGGAATGTTGTAGCTGAGGGTGACGTTCTTGAGCTTGAGGTAGCTTCCGTCTTCGATCCAGCGGTCGGAGAAGCGGCTGTTACCCATGGGGTCGCCGTAGGTGATGCGAGGAATGTCGGTCACCTGTCCTTCGGCCATCCAACGACGGTTGACGGCTGTGGTCTGGTTGGTGAATGCCGAACCGGACTCGAGGATAGCGCGCTGGTAGTTGTAGATGTCGTTACCGAGCGAGTAGTTGAAGTTGACACCCAGTGCCCAGTGCTTACCGATGAAGAACTTGGCAGAGATGTTACCGTAGATGTCGGGGTTGGGATCGCCGAGGACGAAGCGGTCGTCTTCGTTGATGACTCCGTCGCTGTTCTTATCGACAAACTTGATGTCACCGGCCTTGAAGGATGTGGTGGCACCGGTGCGGTCCTTGATCACGAGGTTGGCTGCAGCTGCATCGTCCGACTTGGCGAACACGCCGTCGGTCTTCCAACCGTAGAAGACGCCTGCGGGCATGCCGACCTGCGAGAGGATGGTTCCGCCGTAGAGCTTGGTCTCGAATGCGTCCTTGCCTTCGGGCAGCTTGGTGAGCTTGTTCTTGTAGTGACCCATGCTGGCACCAAGTTCGAACTTGAAGTTGCGGTTGTTGATGACCTTGGCATTGAGTTCGACGTCGAAGCCTTCGTTGGTCATTTCACCGTCGTTGGTCCAGTAGTCGCGCAGACCGGCAACGTAGGCCAGCGAACCGAGGGTGATGAGGTGGCTGGTGCGGCTGCGGAAGTAGGTGAACTTGGCGTTGATGCGGTTGTTGAAGAAGTTGCCTTCGAGTCCGGCATTGAAGCGGTTGGTGGTCTCCCAACGCAGCTTGGTGTTACCGATGTTGGCGATGGAGAGGGTCGATGTGGTCTGGTTGAGCATGTTGCCTGCTGCCATGTAGGTGAGCGTGGCGTTGTTGTCAACAGCATCGTTACCCACCGACTCGTAGCCTACGTTGAGCTTGAGCATGTTGACTCCGCTGCGGGCGTTGAACCAGTCTTCGTTGCTGATGACCCATGCACCCTGAACCGAGTAGAACAGTCCCCAGGTGACACCGAACATCTTGAGGCCGGCATCGACATCGTGACCGAAGCGGCTGGATGTCTCGAGCGAGGCAGAACCCTGCAGGTAGTACTTCTCCTTGAAGTTGTAGTCGAGGTTGGCATAGTAGGAGAGCGAACGCCATTCGTCGTCCTTACCGAGGTTTTCACGATACTTGAGGCTGGTGCCGATGTTCGGCATCTTGTCGTTGGACGAAGAGTATCCGTGGATGTCGGAGGCGTGGAAGGTGTCGTTCATGAAACGAATACCACCAAAGGCATCGAGGCGGTGTGCACCGAGAGGAATTGCCCAGTCGAAGCGTGTGTCGCTGAATACGGAGTTGTGCTTGTTGAAGAGCGAGAAGTTAGAGTTTTCGATGTAACCCTTGCCTTCGAGCAGGTAGCGGGGCATACCTACGAGCGGCGTGTAGTAGCGCTCGTCGAAGCTCTGCATCGTATAGCTGAAACGCTCCTGGAGGGAGAAGTTCTTGGTGGGCTGCCACTTCGGGGTGACGGCCAGGTTGATCTGTGTGAGGTCGGAGTGGTTCTTGTTCTTGGCTTCACCATTCTCGAGAATGGCGCTGGGGTTGGCCAGCGAGACGCGGTCGCCAATCACCTCGGCCAGGTAGTCGTCGGCATCGGAGATGAACGATGAGCGGACATCGGAGATGGAGTAGTCGTAAGGACTCAGGAACGGCGACTTGAGGAGGGCCAGCGTGTTGGTCGATGCCAACGGCGTGGTGGCGTAGTCGGTCGAGATACCAGCATCGCGCAGGTTGCGGGTGATGTTGGTGTACGAGGCGTCGAAACGTGTGGAGAACCACTTGTTCAGAATGATATCGGTGTTGAAACGGATGTTGAAGCGCGTCATGTCGTTCTTCTGGAGCGTCGAGCGGGCATCCATGAAACCTACGGAGAGGTTGTAGTTGGCCACATCGTCACCACCCTGGATGTGCAGGCTGTAGTTCTGCGTGAAAGCCTTGTGATAGACTTCGTCCTTCCAGTCGGTGTTGTTGTGGAACTTGTTGTAGTAGGGCTCGCCAGGATTGCCGAGGAACTTGAACTCGGTGAGCTTCGTGCCGGTCGAGCCGAGCATCTCGGAGGCATAGCTGCGGTAGCTGTCGGCATCCATCACATCGATGGTCTTGGGCTCGAGCTCAAGGCCGAACGATGCGTTGAAGTCGATGCGGGTGGCCATGCTCTTGTTGCGCTTGGTGTCGATGAGGAGGACGCCGTTGGCGGCCTTGGCACCGTAGATGGCTGTACCGTTCTTCATCACGCGAACCGACTCGATGTCGTCGAGGTTGATGGTGGAGAGCAGGTTGTTGAAGTAGCCAGTGTGCAACATTTCGGAGTGGTCGTAGAGCTGGTCGTAAACCACGCCGTCGAGGATGATGAGCGGCTGGGCATTAGAGTTGAGCGAGTTGAGACCGTTGATGAACATCGTGGCACCCTGTCCGTTGAGGGCAGAGCGGCTGATGCTGCGCACTTCGGCTCCGAGATGGTCACGGATTTCGTCGTCGGCCGAGATGGCCATGGTCTTGTCGAAATCGGTGATGCCATTCTCGCGGCTGGCGGTGGTGCGAGCCTTGTAATCGACGCCAAAGCGGTCGGTGTAGAGATAGAAATCTACGCCCGAAGCCTGACCGTTGATGGAGTTGCGCACCAGGTTGTAGCCTTCGAGGCTGGCGGTGATGGAGGTCACGAAGGTGGGCACCTTGATGGTGTAGTTACCGACCGAGTCGGTCATCGCGGTGTAGTAGGAGTTGTTGTACGACTTCACCTGCACACCCGCCAGACCTTCGCCCGTGGCAGCATCGAACACCGTACCCGAGATTTCCATCATGGGATAGGTCTTCTGCTTCTTCTCTTTTTTCACAGGTGCTGCTGGCAGTTCGTCGGCTCCAGCTGGCGCATCAGCCTCGTCTTGAGCCGCCATCGGGAGTGCACCCATAATGAAAATCGCTGCTGTGAGTCCGTATTTACAAACTCTCAACATATTCTTGGAATATAAACGTATTTGTTTCATTGTATCGCGGAGTTAATAGGTTTATTCTTCTGAACGCCCTGTCTCAGGTGTTTCTTCCGTTGCCTCTTCCTGACGCTTGAAACGCTGTGTCGGATCGACGTCGTCGCGATGAGGTACGAGATAGATGAAGTCGAGCAGGTACTTGTTGTCAAACTTTCCTTGGGTACGCTCGGAGGTCGAACGCTCGAGAGAGAGCTTCAGATAGGAACTGGATGCACTCGTGTACTGATAGCAATATTTGAACGTGTGGGTACCGACAAAGATGGTATCTACACGTGTCGGATCGTCATAGACAACGTAGCCGGTAGGCGTGAAGTTGTGAACATTCTCGCTGTTGTTGAGATAGGGAATCACGTTCTTCTCGTCGGCTTCGTAGAGGTAGGACTTGAACTTGACGGGAATCATCGCAGCTGGGTCAACGTCAGGATTGTCAACATTCCAAGGCAGCATGACGATGTAGATGTCGTAGGTTCCCGACAGGGTGTTGCTGAGCTTGAACGAAACGACTGGCTTCGACACGGGGCTCACACCTTCAATCTTGTAGTAACCGTTGGACACACTGTCGTTGCTCGTGCCATTGTAAGTCTGGCGCGAGGTGGTGGTGTTGGTCCATTCCTCGCTGGCCTTATCACGACCAGCTGAGGGCACCAGCGTCGAGGGGTTGGCCTCGATCTTCTGTTCGGTAAAGAAAGCGTCATAGACCGTGATGGGCAGGTCGGCAGAAACGGGGGTTTCACTTTCCTCACCTGTTTCACCTGTGCCTTCGGCAGGCGTTTCGGCAGCTGGCCATGTGAAGACGTAACCATTGCTGCACTCCTGCTTATCCTGGTAGTTGCCAAGAATGCCACCGGCCTGGAAGGGGTTCTTGTAGTTATGATGCTTCCAGTTCCAACGGTTGAAAGTCGTTGTCACCAGCGAGTCGCCCTTGGTGGTTTCAGCCACGGCATCGGCTTGGTTGACGTTGGCATTGAAGAAGAACTCACGGATGATGTTGTACTGGGCAAAGTAGCGCGACATCGAGTCACGGCGAACTACGTCTTCAGCGTAAGCATCGTTGAAGTTGAAGTAGGTCTTGGCTTCGTTGTAGAGCTTCTGATAGGCGTCAACACCCGGGTCGATGGCCCAGTAGGATGAGTCCTCGCGATAGATGTAAGCATTCAGGGAACGCAGGATGGTGTTGTTGCGAATCATGACAGAGTCGGAATAGACAACGTTTCCGTATTCATCCTGTCCGAACTCGACACTTCTGTGCTCGTCGAGCGAGTCAGCGTCGTAGAGGCGAAGGAAGCTGTAGAGCGAAATGATGTCGTTGCTGTCCTCCAGCCCGTTTTCGGCCAGATACTTCTTGTAGTTGTCACCCAACTGCTCCATGACATTAGACTTGTAGGTGATATCGTCTTTCAGAATGTGGATGATGCCGTTGTTGCAGACCACATTCTCCTGAAGCACATCGACTCCAGCAATCTGCTTGTCGGCCAGTGTACCAAAGTGGATTTTCTTTTCGTTCAGCAGACTGACTGTCTTCTCATCGTTGTTCATGGAGACGTTGTAGAGCAAGATGTGGTTCTCGAGGAAACGTTCCACCACTTCCTCCTTGTCGCCACTGGCAATCTGGCGGAGCAGCTCATCCTTGTTGAATGAGTCGTTCTGCGGAGCGAGGATGGTGAGCACCTGGCTTGAACTCAACTTCTTGTCGTATCCGGCAGCCTTGATGATTTCGGCAAAATCCGAAGCGTGAGCTTCGAGATAGGCCATCGTAGTGCCGCCTGTGCCCGTCTGGGTCACTGCATCATAGTGGTCGTCCCAGTCGTCAGTACATGACGCAATGAACATTGCGCCACATACTGCGAAGGTAGCCACTCTGAAGATATTCTTCATATTATATTTCATAATGATTATATTTTAGAGATTAGGAGTTCAATTACCATACATCCTCAGCCAGGTCAGGATTGTTATAGACTGCACTTGGACAGAGTTCGATGTAGTCGAAGTCGCAGGTACTGTCGCCGGCGCCTTTCAGCTTCTGCTGCATGCGCAGAACATGATACTCGTCGGGACGGCCGAAGGAGTGGAAGGTACCGATGACGCGGCGAAGTGTGTTGGCACGTTCGCGCATGATGTCGACTGTACCACCGCCACAAGCGTATGCTTTCGGACCCTTCATCCAGCCACGGTAGTGGAACTGCTTGTCGAAGGCTGCATTCTGCTCGGCGTCGGTGCCGTCGGCCTGCCAGCCAATCTTCGTACTGTTACCGGCCGAACGCATGTCGAACGGGATGCCCTGTGGAACACCGTCGATGTAGAACTGCACGATACCACGGTTCTGGAAGTCCACGCAAGTACCCATACGCAGCTCGTAGTCGCCTTCCGGTACGGGAGGCAGGGTGACCTCGATGTCATAGGGGTTATCGTTGGCGTTGGCGATACAAAGCTCGTCGGCCTGGTAAGACCAGAAGCCCAGTGTACGAGGACGAACACGCAGGTGGGTCTTTTGGTCATCAAACTTGAAGTATTTGGCACTTCCGTTCTTGAAACCGAGGCAGAGCTGACGGTTGTTGATGTCGGGCGAATTGTCCCAGATACCATACTTACCACCTTCGACATCACTACGGGTGTAGTGGCCACGGGCGGGCGAGCCACCGTAACCGGTCTGGTTCATGAAGTCGGGCGAGAGCGTCGAGCAGTCGATACGCATACGCTCGCCGCGGAACAGCTCGTCCTGTGTGTAAAGGTCGTACGAGATGACATCGTCGATGTAGTGATAGATACCGTTGAGACAGTCGTTGGTCACCTTCACCTGTTCAGGAGGTGTGAGCTTGGCACCACGTACAAAGTGACCGAGCTTGTCCTCGTGGTTCATGATGCCACGACGGTTGAGGTACAGACCGGAAGCCGAACCCGAGGGGAAGGAGCACTTGAGGATGGAGCGAGGCATCATGGTCTCGTACCAGTCGGCGATGTCCCAGTTACGACGGTTGAAGTTCTTCGACAGGGTGTTGTTACCACCGTCCATCGCTGTCAGCATCCAGTAGCGACCCATGCGGTCGAGCATGTGGTAGGAGACGAAGCGGTTGAGCGAGTTGCGACGGTCGGTCGGGTCTTCGACGTCAGCATCGGCGGGATAAGCTGGGTCGTACAGCTTCTTGGCCAGGGCCTTCAGACCTTCGATGTCGGTGATGCCGTACTTCTCTTCCAGTGCTTCGTTCGTAGGACAGAAGACGGTGAACTTGTAGCGTCGTTCACGTGGATAGGCCACATTGTCATACTCGGAAGCCGTCTGCTTCACCAGTCCCTTGTTGGTCCAGTTGATAGAGTCGCTACCGATGGTGTAGCTGAAGTCCTTAAACTTCTGCAGCGAGTCGTCCATGTGCGTCAGTTTCATGGCCTCGTAGAAGATGGATACGAGCGGGTCGCGGGCGATGAGGGAGGGAAGCAGGTCGTTGTCGGTACCGATGACCGTAGCCATGGTGTGAACAACGCCGTTCTCTACCGAGTCGTCCATCTGAATCATCTTGGATGAGTGGTTCACTGTTACCTCCAGCAGAATCTGGCCGGGAACCGAAACGGAGTCGGAGTCGAGCGACACGGTCAGCGGGTGGTAGAGCATGTTCTCGTAGCTGTCGCTGCCGACGATGTCGGTGGTATAGTAGGCAGCACCGTCGATCACGTGGTTGTAGGCAATGTCCTTACAGATGGAGTCGTTGATATCGGCTATGGACGAATAACCGTTCTGAGCCAGATACAGTTCGAATGCATCGTTGGTGGGTGCAAAGACTGTATAACTTCCGTAAGTACCGAGCAGACCCAGCAGGTTGGCACGTTCAAGCACCTGTACGAACATACTGTACTGTTCGTCCTGCTGCAGGAAGCTGCTTGCATAGTGAGACGTCGTGGTGTAGTAGTTTTCTACATCCGGTTCGTCGGAACAGCTGACAAAAGTCATCTGAATGGCAGCCATTGCGATGAGCGCAACTGCCAACATTTTCATTTTTATCATCGATTTCATAGCCGTTTAGTTTTTAGTGGTTTTTTCATCCTCTGCATATACGGGGTTCTGACGCAAGTTCGGGTTCGACTTGAGTTCACCCTCTGCATAAGGCATATACATGAAATCCAATTGTGCCATCTTGATGATGAAGGCTCGTGGAGCTTCGTCGAACTTGGTCTGGATGGCTTGGTTGATGTGGGTGGTGTTACCCTCGCGGCGGGCGCGACGAACAAGGTCGTAGTAGCGCTTTCCTTCGAAGAGCAACTCACGGTGTCTTTCGTTCTCGACAAGTGTGATCATACCTGCCACATCCTTCACCGTAGCACTGGAACCTTCCATGGTAGGACCAGCGTTGGGGGTCGATTTCATGATGGGGTTAGAGCGCATATAGACTGCGCAGACAATGTCGAAGGCGTCACGCATGTACTCGTCAGCCGTTGTCAGGCTCGAACCCTTCGTCGCCTTGCGTGCCTTCGAGGGCGAAGCAGGCGTCGATGTCCAAGCAGGATCGAGGAGAGCACCCACCTGAACCTCAGCCTCGGCACGCATCAGCATGACGTCGGAGAGGCGGTAGATGATCCAAGGCTCGTAGCTGGTCAGATTGGTACGGCGGTTCGTAGTACGTGTCGTTCCAGGATCCCAGCCCGTGTTTCCAATCACGAATCCTTCGCGGTTGGGCTCAACATACTTGCAGATTTCGTAGTACGAAGTGGCAGACTGGTCGTAAATGAATCCAGTGACGGTGCGGTAGTCGGAGTAGGTCGTGAAGATGGATGTCTCGCTGTTGTTGAAGATGCCCTGGGAGGGTTTCGACTCCAACAACTTCGTGCTGGCACCCAGATAGACGACGTTGGTTCCGCTCGTGTTGGTGTAGCCGTACATGTTGGCCACGTCCATGTTCTTGATGTCGTTGTCAAGGTGTCCGTAGGTCAGCTCGAAAATGCTCTCGAACGAATTGCCGCCACCGAAGATCTGCGAATAGGCAGCAGCCGAGGTCGTTCCAGCACCGCCCGAGCCATAGTCCTCTCGGAGCAGAGGATAGCCGTAGAGGCGGTAGATGTCGGGATCGACAGCTCTTTGCAGGCCTTTGCCGTCCTTATCTGCCTGGTATTCGTCAATCTTGTTCTGAATGATGTAGTCGCAGCATTCGATACACTTCTTGTAGTTATCCATCTGTGAGGCTGCATCGAGGTTGATGTCGGATGCCTTCCACAGATACATATCGGCCAGCAGGGCATAGATGGCGTTACGCGTAATCTTTGCCGAGTTCCATTCGTAGGTGGCATATCTGATGCGTGCATCATTTTTGCAGCCTTCCAGGTCGCTGATCAGAGCGTCGAGGATGGTCTCTCCCTTCGTGGCTTCGAGGCGATATTCCTGAGTGTCGTCGATGGAAGGCTCAAAGGAGAAGGGCACATCCTTGAACGTGCGGATCAGATAGAAGTAGTTGAGGGCGCGGATAGCCTTAGCCTGTGCCGTAATCTCGGCCAGAATGCTGGGCGTGATGTTCGGGTCGCTGCTGGCTACCTGCGGAGCGTAGTGAAGCAATGTGTTGCAGTAGTTGATCACTTTATAGTAAGCACCCCATTGGCAGGCTGAATTGTTCTGCTTGAGGTTACCCTTGATGATGTTCTGCAGATAGACCGGTGTGGTCGTACCACCCGTGCCGGAACCTTCACGTGCTGCAATATTATCGGAACGGACCTCGCCCCAGATAATAGCTCGTTCGACCCAGCCGCCTTCTTGCATTCCTACATAGCAGGAGGTGAGGACTTTGTCCACATCGTCCTTGTTGGTCCAGAAGTTTTCGAGCACTACTTCGTTGAGGGGAAGCAGGTCGAGATCACAGGAAGTCATGGTCATTCCCATGCATGCAGCCAGACCGAAAAACCGGAAAATATTATTAATCTTCTTCATAATCGTACTTAGTTTTAGAATGCGATGGTTGCACCAACCGTGAATGACTTAGCACGAGGCGTACGTGAGGTGTCGCCTGCAGGGGCGAAACCGGCCTGTGCGATTTCCGGATCTGCTCCCGAATACTTGGTAATCACGAAGAGGTTGTTCATCGTGAGATAGAAGCTCAGCTGGCTGAGGCCCCACTGCTTCAGGATCTTCGAATCCAGTGCGTAGGACAGCTGCAGATAGTTCAGACGCAGGAACGAAGCGTCCTCGACGAAGCGGTCGCTACCGAGGTAGTTGTAGTGAGTCTGACCAATCTTCGAGGTGACGGCACGCGGCAGCATGTTGGCGAAGTTGTCGCCTTCGTTACGCCAGCGCCAGTTGACTGACTGACTCTGGTTGTCACTGGTGGCCATGTTCTCCAGACCCATGCGGGCGTAGTTGATGACCTTGTTGCCGTAGCGGTAGTTGAACTGAACATTGAGCGAGAGGCGGTCGTACTTGAGCTTGAAACCGAAACCACCGGTCAGCTTCGGCAGTGAAGAACCGAGGTAAACGATGTCGAGCTGGTCGATCGAACCGTCGTGGTTGATATCTTCGTAGATGGCATCACCACCCTGGAACAGACGACGTACGCCGTTAGCTTCGAAATACATGTACTTGGGGTTGCCGTCGCCGTCGAGGATGACATTGCCCTTGGCGTCGCGAACGAGCGGAGCGTTAGGACCGCTCACACCAGGAATCTCCAGGTCGCGATACGTACCGGCAACCTGCTGTCCAGCCTTGACTTCGGGGTCGTTGGGCAGCCACTTGGTGTAGTCGGAATACTGGTAAACGCCCTTGTAGCGGAAACCGTAGATCGAACCCAGCGGGTTGTTCAGCTGTACGCGAGAGAGGTAAGAACCGTTGCTCGAGTTGAAGTCGGCATTCATCGTAGCCAGCACCGTGGGATCCATCGAGATGATTTCGTTGCGGTTGTTGGCGAAGGTGACGTTGAAGTCGGCCGAGAACTTACCAGCCTTGACGATGTCGCGGCCGAAGATGTTGAATTCCCAACCATTGTTGCGCATCGAACCGACGTTCTGCCATGCCAGCGAGCCGTAACCCGAAGACGACGGGATTGCACGGCCACTCATGAGCAGGTCGCGTGTGGTCTGTGTATAGATAGAGAGGTCACCGCTCAGCTTACCCTTGAAGAAACTGAAGTCGAAACCTAAGTTCCAGGTTTCCTTTTCTTCCCAGCGGAGGTCGGACAGACGAATGTTCGACGGGATGACCGAACCCTGATGCAGGTATTCACTGCCTGTGCGGTAGTAGCTGTAGTAGTTCTGACCGCCTGGTGAGCGACCGACGATACCCCAACCTGGACGGATGGACAGCATGTCGATCCACTTTACTTTCTCCATGAACGGTTCGTCGCTGATGTTCCAACGGGCAGAGATACCAGGGAAGTTACCCCAGCGGCGGTCGGGACCGAAGTTGACCGAACCGTCTCGACGCAGTGTGGCATCGAAGATGTACTTACCCTTGTAGGCGTAGTGCAACTGAGCGAGGAAGAACATGCTCTTCCACTCACCGGCACCCGACGAGAACGAGGTAGGAACACCACCGGCGAGGGCCGACTTGATGTGCTCGGTCGTCGGCAGCCACTTGATACCGTAGTTCTGGTCCGAAGAGTTACCCTTGTTGTACTGCATACGGGCCATCATCAGGAGCGAGTGTGCCTGATTCTTGAAACGAGGCATAAACGTGAGGGTGTGGCGGGTCGAGAGTGAGTTACTCTTGTAGGAGCGGGTCGAAGCGATGTTGTAGCTGTCGGCCTTCCAGTTGTTGGAAAGGAGCGTACCAGGATAGAACATATCGTCGTCGAGGCTGTAGATGCTGAAGATGATCTGTCCTTCGTAGGTCAGTTTGGTCTGGTCGTCTTCCACACCCAGCATGTCGTACTTGAGGATGAACTCAGGCGAGAGGCTGACGGTGCGTTCGTCGTTCTTGGCGTTGTGGGCGACGGCGACGGGGTTCGACATGTCGTACTGTTCCGACAGCAGCGAGGCAGCAGCCTTGTAGTCGGACGGCGTGTCGATGTAGCGGTTCATCGTGTAGTAGCGGCCGGTGTCGTTGCCGTTCTCATCCTCTTCGTAGATGGAGAGGTTCGGCATCTTACGATAGGCAATACCGATGAGGTCGCCGTTGACGTTGTAGTTCTTCTGGTTCTTCGTGTAGGTGAGGTCGAAGTTCGTGCGGACCGTGATGCGGTTCGAGACGAAGTAGTCGAGAGCCACACGTGTGGTGAAGCGGTCGAGGTGCTGCTTGATGACAGAACCCGTCTGGTTGTCGTAACCACCCGAAATACGGAAGTTGGCCTTCTCACCACCACCGGTCAGCGAGATGAAGTGCTGGTGGAACTGACCGAACTGCTTGACGGCGTCGAGCCAGTCGGTGTCGTCGTCGTACATGTTGGCCTCGGTGAAGTGACCGTGTGCATAGTTGATTTCAGGGATGTAGTTTTTCGTACCCGGCGTAGAGAACGAGTTGTCGAGTGTCTGGTTGAAGAAGGCTTCCTTCAGGTACATCTGATAGTCAGGACCGTTGAGCAGCTTGTAGCTCTCGGGCTGCCAGGTACCGGTGAAGCGATAGGTGTACTGCACTCGAGTCTTACCGCGCTGACCGCGCTTGGTCTTGATTTCGATGACACCGTTGGCACCTTGCGAACCCCACACGGCTGTGGCGGCGGCGTCCTTCAGTACGGAGATGCTCTCGATATCCTCAGGGTTGACGTTCAGCAGTTCGGCGAAACGTTCGGCGTTGGCGTCGGTGTAGTCGAAGTCCTTGTTGGCGTCGTTTTCCCAGACGTTACCGTTGACGACGATGAGCGGGTTGGCATCACCGTTGATGGTGCTGACACCACGCAGACGCATGGTCGTACCGGCACCGAGGTTACCCGAGTTGGCCACGATGTCCAGACCGGAGATACGTCCCTGCAGGGCTTCATCGACCGATGTCATGGCAATACCTTCGAACTCCTTCATGTCGATGGTCTGCTGGGCAGTCGAGATTTCGGTGATAGGAATCTGAAGACCCGTCGATTGTGTCTTTTTCACGGCCTTGATCTCGACGGGCTGCAGCGTGGTGTTGCTCTTCATCACGATGTTGTAGTGTCGCTTGTTGATGGGGAGCGTCACCGGTGCATAACCGATGTAGGTAACCATGATCTTGTCCTTCGGGTTCTTGATGCGGAATGAGAAGTTACCGTTGATATCGGTAACACCCTGGGCAACGATACGCTTGTTGTTGTCCACTTCGACCACATTGGCCATCATCAACGGCTCGTAGTCATCCTGGACGATACCCGAAATAACGTCGCCCGCCTTTGGTGCCTGTGCCATGGCCATGGTACAGAAGCACGCAAACAGCATAAATAATGATACTATTTTTTTCATGGGGAATATTGTTGCGGGGTTATTCTTCGTTGTTTACAATCTCACGTGGTACATAGTGGAACTGATCGACCGCGTATTTCTTCGGGTCGGAGGTCTTCCAACTCGGATCGTAGTTGTAGAACAACGGGTGATCAATCGCATGGATTACTGCACTCGATGAGTTGGCAATGTTGGTGGCTTTATCTACATCGCCAACGCCTGAGTTACCTGAACCGAGCCACATCTCGCGGGCCTGCAGGTTGAAGAGGCCGTCGGCACGCGAAGCGCTGATGGTCTGAGTGTTGCCCATCTCGTCGGTGATGCTGATCGACGAACCCGAAACGGAGTTCACGCGGATGTGGAAGGGGCTACCGGTCAGACAGTCGTAGTAGCCGTCGTTGTCCTTATCCTTGTAGGTCTCGATCTTTTCACCTGTGTGCTCATCGACGATGGTGGTATCCTGGAGCTGGATCAGGGTACGGGTCGATTCGTAGTTACCTGCATTGAAGCCTTCGTCCATGTAGATGGAGTTGGTCTGCACGTGGTAGCGGACAAAGTCGCGCATCACGCTGCGCAGCTCTTCGACATGGTTCGACTCGATGCCGGCTTCGGCATCGGCCTTATCCTGCTTTTCGGCATCCGCCAGGTCTTCGATAGTGGGCAGACCAGCTGCGAAGGCCTCGTCCATGGCATCGTTGGTCGGAGCATAGACGGTGTAGTGGAAGGCATTGAGCAACTGATAGACCACGTCGTTGTGGTTCTTGTCGAGCGAGTGGGCCACGAGGTTACCCTTGCCGCCGTTTGCTGTCTGCGATGCAGAGAAGAAGTTGCCCGAGCTCGGAGCCTTCACCGTTGTCTGGGTCGAGGCCGAAGCTTCGACAATCTCGAAGAACTTGCTGAATTCGGGGTGAGCAGCCAGCACGTCG
The DNA here is from genome assembly GCA_900319385.1 of uncultured Prevotellaceae bacterium. Taxonomy (GTDB): domain Bacteria; phylum Bacteroidota; class Bacteroidia; order Bacteroidales; family Bacteroidaceae; genus UBA3839. Next base: position 3,134 of record ONOG01000001.1, on the reverse strand, counting down.
GTCACCGAATACTTGGTGGTCATCGGGATTTCATCGACTACGTAAGAGTAGCCGTTGTCCATGCTATAGAAGAACTGTACGGGAACCTGACGTCCGCCCTGTGTCTGTAAGCTACCCGAAGCATACATCGTAGCACCCTCGGTGTTGTACGTACCATCCAGACGGATGAAGTTGTTACCCTTGGTGGGATAGTAGTGCTTGCCGGGATATACGTCGCCGATGGCAATCATGTTATCCATGATGTCCTCCATGCGGTACAGGATCGATGCGTTGTTCAGACCGCCCTGGCTGGCCTGGTTGTTGTTGGCAAAACCGATACGGTCAACCGAAGTCTCGCTCGTCTTGGTCCAGGTTCCGTCGTCGTTGAGTGTGATGTTATAGACGTCGGCATAGAGCTTGGCCTTGGCCGTGTTCTGGGCGTCGTTGAGCTTGAACTCGAACAGGCGTGTGTTTTTCTGACCGTAGGAAACAGGATCGACATACTGCATCATAGCTGTGTTCGTGGGAATCAGCAGACAGTAGCGCGAAACCATTGAGTTGAGGTATGCCTCGTAGTCGTCATTTTTGACGGCATTGTAGATGACGTTCATCAGGTCGGTACGGATCAGTGCCGGGAAGATGACCGACGAGTAGGATGCCGGAGGGAATACCTTATTAGTATAGTAGATGAGACCGTTGCTGGCCAGATCGACGTGGTCGATAGAACCCTTTTCCAATCCGATGGATTCGCCGGCATCGTTCGAGACGGAGGAGAAACGGCTGGGCAGGGCGGCAGTCATGGCCGGAATCATGTTGACGTTGATCAGGTCGTCGATGACATCGCTCGGTGCACCTGCCATGTCGGCAATCAGGTCGGCAGCGTCGGTACAAGGCGTTGCGGGGTGCAGACCGTACTGGTTCTTGATGACCTTACCGCCACCATTGTCCCACCAGTCCATCAGCGCCTCGTTGGTCGGAACGAGCATCACAGCCATGTTGTCCTTCAGGGCATCGTCGATGTAGTGAGCACCGGCTGTCATGTAGCGTGTCCATCCCGGGTCGAACGACAGGGCTGCGTCGCCTTCCATACCCTTCTGATAGGCATCTTCGGCAAAGGCAGTATTGCTGCTTGCCGTCGAACCTGCCGAACGCTCAGAGTAGTAGCGCTTGACGAAAATCGAGTCGTAGCTCGTACCGAAGGTCATGTTGTAGTCGTCGGTTACCGTAGCGCTGTAGAACGGAGCAGCGAAACGCTCCACCAGTGCACTGTAGGCCGAGACATTCGAATTCTTGCGAAGCACCTCGGCCATGTTGTCCAGCGGCGTGAGCACCTGGTCCAGTTCGTGAACGTAACCGTTCTTACAGAACTGCGAAGCCAGGATGTGCGACTTGTTCACGTAGGCACCCGACTTGTTCTCGTTCAGCTCTGCCTGGAGCGTACCTTCGGGCTGGCCGTAGATGAAGTCCAGGTCGGTGTACATCAGACGGTTCGTGTCGAAGTACTGCGGCGTGAAGATCAGCAGGGTCGGTGAGCCAGAGTGGTCCTTGAACAGCGGCAGCTCGTCGCGGTTGGCACGGATGATGTCCCAGTGCGGGTTGGCGGGCAGCCCGTCCGAAGAGTAGGTGTAAACACCTTCCTCACCCGTCGGGGTCGCTGTCACCTTCACCACCTCGACCGAGTCGGTCAGACCCAGCGTCGTGTACTGGCGGACGGCACGTCCCTTCAGCGACGTCGAACCCGACGAAGCCGTCGAAAGCATACTGATCGGATAGACGTTACCAATCATCGCCGTGCCCAGCAGCAGACGCTTCTGCGCAAGCGACAGCTGGTCGTAACTCGACACGCCCCAGTCGTTCGACTGGAAGAACTTCGAGAAAGCCTCATCGTTGGCGATGAACAGCGTGATACTACCGGTCTTCGACAGATAGTCGGTCTGACCCAAGTCGTCGATCAGACGCAGGTAGTTCGAGAAGTTTCCCCTTTCCTGCAAGTAGCCATAGATGGTGTTGTAGCCCGACGGCTGCTCCTCATCCAGGTCGTACTTGTCAGTACAAGAGAACGTCATGATGCCCATAAGGCACGCCGCACCTCCTGCCAGAAGGTAGCGGCCGAGTTTTTTTCTCTTTGAGTTGTACAACATAATATTAGAATAGTTTTTTAAGTGATATATGTTAACATTCGGTGTTAATTGGTGTTATCCCTTTCTACAGGCTGTTTGCGCGCACACAATCTGGGCTGTCGCGCACGTACCCATATTCCGTGCAAAGAAACGAAAAAATTGTTAATCAAACAAATTTTTAGTTAAAAGTTTATTAACGAAACGCGTTTTTAACATATCTCCCGTGCGCTTATCCTTTCTCGACGTAAAAAAATAAATCCCTGTAGCCAGCCCACCGACAGTCCCTCACTTTCGCCTCACATCCCAGCGTAATAAATAACTTAAGTTTTGCAAGTATCATCACGCAGAGGCGCAGAGTGCGCAGAGACGAATCTCATGACCAATTATAAGGTCTGCGCAGAGGAGCGCAAATGTACCAATTCAGTATGGCTTTCAGCCGGCAGGCAACTTTTCACTTTTCACTTTTCACTTTTAAAACTCTGCGCTCTCTGCGCCTCTGCGTTCAGCCGGCAGGCAACTTTTCACTTTTCACTTTTCACTTTTAAAACTCTGCGCTCTCTGCGCCTCTGCGTGGAATATCCTAACATCCGAAACTTGAATAATAAATAATAAGGTACGCGCGCGAGGGGAATGAAAGCAGGAAAGCCTCGGATTTAACATTCATCCAGACTTAGTTGCGATTTCGTCAACTAAGACCCGTCGGGCAGACCGCCCGAGAATCGCGCAGAAATCATCGACCAACCTCTTGGCCGGAAATATCGCCTCTATTTTTCACTTTTCACCTTTCACTTATCACTCTATTGCCTTTCCCTTTTCACTTTTCACCTTTCACTTTTCACTCTATTGCCTTTCACTTTTCACTCTATTGCCTTTCACTTTTCACTCTATTGCCTTTCACTTATCACTCTATTGCCTTTCACTTATCACTCTATTGCCTTTCACTTTTCACTTTTCACCTTTCACTTTTCTTTTGTCCGCCGTCTCGTTGTCGGCAGTCGGCGGACGCAGTGTCGGCAGACGGCGGACAAACCTATC
>ONOG01000050.1 GCA_900319385.1 uncultured Prevotellaceae bacterium | reverse complement strand
AGGTTACGATAGTCTTTCGGTCCGTAGAGCGACTCGCCGCCAGGGCCTATGCCCGAGAGGATGACCTGTTCCTTCTGGAAGTCGGTCTTCTTCATCAGCACGGTGACGCCATTAGATAGCTGTAGCTCGGTGAAGTCGAACTTCTCGTTGCGCGTTTCCTTCTTGATCTTGCCAGCTTTCGGCAGGTTTGCCAGCAGCGGTTCGTCCTTCACGTTGTCGACATAGGCCTCGATCTGAGCCATGCGGGCATCGCTGACGGCCTTCAGCAGACTTTCGCGGGTGGGGTAGGGGTTGCCTTCCTTCTCGTTACAGAACGAGACAATGACCATGTTCGAGTCGTTCTCGACCACGCTGAACAGTTCCTGGGCAGTCTTGTTGACGAGTTCGAAGGGGAGTCGTGGCACCAATTGGTTCATCGTCGTATAGGTATATTCGATGCCGGGCATCGGTTCGTTGGCCAGGAAATGACCGCGACACTGGGCATAGAACTGTGAGTTGGTGCGCTTCTCGCGGTTGTTGTACGAGCGCTCAAGGGAACTCAGGTAGTCGGCCTTATAGCGATTGTACTCCGTAGGCGTAAATCCGAACTCGGCAACGCGGCGGGCCTCTTTCATCACGGCCTGCAAGGCGTCGCCCATCTGAGGCATTTCCTTCGGCGTTGCATCAAGGTCGAGGGCTGCCTTCGTCTTTGCGAAGATGTAGTTGCCGTCGCTTGCCGAAGCACTCACGAAGGGACAGCCGGGCTGTTGGGCAATTTCGGAGAGGCGACGGTTGAGCATTGACACGGCTGCACCCTTCAGATAATTATATATAAGGTACGCAGGCGACTGCTTCAGCGAGTCGGGGAAGACGTCGTGCTTGAACATTACCTCTGCCGACGATGTGCGTTGCTCCTTGTCTTTGTCGATGATGACGATGGGTTCGGCTGTGTCGGGAACGGGTTCGGCCACCACTGGCGCAGCGTTCTCGGGATTCTTGATGTCCGAAAACAGCTTCTTGATCATTGCTTCGGTATAATCCACGTCGACATCACCCACGATGATCAGACCCTGATTGGAGGGATGGTACCACTTTTCGTAGTAGTCGCGCAGCTCTTTCGGGCTGAAATTGTCGACTACTGACATCAGACCGATGGGATAGCGCACACCATATTTCGATCCAGGGTACAGGGCTGGCAGGTTGCGCTCGAACATTCGGCTCGAGGCCGACGTACGCATGCGCCACTCTTCGTGTATCACTCCACGCTCTTTGTCAATCTCTTCGGGTTCCAAAAGCAGGCCTGTCGACCAGTCGCGCAGGATGAGCAGGCAGGAGTCGAGTGCCGATTGGCGAGCCGTAGGCACATTGTCGATGTTGTAAACCGTCTGATCAATGGAGGTATAGGCATTCAGATCGGCACCGAATTGCACGCCGATAGACTCCAGCCATGATACCAACTGGTTTCCCTTGAAGTTGTCCGAGCCGTTGAAGGCCATGTGTTCCAAGAAGTGAGCCAGTCCTCGCTGACTCTCTTCCTCCTGAATGGAGCCCACTTTCTGTGCGATGTAGAAGTTGGCACGATGCTCCGGCCAGTTGTTGTGACGGATGTAATAGGTCAGTCCATTGTCAAGTCGTCCGATGCGAACGGCCGTGTCCACAGGGAGATTGGGCATCATTTGTGCCTGAACTCCACATGCCAGCATCAACAATGCTGCCGTAAAAAGTTTTCTTACTGTCATGGTTTCGTTACGTTTTTGATTGATTCGCCCGCAAATTTACAGTGTTTTTTGTTTACGGCCAAGTATTTTGTGCGTTTTTTTCTCATAGCAAACTATTGCACATTCCTGCAAACCGTACAGTTGAAAAGTGAACTTTACGGTCCGTAAAGCTATGGTTTCGGCATCCAAAAGCATAGCTTTCGACATTGTAAGGCATAGCTTTCGGCCTCGTAAGGCATTGCTTTCGGCGTGCTGAAGCAATGAGTCAGAAGGCGTGAAAACGTGGCTTTGAAGAGCAGTGAGCATGGGTGTTAATGGCTTAGTGTATAATAAATTCCAAAAAATAGGCGGGCTTATTTTGTCCAACCCTTGTTTTTTTGTACCTTTGCAGTCAGTTTTTGTATTGGTAAAAGATTATACACAGATAACATGGAACAAAAGAACTATCAACGAACAACCGTGACCGCCGCACTGCCCTATGCCAACGGCGGTGTTCACATTGGTCATCTGGCCGGCGTCTACGTGCCTGCCGACATCTATGTGCGCTATCTGCGACTGAAGAAGCAGCCTGTGATGTTCGTCGGCGGTAGCGACGAGCATGGTGTACCCATCACCATTCGTGCCCGCAAGGAGGGCATCACGCCGCAAGACGTGGTCGATCGCTACCACGAGATGATTCGTAACTCGTTCGAAGACTTCGGCATTTCGTTCGACGTTTATAGCCGGACGACTTCGAAAACGCATCATAAGTTTGCCTCCGACTTCTTCCGCAAGCTCTACGACGATGGCAAACTGAAGGAGGTAACCACACAGCAGCTCTACGACGAGGAGGCCCATCAGTTCCTGGCCGACCGCTATGTGACCGGCGAATGTCCCTATTGCCACAACGAGGGAGCCTATGGCGACCAGTGTGAGAAGTGTGGACACGACCTGTCGCCCACAGAACTCATCAATCCGAAGTCGACTATCAGTGGCTCGACGCCCGTCCTTCGCGACACAAAGAACTGGTATCTGCCCCTGAACGACTATCAGGAGTGGCTGAAAGAGTGGATTCTGGAAGGCCATAAGGAGTGGCGTTCGAACGTCTACGGACAGTGCAAGTCGTGGCTCGACATGGATTTGCAGCCACGTGCCATGACGCGCGATCTTGACTGGGGTATCCCTGTGCCCGTCGAAGGTGCCGATGGAAAGGTGCTTTACGTGTGGTTCGATGCGCCAATCGGCTACATTTCGAATACCAAGGAGCTCTGTGAGATGGATCCCGACCGCTGGGGCACTTGGCAACAATGGTGGCAAGACGACAACACGCGCCTCGTCCACTTCATTGGAAAGGACAACATCGTGTTCCACTGCATCATCTTCCCCGTCATGATGAAAGCCCACGGTGGTTATATCATGCCCGATAACGTGCCGGCCAATGAGTTCCTGAACCTGGAGGACAACAAGATTTCGACATCGCGCAACTGGGCTGTCTGGTTGCACGAGTATCTCATTGACTTCCCTGGCAAACAGGATGTGCTGCGCTATGTTCTCACGGCCAATGCGCCTGAGACCAAGGACAACAACTTCACCTGGCGCGACTTCCAGGAGCGTAACAACTCCGAGCTGGTGGCCATTTACGGCAACTTTGTGAACCGTGCGCTGCAGCTCACGAAGAAGTATTTCGGTGGCGTAGTGCCCGCTTGCGGCGAACTTACCGACGTCGATCGCGAGGCTTTGCAAGAGATGAGCACCGTCAAGGAGCGCATTGAGCAGCTGCTCGACCAGTTTAAGTTCCGCGAGGCACAGCGTGAGGCCATGAATCTGGCTCGTCTGGGCAATAAATACATCACCGATGGCGAGCCCTGGAAGCTCTGGAAGCAGGTGGATGCAGCCCTCGTCGCTGAAGCCCAGAAGCGTCGCGATGACGGAACACTCACTCCGGCTGCGCTGAAGAAGCAGCAGGAAGCCAACGCACAGCTCTGCCAGGCCAGCGAGGTGGCTGCCCGTGTGGCAACGATACTGAACGTGTCGCTGCAGATGGTGGCTAACCTGTCGATAGCATTCGATCCCTTCCTGCCGTTCTCGTCGAACAAGCTTCGCAAGATGATCGATCGCATGAGCTACACGTGGGATGAGCTCGGCGGAGCACAGCTGTTGCCCGAGGGCAAGATGCTCATGGAGCCCCAGCTGCTGTTCGAGAAGATCGAAGACGATGCCATTCAGGCACAACTCGACCGTCTGGAGCGCATCCGCAAGGAAAACGAGGCCGCACAGTACAAGGCTGAGCCCGTGAAACCAGTGGTTTCGTTCGACGATTTCGAGAAACTCGACATCCGTGTGGGCCGCGTTCTCACGTGCGAAAAGGTGAAAAAGTCGAAGAAACTGTTGCAGTTCTCCATCGACGACGGCAGCGGTACGCCGCGTACCATCCTCTCTGGCATCGCCCAATGGTGGGAGCCGGAGCAGCTGGTGGGCAAGGATGTGCTCTTCATTGCTAACTTCGAGCCCCGCAAAATCATGGGCATCGAAAGTCAGGGAATGATTCTTTCGGCTGTCGACCATGACGGTTCGCTGGCCGTTACATCCTTGTTGCGCGAAGTGAAGCCCGGCTCGCAGGTGGGCTAACCATTCTTACGACATTATCAACCCATCGAGATACGGGGGTGCAGAGGTCTTCTGCATCCCCGTTTCATTGTCATTTGGACACTAAAATTTAACATTTCCGCTTTTTGTCCTAATTCTTTGTAAATTTCTTTGTTATAGGCTTTTAAGCGTATCACTGACACTTATCGGCCGCAAATCCGATGGTTGTCGTTTTACAATTCTTAAACTATCTTAACAACCTGTTTTTCTATGAGCAAATTGATGTGTCGTATATAAAAACTTTGTATCTTTGCAACGCAAATAACAAAAACCTAACCAAAGAATCATGAAAAAGAAATTTTCCGGAGCGCTGCCTTTTAAGGCGACACTCATTCTAATGATGCTCGCAGCACCTTGTCTGATGGGCGCAGCAGGCACCATGAGCGCTGAAACGCAGCGCGTGCAACAGCAAAAGCATACTATTAAAGGTGTCGTTGTCGACGAAGTCGGTGAGCCACTCATCGGTGCTACCGTGGCACTGCTGAATGATACCAAGAAAGGTGTTGCTACCGACATCGACGGTCATTTCAAGTTGGATGTCCCGAATGGCTCCAAGGTCAAGGTGGCCTATTTAGGATATGAAGACGTTGTTGTCACGGCTTCGGATGGCATGATAATTACCCTCAAGCCCAGTGATAATGTGCTATTAGGCGAAGTTTGTGTTGTTGTGAAATCTGTTGTGAAATCTCGCGCTAAAAATGCACAATACCCTGGCGGTGACAAGGCATTGCAGAAGTTCATCAAGAAGAATTTTGTTTTCCCAACTGACTTTTCTGGTCAGGAGTACGTCATGATTGAGGTGGATGTTGATGAAAAAGGAAACGTGTCCAATCCACGAGTGTTGAATAATGAGTTAGGTACAGCCTTCGAGAAAGAGGCGTTGAGGGTTGCTGACCTTGTTCAGAAGATCAAGCCTGCACGAGACGCCAAAGGTAAGAAAACCGCCTCAACTTTCAGCATCGTGTTCGATTCTGCCGATTGGACTGATTGATGATCAATAATAATGTAGCGATGAAACACGGAAA
>ONOG01000052.1 GCA_900319385.1 uncultured Prevotellaceae bacterium | reverse complement strand
AGGTACTCGACTTCCCCTGCAACCAGTTCGGCCAGCAGGCACCTGGCACCGACGAAAGCATTCATGAATTCTGCAAGCTGACCTTCGGCACCGACTTCCCGCGCTTCAAGAAGGTGAAGGTGAACGGCGACGACGCCGATCCTTTGTTCAAGTTCCTGAAGGAGCAGAAGGGATTCGCCGGCTGGGATATGGAGCACCCCATCGCTCACATCCTTGACGACATGCTCTCAAAGGCTGATCCCGACTACAAGGAGGAGCCCGACATCAAGTGGAATTTCACGAAGTTCCTCATCAACAAGAAAGGCCAGGTGGTTGCCCGCTTCGAGCCTACCGAGAAGGTTGAAAACATCGAGAAACAAATCATCGAATTGCTGAAATAACTAATAACGTTTGAGAATGGAGTCCAACCCCTCCATTCTCACTTTTCAATTGACTATGGAACATCAGAAATGCCTCATCATCGGCAGCGGTCCTGCCGGTTACACAGCCGCCATCTATGCGGGTCGGGCCAACCTTTCGCCAGTGCTCTACTGCGGTTTGCAGATGGGTGGACAGCTCACGCAGACCACTACCGTGGAGAACTTCCCCGGCTATCCAGAGGGTGTCGATGGCAATGAGATGATGATGCAGCTGCGCCAACAAGCTGAGCGCTTCGGTTGCGACATGCGCGACGGCATCATCGAAAAGGTCGACTTCTCGAAACGCCCCTACGTCGTGACAACCGACCGTGGCGTGGAGGTCGAAGCCGACACCGTCATCATAGCAACAGGCGCCTCAGCCAAATACCTTGGCCTCGACGACGAGAAGAAGTACAACGGCATGGGTGTGTCGGCATGTGCCACCTGCGACGGGTTCTTCTATCGCAAGAAGACCGTTGCCGTCGTTGGCGGTGGCGACACGGCATGCGAGGAAGCCATCTACCTGGCTCAGCTTTGCAAGAAAGTCTACATGATTGTGCGCAAGCCGTTCCTGCGCGCCAGCGACGTGATGCAGAAGCGTGTGTTCGACAACGAGAAGATTGAAGTGCTCTTCGAGCACAACACGCTGGGCCTTTATGGCGAAGACGGCGTGGAGGGTGCTCACGTGGTGCGCCGCAAGGGCGAACCCGATGAGGAGCGCTACGACTTGCCCATTGATGGTTTCTTCCTGGCTATCGGCCATAAACCCAACACCGATGTATTCCGCGAGTTCGTGGCTCTCGACGAGACGGGCTACATCCGCACCATCGATGGAACGCCTCGCGTGGCTTCTGCAGCCGACCCGACGAAGGCACTGCCCGGCGTTTTTGCCGCTGGCGACTGTGCCGACCCCGTCTATCGCCAGGCCATCGTGGCCGCTGGCAGCGGTTGCAAGGCCGCCCTCGAAGCCGAGCGCTACCTGCAGACGCTCTGACGAAGTGGCATCCTTGCCCGATGGCGATGCAAAGGCATCGCCTTAACAAACAAAAGCATTGACTTAGACCACTCAAGTCAATGCTTTTTCTTTGGGAATGATATAGCAGTTTACCCACCTTCAAAATAAATGCGACCTCGGAGAGGTCCAAATTTTAACGCTCAGTCCTGCCCAAACAGAGAAGAGAGCCATGAATAATGCGACCTCGGAGAGGTCCAAATTTCAGAAACCCCAGGTCTACTGACCTGGGGACAGAGGGTCATGTGATGAGGAAGACGACTTCGAAGATGTCGCACGTAAATATCTTCATGAGTTGGCAGCTCTATACGATTGGTTCGTTTCATTTGGTGCGACATCTCCGAAGTCGTTTTTTATGTTTCGGATTGCAGCTGTCCCCAGGTCAGTAGACCTGAATTTCTTGCTCCGACAAGCTACGCAAGCGTCCCATAGGGCCGAGCGCTGAAATTGCGACTTCTCCGAAGTCTTTCTACCTCCTATAGGTCAACTGATATATTATTATTCCCTTTTCTTTCGTAAAGCTATCGTTTGCACGCACGCGCCTCACTGCTGGCGCAGCTGCGTGGGCGTCACGCCGAAATGTTCCTTCACATACTTGCCGAAAAACGAGGCATTGGGGAAGCCAAGCACGCTGCACACCTCCTTGATGCTCAAGTCAGTCTGGCGCAGGTAGTAGCGAATGTCCTCCATCAGGTGCTCCGTGATCCACGCGTTGGCCGTCTTTCCCGAATTGCGCTTGCACACGGCCGAGAGGTACTTCGGCGTGATGCACAGTTCGTCGGCAAACGACTGCACGGAGCGATGCCCACACGGTTCCCTGTTGAGCATCGAGAGGAATCGCTGGAAGATTCCCTGCGACGAATTGCGGTGCTCGCCTCGTCTGCCAGCATAGCCTTCAGCGGTTGGCTGAACCTCGGCCGTCGCACCTTCATCCGTGCCGCTACGCTCGCGCTTCATCATCTCCAGAGCCCCACACATGCCCAGCACGGCCGCCCTGACCAACGACTGTACCACTTCCCTCTTGTAGGGATTATCGCCATGCAGGTTGATGGTGATGTTTAGCATGCTGTAGAAAAGCGAAAGAAACTCAATGTCGTCAGGCGATATTGACACCACATGCTGGCGGTTGATGTAGAGCATTTCCGTCCAGATGTTCATTTTTTCGCGCAAGAAACCGTGCAGGATGCGGTCGGTCAGGAACACTGCCTTAAACGTGAAGTCGGGGCTCAGCAGCATGTTGGTAAACAGCGTGCCCGGCGGACACATCATGACCTGGTTGGCACCGAGCGTGGTAGGCTCGCCATTCACTTCCAGCTGTACGCGGCCTTTCTCACAGATGGCGATGACGTTCATCTGCATTCGTGTGGCACTGGGCTCTGAAAAGAGCTTCACGTTGTCAATCATGATGATATCATCGTCGAAATACCCCACTTGAACATCGGCCTTGAAATCTTGCTGAGCCTCTGCAATCTTGCTCAAGTATTGTTCCATTTCTCTCATCTCTACGCGTATATATATTAAATAATGTCAGTTTCGGATGTCCACATCCTCGCTTTTCGGTTGCAAAGATGTAAAAAAAAGCCGAAACAACAATGTTCGTTATTGCCCTATTTTCGTTCAAAAATTCTACTTTATACCTTATTTGCACTAAAAAAGGAATAAAAGAACATCGAAATCTAAGAATTATTTGCCATCTTTGCACTCGTTTCGAACACACTGACGCGTTCGAAAACCTACAAGACATAAGAAAACAACATTTTGACAATGAAAATCAATAGTGCATTATTGCTGCTGGCAATGGCTGTTGTCGGCACCGCATGTGGAAGCAAGAACGAAAGTAAGCCAAAGCCGCCCACGCAGGTGAAGACCGAAGTGGTGGTGGCAGGTGGCCAGATGTCGGACCAGACCTACGTGGGCATCGTCGAGGAAAACGAAGCCACTGCCGTGAGCTTCACGGGCATGGGCGTGGTGAAACGCGTGCTCGTCAGCGAAGGACAAGCCGTAGGGCGTGGACAACTCTTGGCCGTGATGGACGACACGCAGGCACGCAACGTGCTGACGGGTGCCGAGGCACAGATGGCACAAGCCGAGGACGCACTCAAGCGTTACGGTATGCTACACGATGCAGGGTCGTTGCCCGAGGCGCAGTGGGTGGAAATCCAGAGCAAGGTGGCACAAGCGCGGTCGCAGCTGGCTGTGGCCAGGAAGAACCTCGCCGACTGCCGGCTCGTGGCTCCCGTCAGTGGCATCATCGGACGCCAGCAGGTGAAGGCAGGCGAGACGGCCATGCCCTCGCAAGCCATTGTGACCATCATGGATGTTTCGCGCGTGAAGGTGCGGGCATCGGTACCTGAAGCCGAGATGAACGCCATCACGCCTCACACGCCCTCGATGATCATCGTCGAAGCAGCGGGCAAGAAGGTCAGTGGCGGACGTATTGAGAAGGGCGTAGTGGCCGATGCCATGACACACACCTACGACATTCGCATCAATGTTCCTAACGGCGACCGCAAGCTTCTGCCAGGCATGGTGGCACAGGTGAGGATGAGGACCCAAAAGGCCGCCACCCCAAAACCCACCCCAGCCCTCCCGAGGGGAGGGAGCTTAGATACTCCTTCTGATGGCGGCACAACCAGTATAACTCCGGATACAAAGGCTAATCAATCGCCCCTTCCCTCGGGAGGGGAAGGGGGTGGGTTCTACCTGCCCATCACCTCCGTTCAGCGTCGCCCCGACGGGTCGTTGTTCGTGTGGACGGTCGACAACCAGAAGAAAGCTCATCGCACAGCGGTCACCGTGG
>ONOG01000053.1 GCA_900319385.1 uncultured Prevotellaceae bacterium | reverse complement strand
GAAGATAAAGCTGTATAACCAGCAGATGCAATTAGTGCAAGACAACAGCCTTGACACTCGCTATGCAGAAATAACCATTCGCTACAACTTCAACGCTACCCGAAGTAAGTACAAAGGTACGGGTGCTGGTAATGCGGAAAAGAACAGGCTCTAAACCATCACAACTATGCAGAATAACTTTAAATACATAAATCTCTCTTGGGCTGTGGTGGGCATTTGTGAGAATCCCCACCAGCCCCTCTTGTTTCATATCCCAGGCATCGACAAGGACGAGGCCGCAGCCGTAGAGCATTACGTCATCGGCTACATGGCCTTCTGGCACATCGCCTTTGTCGACGAGAGCCGCCTCGTGCCCTGCCACGACGACGCGCTACGCAACTATGCCCGACAGAAGATAGACCGCTACATGGCCGACCATCCACCCGTAGAAACCTTCCCCCGCTTCTACCTCGTCCTGCTCCGTCAGCAGATAGCCCCGATGGAAGCCGACGGCATGAGCCGCGTGTATCAGATGTGAAATAGGCAAATGTCAGACAAATGTCAGGAAGAAAATTCGTTTGTCAGACATAAATGACAGTACCTTTGCACTCGCGAATGTTAAAAGTTGAACGGTTTGCTTCGTTGTGTGTATACAATAATGAGTAAAACATCATATTAAAATGAAAAGACTGATTCTATTTTCAATGGTTTGCCTGATGGCCACAATAACACAGGCACAGAATGAGACTACAGCGGAGAACGATTCTGTGGCATGGGATAAGATGCTCAGCGAAATCTCCGTGACGGGACACCGCCACATCGTCAGGATGAAGGGCAATACGCTCGTTGCACAGGTGGCTAACACGGAACTGGCCAATCTGGGCACAGCCAATGATGTACTGTCGCGTCTGCCATTCATCAATATGGACGGCGACGAAATCAGCATCGTCGGAAAGGGCAAGCCCGCAGTGTTCATTGACAATCGCCCCGTGCGCGACGAGTCGGAACTGCAGATGCTCCGCAGTGAGAACATCAAGAACATCCAGATTATCACTTCGCCAGGCGCGGAATACGCTTCGGACGTGAAGGCCGTCATCAAGATACAGACGCGCCAGCCGTTCATCAAGGGACTGAGCGGAAAACTGACCTCGCAGATGTCTGCCAAACGCATCTGGGAGGAAATGGCGATGGCCGACCTGAGCTACAACTGGACGAACTGGCAGGTGTTCGGACAAGTGATGTATAACAACGGCGGACGCAAGAACTATGACGTGAGCACTACCGACTTCCTTTTCAACGGTCAGCAAAACCAGCTTGTAAACACGGCTACGAAGCGCAACAAGTTTGAGACCACGACCGCAAAGGGAGGCTTCAACTGGAACAGCGGCGGGCAGTCGCTCGGTGCCTACTACCAGTACACCAACCAGCCTACTCACTTCAAAAGCCGCGGCACGGAGGATGACGACGTGCTGGGCATCAAGGAACAGAGCATCGGCAAACTCATCGACATCGATTCCAAGCAGGAGAAACATTTGGCATCGGCCTACTATGACAACACGTTCGAGAACGAGGCGCACCTGCACTTCGACGGCAACTACATCCACACATGGTACACCGACGACAACCTGACGCAGACCGTTTCGCCCACGACCAGCGAGATTGTTCCCTCGCAGACGGGCATGACCTCCGACCTCTGGGCGGGTAAACTCTACTACGAGTTCCCTTTTGCCACGGGTAAACTGAATGTGGGCACCGAGGACAGTTACACCTACAACCATCAGCAGTACACGATGCAGAACGCTGCCGTCGGCACTTACATTCCCTCGACCGAGAACGAGAGCCGCCAGACCGACTGCGCCGCCTTCGCCACATGGCAGAAGGATTGGAACGCCCTGTCGCTCCAGTTGGGTTTGCGCTACGAATACGTGAAGTTCGACTACAAGCGCGACGGCATCCGCGACGATGAGGTGAGTCGCACCGACAACAGTCTGTCGCCCAAACTCTCGCTCTCGTACAACTTCAACGAGACCACCTTCATGGCTCTCGACTATTCGCACTCCATCACCCGCCCACCTTACAAGCAGTTGCGCAGTTCCTTATTATATGTCGGCCCCTACGAGGTGGAGGGTGGTAATCCTACGCTGGCCGACTGCAAGACCGACGAACTGAACTACATGTTCGGCTGGAAAGACCTGACGCTGGAACTGACCTACAGCCATCTGGCCGACACCTACGTCTATACCAAAGAACACTATTCCGATGCAAGGCCCCTGCTCGTGTTCAGTCCTCGTCAGGCCGACATCAACACGCTGAACGCCTACCTGTCTTACGCCCCCGTGGTCAAGTTCTGGAAGCCCAACTTCACCGTCGGCTTCGACCAGCAGTGGCTCACGCTCTACGGCGAGAAGTACAACAAGCCCATCTTCCGCTACATGCTGAAGAACATCTTCACGCCCTCGAAGAACTGGATGATGACCTTTGACGTGACAGGCTCGACACGCGGCCACACGATGACCAACGAAATGCGCTCACAGTGGGGCATCGACCTCTCTGTGCGCCGCTACTTCATGCAGAAGCGTTTGCAGATAGCCCTTGCTGCCAACGACATCTTCCACACCCGCAACCAAAGCTGGTGGATGAACGTCAAGGACGTAAACCTCTACAAAGACTCTGATGCCGACACCCGCCGACTGATGCTCACCGTTTCCTACACCTTCAACCCCAAGAAGAGCAAGTATAAGGGCGAGGGAGCCGCCAACGACGAAATGAAACGACTCTAAACGAATGAAGAAGACCGCTCTGCTATTTATCGCACTCCTTGTTATCCTGGCAAGCATCGACTTCATCTGGCCTTTCACCACGGAAAGGACAGATGGAGACGTTTTTGAACAAGGCTTGAATACTGCTGAGATGCAGACATACCAAGACCCTGATTTGGGTTTCACGGTTAGATACCCGTCGTTTTTCGCCGTACAGCCCGACTCGCTCGATGAATACACAGGCCATGTCCGATTCAGTTATGATAACGAGTGGGCAACTGTCGTGCTCGAATGTTATGCCCTGCGCAACTATGGCCAGTCGCTCAAAAGCGGGATGGACTCGCTTGCACAGGTGCTTCATGCGACAGACTGCAAACTCAGCAGCGATTACTTCATCCTCTCTGGCCCACAGTACGAAAATGATAGTCGTATAGATGACTATAGCTATTATTCGCGATTAGTCAGTCGGGGCAAACTTTGGTTTGTCTATACGATGGTTTATCCAGACCGCTATCACGATCACCTCGGCAGACTCTTCAAGGAAATCGACGACTGGCAGGTGTTCGAGGATCAGCGCACAGGTATCAGCCGTGCCGACAGTTTCATGCTTGATGCCACACGTAAAGGTCACAAAAAGAAAAGAGCAGTTTTCAATCATGAATAAAATAACGGATAACCCCCGAAATGTTACAAAACCCCTGAACATTTGTTCAGACTTTCACCCCCGACAGCATTTTTTCGGTCTTGTCGGGGGCTTTTTCGTGGGACTTTCTGTAACTTTGCCACACGAAATAGTTCAAAAAATTAAAATTCTTAGCAAAATGAAAACAATGA
>ONOG01000054.1 GCA_900319385.1 uncultured Prevotellaceae bacterium | reverse complement strand
GTGATGATGCACAATACCGATGGCAGCAGGGCCAACGAGTCGCGACGGGCTATTCCTACGCCGATGGTGTCTTTCCGCAAGATGCTGGGCTTCAGCAGCCGTTACTATATGAGTCATCTGCCCTGGGACCGCCCTGGGCGCATCGAGGTTATCAGCGGCGCCTTCTGCATGCTTCGCCGTAGGGCTCTGGATCAGATCGGTCTCCTCGACGAGGACTTCTTTATGTACGGCGAGGACATCGACCTCTCATACAGGCTGCTGAAGGGCGGTTTCGAGAACTGGTATATCCCTTCGCCCATCCTGCACTATAAGGGCGAGAGCACCGAGAAGAGCTCTTTCCGTTATATCCATGTGTTCTACGAGGCGATGCTCATCTTCTTCCGCAAGCATTACGGGAATCTCAATTTCCTCTTTACACTTCCTGTGCGCATCGCCATCTATTTCAGGGCGTTCATCGCGCTTATCCAGATGCAGACCCGCTTGCTGAGGAAGTCGCTGGGCTTCGTGAGCCGTCAGTCAAAACAGCCAGAGTATGTCTTTGTCGGCAGTGAGGCGATGCTCGATGCCTGTCGGCAGTTAGCCCGCCACAAAGGGCTCGCCGCCACCTATTATAATAATAAGGAGCTCGCTTCGGCAGTAGCCGGTCAGCCTGACGGCCGTCTGCGCATCGTGGTTTTCGATGCCGCGTCCTTCAGCTACGAAGAGATGATGCGTCAGTTGCCCGATCATCATTTCATCGGCACCTATCATATTCACACTAACACGATTATTACGCCTTGGGAGATTGTCAGATGAAA
Organism: uncultured Prevotellaceae bacterium; assembly: GCA_900319385.1. Lineage (GTDB taxonomy): Bacteria > Bacteroidota > Bacteroidia > Bacteroidales > Bacteroidaceae > UBA3839. The sequence goes on along the minus strand of ONOG01000054.1, from coordinate 2,665 downwards.
CCGGAAATAAAGTTACGGGCCATTGAGCCTGAAGACCTCGATCTGCTGTATCGCATCGAGAACGATGTCCGTCTGTGGAATGTCGGCAACACGAACGTGCCTTATTCGCGCTATACCCTTCATGAGTATGTGGCCAATGCCACCGACGACATCTACGTCGACCGCCAGGTCAGGATGATGGTCGAGAATGGGGCAGGGGAGATAGTCGGTATTGCCGACGTGGTGAATTTCGATCCCGGTAACTGTCGCGCCGAAGTGGGGCTGATAGTCCTCGACGCCTTCCGTCGGCAGGGCTATGGCAGCAGCATCCTGTCGGCAGTGGCCGACTATGCCGTCAGCGTGCTCCATCTGCATCAGCTGTATGCATTCTGCGATGTGCGGAACGAGGCATCCCTCGAACTGTTCCGCAAGATGGGCTATCAGACGTCGATGCCGATCACCGATTGGCTTTACGACGGGCGTGAATACCACAATGCAATACTCATGCAACTCGTGTTTTAGGAGTTTTTTGCGAAGAAATCAAAAAAATGTCTGAAAAAGTTTTGTAGTTTCGGAATTTATCCGTACCTTTGCACCCGCTAATAAGAAAGAGGCGCTTTCTGGTGCGTTAGTTCAGTAGGTTAGAATGCCTGCCTGTCACGCAGGAGGTCACGAGTTCGAATCTCGTACGCACCGCCACTCTTCTGATATTCAGCACCTGGTGCGTTAGTTCAGTAGGTTAGAATGCCTGCCTGTCACGCAGGAGGTCACGAGTTCGAATCTCGTACGCACCGCAAAGTCCATTGGTTATTCCGATGGGCTTTTTTGGGCTCAGTCCGAATACCCCTCATACTATAGCCCTCCCTCTTTATAGAGGGGACGGCATGTATAGAGGGGGGATAGTTCATTGAAGGGGTATGCCGATGACGACTCGGCCGCAGCGGTCTTTTCGGATGACCAAGTGACGGTTTTATTAAAATATGCATATTTTCCGTGTGATTTTATTATTTTCTCGCACAAAATTCGTATATTTGTGGCCAAAAAATAAATAACATGAAGCAGAATGAGGAGAGTTCATTTTATGTCTATTCATATAAACAGAAAATGGATGATTGAATGCCAACATTCTTTTGACGGCAAGGCACTGTTTACTGTATGGTTGCTGATGATTGTGGAGGAAGCGCTGAAGAACGGCATCGTGGGTAACCATGGCCAGCCTCAACCTGCTGATAGACACGTTCAATGCAGAGGAAATTTTCAGTTCGTAACAATCATGTCTCACCTTTCAAAGTCCAGTATCAATTATGACATTCTATTCTAAACACCATTCCCTGCCTATCCCGAAAGGTTGGAACAGAACCCGCCGGAAGGCTTTGCTCGCGGTATGTATGCTGCTGTGCATACAGCCGGCGGCCACTGCCCAGGAAACCGCCGACAGCGTGGAAGCGGACGGGAAGATGCCAGGGGTCATCAAGCAGGTGCTCGACAGGCTTAACCGCCCCCCACGCTACCTCGATGACCGCTATGTGCGAAAGCCGCCGACCAAGTTCATTGTCACCCTGAGGGGCAGAGTGCAGCAGACCGGTGTGCGCATCAACGACTATTCGGAGTTGGATACCGACTGGGGGCTTGCCAACAGCACACAGGCCGACTTGCGTATGCAAGAGCGCCTCCATTACAAGGCAGGATGCTATATCACCTATTCAGGCATCCGTGCCGGACTGGGCATGAGCGTAGGGCGCAAGAGCGCCGAGAAGAGCACCTCCTTGTACCTCGGCTGCATCAACTCATACTACGGGCTTACAGCCCAATATAACAATATCAAGGAGAAGGTGTCATCTGACGTGCATTCCACAGTGGACTATCATGGTGAGAACTACGAAAACGCCTCCATGGAGGGCGACACTTACATGGAGTCGGACTATCCTGCCGACATGCGCGAGATACAACTCGACGGCTACTATGCCTTCAACCGCCGCCGCTTCGCCTATACCGCCGTATATGGCGGCAGTGTCGTGCAGCGACGTTCTGCCGGCTCGTGGATGCTGGGAATGAAGTACCTCTATGGGCGGGTGAAGTTCGACTCCAGGGAATCCATTTTCCCCACCCACGTCGGCGGCATCACACGGTTTACCACCCAACAGTTGTCCGTAGGCGGAGGCTACAGTTACAACCTCGTACTCCTGAACCGTGACGAAAGCGGTCCACTCCTGCGCGGTCTTCGCAACCTCACTTTCAACGCCACCTTCATGCCGATGGTCACCATGTTCAATCCGCTCACCATCTATTACGACAAAAACCTCGTGGAATGGTTCGGCTATGAGAACGACCACCGCACACGCAAGTCACATCCGGAACTCAACTACACTGCCACGACGGGCATGGCGCTGAGCATCGACCGCTTCAGTTTCGTCGTCAAAGTCCACTACGACAACTTCCGCTTCAACACAGGCTTACAGGATGAGAACCTGAAAAAACTGGGCGATGAGTATGCCATGCAGAAGAACCGCATGAAAGGGCGCTTCTTCAACTGGGGCGTGAGGGCAGATTTTCAAATAAAGTTTTAACCAATGTAATAAAAAAGAAGTATGAAAAGAATCATGAAATGGGTGCTCGCCGCCACCCTCATCAGCGGCGCAAGCGTATTCACATCGTGTGTTGACAATTCAATAGACAACCCGGTAGT
>ONOG01000055.1 GCA_900319385.1 uncultured Prevotellaceae bacterium | reverse complement strand
CCTTGTCCATTCGCCTTCATTTGTCTATTCATTGCTTTCATTTTCATTATGATCGTTTTTATCTTTTCCTATATCACATGATTCGTACGCCTTGATGGCGATTGCGCCCCTTCTTCACTAGGTTTACATCTACCTGATAGCCCAGAAACAACTCGTGCGAGCCATTGATCGGGCTGATGGCTGACGTGTAGAATTCATAGCTGTAACCAGCCACAATGCCGTGGAAACGGCCGCCCACAAGTACCGTCACCGAAACGGTGGGACTGTAGGTGAGGCCCAGATACATCAGCTTCTGTTCGTTCTGATAAGTCAGTCGGCCCGTCACATCGGCTCGCCAACCGACCAAGTCGGTGCGCGCCAGGAACGTCGGCTGTATTGATAAGAACGGATTTCTCAGCCGAATATTGTATCCACCTGTCAAATAATATGTCCTATCTACCTTCAATTCATTGCGTTCGCCCAGTTTTATGAGCGGCGAAGTCAGGTGAGTGGCACTTGCTCCGACGTACAACGGACCACGCAAGTAGTAGAGTCCTGCAGCCAGGTCAATCGCATTTCCATCGACCTGCGAGGTGGGTAGCGCATGGTCGTCGCCAACGTCGAAATCGAGTTTCGATCCGTCAAGGCTCTCACTGAGCAAACCTGCCTGCACGCCGATGCCCAGTTGTCCGCCAAAGAGTTTCATCTTCACGGCGTATTGCCCTTGCAGACGTTGGTGCGAGAAAGCACCAATCTTGTCGTTCATCAGCACGATGCCTGCACCGTGATAGGTCTTCATCCCATAAAAGGGCATGTCGGCAGAGATAAATGCCGTCTGTGGATTGTGATGAAAGCCTGCCATCTCTATGGCATAGGCTGCTGCCACGTTGATAACGGCCCGTTTGCCTACGGCACCCGGGTTAAACGATGGCTCCAAGTCGAAGTAATGACTAAATGTGGGATCGTACTGCGCACGAACCCCTATGCTGGCCATCGCCAACATCAAAAATATCACACATTTGCGTTTAAACACGTAATGATAACGTAGGCTCGGCAGTTTTATTGCATTAGGTTCACGAAAAAAAATGAAGATTCGACGCACAAAAGGACAGCTTTAGCCTTTCCAAACCACAACAAAACGTAACAAAAACCACCCATTTTGCTTACAAAAGTTAACTTTTTGTCGATTTTTCTTTTCGTTTTTAATATTTCTTCGTACTTTTGCAGCCAATGTGTTGGAACCTCGAAGGTCCCTAAACCGTACAAAGAAACAAAAAACGACTAAATAATAAAGAAAGGTAACAACATGAGAAAGGGATTTCTATTGGCCATTCTTCTTGCCTGCCTATCGCTTGCAGGATTTGCACAGGATGACAACAACCAGAAACTATCCGTTACGACACAGATGTTCCTTGACGAACTGAAGGGCAACATCAGCTTCGACGAACCCGACCTGCCAAGTCGCCGACAGGCTCCTGGCAAGAATGGACAGACAAACGGCAAGCCTCGCGGCAAGAACCACGGGCGCATCATTGCCGCACCTGACACCGTCAACGGAAAAGTTTACATCTCGGCGTTCATCCGTCTGGACGATAACACCTCGGTAAACGACCTCGAAGCACTGGGTGTCGAGGTGCAGTGCAAGTTCCAGAACGGACTCGTCACGGCCAATATCCCTGTCGACAAGATCAACGACGTGGCTGAAATCAGCCGTGTAAAGCGCATCAGCGTGGCCAGACGAATGTCGCCACTCACCAACAAGGTGCGCGAAGCCTCGAATGTCGACGACGCACTCACGCTCTCGACCGATGCCATCCGAGCCGGACTCTCCAACAAGTACGACGGAACAGGCGTGGTTCTTGGTGTCGTTGATACGGGTATTGACTTCCAACACATTGCTTTCAAGGACAAAAACGGCAACTCTCGCATTAAGAGAGCATACGTTTACAATGGGCGTAGTGTCAACGAATATACGTCGATTTCGAGCGGTAGTCCCACCACTGACGACTCTTCCGAGGATCATGGAACCCACACCAGCTCGACAGCAGGTGGCTCGTCGGTCATCGTCAATGGCTCAAACGTGACCGTAACCGACGACCACGCCAACGCTACTTATGGCGGCATGGCACCTGGAGCCGACCTTTACCTGGCTGGTATCAATGGACTGAACGAGACCTATCTGGCCAATGCTTTCCAAAAAATCTGCAACTACGCCGACAGCCAGAATAAACCTGTGGTCGTCAGCAACAGCTGGGGCGCCTCCATAGGCCCACGCGACGGCACTGGCGACTTTGCCGACATCTGCGCACTGTACTTCAGCGACAGCCATCCAAACCACATTTGTCTTTTCGCCGCCTCCAACGATGCTGGCACCGACGGTTTCCACGTTTCAGGAACTGCCAGTAGCAGCAAACCCGTGAGCGCATTGGTTCGCTATAACACTGACTACGTGTCCTACTACTATGGCATTGTGGCCGATGCATGGGCTCGCTCGTCTAGCGTAAGCAGCCTTGGCTGCAAGGTAAACGTGGTGAACAGCAACGGCGACGTGCAGGCAACGGTCAGTGTGACACCTTCCTCCGATGGGACTTCGGTGTCGCTGGGCAGTACCTACGTGAGTAGCGGTTCGCTTGTGGCTTACAAAAACTACCTGAGCAGCAACAAAACCGAAGTTTTGCTTTATGCCAGCAGCCTCC
>ONOG01000056.1 GCA_900319385.1 uncultured Prevotellaceae bacterium | reverse complement strand
CTGGTATGATTGTCACCGCACGCCGTCTGCGCGACGAGAACTCTATGCTCAAGCGTCGCGACCTCAAGCAGGTACAGACCCGCGATGCCATGCCTGCCACCGCCACCCAGATCCTGCAGGGTATCACACGTGCCGCCCTCGGAGCCAAGAGCTTCATGTCGGCAGCTTCCTTCCAGGAAACCACCAAGGTGCTCAACGAGGCAGCTATCTCCGGCAAGAGCGATCCGCTCATCGGTATGAAGGAGAACGTCATCTGCGGTCACCTCATCCCCGCTGGTACAGGTCTGCGCGAATTCGATAAGATTGTCGTAGGTTCGAAGGAAGAGTACATCGAGGCTCACCGCAATGCCTTCGATCCCGCCACAGCCTTTGCTTCGTTCAATCGCTAAGGCATAGCATTGTAACCATGTATGTTACACATGCTATGACCAGGCAGATGTAATTCAGGCGCAGCACCCACAAACGTTGTGGATGCTGCGCTTTTCTCATAGATACTCTAATCTTAGATGAAGAAATGGATAATAGGGATACTTTGTACGCTACTCTTTCCGTATGGGGTGTCTGCCCAAACAGAACAAGCTACCGAACAGAGTTCATGTAAGGAAATCATCGAGCATTGCGGCGACCGCTACATCATCAACGTCGATGCCTTGAATCCTGACCGGAATATGACGCTGATGGACGTCTTGATGACCTGTCCAGAACTGGTTTCCATCAATGGCAAGCGTCTCACCGACAGCTACGAACTGCGTATTGACAACGTCGTGCTGCCCATGGACGACGAGACCTTTTTGGAGGCGATGAAGGCAATCGATATCAGCACCATCGAGGTGTACGTCCAATCGTCGGTAGCCATCAGCGGAGGCGGCAAATCCAACATCATTGACATCTACCTCAAGCCTCAAGCCGACGGTACGACTTCGGGCAAACTGTGGCTCGAAGGCTCGACACGCGGCAACGGCAAGGCTTGGGCTGATGTCGTGACCCGCAGCGGTAACGTCACCCTGCGTGGCTACGCGCTGACCAACCTTGGATATGCCCGTGGCGAACTCTCAGACGTAGGCCGTTACACCTCGCGGCAGACTGTGGAGGACGTGCACCTGAACGTCGATTGGGACATCAGCGACAAAGATAACCTTGTTATCAAGTTCTTCCAGGATTTCCTTGACAGCAAGCAACTGCTGCACTCAGACATCATCTCGCTTCCGCTGACCAACCTCCAGCCCCACTACATGCTGACGGCCAGCTACACACGCACGCTGAACGATCGGGGCGCCACGCTGCTGACCGAGGGAGGCGGCGAGTTTCAGAAAAACCGTAGCGACGACATTTTGATGCAGGACGGCTTCGCCTATTTGTTTTCCGAAGCCAGACTGCCCTGTTTTGGCGACAAACTCAGCACGCTGGTGGGGTGGGAGATCGACTACTTCAACAACTTCGTGTTGCAGGTCGATCGCCAGCAGATGATGTTTAACGACCTCTACCTACAGTTTGACTTCACGTCTGGACCCTGGGTGCTGACCCTGGGCGACCGTTTCCGCATCACCAACTACTGGCACCGCACCTACTACGAAGGCCCCGACCACTCGCTGTGGAACAACAACCGCATCGAGAACAGCCTGCTGGCCAGCGTAGGCTACAAGTCGGGAGGCCACTTCGTGCAGGGCTTCTTCAATCGCGACTACCTTACGCCGGTCATCAACTTCATCTATGAGGGCTACGATATGGACACAGGCAGGCGCACGTACAACACCGCCCTCCGCACCAACATGTACCATTGTGCTGAGCTTCGCTACACCTATCAGCAGCCCGACATCGTGCTGAGCGGCAGTGCGCTGCACGCCTGGTCAGACGACAGTCCTCTGGCCGACGAACGCTACATCGGGATACGAGCCTCGCTCACCTGGCACAAGGGACCCCTGCGCCTGACCGCTGGAGCCGACTTCTATCATTGGTATGCCCCCGATGTCCATCCAGTTATCTCGCACAACCGCTATTGCAACTACTTCGACCTGCGCCTCCTGCCCACACTGCTGCTGGACAGCGGCTGGCGTCTCAGTGCCAAACTCCTCTACAACAGCCGTCGTGAACTGATTGAAGAATTGCCCTCCCACCTCTATGCCTCGGTGAAGGTGAGCAAGGACCTGGGTCGTCATTGCACACTCAGTGCCGACTTCCACGACCTGGCTGGCTCCGGCCGCCTTCCGTCTTACCTCGTCGGTCACTACTACGACAACCGCGCCATCACCCTTGGCTGCACCTACAGGTTTTAACCGACTGTAGTAGTTTATTATCTAACTTTTATAGGGCATCAAATTCGGATGTAGCGTTAAAAATCTTTAATAATCGTATGCCTTTTTGCGACTTTCCGAAATATGTGCTAACTTTGCTGCAAATTATCTTAAAGGTGTGCTCTATTGATTAATAAATTCTCTATGAATTATCTTTGCAAGCGCTGAGCGGCCCGCTTCGTCCTCCGTCGCCATAGGCTCTCTTCGCCCTTCGGCCTTGAAAGTAAATCTGTTCGAAAATAGTCTAACAGCAATGTAAAGCTAATTGATAGAACCCACCTTAAAAAACTTCCATGGTTTTATGAAACAAATACTGATGAAAACAAGTCTGACTTGCCTCCTGACGATGGGGGCCTTCTTGTGTGCCCCATTTGCCTGTGCACA
>ONOG01000057.1 GCA_900319385.1 uncultured Prevotellaceae bacterium | reverse complement strand
CTTCTGCTGTCCCACCTCCATGGCATCGACTTCCTTGTCAATGTCGGAGGGAAGTGCGGCGCAGCGGATGGGGAGGGTGCTGTAGGCCACCTGGCTGGATGCTTCGCGTACGACCTTGGCGGGCTCGGCTCCCTCTTCGAGTGAGCGTGCATAGCCCTCCATCTCTTCGTAGAGCGCCTGCTTATCTGCCTCGCTGGCCTTCACCTCGACATCGATGTACTGAATGTCGCGTGTCTCAAACTGAGCCAGGAACTGCTCCTTCATCTCGTCGTACTTTGCCTTCAGCTCGCTGTCGCTGACAGTGACGTCGCCTGCGGTGTTGTACGGGAGGACGGCCATCAGTATCTCTTTCTCGTTGATACGTCCGTCATAGTGTGCCTTGGCGGCCACGGGATTGCTGATGAGTGCACCGCTGAGGAGCGACTGATACTTCTGGGCCAGTGTCTGCTGGCGCACGGTCTTCTCGATGAACTTCCAGTAGTTGTGCATCTGCATGTACTGGTCCTTCACGTCGTTGCCTACCTCGGCCGAGTTCATAATCTCGTCATATTGGGAGAGGAACTGCTTGAGGGCATTCGAGTCGAAGCCGCCTTGCTGGGTGCGGAAGGGCGTCTGTGCCAGCATGGGGTTGCGTCCGGTGCTGATGATGTCCTGCAGTTCGGCATCGGTCACGCTGATGCCGAGCTTGTCACACTCGTGCTCGATGAGCTTGCTGTTGACCAGTGTCTGCCATACCTGATCACGGATCATGGACACCTGATCGTCGGTGAGCGACGACAGGCCGTTGCTGAACTTGATTACGTCAGAATACTCGTCCACCAGGGCGTTAAACTCCTGATAGTTGATCTTCTCACCATAAATCTTGCCGACACGCTGGTGGCTCTCGGTCTGTGTGTAGGAAAGCGCACGCACGAATTCCTCGGCGATGAATGCAAAGAGGGCAAGTCCGACAACGATAATGACGACTTTCCCATAGCTGCGAATTTTTTGTAATGCTGCCATTTGTTTTATTGTTTAATTTATTATTTCTGTTCGTTTGTCACCAAAAAGCGCACAAAGATATGAAAAAAAAATCATTCTGGCACACGTTGCGGCAGAAAAGTTTGGTTATTCCAGGACTTTCAGCCTTACAAGCTCAATCTTGGTGGTTGTATTCTGGATTATTTTGAATTCCCAGTGCCCAAAGCTTACCACTTCGTTCAGCTTGGGGAAGTTTTGATATTCGTGTAGGATGAGTCCGCCTACGGTGAGATACTCGTCGCTCTCGGGCAGGTCGAGGCCGAGTATCTCGTTGGCCTTCTCTATTTCGAGCCGTGCCGAGAGAATGTATTCGCCCTGGCCTAAGCTCTTGGCTACATAGCTGACGTTGTCATGCTCATCTTCAATGTCGCCGAAAATTTCCTCGACCAGGTCCTCGAGGGTGACGATGCCGCTCGTGCCGCCAAACTCATCGACGACGACAGCCAGCGAACGTTTCTGGGACGTCAGTGTGCTGAGCAGCTTTTGGGCGTTCATCGTCTCGGGTACGATGGGAGCCTCGCGGATGGAGCGTGTCCAGTCGTCGTTCTCGCCCAGACGGAACATCTCTGAGGAGTGTATGTATCCCACGATGTTGTCGATATCGCCCTCGAAGACGATGACCTTGCTGTGGCCACTTTCGATGAAGTGGCTGCGCAGGACACGCAGTTCGGTTTGGCGGTCCACGGCGTCAATCTCGGTGCGTGGTACGATGCAGTCGCGTACCTTCACGTTGCTGAAGTCCAGCGCATTCTGGAATATCTTCACTTCGTCTTCAATCTTTTCTTCGTCCTCAATCTTGTCGATGTTGCTCTGGATGAGATAGTCGAGGTCCACCTTGCTAAACGACTTCTCCTGCCGTCCCTGCTCAACGTGCATGCCTATCATGCGCAAGAGGCCCTTGCTGAGCGAACTGGTGAACTTGCTGACGGGCCACAGCAATATATAAAATATATAGGTAGGGAGGGAAAAGATGCGCATCATGCGGTTTGGGTTGAGGCGGAACAGTGTCTTGGGCAGAAATTCGCCGGTGACGAGCACGATGAGCGTACCCAGCAGAGTCTGGATCAGGATGCAGAGCCATTCGTGGGGGCATGCGCCGTCGGCCACGTGAATGCCCAGGGGGACGAGCAACGTCTCGTTGATGAGCTTAGCCATCAGTATTCCATAGATGACCAGGCAGATGTTGTTGCCCACAAGCAACGTGGAGATGAAGTTGTTGGGATGGGCATAGAAGGTGTCGATAAAGCGCGATGAGAAACCACGTTCGTTCCGGTCCATCTCGAAGCGAAGCTTGTTGCTGCTTACGAACGCGATTTCCATCCCGGAGAAGAAGGCGGAAAAAGGCGAATCCAAACAAGCACCCGTCCATGACAACCTCCAAGCCCAGAAATCCACAACCAACATTTACGAAGCCCTTGGAAGAAACCCAGACGGCACACGTAAAAAATAAACCCAGTATGCTTGAGGTGTGATATTTATGACCAATGAACAAATTTTATCCCAAATCGTAAACGAACAAGAACGCGAAGTTTTTAAATCCATGAGAACCGACATGAACAGTGCCGGAGCATTACTCAATCCTGAACAATTCAACCAGTTCATGAGAGCCGCGATCATCAATCAAACCATTCTTAACGATGCAAGTTTCC
>ONOG01000058.1 GCA_900319385.1 uncultured Prevotellaceae bacterium | reverse complement strand
TCCACGCGCAGCGGGGCCTGACCGGGGTCCACCACGAACCGGAAGTGCTCGTAGAGTCCGGCACCGCCCAGTTCGTCGGCATCGGTGTCCAGTTCGTCCTGTTCCAGCGTCAGCTCGTCCTGATCGGCATCCAGGTTGTCAAGATAATCCTCGCTCATGGTTTTGTCTCTGTTGTGGCCGTCGAAGTCTTCTTCTCGGGTGTCGTGGTCGGTGTGGCCTGCTGCTTCTGCTGAGAGGCATCGTCGGTCTCTACGACTTCAAACTCATCGATCTCGTCGCTCTCGTCGAACTCAGGATAGATGGGGTCTATGTAGTTCACGGAGTCGCTGGCGTCACGCATGCCGTTGCCCACCTGGATAACCAGCGAGTCTTCAACCGAGATCTTGTCGCCCGTGACGACGTTCTTGCCGTTCACCAGCACGGCATACACCCAGTCCTTCTCGCCAGGCACGAACTGGGGCATGCCCAGCTTGAAGCCCATCGCCGTGAGCTTGGCCATGGCCTCGCGCAGCGAACTGTTGTCGATGATGTCGGGCAGGGTGATGGTCGGCGTCCTCAGGGCGTTCACTGTCAGGTAGATGATGCGTCCCGACTTCACGTGCTCGCCCGGTTCGATGGACTGCTCCAGCACCACGTCGGGCGGCAGCGTCTTCACGTAGCCCGTGTCGGAGACGACCACGATGATGCCCAGGTCGTCGAGTATTCGCTCGGCGTCCTTGAAGGCCTTGTGCTTCACGTTCGGAATGGTGAGGCTCTCGCCGTGGTGGGTATAGATGTCCAGGCCATATTTCACGCCCAGCACCAGCAGTGCAACCAGCACAGCCATGGCCAGCAGGTTGCCCCAAAGGTAGCCGCTCTTGAATTTTCCGAAAAACTCTGATGTCTTCATTGATACCTTATATATTATTATTTAGGTGCAAAGTTAATGAAAACCGCGCGCAATACCAAATGAATTGCACATTTTTTTGCATCGCCGCCCTTGTACAAAAGGCAATTACATTCCAATACCCATGTGTAGGGGCAGACTCCCGTGTCTGCCCGCCACCTGCGTATTGCCAAAAACAAAGGGAGTGATAAAGCAGATGGCACAATTCGCCCCGCAGGGGCAGCACCTTTCATGATGGTTTTGCCCATGCAGGGCGTATTTTCCTCTTGTGCTGCACTACCCAGGGCGCTGCCCTGGGCTTTGTGATTGCTGGCCCTGCAGGCCGATTCTGTGCCCTCTGCTATGTCATTCCCCAAAATAATATAATCTTGTTTCTGGGAATAATTTCTGTTAATTTCCGGCAATTTCTTTCCGATAAAAGCCCTGTCCACGTGTAGGGGCAGACTCCCGTGTCTGCCCGCCACCCGCGTAATGCCAAAAACAAAAGGCAGCACAAGCCCGAAGCTCATGCTGCCTTTTTGTCGTCATGTTCCACCAGTCGGATTACTTTCCGTGGTTCTCATCAGATACTGTCAACTTCTTGCGGCCCTTGGCGCGGCGAGAAGCCAGCACGCGACGACCATTCTTCGTTGCCATGCGCTCGCGGAAACCATGCTTGTTCACGCGGCGACGGTTGTGGGGCTGAAATGTTCTTTTCATTGTTCTATTATCGTTTTATTTTGTTGTTATTTCCAGAGAAATTCTCACTTTGGGGTGCAAAAGTACGCATAATTTTCGAAATAACAAAGAATTATGAGAAAATTAAATGCAAAAACTGCGATTTTTTATATTTTATTTGTAACTTTGCAGCGGTTTTGGGGCTTTCATCCGAAATTTATACGATAAATTAAACGATACAGACAAGCAATGATTAAATCACAAGACATCAAGAAAGGAACTTGCATCCGCATGGATGGCAAGCTGTATTTCTGCATCGACTTCCTGCATGTGAAGCCGGGCAAGGGTAACACCATTATGCGCACCACGCTGAAGGACGTTGTCAGCGGACGCGTGCTGGAGAAGCGTTTCAACATCGGCGAGTCTCTCGAGGACGTACGCGTTGAGCGCCGTGCCTATCAGTACCTCTACATGGAGGGCGATGACTACATCTTCATGAACCAGGAAACCTTCGACCAGATTCCCATCGCCAAGGACCTCATCACCGGCGTCGACTACATGAAGGAAGGCGACGTTGTCGAGGTGGTCAGCGATGCCGACACCAACACCATCCTCTACGCTGAGATGCCCGTGAAGACCACGCTGCGCGTGACTCACTCCGAGCCCGGCATCAAGGGCGACACCGCCACCAATACCCTGAAGCCCGCCACGCTGGAGACAGGTGTTGAGATCCGCGTGCCCCTGTTCATCGACGAGGGCGAGCTCGTGCTGGTCGACACCCGCGACGGTTCCTACCTGCAGCGCGTCAAGGAGTAAGACTCCTGGTGAATAGTTGATAGTGAGTAGCGAATAGTTCATGATTACTGTCAAGACTCGTATCTGACCGTCATCCTGACTACTTGCTATTCACTATTTTCGTTTCCTTTCCTCACCCCCGCACCCCCGAGCAATAGTCGAAGCTACCCTCGTACCCCCGCACCCCCGTACCCCCGCATCGTCGAGCAATCGTCGAAGCTACCCTCGCACCCCCGCACCCCCGCACCCCCGCATCGTCGAGCAATCGTCGAAGC
>ONOG01000059.1 GCA_900319385.1 uncultured Prevotellaceae bacterium | reverse complement strand
GTGATGATGACCTGGCTGATGCACGAGGTGGCATCGACCGCCGACCTCGCCGCACCCAGCTGGGACGAGTTCCGCACTGCCTACGCCGCCACCCGCTATTTCCCCGACCAGAACATCGTACGCGGCATATCGAAACAGCGCTTCACCTGCTTCTCATGGAACACTTCCCTACCCGATTACAGCGGCGTCATCGTGCCCAACGACATCGACAAAGCGAAGATCATGGTGCCCTTCCGCACCCACCACACCGGCAACCTGCTCGGCGTGTATAGCCGTGCCGACTACAGCGCGTCCGTCCCTGGCCGCTACGCCCTCTACCCCGACCGCTGGGCGATGAACGGCGTGGTCACGTTCAACTCCATTCCGCAGGCCTTCTGCCTCTACTCCACCAGCGGCAACGCCGTCATCCTCGTCGATGCCCTCAAGGCTGCGAGTGCCACGACGGTGAGCTCGGAGCAGGGCGGCATGATGGGCATCTCGGTCGATGAGTTCACCAACACGCAGCGCACGATTTACTATCAGGGCGGCAGCACCACGACCGACGGCAGTTCGTATGCCACATGGACCTCGCCCTGGTCGAACATCGACAACTATCTCGGCTTCGTCGTCACGAAACACGGCGAAACTGTCACCGGCGCCTTTGGCGACAAGAACAACAACAACTCCATCCTGACGGCGAAGATCTATCCGTCGTACAACGGCAGCACGAGCGCGGTCGGCACCTCGATGAACCACATCCGCGGCTTCGTCTATTACACCGGCGTGACGGCCGAAGAGACGGCTGCCCTGTCGGAAAAGGTGCAGGACCTCACCCTGCTCCCTTCCTGGCCCGAAGGCTGGCACGGACTGCTGGTACCCGAACCTGACGAAAGCTACAACCTGCTGCTGACCAACCTCTTCGCTGCCGACGACACGCCGTGGGAAGACCTCAGCATCAGCTGTCCGCTCGGAGCACCCGTGTTCATGCAGACCACAGCCATCAGCGGCCTGCAGAGCACAGCCACTTTCCGCTGTGTCCAGAACTACAACATCGCCACAGAGCTCAAGCTGTTCGTCAGCGGTGCCACACAGCTCAATGCCGTGCAGGCCGACGGCAATTCGCGTGCCGCATTCCTGCAGAACGAGGGCGATGCCGCCCAAAGTGTGACGGTCACCATCGTCGATGCCGACGGCGTCAAGCACAGCGGCGACGTCAGCATCCCTGCCGGCCAGACGCTGTATGTCTGCCTGCAGAGAGGGACCGTGGTCGGTGAAGCCGCCACCTGGCCTGGCGACCGCCGCAACGTGGCATTCGGTGCATCGGTCTCGGCCAACAGCTACGACGGTGCCCACCTGCCCCTCGACTGCATCGACGGCGACGAAGCCACCTACTACCAGAGCCTCAACAGCGCGGCCGACGGCAAGGAGCAGCTCACCCTCGCCCTGCGCAATCAGTACACCATCGACCAGATCGTCGTGCGTCCCCAGCCCGACCAGCCCGCACCGAGCGGCATCGAACTCTCGTATGGCGATGCCGAGGGTTCGATGCGAACCATCGCCAACGTCACCGCCACGACCGACGGTGCCGACCTCGTCTATACCTTCCCCTCCGTCGATGCACGCTTCGTCCGTCTCAAGCTGGCGGGCACGTCGCAGGTGGCTGTGCAGGACATCGCCGTCTATGGCTCCGTCTGTAATAGCAAGGCTGAAGAAATCAAGCGCGAAGATGTGACCGAGGCACACTTGCAGAACCCCTCGTTCGAAGCCGACGACGTGCAGAAGCTCGCCGCCGACACGGGTCGTGGAGCCTACACGCTCCCGAACGCCCCGACGGGCTGGACGCTGCAACACTCCGGCAGCGGATTTCATGTGAGCGACCTCATGACCGCCAGTGCCACCGCCACCGACAACAACTTCGGTGCACCTGGCACACCGTCGGACGCCGAGCAGATGCTCTACCTGCGCGACGCATGGACCGCCCACACCACGCGGCTCAGCCAGACGTGCACAGGACTGACGGCTGGCGACTATCGGCTGACGGTCGATTATAAAGCCGTGACCGGCGGAAGCAGTTCGGCGCGTCTCATGGCTGGCGACAGCGAAGTCGCCCTGCCCTTCGCAGCGGCGATGCCGGCGCAGTGGCAGACCGCCTATGTCGATTTCTGCGTGACCGACGAAGCCCAGTCCGATGTCGAAGTCGGTGTCGTCATCTCGTTCACCAACAGCAGCGGCGCCAGTCTGCTGCTCGACAATTTCCGCCTGATGCGCACCGTTCCCACCGAACCCACCCCCACAGCCATCCGCACCACCCAGCCCTCGGCACCTGCCGACGCTGCGGTCTATGACCTGCAGGGCCGTCGCATGGCCACCAGCCATCCCCTGCCTCGCGGCATTTACATCGCCGGCGGCAGAAAAATGATGGTGAAGTGAGAAATGTTAAAAAAGCAAGGATTTTAACAGTTTCGACCCCCAATTTTGTGGGAGAAATTTGGGGAAAATAGAATCGTCGGACAACGAAAAACACGAAAAAAAACGAAAGAAACGAAAAATTTTGATGAAAACATCCGGAAATCAGGAGTGCCCATTGTCGTAGGGGCGGGTTCCCATGCCCGCCCGATCAGGCGAAGCCT